>DATNCQ010000216.1:0-81955 GCA_035571515.1 Vicinamibacterales bacterium
GCGCCGAGGCGCAGCGGTTCGGCACGCCGTTCGACGTGATGCAGCCCGGCAACGACAACGGCGGGCACACCTACGGCACGACCTTGTCGGCGGACCAGAAACGCGCGCTCATCGAATACCTGAAAACCCGCTGACCGCTGCGATCCGGAGCGCCCTTCGCCGTCACGTAGCCACAGAGGCACAGAGGCGGCCAACCACGAAGTTCACGAAGGACACGCAGGACTGCAGCGGTCGCCGGTCGGCGCGCGTCGCGCGCCGACAACGCGCGAGGGCGCGTCGCCGGGAACAAGCCGCCCGGCGATCGATGCGGTTTGTTCCCGGGCACGCGTCCTCACGCGTGGGCCGCCGTTGGCGGCCCGGCGACCGCTCTCTGTGTCTCTGTGTCTCGGTGGCCCGTCGCCGTGTGAGGCGCTGGTTCACGGGCGAAACACACTCTTCGGCAGGCGCACGTGCACGCCGTGGTTCGGGCGATCGACGAGCTGTGTGATGGCCACGTGGCCCGCAACGCTGATCAGCTGATATGCCTCGTGCTTCGTCATATGTCTGGTCGCCGCGACGAAGTCGACCATCTCCTGAATCGCCACCTTCGTGGCCGTCATCAGATCGGGATCGGCCGCCATGCTGATGTAGTCGGTCGCCGTCTCGGCGCGCGGCCACGTCAGCTTCATGTCCTTCCGGACGGTGAGCTGCAGCCGCCCGCGCAGCGACGTTTCGATGCCGGTCTGATCCACTTCACCGTCGCCCTGCGCGCCGTGGCCGTCGCCGATCTCGAAGAGCGCGCCCGGCACGAAGACGGGAATGAACAGCGTGCTACCGGCGACGAGCTCCCTGTTGTCCATGTTGCCCGCGTGCCTGCCCGGCGGATTGCTGCTGACGCGGCCAAGCTCCGGCGCCGGCGCGACGCCCATGCTGCCGAAGAACGGTCGCAGCGGAACGACGATGCCGGGCGCGAACCGCGCGGTCATCGTCTTCGCGTCGATCGGGATGATGCGCGAGGGCAGCGACGCGTCGCAGTTTTCGGGCAGGATGCCGCTGCAGCCGTTGTAGCCGTAGTCGATGTTGAACCCGATGGCGAGGATCTTCACCTCGAGCACGTCGCCTGCCTGCGCGCCTTCGACGTATACCGGACCGGTGAGGATGTGTCCCCCGGGACCACGCCGGTCGCCCGTCACCTCCGACACGATCGCTTTCAACGACCCCTGGATCTTGTCCTCCGGTACGCCCGCGCGTTGCAGTCCGGCCGGCGTGTTCGTCAGAAGCGTGTCCACGTCGATGACGTCGCCCGACGCGACGCGCAACACCGGTGCGGCGTCCGACCAGTAGTAGCCGTACGCGACCGTCGACGGCGTCGCCTCGAGGCGATGCGTCTTTGGCGCTTGCGCGCGAAGGCCCATGGATGCGAGCAGGAACAGGGCGACAGCGGCAGCGCGGTGGGTCCTCATGGCGCGCGACACTACCACAACGTCATGGACCTAGTGAGCGACGACGCGAGTCAGCGCCTGACGTTCGCAGCCACGAGCCACGGAGACACGGAGACACGGAGAGCGGTCGCCGGTCGGCGCGCGTCGCGCGCCGACAACGCGCGAGGGCGCGTCGCCGGGAACAAGCCGCGTGGTGATCGATGCGGTTTGTTCCCGGGAACGCGCCCTCACGCGTGGCCGCCGTTGGCGGCCCGGCGACCGCTTCGGCCCTTCGTGTTCTTCGTGAACTTCGTGGTTGCCCGTCTCCGCGTCTCCGTGCCTCCGTGGCCCGTGGTCGGTGAAGTACGCGGCGACTCAGCTCTTGAGCCTCGTCGCGCGCGTGACCGGGAGGTAGCCGATCAGCAGCAGCAGCCCGGAGATGCCGTCGTAGATCCCCATCGGCGTGAAGCCGTCGCCCTGACTGAGGAAGAACGCGGAAAACGTGAACCGGATGACGATGCCCGTCCAGTTCGGCCAGCGGTTCTCCTCGGGGTTCCACAAGCCAGGCAGGTAGAGGAAGTCGATCGCCCATAGCTGCATGCCCCAGTGACGGGGCCACGCCTTCGGGAACGCCTCCGGCTGACCGGCAAAGCTCGTGAACGAATCGGGCCAGAGGAAGATGATGACCCCGACGATCAGGTTGGAGACGATGCTGAGCGCCAGCATCGCCTGATAGACCTTGACCGCGCTGAACCGGCGTCCCTGCTCGGTAGTCGGTTTCATCGTGTCGACGACCATCTCAGTGATCACCCCATAGTTGATCGTGCGCCGCCTGCCGCTGATAGAGGCCGGCGTCGAAGTACTTGTCGTAGAACTCCAGCTCGAGATGCGAGAACTGCAGCCACACGCCCGGGACGTGGATCGCGTTGACGTGCGCCGGGAAGCGGCCGTAGGTGTCGTAGATGTAGGTGCAGATCTCCCTCGCGTACTCGACCGCCTTCGGCGTCGGGCGGCGGCTCGCCATCTTGAGGAACGCGTCGCCGTACTCGCTCTTCTTGTAGGCGCGATCGAAGATCGTATGGTCGCCGTAGGTGCCGAGCGGTCCGTACTTTTCCTCGATCACCTTGTCCACGGCTTCGTCCATCGTGTTGACGTACGGCGGCGTCAGCGACTCGAGCACGCCGTCGATGCCGATCGGGTTGTCGATCGTCGTCGGCAGCGGCGGCGAGCGTTGCCAGCGGCCCCACTTCTTCGGCTTCTGCATGCGGAACTCGATGCCGAACTTCCCCCTCGCGGGGTCGCGCTCGAACAGGTACGGCGCGCCGACGGCGGCGTGAATCCACGCCCCGAGCCCCATGCCCTGCGCGATCAGCATCAGGTTCTGCAGCTGGAAGAACGTCTCGTAGTCCGTGCGCAGCGTGTTGGCGTATCCAATCGGCGCCGGGTAGTCCGTGCTCAGCCACCCGCCGCGCGCGCGCGACGCGCCGCCGATGATCTGATACGAGATGTTCGGGATGAACCCGAGCAGGCTGCCGACCTTCGCGCCCCAGTCGAGCAGCGTCCGTGGCCGGAATCTCGACCAGTCGTCGATGAACAGCGGCCGCTGGCCATCCTCCTCGGACAACAGGCTGATGATGACGTTGATGAACTGCCGCGTGAGATCGACGACCGGCAGGAGGATCGTCGTGCCCGGGCGGTTCGAGATCTGCCGGTTCCAGATGAAGTAGTAGGGCCAGTGGCGCGGGAAGTCGAGCCGCTCGCTGTACAACTTGTGCTTGACGCTCCTCGCCGCGGACAGCCAGTCGTTCTCGCTCCAGTCTTCCCACCGCGGCGGCAGCTGGCGCAGCAGCTCGAGCGCCTCGCGGTTCCGCGCGTGCTTGATCAGGAACGTCCCCTCGTCGTTGATCAGGAAAAACGACACGGCGTGCGCGTTGTCGATGCTGCTGGCCGAGCGCGCGATGATGTTGATGAGCGGCGCCGAGAACCGGTCGCTGCCGTCCTGGTTCTTCGCCGGCACGTCGTGCATCGTCGTCGAGCCCGTCAGGCCGGTGCAGACGACGAGCACGGCTTCCTCGAGCGGGCTGAGCGGCGCCGGCTTGTTCGGGCTGGTGTAGCTGATGGGACCCGAGACGATCGACGTGCCGCGCGCGACGCGGCGGGTGCGGCGGTCGAAGATCGCCGACATCAGCGGGTACGTGAACAGCTCGCGCAAGCCCTTGTGGGTTGGAGGCATCGATGTCTCCTCTGCTACTGGACGTGAGCAGCCATGCGCTCGGCGAGCGCGGCGATGGTGTGTGACGGATTGCGGACCGTCGGTGTCGGCAGCACCGCGCCGTCGCTGACGATCAGGTTCGGGTAGCCGAACACGCGCCCGAGATGATCGACGACGCCGTTCTCGGCGGACGTGCCCATCGCGCAGCCGCCGAGCGGGTGCAGCGTCAGCAGGCTCTTGAGCAGCGTCCAGGTGGGAAGCGAGCGAAAGCGGGCACCGGTCGCCTCCGTCAGGTTCTGGTGCATCACCTCCATCGCGTTCAGCACCCCCTCGGAGCCCTCGACGCGCCACGCCAGGTCGAGCACCTGCCGCCACGGCATGAACCAGCGGCGCTTCAGCGAGAGCCGCCCGTCGCCGGCGTCCTTGCCCGCGCCCAGCCACAGCAGCACGTTGCGGAGGGGCGTGTCGTTGCGCAGGTGCTCCTCGAGCTCGTTGAGCAGATGCCGCCCGAACGGTGTGCGGATGCCGCGATCCAGGTACGCCTTCACCGCGTTGAGCACCGCGTTCGGGAAGCCGTCGTCCTCGATCACGAAGCGCTGGTTCCGGAAGCCGCCGTCCGCGAAGTCGAGGATGCTGGAGATCGTCGGGCCCGTCGACTGCCGCACGTGCTCGTCGCGCGAAAAGACCGCCATGGAAATGAAGTTGGCGTTCGCGCTCCAGCGCGCGCCGAGCGTTCGACTCAACGCCGGCAGCGTCTTGTACTGATCGCGGCAGCGGAGCAGCAGCTCGGTACTGCCGAGACTCCCGGCGGCGAGGACGACGCGCGCGGCGTATTCCTCGCCGCGAATCAGCCGTCCATGCTCGATGCGGTCGAAGACGACGCGGTAGGTGGCGCCGGCCGGTTCGATGACGCGAACCAGGTGCAGCGGCCGCACCTCGGCGCCTTTCTGCTCGGCGCGCGGAATGTAGTTGACGTCGAGCCCGTTCTTCGCGCGCACGTCGCAGCCGATGTCGCAGTTCCCCAGGTGGATGCACGTCCCCTGGGGGTGCCCGTGCGCGTTGGTGAACTGGCGCGAGTGGCTCGGATTGAACGGGTCGTCGAGCTGGTAGTTCCAGTCCGGGGAGAAGCTGACGGAGAGCGGCGCCTTCGAGAACCGGCTCGCGTAGCCGAGGTTCCGCGCCGCATCGCGCGCGATCTCGAAGCGGCGGGTGAGCTGGCCGTCGGGGAGCACCTGCAGGTCCATCTCACGCGCCACCGTGTCGTAATGCGGCTTCAGCTCCTGGTGGGTGATCTCGGCCGGCCACCCCTCGGCAAAGACGTCCGGGGTGGCTTCCACCGCCACGCTGCTGTAGGTCAGCGATCCGCCGCCGACGCCGGCAGCCTGCGCCACCGTCATCCCGCGATAGAAGCGCATGTCCATCCAGCCGTTGAGCAGCGCCGGGTGGGTGTCGCTGAAGATCCACGGGTCGGTCGGCTTCCGCGGGTACGTGCTCGGGTCCCACCGTCGGCCGCGTTCGAGGACCAGCACGCGCATGCCCTTCTCGGCGAGGCGGCGGGCCATGATCGCCCCGCCGAAGCCGGTGCCGATCACGATGACGTCGAAGGAGCTGGGCATGGCCGGCGCTCGATCGTCGCGGGTCAGCGGCGCACGCGTTCCTCGCGCATACGGACGTAGGTGGACGCGTCGTTGCGGTCGTCGCGCCAGCGCGGGTGGTGGAACTGGATGACGTGGTCGCCGTTGTACGAGCAGATCGCTTCGGTGAACCGCAGGGTGCCGATGCGCTGCCAGTCGTCGACCTTCACGCGCGACAGCCCCTGCACGCCGCTCTCACGGCCGTAGTCCGACACGAAGATGTCGAACACCATGGAGCCGGTCGGCTCGACGTCGCCGGGGTTGAACATGTGGCCGTAGATCTCGTCGCGAAAATCGAGATGGTGACCCTCGACCCGTCGCTGCCCCTGCGCCATCTTGAACATCAAGTGCTTGGGTGCATGGACAGGCACGGCGGGATCGTGCCCGAGCTCCGCGGGCTGATAGACCTGGCGGGCGTTGGGGACCTTGTCGAGCCGCTGAAAGATCGGCCCGGCGCGCAGCATGATCAGGAAGTAGATGCCGCGGCGATACGCGTGCACGCTTGGTGAGTTCACCAGCTCGGCGTCGTTGATGTAGGCGGTGCGCAGGCCCCCGAGATCCTCCTGCACGATCAGGCTGGCAGGGATGAGCGGCGTCGGGTGCTCGGTATCGATCGTCGGATAGATCTTCATGCCGAGGCTGAACGACCGGCGCTGACCACGCTTGGTCTCGTTGCCGTCCGACGAGAAGCGTCCGATGGTCAGTCCCCTCGCTCCCTTGGCGTAGTAACCCGTGTACATGCTGCGCTCGGTGATCTCCCACGTGCCGAGGACGCAGATGCCGTTGGGCGCGATGATGCGGCGCCATCCCTTTCCATCCGGACCCCAGCGGAGGTCGGCCTGCGAATCCATCGAGCGGGCGGACGCCTGCCTGAACTTGTTCTCACCCGAGAACAACCCGCGCCACGCGTTGCGGATGGTGGACTTGAACATCGGCAGGGGGCCTGGCGCCTGACCGCAGACGCCGTCCCGATACGGGTTCTGGTACAGCGCCTTGCGGACCTCCGAGTAGCGGGACCCGCGATAGGCGCGGTCCTCGGCCGTGATCTCCTGTGGTCCGTGCAAGTTGACCAGATCGAAGTTCCACTGTGTCATACGGTCGCCGCCCTCCCCGCGATCTCCTTCTCCGCGCGTTCCTTGATCACCCGCATCGAGTTACGCATGTAGCGGTTCCAGAGGATCCTGATGACCGGGAAGAGCACCACCATCGCGAGCAGGTTGCGGCTCTCGGCGGTGTAGGTCCACTTCACGTGCGTGCCCATGCCCTCGTCGGTAAACCACCACTGGCCGCCCGCCTCACGCACCAGCATGCCGACCTGCCGGCTCGAGAACTCGGTCAGGCGATACGCGAAGTAGTCGGGTGCCGTCGCCACCTTCACGGTTTCTCGAACCGTCGTCTCGTCCGAGAGGTGGACGATGCGCGTCGAGCCGGAGACGTCCCATGGACCGGTGGTGCCCGTTGTTTTCGTGCAACCCGGAAGTCCGGCCTCGTCGCGGACAACAGTATCGAGCTGGTCGTAGAACACGCCGGGTACGAGCCACGTCCACAGGGCCCGTCTTGGAACTGCGATTGTCGCGATCACAGTTGTGGCAACCTTCGCCATCCGGTCCGCCTCGATGTCGATTGAAAGGGTAGGGGGCAGGACATGATATGAGTAACCACCCCCCTGAACAACAGCGATCCTCACGATCCGTGCAATCACCGCCGGCGATTCGAGGAGGGCACGTGACACCGTCCGCAGCCGACCCGATCTTTCAGCCACTGACGATCAACGGATTGCGCTTGAAGAACCGCGTCGTGCGTTCGAGCATCGGCGGCCGCGCCGACTATTACGACGGCTCGATGTCGGACGCGCGACTCGCGTGGGAGCGCCGCTTCGCGCGCGGGGGCATCGCCGCCATCATTTCCTCCAATGTGGGGATCCGCACGGATGGCATCGCGGTGCCCGGCTACGCGAGCATCGATCACGACCGCACGATCCCGTCGTGGCGCCGGCTGGTCGAGGACGTGCACCGGCTCGATTGCCGCTACATCATCCAGCTGCACTTCTCCGGCCGGCAGCGCGACCTTCCGCGCAAGGAATTCCTCGGCATCAATCCGCCGAGCTCCACGAACAGGCCGGATCTCCTCTACGGGCTGCGCGCCCGCCGGATGTCGATTGCCGAGATCCGCGATCTCGTGCGCGCCTATGCCGACGCCGCGCGCCGCGCCCGCGCGGCGGGCGCCGACGGGATCGAAATCGTCGCCTGCAACGGCTACGTCCTGCACCAGTTCCTGTCCGGGGCGATCAACGATCGCCGCGACGAGTACAACGGCGACCTCAGGACGCGCGCCCGGCTGCTCCTGGAGGTGCTGGCCGCCGTGCGGGCCGAGGTCGGCAGGGACTTCTTCGTGTCGATGAAACTGAGCGGACGCGACGAGCACAACGCCTTCATGGCGCCATTTGTCCGCGACGTCGGCAACACGATCGACGACACGATGCAGGTCTCACGCTGGCTGGCCGACGCCGGGCTGGACGCCATCCACGTGTCCCAGGGCGATACGTTCCCGCACCCGCTCGTGCCCGCCGGACTGCTGCCGGCAGACGACTCGAGGTACAGCCTGGCCGGCCTGTTCTACGAGGGCACCCGCGTGCCGATCACCTTCTTGTTGATGCAGTTCGCGGTCTTCCGCCGTCTCTTCGAATGGAACTGGGGCCGGCGCATGGCGTTCAAGCGCAACGGCCGCCTGCTGCCGGAGAAGATCGAGGGGATGAACCAGTACGACGCGGCGAAGATCAAGGCCGCATCGGGCCTGCCGGTCTTCTGCGTGGGCGGCTGGCAGACGGCGAGCCGGATCCGCGAGGCGCTCCAGGCGGGCCACTGCGATGTGACGACGATCGCGCGCGGGTTGCTGGCCAATCCGGACCTGGTGCACCGGTTCGAGCAGGGGCACGACGCTCCGGAGCGACCCTGCACCTACTGCAACAAATGCCTCGTCAACGCGCTGCTGTCACCGCTGGCGTGCTGGGACGAGAGCCGCTTCGCGAGCCGCGAGCAGATGTTCGAGGAGGCGTACCGCGTGTACAAGGAATCAGCGGTAGGGGTTGCCGAGACCGTAGGGGCCGGCAGCGTAGGGGCCGGCTTTAGCCGGCCCACGGCCTGATCGGCTTCACGCAAACGGGGCCGGTGAGAAGACGGACATGATCTGCGCCATCATCTCGTCGCGGCCACCCGGGAACCGGCTTTCCTCGTAGCAGCCGAGCGGGTGCTCGACGACGTGCACCAGGCACTTGTTGCAGTAGGTGCACGGCCTGTCCGGCTTGTCCTTGCCTGCCTGGAACTGCTTGACGAGGTCGTTGTTGGCGACGAGCGGCCGCGCCGCGCTGACCGCGTCGCAGTCGCCGCGCGTGATGGCGCCGCGGATGACCGACGCCGTCTGGAAGCCGCCGGTGCACAACACGGGCACGTTGACCGCCTGCTTGATCTTCCGCGCGTCGGGCAGGTTGGCGCCCTCGATCTTGTCGGCCGGCACGCCCGCGTGCAGCCACTGCTCCCTGAAAATCGGGCCCGTCACGGCGCCGCGGAACAGCAGCAGGTTGCGGAACGTGTGCGTGCCGCTCGAGGCGAGCTGCTCGTACACCTGGCTGAGGACGTCGACGGGCAGGTCGCTGCCCGCGGGATTCTTCGGGTGGGGGAACGAGCTGCCCGTCGAGACGTGCACGGCGTCGGCGCCCGCGTCCACGAGCCAGCGGCAGACCTGGATGGAATCGTCCACCGTGTTGCCCTTCCCCTCGAACTTCAGGAACGCCAGGTCGTTGTTGTGTTCCGTGGCGCTGATCTTCATCTGCAGGTGGAAGTCGTTGCCGACCCGCTTCCGAATCGCCTTGACGATCTCGATGACGAACCGGGCCCGGTTCTGTAGCGGACCACCGTATTCGTCGTTTCTATCGTTGATGGCGGAGCTCAGGAACTGGGTAATCAGGTAGCCGTTCGCACCGTGCAGCTCGACGCCGTCGAGGCCCGCCTCGCGGGCCCGCCGCGCGCCTTCCGCGAAGTTGTTGACGGTCTCGGTGATCTCGGCCTTCGTCATCGCCTTGCACTCGAAACCGTGCAGCGGGTCGGCCTTGTTCGTCGAGCTCTGCCCTTTCTCGTACTCGATGCCGGGGATGTCACGCTGCCGGCCGCCGTGACTGAGCTGCAGGATGAACTTGCAGTCGAACTGATGGACCGCTTCGCCGACCTTGCGCCAGAACGGGATGCGCTCGTCGCGATCGATGGTCGCGTAGCCGGGCATGATGCGCCCGTGGATGTGGACGGGGACGAACGACGAGATGATGGCGCCGACGCCGCCGCGCGCGAACTTGGTTTCCCAGTTGATGCGCGCCTGGTTGCCCGAGCCGTCGTAGTTGTCGAAGCGCCCCGAGATATTCGATCGGAAGATGCGGTTCTTGACGGTGAGATTGCGGAACTTGAGTGGTTCGAAGAGGATGTCCGACATGCGGCGCATGCTAGCGAGGCTGGCGTGCCAGCACAACGACTTTCAACCGGGTTTGCGCGGAAATCGTGCACACATCCTTTCAGTTTTGGTGATGATGGGTTAGGGTTGTCAGTCCCCACCCCACTTCGACAAGGAGCGTCGCGATGACCCGGTGTGCGGCTGCAGTGTGCGCGGCCATCATCGCCGTCAATGTGCTGAGTTGCGGTCCCCGCGAGCCGCGGCCGGGCACCGTGCAGGACGAGGCGATGCGCGCCGGCGTCAAGCCCGAAGAGATGGTGCGCCCGACGCCCGACTACTTCCGCGACATGGACGACAACGTGCCGCGCCCTGCGCTCAACCAGGCGGACGTCGAGGGGCGCAACATGTGGATCGTCTGGACCGGCGGCAACGATCGCATGTGGGATCGGCTGACGATCGACAGCCTCGGCACGTTCGACCTGCTGAAGACGATTTCCTCGCATCCGCCGGCCGGCGATTACAAAGTTGAGTACTCGCGGCGCAATCGCTGGCGCTACCTCGGCCTTGTCAACGAGCCGTGTTTCAAGGAGCCGACCGGACCCGATCCCAATCGCTTCGGTCTGTGGCTCGACGTCCGCGACCCGGCGTGCCCGCCGGATCCGTTCGCCGACGCGAGCAAGTACCCCGGCGTCAAGATCGGCGCGCGCGGCCGGACCGTGCCCGTCGGCTCCTACTACGGCGAGCCAACCGGCGTCGTCGGCCTGCGCCTGTTTCCGAACCCCGACTTCGACGAGAAGGCGCGCGCACGCTGGGACTCCGAGCGCTACTACAACGACGCCACCTACTACTTCGATCCGAAGCTGGTGCGGCCGTACCGCGTCGGGATGACGTGCGGCTTCTGTCATGTCGGGCCCAACCCGATCAGGCCGCCCGCCGATCCCGAAGCGCCGAAGTGGGAGAACCTGAGCTCGAACGTCGGCGCGCAGTACTTCTGGTGGGACCGCATCTTCAACTGGATGGGAGACGCGAACGAGGCGAGCTTCTTCTACCAGGCGCTGCACGTCTCGCGCCCCGGCACGCTCGACACGTCGCTCGTCTCGACCGACAGCATCAACAACCCGCGCAGCATGAACGCGGTGTACTACCTGGGCCCGCGCATGGGCGAGGCGCGCAAGTGGGGCAAGGAATCGATCAGCGGCGGCGAGCGCTACAACAAGCAGTTCAACGACTACCTGCCCGCGAACGATCCGCTGTCGCGGTTCTTCGTCTGGCCCGGCACCGTCTGGACGCCGCGCGTCCTGAAGGACGGGTCCGATTCCGTCGGCGGCCTCGGGGCTCTCAACCGCGTTTACATCAACATCGGGCTCTTCAGCGAGGAGTGGCTGCTGCACTTCCGCGCCATCATCGGCGGCAAGGCGATTTCGCCGATTCCGATCGCGACGGCCGAGAAGAATTCCGCGTACTGGCGCGCGACGGAGATGCGGACGCCCGACATGGCGCGCTTCTTCCTCGCGAGCACCGATCCCCATCACCTGAAGGACGCGCCGGGGGCGGGGCCGTACCTGACGGAAAGCCAGGCCACGCTGACGCGCGGCAAGGAGGTGTTCGCCGAACGCTGCGCCCGCTGCCATTCGAGCAAGCTTCCCGACGTGCCGGCCGCCATCGACCTCGAGAACGCCAACGGACCCAACTACCTGACGAAGTGGAACGAGTACTGGACCTGGACCAAGACCGATTCGTTCAAGGCGTCGATGCGCCAGATCGTCGCCCGGGACGACTTCCTCGACGGCAATTACCTGTCGACCGAGTTGCGCGTGCCGGTGACGCTGCTCGGCATCAACGCGTGCAGCCCGCTGGCCACCAACGCCATCGCCGGCAACATCTGGGACAACTTTTCCTCGCAGTCGTACAAGCAGCTGCCGGCGGTGGGGTCGATCAAGGTCCGTCATCCCGTCACCGGCGCCGAGTACGACTACGCGCTGGCCGGCGGCGGCCGCGGATACATCCGTCCTGCCTCGCTTGTCAGCGCCTGGTCGACCGCGCCGTTCCTGCAGAACAACACGGTCGGGCACTTCGAATGGAGTCCGTCCGTCGAGGCGAGGATGAACTCGTTCCAGGACTCGATCGAGCAGATGCTGTGGCCGGAGAAACGCCAGAAGGACACGCTGTTCCTGAGCGAGAACGGTCCCGGCGTGGGCGTCATCGACCGCATCACGGTCGACAGCTATCTGGAGGTGTCGGAGAACTACATCCCCGACTACCTGCGGCCGTTCGTCACCGTCGGCCGCCGGCTGTTTCCCTTCATCAGCGGGGGCGACTATTCGATCAAGATTGGTCCGTTCCCGAAGGGCATGCCCGTCGGCCTCATCACCAACATGGACATGCTCGGTTCCGAGCTGACACCGACCGAACAGGAAGAACACAAGAAGAAGGTCCTGTCGCTGCTCCGCCGCACGAAGGAGGAGCTGCGCGCGCATCCCGACCTTGGAACTCTCCTGGGCAACCTCGTGGACGACATGCTCGCCGTCAGCAAGTGCAAGGACTTCGTCGTCAACAAGGGCCACTACTTCGGCACGTCGTACTTCGCCGAAGAACCGGGGCTCAGCGACGACGACAAACGCGCGCTCATCGCCTTCCTGAAGACGTTCTGACGTGAAGCGCCGGGACCTCCTGAAAGCGGCGCTCGCGTTGCCCGTGTTGCGGGTGCCGCGGGCGCCTGGCGCGAGCGAGCGAAAACGAGTCGAGGGGCCTGCTCATTCCGCCGCCAGCCAGCAGCCGGGGACGCAGGCCCCCGCCTCCGCCGACTTCGTCGTCGTCGGTTCGGGCGCCGGCGGAGGGACGCTCGCCGCCCGCCTGGTCGAAGCGGGCTATTCCGTGGTCGTCCTCGAAGCGGGCGGCGATCCGCAGCCGGTCCAATACGACGTGCCCGCGTTCCATCCTTTCGCGACCGAACACGAAGCGATGCGGTGGGACTTCTTCGTCCATCACTACTCGAACCCCGAAAGGGAGCGGAGCGACCCGAAGTACATCGCCGAGCGGGGCGGCGTCTGGTACCCGCGCGCCGGCACGCTCGGCGGGTGCACCGCGCACAACGCGATGATTTTCGTCTACCCGTCGAACAAGGACTGGAACGAGCTGGCGGATCTCACCGGCGATTCCTCGTGGCGCGCCGAGAATATGCGGCCCTACTTCGAGCGGCTCGAGGACTGCCGCCATCGGCGGCTGGCGCGCCTGCGCCACAAGCTGGGCGTGAACCCGAGCCGGCACGGCTACGACGGCTGGCTGACGACCGAGAAGGCATCGCCGGGGAAGGCATTCCGCGACCGGAACCTCCGGCGGCTGTTCACCGCGTCGGTCCACAACGCGCTGAAAGAAGTTGGCATCCCGACCAAGGCGCGGCTCGAAAGCCTCGGCGACCCGAACGACTGGCGCGTCATCTCCGAAGACGAGTTCGGCGCCTGCTACACGCCGATGACCACGCGCAACTACCGGCGCATCGGCGCGCGCGAGCGGCTGATGGACGTGCGCGAGCGCCACCGGGACCTGCTGACGATCGAGCTCGACGCGCTGGCCACACGCGTGGTCTTCGACGAGCAGAAGCGGGCGATCGGCGTGGAATACCTCAAGGGCCCGCGCCTGTACCAGGCGCACGCGACGCCGAGCGCCTCACCCGGCGAGCCGCGGCAGGTTCGCGCCCGTCGCGAAGTGATCCTGGCGGGCGGCGCCTTCAACACACCTCAGCTGTTAATGCTGTCTGGCATCGGGCCCGAAGCAGAGCTTCGGCGCAACGGGATCGCGCCGGTCCAAGTGCTCGACCGCGTCGGCAAGAACCTGCAGGACCGCTACGAGGTCGCCGTCGTCAACCGGCTGAAGCAGCCATGGGAAATGCTGCGCGGCGCGACGTTCACCGAGGCGGACCCGCAGTATCGGGAGTGGAAGGCGAGCCGCACCGGCATCTACACGACCAACGGCATTCCGATCTGCGTTATCGCCCGTTCTACCGGCGCCCAACCCTCGCCCGACCTCTTCTGTTACGCGGTGCTGGCCGACTTCCGCGGCTACAAGCCCGGCTATTCGCAAGTCCTGCGCGAGCACACGAACTACCTGACGTGGGTGGTGTTGAAGGGGCACACGAGCAACACCGGGGGAGAGGTGACGCTGGCGTCACGCGATCCGCGCGTGCGCCCCGCGATCAATTTCAAGTATTTCGACGAAGGGACCGATACGACGGGCGGCGACCTGACGGCAGTCGTGAAGGGCATCTCGCTGGTTCGCCGCATGACCGCCGGGTTGACGGCATCGCTCGGGATGGTCGAGGAGATGCCCGGGCCGGACTATCCCACCGAAGCATCGCTGCCGGAGTTCGTCCGCACGCACGCGTGGGGACATCACGCGTCGTGCACCTGTCCGATCGGTCCCCGGGATCGCGGCGGGGTGCTGAGCGGCGACTTCAAGGTGCACGGTGTCGACGGCCTGCGCGTGGTGGATGCGTCGGTCTTTCCGCGCGTGCCGGGGCTGTTCATCGTGAGCGCGGTCTACATGGTCGGTGAGAAGGCTGCGGACGTGATCATCGCGGAAGCGCAGGGCAAGAAAGTCGGTCTGTAACGACAACGGGGGTCCCCATGCAGGGCATGCAGCGGAAGAACATCATCGTCTGCGCCGACGGCACCGGCAACACGACCATCAAGGACCGTGGCACCAACGTCTTCAAGTTGTACGAAGCGGTGGACCAGAACGGCCACAGGAAGGATGCGTCGCTGCGGCCGCAGGTGGCGATCTACCACGACGGCGTCGGCACCGAGACGCTGAAGTACCTGCGCATCTTCTCGGGCGCGACGGGGTTCGGCCTGTCGCACAACATCCGCAACCTCTACGCGAGCGTCGCGCGGGTCTACGAACCGGGTGACGACCTCTACCTGTTCGGCTTCAGCCGCGGCGCCTTCACGGTGCGCACGCTCGCCGGGCTGATCCTCACCTGCGGCATCCTCGATGCCGACGCCTACGAGACGAACGAGGATTTCGTGCGCGCGGTCAGGCAGGTGTACCGCGCGTATCGTTCGAAGTACCAGTCGCTGCTGTTCGACGTCCTCGCCGGCCCAGTGCGGCGCGCGCGCGGCGAGCGCGCGGCCGTGCCGCTGAACCTCGCGGTGATGCCACCGGATGCGCGCATCCGCTTCATCGGCGTGTGGGACACGGTCGACGCCGTCGGCGCACCGTTCAACCTCGCCGACTTCATCAATCGCTACATCTACGCCTTCAAGTTCCGGACGACGACGCTCGACAGGCGCGTGGAATGCGGGCGGCACGCGCTCGCGCTCGACGAAGAGCGCGAAGCCTTCAAGCCGGTGCTGTGGGACGAGACCGGCGCGCCCGAGGGACAGGTCAAGCAGGTGTGGTTCGCCGGCGTGCACTCCAACGTGGGTGGCGGCTACCCGCGCCAGGGCATGTCGCTCGAGCCGCTCGAATGGATGATGGCCGAAGCACAGAACAACGGCGTGCGCTTCGTGCCGGGCGACCGCCAGAGCTACTACATCCACGCGGACGTGAACGACAAGATGTACGACCCGCGCGCCGGCCTCGGCATCTTCTACCGCTGGCAGCCGCGCGATGTCGAAGCGCTGCGCAGCGGGATCGCCGCCGGCCCCGCGCTGGTGCATCGCAGCGTGTTCGAGCGCATCGCGCGCAACACCGAGGGGTATGTCCCCGGCTCGCTTCCGCCCGACGTCGCGGTCGTCAGTTCCTCGATGCTGCCGACCGACTGGCGCGTCCGCGTCATCGAGGCGCAGATCGCCCGCGCGCACGCGGGCCAGGGATCGCTCGTCAGCCGCAACCGGTCGCTCCTGCGGCTCGGGCAGGTCTCGTACTGGTCGCTGCTGGCCGCGACGCTGCTCGTCGCGGTCGCCGGCATCGTGCTCTACGTCGTCGATGAGTGGAACAGGCATGCGACCGTCGGGGAACGGCTCGAGGCGATCGCCGGCGGGTTCTTCAAGGGAGAGTGGGTCGGCCGCGTCGCCGAGGCGCTGTGGGCGCATCCGCTCATCCTCGCCATCGGCGGCGGGCTGCTCGCGCTGGCGTTCGCGCTGCAGTTGTGGACCGATCGCAGGATGGACCGCGCATACTCGCAGTTCTGGCATCCCGTGCGCATGACGCTGCGCTCGGCGCTCGGACTGCAGATGCTGCCGTCCGAGCGCGATGTGGCGGCGCTCCGGACCGGCGCCGACGTCGTCTGAGGCCGGGCGCTCAGCGCGACGAGGTCGCGCCCAAGTCCTCGTAGATGGCCTGGACGGCCAGCTTCATCCCCTCGGACGTGTAGCCCTTGTACTTGTCCATCTTGATCGACGCCGCCGCGGCGTCGGCCGTCTTGCCGGCGCGACGTGCGGTCTGCACTTCGCTCAGCAGATCCGCCGTGTAGCGCTGATACTCCTGCAGGTCGTTCCACTTCATCAGCGGGGCGTGGCCCGGGACGACGACGTCGACGTTCTTGACCGTCGCCACGGCTTTCGACAGCGTCTGCGGGTAGGCAACGCCGCTGCCGCCGTTGGCGCGATCGATGCGCGGCGCGTCTTTCCGCGCGAAGAGGTCGCCCGTCTGCAGCACGCGCAGCGCCGGGAAGTAGACCATCGCGTCGCCATTGGTGTGCCCGGCGCCGAAGTAATAGAGGTCGATGCGCTCGCTGCCGCTGCCGATCGTCAGCGTGTCCTTGAACGTCCGCTTCGGCAGGAAGACGGCCTTGTCGCCCTTGAAGGCGTCCATCTTCGCCATGTTGGTCTTCGTGTTCTCCTGCGCGACGATCTCGACGCTGGTGCCGAACTTGTCGTCGTTGCCCGTGTGATCCCCGTGCGTGTGCGTATTGATGATCATCGTCACCGGCTTGGTGGTGACGGACTTCACGCGGTCGAGGAACGTCTGGCCCCAGCCGGCGAGCTTCGTGTCAACGAGCACGACGCCGCCGTTGGTGATGAACACGCCGACGTTGCCGCCGCTGAACGTGGCGTCGTTGCCGGGCGTGGAGCTGGTGAGGACGTAGTAGTTGTCGGAGACCTTCTGCACGTCGATGACCTGTTTCGCCTGCTGCGCGGCGATCGAAATGGAGAGAGCGCCGACGACGATCAAGGCTCCGAGCACGAGCATTCTTTTCATGGTGGGGAATCATACTCTCAGTTCTCCGCGCAGCACGGTGACCGCCCGGCCCGCCATGCGCACGCGATCGCCGGCCAGCGTCACGCGCAGGACGCCTCCGCGCGGCGACGCCTGGTAGGCCATCAACGCTGTCTTGCCCAGCCGCGCGCCCCAGTACGGACCGAGCGCGCAGTGTGCCGAGCCGCAGACGGGATCCTCCGCGATGCCCGTCGCGGGCGCGAAGAACCGCGAGACGAAGTCGAACCCCGGCATCGAGGTCCGGCTGGTCACGATGATGCCCCGCACGGGAATCCGGCCCAGCATCTCGAGATCAGGCGTCAACGAGCGGAGGTCTTCTTCGCTCGCCAACTCGACCATGTAATCGAACTGGTTCCGCAGGACGCTCGCCGGATGCATGCCGAGCCCTTCGATCAACTCGTCCGGTGGTGCGCATGGCTGCGCCACCGTGGCGGGAAAATCGAGCTCGATGAATGCGCCGTCGTGCGTCGCGGTGAGGACACCACTCCGGGTGCGAAAGCGTCCGGTGCCGCCGCGGGGCAGCAGGCCTTCCTCGAGCAGCGCGTGCGCGGTCGCGAGCGTTGCATGGCCGCACAGGTCGACTTCGACCGTGGGCGTGAACCAGCGGAGCGACCAGTCGTCCCCTTCGCGGCGGACGAACGCGGTCTCGGACAGGTTCATCTCGGCGGCGACGCTCTGCATCCACTTGTCGTCGGCGGTGGCGCCGTCGAGCAGGCAGACCGCCGCGGGATTGCCCGTGAACGGAGCGTCGGCGAACGCGTCGATTTGAAACAGTCGCATGGCCTGACTCCTAGCGAGGCTCCGCCTCGGACCGTCCAGCATGTGGGTGGATACGGCTGAACTGCGCGGCGAACACGTCGCGCGTGATCTCGAAGACGACGCTCTCGGCGCCGCCCGGCTCACGCGTCCTCGTGCCGACGCGCACGCCGCCTATCTTCTCCATCGCGCGCTGCGAGCGCCCGTTGTTCGGACCGACCATGAAGACGACCGAGTTGACGAAGCGGAAGGCGTGCCGCAGCATCAGCTCCTTCATCTCCCTGTTGAAGACGCCGCCCCAGTACGCGCGCGGCAGGAACGTCCACCCGATCTCGATCTCGCTGCGGGCCTCGTCGAAGCCGTAGTACCTCGACGATCCGATCGTCCGGCCGGTGGCGCGATCGACCACGGCGAACGCGCCGCCCGACGCCAGCGCGCCGCCGAAGAACCCCTCGAACACGTCCCGCTTGTAGCGGTCGCTCTGCGGGTGCTGTTCCCAGATGCGCGGATCGGACGCGACGGCGTACAGATCGTCGAAATCCTCGGGCCGGAGCGGCCGCAGCTCGACGAGCGCGCCCGTCAGCGTCGGTTGGAGGTCGAACGGCATCGGCAGATATAATCCGGTAGTTTTCGAAAGGGTTGTCTGTGAGACAAGTTCTGATCGCGGCTGGATGCGCACTCGTCATCGCCACGCAGCTGGGGGCCCAGGGGCGCGGCGGCAACAGGGCGGGCGGGGACGGTGCAGCGCAAGGCGGCGCCGCGCAGGGCGGCGACACGACGCGCGACGTCAGCAACGGCACGCCGTCTGCCAACGGACTGAACATCGAGGGCGGGGTCGCCTTCATCAATCCTGGAACGCCGGTGCTGAGCGACTCGGAGCTGAACAGCCAGCCGATTCCGCGGCTGCCGGACGGGAAGATTGATCTGACCGGCGCGTGGGTCGGCGGCGGCACGGTCGCCGACATCGAGCGCGACGGCGGCCTCAAGCCCGGCGAGCTGCCGCTGCTGCCGTGGGCGAAGGAGCTGCGCGACAAGCGGAGGTCACAGGACGATCCCTACACGGCGTGCATGCCGATGAGCGTGCTGCGGACCAATCCTTATCCGTGGAAGTTCGCGATGTCGTACACCGCGAAGGGGCTCTCGCACATCTACATCCTGCACGAGCTGATGGACGACGGCGCGCATCGCGTGGTCTACATGGACGGCAGAAAACATCCGGCGAGCCCAATTCCATCGTGGATCGGGCACTCGATCGGCCGCTGGGAGGGCGACGCGCTCGTCGTCGATACCGTCGGCTTCAACGACAAGGCGTGGTTCGATCGCCGCGGCACGCCCCATACCGAGCAGCTCCACATCGTCGAGCGATATACGCGCCCGAATTACGGGACGCTGGTCAACGACGTGACGCTCGAGGACCCGGGCGCGCTGGCGCACCCGGTGAAGCTGCAGTTCAAGGCGCGCCTCATGCGTCCGGACCGCGAGACCGGCACCGGCGACCTGATGGAATTCGTCTGCAACGAGAACAATCAGTACGGGTCCGCTGGCGGGTTCAGGCCCGGCACCGGCGGGGGCAACGCTCCGAAATAATCACCGCCAGGGGAAACGGCGGCAACATTAACAACAGGTGACAGCCTTCCGACGGGCCGCCTGACGGCGGCCCCTACGTGCCTCCGTTCACACAACGTGTCACGGCCGGTTGACTCTCCGCGGGTACGCTCCTAGACTCGCGCACGCGTAAGTCATTTCCCACACATCCGCAGGGCTCGCGCACGCGTCATTCCCTCACTCTTATCTCCGTCAAGGAGGAACACCATGAAGAAGGTCATGTTCCTGCTACTCAGCATCGCTTTCATCCTGCCGTGGACCTTATGGGCTCAACGCAGCAGCAACGGTGATGAACACGGTCGGAACCTGGAGCATCACGACCACAACGTGAAGACGCCGGTTCATCTCGTCGGCGTCATTCCCGTTCCCGGCAACCCGGTTGTAAGCGCTGACATCTCGTGGACGGACCCCGTAACGGAACGGTATTACTTCGCCGATCGATCGAATTCCGGCGTGGACATCATCGACGCCGAAGAGGACGTCTTCGTGGGTCGCGTCACCGGCATGGCGGGTCCGAACCCGAGCGGAGGAGGAACAGCGACGACAAATGGACCCGGTCCCAACGGTGTTCTGGTCACGCCGAATCAGAACCTCTGGGCGGGTGATGGCAACAGCATGGTGCGGATTGCCGACGTCAATCCGGACTCGCCCAGCTACCTGACCATCATTGCCTCAGCGAGCACGTCGATCCCTGCCTGCGACAGCAGCACGGCGCACTACTGCGGACGCGCCGACGAGCTCGGATACGACCCGCGACACCATCTGATTCTGATTGCGAACGACGCCCCGCGCGATGTCAATCTGCCGCACGCCCCCATCGCTCCGTACGCCACGTTCATCTCCGCGGTGCCGCCATACAGCGTCCTCGGCCACGTCTCGTTCCCCAACGCCGGCGGATTGGAGCAGCCGTTGTGGGACGCAGAGACTGGACGCTTTCTCCTGACCGTCCCGGGAAAGATCGTCAACGGCCTCGTCGCTCAGGATCCAACGGTGGCCGTCATCAACCCGACGACGCAGATGGTGGAGAAAACGTACGACATCAACTGCCAGACACTCGCCGGGAACACGAGCGTCAGCGCTAACGGGATCGCGCTCGGACCGTTTCAGCACGTGCTCGTGTCCGCGTGCGGCTTGCCGATTATCCTGAGTGCACTGAACGGCCACGTCTTCAACGTCATCAAGCAGGTGGGCGGCGGCGACGAAGTCTGGCACAACCCGGGCGACGGCCGGTTCTTCGTCACGGGTGTGGATATGACCGCGCCGGTTCAGCCGGGCGTGCAGTCACTCGGTGTGATCGATGCGGAAACGAGCGAGTGGCTTCAGAACGTAGCGGACCCGGGGGGAAGGAACCCGGCCGCGTTTGCCGAAAACAACCATATCTTCACGATCGTTCGACCCACCGCCGCCATGGTCGCTGACCCGGCGACGGACAACACCACGTGCGCGCAGTTCGGGTTCAGGGGAACCGGGTGCGTAGCGTTGTTCGAGCACGACGAGAAGTAAGGCTCCGGCAGCCCCCTCGCGGGCCTGCCCAAGTCAAGCTCCAAGCTCCAAGTTCCAAACGTGTTGGATTTCTTGGAGCTTGGATCTTGGACGCTTGGAACTTGGATCTTAGAAGCTATTCACATCCCATCGGGCGATTCGGCCCTCCGGGTATGCGCGCCGGGGCTGGATACGCATTCGAGTAGATCTCGGCGTAGCGAACCCTCACGCCGTCCTTGTCCAGGAATCCCATCGACTGATTGAAGAGCGCCGGCGGCGGCGCATTGCCGGGTACCGTCGCCTCGGTGATGTAGATGCGGTTCTCGTGCATGTAGACCGTGGCGAAGGTTTTTGACTTGTCCGGATTGGTGAGCTGCACGCGCCGGCCTTCTATGCGATCCGTGTTGGCGTAGCCGTAGTACGTAACCTTGGCGTCCCGCTTCAGGAAATTCCACACCGCGTACTCGAGCGCCCCGCGCAGCTCGTTGTTCCCCTGGTTCGTGCACTGGTCGGGATACGCCGCGCATCCCTTCACCCGCTCGGCGTGAAGCTTGACGATGTCACGGTAATCGACCACGGTGACCGAGAAGCGGCTGGTCCCCTCCTCGTAGATGTGCTGATGGGCGGTAAGCGTCAGCCCGAATTCCGTCGGGTAGGCGACGTCCTTCACCTGCGGCTGCTTTGGGAAGTTCACGAGGAAGGCATCGGATCGGCTGTAGTACTCGATCCACTCCTGGGCGAGGCACGGGGCGGCGATAGACAGAATCAGTGCGGCCAGAGCCAGTCGAATCAGGCGCATATGTCCCCCTCTGCAGGCCCAGATATTACGCCAGAGGCGGCTGGGTGTACGTAGGCCGGGTGCCGCCGAGCATCCGATGCCATGCGCAGGCGGACCCGGCAGGGCCAAAAAGGCCCGGTGGGGTAGGATTCCCCCAATGAACAGGCAGGTCAGGGCGGTGGTGCGCGTCTCCAGCGGCAATTTCCTGGAGATGTACGACTTCATGGTCTTCGGCTATTACGCCGCGGCGATCGGCCGGGCGTTCTTCCCGAGCGGCAACGAATTCGCCTCGTTGATGCTCTCGCTGATGACCTTCGGCGCCGGCTTCCTGATGCGTCCGCTCGGCGCGCTGGTGCTGGGCGCGTACACCGACAAGCACGGCCGCCGCGCCGGGCTCGTGCTGACGCTCGCCCTGATGTCGATCGGCATCGTGACCATCGCGTGCACGCCCGGCTACGCGACGATCGGCCTGATCGCGCCGCTGCTGGTGCTGAGCGGCCGGCTGCTCCAGGGATTCTCCGCGGGGATGGAGCTGGGCGGCGTCTCCGTGTATCTGGCCGAGATCGCCCCGCCCGGGCGCAAGGGCTTCTACGTCAGCTGGCAGTCGGCCAGCCAGCAGATGGCGGTGATGTTCGCCGCGCTCATCGGCGTCATCCTCAACGTGACACTCACGCCGCAGGACATGGCTAGCTGGGGCTGGCGCGTGCCGCTGCTGATTGGCTGCGCCATCATCCCGTTTCTCATCCGCCTCCGTCGTTCGCTCGAGGAGACCAGCGAGTTCCTCGCCCGGCCGCGTCGGCCTGCCGCCTCGGAGGTGATGCGATCGCTGGCGTCGAACTGGGCCCTCGTCGTCATCGGCACGCTGATGGTGACGATGACGACGGTGTCGTTCTACATGATCACGGCCTACACGCCGACCTTCGGCAGCGCGGTGCTGCACCTGACGAGCGGCGACAGCCTGATCGTCACGCTGTGCGTCGGTGCGTCGAACCTGCTGTGGCTGCCCGTGATGGGCGCGTTCTCGGATCGCGTCGGCCGGCGTCCCCTGCTGATCGCCTGCACGCTGGGGATGATCGCGACCGCCTATCCGGCGATGCTCTGGCTCGTCGACGGGCCAACGTTCTGGAAGCTGCTGGCGGTGGAGCTCTGGCTCTCGTTTCTTTACGGCAGCTACAACGGCGCGATGGTCGTCTTCCTCACCGAGATCATGCCCGTCGAAGTGCGGACGGCGGGCTTCTCGCTCGCCTACAGCCTCGCGACCGCTATCTTCGGCGGCTTCACGCCCGCGATCAGCACCTACCTGATTCAGCTCACGGGCAACCGCGCGGTGCCGGGCCTGTGGCTGTCGTTTGCAGCCGTGTGCGGTCTGGTCGCGGCGCTCCTGGCCCGGGCGCAGCCAGCGCCGCTGGCGGTGCCGGCCCCCGAACCGCGCGGCATCCGCGTGACCGCGGAAGCCTGAGCGCCGCGTTCGTCGTCAAAGGTGATCTCTCCGCCCCTCGACAGGCTCGCTGCGCCCCGAACCTCTCGAAGGGCCCGAGTCGTACCGCTCGGCCGCGCCGTCAATGAGCTTGCCGAGCAGATAGACGACGACGATGATTCCGAAGTTGACGAGGACGACGGTCCACCCGAGCGACATCTAACCTTCACAGTCAGGGGGCAGGTGGCAGGGGGCAGGGGGCAGTAGGTGGCACTGGACAGGGGACAGCAGCTGCCTGCCTCCTGTCTCCTGCCACTCCTGCCACCCGCCTCCTGCCACCTGCCCCCTAGAACGAATTTCCAAGAAACGGCAGCATGCGGCCGCAGTACATCACCGCGATGAAACTGCACAGCGCCGCCCACCCGATGGCGCGCTCGCGAAAATGCGTCGGCGTGTCCGCCTCCGTCTTCCACGCCGCGGGCCAGACGGTGAGGTACAGCAGGTCGGCGGCCGCGACGAGCAGGAAGATCAGCTTCCAGTAGAACACCACGTTCGTGGTGTAGCCCTTCGGCGTGGCGATGTAGAACATCATCCCGCTGACTTCGTTCACGCCGAACCCGAGCAGCGCCCACGGCAGCAGCCGGTGCAGCGACGGGTACGGGATGCGCGTGAACCATCCCATCAGCCGCAGGTTGGCGAGCAGCAGGACGCCGAACCAGAGCGTCATGCCGACGAAGTGCGCGCTCTCGAGCGTCGGCCAGACCCACTGATGGCCCGGTCCGTTGACGAAGAACCCCACTGCGGCCGCCGAGGCCGAGAAGATCGACTGCGCGCCGGCAGTCGCGGGATCCGCCAGAATCTCCGGATGGCGGATGCCGCCGCCGATGCTGGCCGCGACGGTCATCAGGCCGAGCGAGACCGCCGCCATGACGAACACCAGGATCGTGGCGCTCGGCGGCACGCGATGCGTGCGGCGCCAACGCCACAGTCCCCACCAGGCGACCGCGCCGGTCAGCTCGAGGACGACGAAGGCGAGCAGCGCAGCGTTCTCGTGCGCGCTCATCGCGTCCCTGGAGATGCCTGGCAACTTTTCGATCGCCCCCTGGGCCGCGAGCCCGGTCGTGAACACGGGAAGCGTCAACACGGCGATGCCGAAGAGGACGCCGAGCGCCGTCGGCCTCATCGTGTCACCCGCGATTGCTTCGCTGTCGCTGAGAATGGATACGACCAGCAGTGCGAACGCCACAGTCAGGCCGACGGTCGGAAAATGGTTCAGCAGCAGGTGCAGGTGCGACAGGTTTCCCGGGGTGATCAGTGATGACATAAATCGGTTACATGTACCCGAGAAGGCGCCCCGCGAAGATCGTCCCCGCCCATAAGGCAGCAGACGCGGCGGCGAGCTGCCGTGTTCCACGCCCGACGGCGGCCGGCTCCCGGGCGCCGCCGTAGACGGCGCGCTCGAGGCAGCGCAGCAGCGGCAGGTTGACGATGATCAGGAGCATCTTGACGCCGAACAGGAGCGAGGTCGCCTTCCGCTCGGGGTCGGCGATGAACAGGAGGACGCCGCTGGCAAGGTTGATCCAGAACGCCGCCCACATCACGCGGAAGAGCGGCCGCAGCGGTCCAATCGGAATGCTGCGGGCGACGCCGAGCAGCCGCAGGTCCATCACCCACGCGCAGCCGACGAGCAGCATCATGCCGAAGGTATGAACGGTGAGTACGGTTGGAAACGCCCAGACGCTTTCGGACTCGCGAATCCAGGTGGAGACGGCGCTGTCGTGCAGCGCGGTGAGAACGGCCATCATGAGTGGGTCGGCAGGCGACTATACCATTGCGGCTTTGGTGAGGCGCCGATGAGCGCTGCAAAAGCGAGCCGCGGCAAGACACGCGCGCGCGGACATGACTGCTATCACTGCAAGCAGTGGGTCGAGGCGGGCGCCGCGCACGACTGCTGGACGACGACCGAAGCGGCGCTCACGCGCGAGCTGCCGCAGGATCTGCGCGACGCGTGGGAACGGCTGCGCGAGACCGCGGTCTCCTTCGGCGATCAGCGCATCTACGCCTCGCACAGCTCGATCATGTTCTCGCGCACGTCGTGCTACTTCTTCGTCCGGCCGAAGAAGAACTATCTCGAGGTGGTGATCTTCCTCGGTCGCGCGCTCAAGGCGCCGCAGGTCCGGCAGGTCGTCGAATCGTCGAAGCGCAAGAAGGCGAACATCGTCCGCGTCACGCACCGCGACGAGGTCGAGGCGCCGATCACCGACTGGCTGCAGGAGGCGTACGAGATGTCGGAGACGCTCAGCGGGTCGCGGCGCTCTTCACGTTCGGCGGCACGGGGAACACGAGGTAAGGGTCGTTCGTCTCCCAGGTCTTGACCTGGATGTCGAGGACCGTGCGGCCGCCCTGCTTGCGCACGATGTGTCCCGGCGTCTTGATGTCGGTCAGCACTTCGGCGCGGTCGGCGTAGTCCGAGTACGTGGTCTCGGTGACGAGGGTGGCGCGTGCCGGAGTGTCGGAGCGCGTTTCGACCTTCGTCACGAGGCTTTTCGCGTCGAGCGTCGCCTTCACGGTCACGCCGGCCAGTGGGCCGCTGAGCGGGAAGGTGAGCACCGTCGCGCCCCCCTCCGTCGAGACGATCGTCTTGTCGCCGGCGAAGAGGGCGCCCTTGACGACGCCAAAGGGCAGCGTCCAGAGCTGCAGCAGCCGCTCTTGGGCGGCGGCGTTCATCGGCGTGGCCGTCCCCTTGCCGGGTACGAGGCCGGCGCCCATCTCCGATTCATCCCAGGCGTAGGTGTCGCGCACGGTCTGGATCGTGTGCTGCGCGGCGCCGCCGTCGGGGGTCCGCGTCATCTCCACTCGCATCGCCGCCGGGTTGTAGCCGAGCGCCACGTGGTAGTCGGTCTTGACGAGGCGGCCGCCCATGTCGCTCGTGCCGCTGCCCACCAGCTCCATCGTGTTGACGATGTCGATGCCCGGCAGGCGCGTGTCCGCGGCGCCGATGTCGGACCACCGGACCATGCCGAGCGCGTCGGCGGCGGCGCGCAGCACCTTCGCGCGGTCGGGCGCCTGGGCGCGGACGGACTGGACGGCAAGCGCGCCGACGAGCGCGCACATCACGATGGCGGCGGTCCTGGCTCTCATGGCGATCAGTGATGTTCCTTCGTGACGATGTGGGCGAGGTCGCGCTCGCTGCACGGCTGCGATTCCGGCAGCATGGCGCCCGGCCGGAGCAGCGCGACGCGCGGCGTCGTCGTCCACGGCTCCAGCAGGTAGTCGGGGTCTTCGACCGTGGCGGTCCACGTGAGCGTGTTGCCGTTGCGCGTGAAGCGCTCGATCACGTGCATGTTCTCGCTGTGCATGTAGCCGCCGATCTGGTCGAACCACGTGTTGGCGTTGAAGCCCCACGAGTCGACGACCAGCGTGTCGCCCTCCCAGCGGGCGACGCTCTCGCCGGTGTAGGTGCCGTCGAGCTCCTGCAGCGGCGTGTGCTTGCGGTTGTCGGTCGGAATCATGCGGTACATCGTCTGGGTCGCGATCAGCCCGCCCTGCCCCGGGTAGAGGAAGAACACGTAGTTCGGGTACTGGGCGATGTAGGACGGGATGGCGCCACGGGGAACGCCGGCGGGCATGCAGTTGTTCGACGGGTCCTCCTCGTTGGCGTTGTGGTCGTTGTACTTGACCATGTCCCAGTATTCAGGCTTGTAGATCGGCCTGTTGGAGCCGCTGCGGCGCAGCAGCGACGCGGCGCGCTCGGCCTGCTCGTTGTTCAGCGGACGGTTCGTATTGCGCGGGAAGACGGTGACGATCTGCCCGCTGTGGATGTCGCGCGCGACCGTCTCGCTCTCGATGGAAATGCCGTTGTTGGCGAGCTGATTCGGCACGCCGTTCAGGTTGTCGCCCAGCCCGTTCCACACGCCGGTGAGATCGGGGTGGCCGTCGGCCGTGCGGGGCGTCGTGCCCACCGGCTTCGGCGGCGCGTTGATGGTCCGGGGTCCCCGCGCTTCCTGCGCGACGAGCGCGGCGGAGACGAGGCACAGCGCGGCGGCGGCGCCGATGATCCTGCTGAAACGCATACGACCCTCCCCGTCCCGTTAGCGGGTTGGCGGCGGCGCGTCGGGCGCGTCGGCCAGCAGCTTGAAGTCGCGGCCGTCGGCCATCTTCAGTTCCTGCGCGAGGCCGCTGTTCGAGCCGTCGCGCGCCGCGAGCGCGATGACGGTCAGCTCGTCGCCCGGCTTCAGCCCGCCGCGGTCGGCGCGGCTCAGCCCGGCGCGCCGGAGGCCGGCGAGACCCGTCATCTCGAAGGCCCACTTCGTCACCTTGCCGTCGGCCGCCTTGACGTTGACCGTCAGGTAGGAATGCGGGTTGATGAACTCGATGCGGGCGACCGTGCCGCTGACGGTGATCGTCTTGTAGATGTCGAACTGCGCCTGGATGGAGTGGTGCGCCGATACGAGGCCCGGCACCGCCACGCCCAGGAGAACCGCCAACAGCGCATTGATTCGCACACGCGTCATATTGCCTCCGGTAGGTGACCGCGGGCGGAATCCTACACCGAGGCTCCGCCGCCCGCAATTATGCCTGCGGCGACGCGCCTCACGATTCGCGACCGCCGCTCACCGCATTTCGTCGTGGATACGGCTGGGGCCGGCGCGCCGATCGACGGAATGCGGCGACTACAGGCACCGCCGATCCACTCGAGCCATGCGGGGACCTCGCCTTGCACCCGGTACGACAAAGAGAAAGCGAGGGTCAGATGAACACTCAGCACACATACAGCCTGTTGGCAGCAGGCGTCCTTGCTTGCGCGGTTGGCGGGTTCTCGGCCCGAACCGCGTCGGCGCAAGGGCCGCTCGACGCCGTGACCGGGGATCATCACAAGCTCCCCGTGACCGCCGTCGGCTGCCTGCAGCGCGAGCGCGATTACCGTGCGGAGCACTCGAAACATGCAAGTAGAGGAGGCGTCGGCAACGAATACGTCCTGGTGAACTCCACGGTGGGAGTTCCCTCGATGCCGATCGCGCCGGCCCCGGAGGCGGACGTCAACAACTGCTCCACGCAGGGCAACGGACAGTCGATCGAGCTGACCGGTCGTGGCGAACGTGATCTCGAGCAGTTCGTCGGCCGTCGCGTCGTCATCAGCGGCGACCTCAAACACGCCAGGCACGACCCCGAGGCGGTCGGCACGTCGGGCGAGTTCACCCCGATCTCGAAGGGCAAGCCTCTCGAGGGGGGAGGGGACCTGCACCTGCGCGAGGTGAACGTCGAGTCGTTCGCGCTGGCGCCGATCGCCGCGCCGGTCAGGGAAGAAGCGGCGCTCGCGCCGCCGGAGCCCGCGCCGGCACGCGCTCCGGAGCCGGAGCCGCAAGCGGCGCCCGCGCCGACGCCGACACCACAGGCGGCCCCGGCGCCCGAGCTGCCGAAGACCGCGAGCCCGCTGCCGACGGTCGGCCTCATCGGGCTGCTCTCGCTGGCCGGCGCCTTCGGACTGCGTCTGTTCGCCCGCGGACAGGCCTGATTCGACGCGCGCGTCCGGCTCGCGCGCCCGCGCGAGCCGGCCCCCCCCGCCCTGTCCGCCCTCAAGTCGCTCACCTCGTGCAGCTTAGGCCTGCATGCGAATTTGAAAAGATCGCTGTTCTCCGGGTTGATTCTGCGGCAGAATGGTGCCCGCTTTTCAGTCGTCCGTCACTCATGGAGGTATGTCGATGACTCCTCGACGAGGTCCAGTCGCAGTGGTCACGGTCACCCTCGCCATCATTGCGTTGTGCGCGATTGCGGGTCTCGCGCAGGCGCCGTCCGGGAACAAGAAAATCGATGCGACCGTGACCGACCCGCAGGCCGCCATCAAGGCCGCGGCCGCCGCCTTCAAGCTGACGAAGGCCGATCCCAATTTCGCTCCCAAGAAGACCGCATGGGGCGATCCCGACATCAGCGGGACGTACCTGACCGCCACCTACACGCCGCTGCAGCGTCCGCAGCGGCTGAAGGACAAGGCGTTCTTCACCGAGGAAGAGGCGATCGCCGAGCTCGCGCGGGTCATCGGGCAGGACGCCGAAGTCGATCCCCGCAACGTTCATTACGATTGGAAAGAGTACGGGATGGACGGCTGGCAGAGCCCGATCCGGCCGAGCCTGCGCACGTCGCTCATCGTCGATCCGCCCGACGGACGCATTCCTTCATTGTCGGCCGAGGGACAGAAGCGGCGAGCGGACCGTCTGGCCGCGGCCCGGCTGAGGGCCCCCGAAGTCAGCGTGCGGACGCTCGCGAGCACCTACACGCGGTGCATCACGGGCAACTCCGCGGGCGGGCCGCTCGTGCGCGGCGGCAATCCCGACCCGGTGAACACGACCGGCAGCGAAGCGGGCGTGACCGCCGAGATCCAGATCCTGCAGTCGCCCGGGTATGCGTCGATCATCACCCAGTCCGGCTCCGACGTGCGGATCATTCCGTTGGATGGGCGTCCGTTCCCGCCGTCGACCGTCCACGCGTGGCTCGGCGTGTCGCGCGGCCACTGGGAGGGCAACACGCTGGTCGTCGAGACCAGGAACTTCAACGACAAGACGCCGGCGGCCAACTTCCAGGGATCGACCGAGAACCTGAAGATGACCGAGCGGTTCACGGTGGTCAACCCCGGGACCCTCAAGTACGAATATACGCTCGAGGATCCGAGGACGTGGACGCGCGCATGGTCGGCCGAGGCGTTGATTCCGAAAATCCCGCCGGGGATTTTCGAGTTCGCCTGTCACGAGTCCAACTACGGCGTGTTCAACGTGGTCAGGGGCGCGCAGACCCGCGAGAAGGAATTGATCGACAAAGGCCTGCCGATCGGCGCCGCCGGCGGCGGCGGCGGGGCCCAGTAGGATAGCCGGCGGTTCGCCGGTTCGAAGGTTCGCTGGTTCGTTGGGGCGCGGATCCGGTTTCGGATCCGCGCACCGCCGAACGTCGTTGCTTCCCGCCTAATTCGGTTTCACGAACAGACCAACGAGACCCGCGGAGCCCTTGGCGTGCGACATTCCGGGAGCCGGCGGCACCAGCTTCGCCAGGAATTCCTCGCGCGTCAGGCCCGGCGGCAGCTCCTTCGGATCGAAGTCGGTCGCGACGACCACGAACGTGTAGTGATGCGGCGTCCCGGGCGGCGTGCAGGGGCCGGAATAGAAGCCGACGCCCTGCGTGCTCTTGCCGCCCACGTACTTGTCCGTCGCCGCGCTGACCTCGCCTTCCGCGAAGCTGGTCACCGACGGCGGAATCCCGTAGGCCACCCAGTGGTGCACGCCGGCGCCGCCGCGCCCTTCCGGATCTTCCATCAGGAGCGCAAAGCTCTTCGTCCCCTCGGGCGCGCCGCTCCACGACAGCTGCGGCGAAACGTTGTCGCCGACGCAGTTCGGATTCTGCGGATTCTTGTTGGCCACTTTCCGCGGCATCAGCGTGCCGTCCTTGAAGGTCGTCGATGTGAGCGTGAACGGGGTTTGCGCCGCGGCGCTGGCGGCGAACGCGACGATCAGCGCGCCGCCGACGAGCAGGTGACGTGAAAACATATGCCCTCCAGAAGCGAAGATTGTATGACATGGCGAAGCGGCCGCTGAAGACCCTCGAGCGCGTGCTGTCGAAGGCGGGCGCCGGGTCGCGGACCGACGCGCGGGGCTGGATTGCCGCGGGGCGCGTCAAGGTCAACGGCACCGTCACGCGCGATCCCGATCGGTGGATCGACATGGAGCGCGACCGCGTGCGGCTCGACAACAGGCCGCTCGCGGCGCGCGAGCGCGTCTACGTGCTGCTCTACAAGCCGACCGGCTATCTGACCACCTACAAGGATCCCGCGGGGCGGCCGACCGTCTACGACCTGGTCGCCGACGTCGGAACGTTCCTGTCGCCGGTCGGCCGGCTCGATCTCGACTCGTCCGGCCTCCTGCTGATGACCAACGACACCCAGCTTGCCGAGCGCGTGACCAATCCCGACTCGCACGTGCCGAAGACGTACCTCGTCAAGGCGTCCGTCGTCCTGACCGACGAGCAGCTGCAGCAGCTGCGCGACGGGATCGCGCTGTCGGATGGCCCGACGCGGCCGGCGAGCGTGACGAGGGTACGCGACTCCGCGAAGTACACGCACATCGAGATCACGCTCACCGAAGGACGCAACCGGCAGGTGCGGCGGATGATCGAAGCGCTCGGCGCGCGCGTCCTGAAACTCGTGCGCGTGCAGATCGGGCCGATCGCGATCGGGACGCTCGCCATCGGCCGCTGGCGGCTGCTGACGCGCGCGGAAGTCGCGGCGCTCAAGAATTGAGTCCGCGCTTACAGTTCTGTGGCGCGCGTATGCGCCCACCCGCGCGAAATCCCTGCGCAATGTGCCGGTACATCGCTTGCTCGGGGCGATTGCACCATGTTTCCAGTCACGCCTTTCGTGCGGCGGCTGCTCGCGACCGTGCTGATGCTGGTGTGCGGTGCGGTGTCCGTCACCGCGGGCGGGCCGGCGGCCGGCGACTTCACCAAGCGGTGGAACGGACGCCGCGTCGTGGTGAAGAGCACGCTCTACACCGTGCTCTACGACGAAGTGGGGCGCGTGGGCATTCACTACCGCGGCAAGCAGGCCGGCCTGACCATCGCCACACCCGAGGGGCAGTACTACGAGTTCGCCGCGCCGGGGCCGGAGGACGAGGACGTGGTCGAGCAGACGCCGAATGAAGTCGTCGACGAGATGTCGACGCGCTTCGTCCGCGCCTATCATCTCGACATCGGCATCGTGAAGACGATCACGCCGCTGTCGCTGCGCCAGTTCGAGCCCGGCGTCGTCCTGATCGTCGACTCGATCAAGGTCGATCGCACCCGCATCCGCTTCGCGTTCCGCCGCGCTGGAGAAGCGACCGCCGCGGGCGAGGCATTCGCCACCAGTCTCACCGTCGAGTGGCCGGTTCCGCTCTCGAAGACGTTGCACGAACGCGACGGCATCGAGGGCGTGCTGCAGCGATTCATCGAGCCGCTTTAGACGCGCGTTCCAGCTCATCCTCTCGCGCCGCGTCGGTTACTGCGATCGAAAGCGCATTACGCGCGCCGAACCCGGTCAAGCACACAGTCCATCGCATTCACACGCGCAAATCGCGGCACACATATGGCTTGGCGTGCGCGACGAACGCGGCGAATGCCCCCCGGCACGCTGCACTGACCAGTTCCCACTGGGATTGGGGGTCTTCGCATGCAACCGAGGCCGACGTTTGTCGCGCTCCTCCTCGTTCTCTTCATCCCCGTTTTCAACGCCGCCGCACAGACACCTCCACCGGCACCCACGCTCATCAGTCCCACCAGCGGCGCGACGGTCGCGCAGCCGCTGACGCTTCAATGGACGGCCGTCTCCGACCCGGACGGTCCGATCGGCAGCTACATCTGGCAGGTCGGGACCACCTCGAGCTTCGGCGTCGTGATCGCGTCGGGCTTCACCGACACCCGCAACGGTGATCCCATCCCCACGCGGGATCGCGTGAGCGGTCTCCCGAACGCGACCTACTTCTGGAGGGTGAAGGCGACGCAGACGGTCGGCGGCGCGGTGGGCTCGATCGACTCCGCGTGGTCGGCCGTGCAAAGCTTCACCGTCAACGGTCTCGGCCCCGCGCCGTCCGGCTCGCCCACGATCACGGGCCCCGGCAACGGCTCGCGCTTCCACCCGTACGAGTTCTTCAAGATCACATGGACGGCGGTGCAGGGCGCCCAGTACTACATCCTCGAAGCCGACGACGAGCCGAGCTTCTCGTATCCGTTGACGCTGAGCCTGGGCCCGATGGAATTTGGCACCTCGTTCGACGCGGGATGGGGCAACGAGATTCCCAACATCTATTACCGCGTGCGCCCCGTGTCGGTGGACAACGTCCGCGGATTGCCGTCGGCCGTACTGAACGTGCACATCGTCAACACCGCCCCCGTGCCACCGGCGCCGACGCCATTGTCACCAGCGGGGGGCGCAACCGTTTCGCTGCCGTTCACCTTCGACTGGACCGACACGGCCAATCCCCAGATTCCGGGCTACGACATCGACGTGGACGACGAGCCGACGTTCGCGGGCACCTTCGGCGTGCTGCTGGTGCAGAACATCAGCCGCTCCGACTACACGCTCGTGTCGGATCTCGCCCCGGGCACGTATTACTGGCGCGTCCGCGCGCAGCACGGCAACACGTACGGGCCGTGGTCGGCCGGCCAGCAATTTCGCGTCGTCGCCACGCCCACGACGCCAGGTCTCACGTTGTTCTGGCTGCTTCCGCAGCCGAGCACCGTCTATGGCGGCGCCTCGACACAAGCGCGGGTCACGTTGAGCGCCCCGGCGCCGCCTGGCGGCGCCGTCGTGCGCATCATCAGCGACCTGCCGCATGCCGAGGTCCCGTTCAGCGTCACGATCCCCGCGGGATCGACCGATGCCACCGTTTCGCCCATCACGTCGATACCGGTGCATGGCGCAACGGTCGGCGACCTTCGTGCCGCCTACGGCTTGAGCTGGCAGCAGAACTCGCTCGGCCTGTTTCCACTGCTCTTCAGCCTTTCGCTCGACAAGAACGCCGTCGTCGGCGGAAACCCCGTCACGGGAACGGTGACGCTGCAGCGGGCGGCGCCGTCCGGCGGCGCCGAGGTGACGCTGGTCAGCAACGACACCTCGATCGTGCGGCCTCCCGCGAAGGTCGTGGTGCCCGCAGGCCAATCGAGCGTCAGCTTTTCGATCCCGACCTCCACGGTGGCGGCATCGGCGCAGATCACCCTCAACACGGGAACCGCCAACGACGACTATCGCGCCCCGGAAACATGGTTGACGGTGCTCCCCGCGGGTGCGCCAACTCCACCACCGGCGCTGTCCACCGTCACGGTGGCGACACCAAGCGTGCCGGGCGGCGGCGGTACGACCGGAACCGTGACGCTCACCGGTCCGGCTCCAACGGGCGGAGCGACCGTCTGGGTGAACGGCAGCATGGAAGGGCAGGTCGTCACGCCGAACGGCAACGTCACCGTGCCGGCCGGACGCACCAGTGCGAGCTTCCCAATCAGCGCGCCGCAGGTCGTGGCGCCGTACTGGGTGCTGGTGCAGGCGTCGTACGGGAACGAAGCCGGCATGCACGCGGCGGTGCTGCGCATCGATCCCTCGCAACCGGCCATCCCGGACCTGTATGCGCTCGGGCTCGATGGCGTATCGACGATCGGGGGCGGCTCGTTCCACGGCACCGTCGGCCTGGCGACGCCCGCGCCCGCGGGGGGCACCACGGTGTCGCTGACGAGCAGCGACCCGTCCGTCGCGCAGGTGCCGCCGAGCGTGCAGGTCGGCGCGGGGAACAGCGCGAACAGCTTCACCATCGGCACGGCGTCGGTCTCGAGTTTCCAGTCGGTGCTGATCACCGCGCAATCGGGCGCCGGCACCAAGTCGCAGTGGATCAGCGTCTACCCGGATCCGAACGTCGTCACGCTCAGCTCCGTGACGCCGAGCGTCAGCGGAACGACGGGCGGCAACAGCATCCCGGCGACGCTCTTCCTCAGCGGAAACGCGCCATCCGGCGGCGCGCGGGTGACGCTCTCGAGCAACAAGACGGCCGCGGCGCAGGTGCCGGCGAGCGTGACGATACCCGCCGGACAGGGATGGGCCAATTTCACGATCACCACGTCCGCCGTGTCGGCGGACACACAGGTCACCATCACCGGAACGTATGGCTCGACCCAGACGGCCATCATCACCGTGATGGCTGGCGGCGGCACGGCCGGCAGCAACACGGGCCTGCTGAGTCCCACCGCCAACGCGCCCGGCGGCGCCGGCGACGGCAACGGGTTCGAGGTCAACCCGGGCAACGCGATGGGCGACGACGCCCTGAACGCGGTGGACAACGACAGCGGCACCGCCTCGAGCTCGTCGTGCACCAGCACGGCGCGAGACAAGCACCAGTTCTTCAACTACGGCATCACGCTGCCGTCGGGCGCGACCGTCAAGGGCATCGAGGTGCGCCTCGATTCGCGCGTCGACGACACGGCCGGTTCGCCGCGCATGTGCGTCGAGCTGTCGTGGGACGGCGGCGCCTCGTGGACGGCCCCGCAGGCGACATCGACGCTGTCGACGTCGATGCGATCCCGCACCCTGGGCGGCGCGACCAACACCTGGGGCCGGACGTGGACGCCCGTGGAGCTGTCGAATGGCAACTTCCGCATTCGAATCACCAACGTGGCGACGTCGACCGCCCGCGATTTCACGCTGGACTGGGCGGCGGTGCGGATCTCGTACTAACTAAGTGGAAAAGTGGAAAAGGGGAGAAGTGGAAAAGTAAGTTTTGAAGTTTTCAAGTGGCGGGTCTTGACGGGAAGAGGGGAGCCACGCAAGATCTTGGCACCAGATGCGCTGGAGATCCCTCCTTTCCGTCGGCCTCGGGTCGCTCGTCGCCGCCGGCACGTGGGCGTCGGTTGACGCCCAGCGCGCCGGGACGTTCATGGGATCGTCCGAGGACCCGGCGATTGCCTACACGACCGCGCGCCTGAACAACTCGGTCGTCGAGGTGAACAGGAAGCTCCAGGACGGGTCCCTCCAGTTCACGTTCGACCCCACGAGCGGGTTCCTGCGCTCGGCGCTGAACGCGCTGCAGATTCCGATCGATTCGCAGATGCTCGTGTTCTCGCGCACGAGCCTGCAGGGCAAGCGCATCGGCGAACAGAATCCGCGGGCGCTGTTCTTCAACGACCGCGTCGCGCTCGGGTGGGTGCGCGGCGGCGACGTGCTCGAGGTCGCGGCGCACGACGAAACCGCGGGCATCGTCTTCTACACGCTCGAGCAGCGCGGGGACGCAGGCGGCCCGCCGCAGTTCCAGCGCGCGTTCATCTGCCTCGGCTGTCACATGGCCGGCAACACGCTCGGCGTGCCCGGCCTGCTCATGTTCAGCACGACGCGCGCCCAGCCGAACCAGTTCTCAGGCATTCCGCGCCACATCGATCACAGCGACCCGATCACGCGGCGATTCGGCGGATGGTTCGTGACCGGCAGCACCGGTTCGGTGCAGAACATGGGCAACGAGGCCGCGGCGCTCGACGCGCGGCCGAGCCACGAGCTCTCGTCCGTAGAAGGTCTGTTCGACGCGGGCGGCTACCCGGCGCTCACGAGCGACGTCGTCGCCCAGCTGGTGCTGACGCACCAGGCCGGCATGACCAACCTGTTGACGCGGGCGGCATGGGAGGCGCGCGCCGCCGACCCGTCGCTGCACGCGCCGTTCACCGCGACGCCCGAGCAGCAGGCGAGCATCGCGGCCGTGATGAACGGCGTGGCGAGCGAGGTCGTCGACTACCTGCTCTTCGTCGACGAGGCGAAGCTGACCGATCGCGTACGCGGCGCCTCCGGATTCGCCGAACGGTTCTCGAGCGGCGGGCCGCGCGATCGAAAGGGCCGTTCGCTCTACGAGCTCGATCTCAGCCGCCGCCTGATGAAGTACCCCTGCAGCTACCTGATCTACTCGCCGGCGTTCGACGCGCTGCCGGCGCTCGCCAAGGCGCCGATCTACAAGCGCCTGTGGGACGTGCTGTCGGGCGAGGAAAAGGACCCGCGCTACCGGTCGGCTCTCTCGCTCGCGGACCGCCAGTCGATCGTCGAAATCCTCAGGGATACGAAGAAGGACCTCCCACCGTATTTTCAAGGCGCGATCCGCTAGCGCACTGCCGCCCGATCGCCACGAAGGACACGACGAGCGCGCGGGTCACCGGAACCCGACAGCGAGCGCGAACCACGCAGACGGCAGGTCAAGCGCGGCCGGCCGCCAGTCGAAAACCGTCCATCCGCCCGTGGTCGTATACAGGTGGGCGTAGCCATCGGACGACTCGAACGTCGAACCGTCAGCCTCTCCCGGATAGGTCACCCCGTCGAACATGCACCCGGTCGTCGTGCAGTCGATGGGAGGACCGTGACCCATCGGCAGGGTGGCGATGATCAGACCCGGCCCGGTGCTCGAAATCTGCGGCGCGCCGAAGATGCTTTCGTTGGCGAGGTCGTTCCCCGTCGCCTTCGCGGCGCCGTCGAACGGCGCGGCCGCTGCGCCGGTGACGTCGTACATCACGAACTGCACGAACTTCAGGCTCGCCGTGATCGCGAATTCCAGGTCGGGCCCGGTGGCCGCATTCGCGGCATAGAGCACCTGCGGGTCCGTCGTCCGGACGGGAGCCAGCGTGACCTTCGTCCACGTGTTGACGGGCGTGGACGCGATCGACGAGATGTTCGAGTTGCCGGTTCCGAACGAGGTCGCCAGCACGAGCAGGTTGCCCGTCGACGGGAACTGCAGCTTCGCCGGCGTGCCCAGCCAGTACCCGTGATACACGTGCACGACCCGTATCCCGGGGGGCGGGGCGGTGCCTGCAGTCGCGGCTTTCAACGCGATCGACAGCGAATTCATCGACCCTCGCAACGAGGTCACGGTCATCGCTGGATCGACGGCCCCCGGCTCGGTCTGCACGCGGTACTGCGCCGCGGACGCGCGCAGGCGGTCGGCGGAGAGCAGCGTGAAGCCCGCACCTGACGTCATGCCGGTGATGGGCGCTCCAAAGTCGTTCGTCGTGACGTAGTTGTAGATGAGGTCGCCGGGCACGGTGGTCGTCAGGCTGCCCGCGGTAATGTCCGGATTGAGCGCCTTTGCGTTGCCGCTGGCGCCGTCGAGCGCGAAGTTGACGGCGACGTTGTAGAACTCCGAGATTTGCGCCTGGAATCCCGACAGCGCGTTGTCGAAGGTCACCGTGATGTCACGGGTGCCCGCGACCACCCCGGTGACGTAGAAGATGCGCGATCGGACTCCATTGCTGCTGATTGTCGGACCACTGAGCCACGTATTTCCGTGGTCGTCGGCAATCGCGACCGTCCGCCCCACCGCATCCGGGTAGCGGATGCCCAGGATGATGCAGTTGTTCGCGCCCGCCGGATCCGCCAGGTGGATCCTGAAGTTGTTGCCAAGCTCTGTGGGGTCGTAGTTCGACGAGGTCGTGACGTGCTGAATGAGCGTCGGGATTCCAGCGGTTGAGGCCGGCGCGTTCTTGACCTTGACGGAAATCGGCGGCGAGACCGCGGAGTTACCCGAAGCGTCGCGCGCGACGGCCGTGAGCACGTGAGTCCCGTCCGATAACGCCGTCGTATCGACGCTGGTCGTGTACGGCGCCGCGCCCAGCTCGGCTCCGGCGTCGCTGCCGTCGATCTGGAACCGGACACCGGCGACGGCCACGTCGTCCTGCGCCGATGCCGAGATCGTCACAGTACCCGCGACCGTTGCGGCGTCGGCGGGCGAGGAAATGACGACGGACGGCAGCGTTTTGTCCGGCAGCGTGCTGGTAGCGCCGGCACTCGACTGAGCCGAGCGGTTCCCTGCCGCGTCGAACGCCGCAACCGTGTACGAGTACGGTGTCGACGGCGAGAGGCGGCTGTCGAAGTACGAGGTGGTCGTGAGGGTCGCGACGCTGATTCCGTCGCGGAGCACCTCGTAGCCGGCCACCGCGACATCGTCAGCGGACGCGAGCCAGCTCACCACGATGGTCGTGGCGGACGTCGCGGTGGCGGAGACACCGCCGGGGACCGAGGGGGGCGCCGTATCGGGGGGAGTCGGTGTCGTGAACGTGTTCGTCGCACTGATGGCTTCGTTCGCGGCCGCGTCCCGCGAACGCACGCGGTAGACGTACCCCGTACGGGAGGCGAGGCCGGGGACGACGACCGTGTGCGCGATGACGAGGCTGTTGTCGATCGGCGTCGCGCTCGTGAACGCCGTTCCGGGCCCGTACTCCACCTGCGAGGTGGCCGGCTCGTCCGTCGTCCACGTGATCGTGGCGGAGTCGACGCGGAGATTCGCGGCCGTGGCGCCGGAAATCGACGGCGCGACGACGTCGGCATCGATCGTGTCGGTCGCAGCCGCGGACCAGTTGCCGGCTGCATCCCGGAACTGCGCGTACACGGTCTGCGCGCCGCTGCCCGATGCCAGCGTCCATGCCTTCGTGGCGGCATAGGCTTCGGCCGCCGAATACGTCGTGCCGGAATTCGAGAACCGCATCTGCGTGACCTGTGTCACCGTGTCCGCCGCCGACAGCGTCAAGGTGACACTGCGGCTGTTGGTCAGCGATGCGCCCGCGTTGATGACCACGCTGCCGGTCGGAAGCCCGTTGTCGACGATCAGGCCGACGCTCGACGCAGTCGTGCTGTGGCCGACGGCATCCGTCGCCCTCGAGGAGACGACGTGTGGACCGTCGGCGGCGGTGGTGGTGTCCCACGTCACCGCATAGGGAGCGGCCGTATCCTCGCCGCCCAGGTTCGCTCCATCCAACAGGAATTGCACGCCGGTGACACCGGTATCGTCCGTCGCCGTCGCCGTGACAGCGACCGACGTCCCCGCGACGATGGCATTGCTCGCGGGGGCCGTCAGCGCGACTGCCGGTGGCGTGGTGTCGACCGACATAGTGGCCAGCGCGTTCGAGGGCCCGATGCTCTCATTCGCGGCCGCATCGCGCGAGCGCACGCGGTAGCTATAGTTCGTGCCCGCCGTGAGGCCTGGCAGGACGACCACATGTGCGGTCACGAGGCTGCCGTCGAGCGGTGTCACGCCGGTGAACGACGTGCCCGCCCCGTATTCCACCTGCGACGTCGCCGGTTCGTCCGTCGTCCACCTGATCGTGGCCGCGTCGGTGCCGATGTTTACGGCCGTGACCGCGGAAATCGCCGGCGGGATGTCATCCACGACGATCGTGTCGGTCGCGGGTGCCGACCAGTTTCCCGCCGCATCCATGAACTGGGTGAACACCGTCTTCGTTCCGCCGCCCGGGGAGAGCGTCCACGCCTTCGCAGGCGCGTATGGTTCGGCCGCCGAATAGGCGGCGCCGGAATTCGAGAAGCGCATCTGCGTCACCGGGCTCACGGCGTCGGCCGCCGACAGCGTCAGGGTGACCGTGCTGGTGTTCGTCACAGCCGCGGTGCCGTTGATCACCACGGTGCCGGTCGGAAGCCCGTTGTCGACGATCAGGCCGACGCTCGACGCGGTCGTGCTGTGGCCGGCGGCATCCGTCGCCCTCGAGGAGACGACGTGTGGGCCGTCGGCGACGGTGGTGGTGTCCCACGTCACCGCATAAGGAGCGGCGGTATCCTCGCCGCCCAGGGTCGCTCCATCCAGCAGGAATTGCACGCCGGTGACCCCGGTATCGTCCGTCGCCGTCGCCGTGACGGTGACCGACGGCCCCGCGACAATGGCGTTGCTCGCAGGAGCCGTCAGCGCCACCGCCGGTGCCGCGGTGTCGCCCGCAGGACGCAGGTTGTCGACGAGCACGTTGACGCTCGCCGAGATCGCGATCTTGCCGGAGGCATCCCAGGCGAAGGACGTGAGGACGTGCGGACCGTCGCCGGCAGTCGTCGTGTCCCACATCACCGCATAAGGCGCAGTGGTATCCACGCCGAGGGCTTCGTCATCGAGGACGAACTGAACACCGACAACGGCCGTATCGTCCGCGGCCGTCGCGGTGACGGCGACAGATCCGCCGACGGTGGAACCGTCAGCGGGAGCCGACAGGAAGACCGTCGGCGCCGCCGTATCTGTCGAATCGGTGACCGTCAGCGTGAAGGGCGTCGTGCGGAGGACGCCTGAAACCAACCCACCGATGACAATCATCGAGGTCCCGAGCGGCGTCGACGCCGACGTAGAGATGGTGACTTTCGTCGAGCACGGCGGCGCGCAGGACGCGGGCGTGAAGGTTGCCTGCGCTCCCGCCGGCAGGCCGCCGACGCTGAAGGGCACGACTTTCGTCGTGCCTCCCGTCAGCGTGGCGACGACCGTGTTCGACACCGACGATCCTCTCGTCACGGACCGGTTGCCCGCGTTGCCGAGAGCGAAATTGAAAGACCCCGACGACCCCGACGCCGCGTGCACGGATCCGTTCGCCGCTGTCAGAGCCGCCACGGTCAGGGCCGTCAGGAAACAGAGAAATCCACGCCGCAGCACGCGGCTGCCCAGTCGTGAGCGCACGTCACCCTCGAAGTTGAATGTCGTTCCAAGTTGCCAGCCGCTGGGAGGAGGCTGAGAGGTGGGCCCACTATAGGGGCGTGGTGCCCCTGCACCGCAATCGGGGACTTCCACGGTGGATGCGGCGGTGAGATCACCACTCCACTTCGCGGCAGACTAAATACATCTGACGCGGCGACAATCGAGCGCGCGAGTGCGCCGCGAGGTGGTCTTGCGCTCGCGCGCTACCGCTTGACGAGAATCGCGCGCGTGTAGAGCAGCTCGAAGCTGCGGCGCATCGCGTTGTCCTGCGATCGCGTGCCGGGCGCGGTGGTCACCACCGCGAGCGTGCAGCCGGCCGCTGCGGCGTCGGCGAGGCGCCGCTGAAGAAGCGCTTTCTGCACCCCGCGGCCCCTGGCACGGGGCAGCGTGCCCGCCCCGGCCAGCTGCGCCAGATCACCGTCGATGCGCATCGCCGCTTGCCCAACCATTTCCCCGTCAATGCGCGCGACGTAGCGGATGAAGCCGGGCACGCCCGTCATGACCTCGAACACCTCCGTCAACTGCTCGCGCTGGAAGTCGTCCGCCGCGCTGCCGGTGCCGTCGAGGTTCGTGAAGGCTTCCACGGCGATGTCGACCCATGCGCGCAGCGTCGCGTCCGTCACCAGCTCGATGGTCACGCCGCTGACTCCGGGTCCGGGCGTCTTCCGGTCCAGCGGAAATCCCAGGACGTTCTCGAACCCGTGCAGGCCGTAGCCGCGATCGGTCAGTGCCGCTCCCAGCTCCGGCTCCGCCAGGACCGACATCTCGATTCGGACGGGCTCGCCGCGGCCGCTCCATTCGCGCTCGATCCGTTCGAGCGCCGCGACGTCCAGGCCGCGATCGAGGCAGAGGCCGATCACCTTGTTCAACGGCGACGCAGGGCCGACATACACGGCCTCGCCGCCGCTGATCGGCAGCACGAACGGCGCCGACTGCGGCGTACGCAGGCGAACGGAATCGGCGATGTGCGCGCACATGCGTCCCTCGGCGCGATCGATGCGGGCGGCGAGCGCCGCGTCGGCGAACATGAACGCGCAATTCTACGCGGCCTTCAGGCGCCCATCGTGGCGGAGGCTCCCGGGCCGGTTGGGGGTAAGATGAGGCCGCTTCGCCAACCATCGAAGCGCGTCCCACACCTCATGTCCGTCAGGCAGAAGAAGCGATTACTGCTGCTCGCGGCGACGGTGACGACCGTGGTAGCCGCGTCGCTCGTGATGCTCGCCGTCGCTGGCCTGCCGTCCTGGCCCATGCGCAGCGCGCGGACGGTCGCCGGGACACCGGCGCTCGACACGCCGTGGGGCGAGCCGGATCTCCAGGGCATCTGGTCACGCGAGGTCGACATTCCGCTTGAGCGGCCCGCCAGGTACGCCAACCAGGAGTTCCTCTCGGACGACCAGCGCGCAGAGCTCGATCGGCAGATCGCCGAGATCATCCGCCGCGACAGCACCGAGAGCCGCCGCGCGCCGGGCACCGAGCGCGACGTCAACAGCGAATTCAGCCAGGAAGCGTTCACGGTGCACCTGCCCGTCGGCAGGCGCACCTCGCTCATCGTCGATCCGCCGGACGGGAGAATGCCGCCGCTCACGCCGGAGGCTCAGAAGGCGAAGGACGCATTTCGCCAGTTCCAGCTCGCGCTTCTCCAGCCCACGGCAGCCTGCAAGGACAAGCAGCCTGGCTGCGCCGGCGGAAAATACGGACCCGTCTCACCGCGGCGAAACGACGCGCCGCCGCGCTACGTGGGCGGCACCGGGGCGGCGATCAACCGCGCGAACGGTCCGGAGGACCGCGGCCTCGGCGAGCGCTGCATCGGCGGGGTCATCCCGGACTTCGGCAATTTCATCGGCGGATTCAGCCGCATCGTGCAGGCGCCGGGCACGGTGTCGATCTTCTACGACATCAGCCCTGGACTCGGAGGCTTTCGCAACATCCCGATCACCGCGGCGCCGCACCTGCCCGCGAACGTCCGTCAATGGTGGGGCGACTCGCGGGGCCGCTGGGAGGGAAACACGCTGGTCGTCGACGTGACGAACTTCTCGCCGAAAGCGGACTTCCAGGGGTCGCACGAGAACCTGCACCTGGTGGAACGCTGGACGCGTCTCGATGCGGCGACGATCGAATATGCCGTGACGATCGACGACCCGACGACGTGGACGAGATCGTGGACGGTCAAGCAGGAGCTGAAGAAGCAGAGCGACGAGGCCAATCGCATCTATTACGAGCCGCGGTGCCAGGAGGGGAATTACGGCCTTGCGGCGCTGCTCGCGGGCGCGCGCGCCTCGGAGCGCGCATTCGCGGAAGGACACGGGCCCGATCCGGCGACGCAGTGCATCGTCATCGTCGGATGCGGTGGGTTCGTGCGCGGTGGATTCGCCGACGACGGTCCCGACGCGGATCCGTTCCGCAGCCCACCGCCGCGGGCGCCGTGATCAGCTCCTACTCATCGAACCCTCTCTGACGCGAAAGATTCCCAGACAACCCCAATCGCCGCCGCAGCACCATGTCGACGTCGCGCGGATGCAGGCGGCCGTCGAAATAGTGCCGAAGCGCTGAATCGGCGATGGCCGCGGGGCGCCGCATCGCGAAATCTCCCAGGCGGTTCAGCATCGCGGCGCGGCCGCGTTCCGTGAGGCTCAACGTCCGGTACTGATCCTTCGAGACGACGATGAGGCCTCCCTCCGTCGCGGCGTCGATCCAGCCGCGCAGTGCGTCCGCCGTTTCATGGCGCAGGAGCCCCGTGGTCGACAGGCGCCTGAGCGCGGGCGGAAGCTCGTCAACCTCGCCGAGCAGCATCGCGACAATGCGGTGGCGGCCATATCGTTCGCCCGCGCGGGCGATGCCCGAGAGCATCTTCCGCACCAGGTCGCGCTCGTACGCGTCGAGTGCACCCGGTCGGCAGTTGCCGCAGCCGTCGCAGCGCTCGCGGGCGGCGACGTCGCCGAAGTAGCCGAGGATCGTGGCGCGCAGGCATGCCGTCGTGTCCGCGTAGTCGATCATGCGTTTCAGCTTCCGGTGCTCGAGCTCCTTTCTCCGCGCGAGTTCCACGGGGTCGTGCGCGCTCATGCTCCGTCCGGGCTTGTCGCGCCGCGGGCTGTCGATCAGAAATTCACGCGTGGCAACGTCGGCCTGGTCCCATAACAGCGTGGCCGTCGCCGGGCGTCCGTCGCGCCCGGCGCGGCCGATCTCCTGGTAGTACGCCTCGAGCGACCCCGGGATCGCGTAGTGCACCACGGCGTCGACGTCGGGCCGGTCGATCCCCATGCCGAAGGCATTGGTCGCGCAGACGACCGGCAGCGTGCCGGCGGCGAAGGCGTCCTGCACACGCGTCCGCTCTTCGTCCTCGAGCCCGGCGTGATAGGCGGCGGCCCGCACGCCGGCGGCTCGCAGGACGGCGGCCGCGGCTTCCGTCGTTTTTCGCGTCGCCGCGTACACCAGCGCGCGGCGGCCGCGAACCAGGCGCGGCAGCAGATCGTCCTTGTCCTCCTCGGCCGCCATGCGCTCGACGCGCAGGTGAATGTTCGGCCGATCGAACCCCGCCACGAGCACCTGCGGCTCGGCGAGGCCGAGCATGGCGATGATGTCGTCGCGCACTTCGGGCGTGGCCGTCGCGGTGAATGCGGCAATCGGCGGCCGTCCGCCGGGGCGATCGCTTGCCCGGCAGCGCTCCGCCGCGGCGCGCAGGCGCCGGTAGTCAGGACGGAAATCGTGACCCCATTCCGAGACGCAATGCGCCTCGTCCACGACGAAGCGCGCGATCTCGAGCTCGCGCAGCACGCGCAGGAACGGATCCGACGCGAACCGTTCGGGCGCGACGTAGAGCAGCCGCAGGCGTCCCGCGCGTGCCGCGTCGAGCACGGTGTGCCTGGCGCCGGCCGGCAGCATCGAGTGCAGCGCGCCCGCCGGAATGCGCCGGCGGTTCAACTCGTCGACCTGATCCTTCATCAGCGAGATGAGCGGCGACACGACGAGCGTCGTGCCCGGCAGCATCACGGCGGGCAGCTGGTATCCGAGCGATTTTCCGGAGCCGGTCGGCATGACGGCCAGGACGTCGCGGCCGCCGAGGACGGCGGCGACAACCTGTTCCTGTCCGTCGCGGAAGCGCACGTGGCCGAAGTACGCGCGAAGCTGCGTCAGCGCCTCGCTGGATTCATTCCTGACGTCCATGAGACGACGACGATGTCATCGTCCCGCGGAGAAGTTCAAGCAGGCAGTTCTTGCGTACGGTGCGATCCGCGTCTCAGGGGATACGTTCGGGGAACCGCGGCACGAAGCCGTCGCGGTTCGGCATGCGCACCTTCGGCAGCGTCTGGGCGTTCATCACGTCGCTCGCGCCGATGATCTTGTTCTCCGCCAGGATGAACGCGGTCAACGCGTAGACCTCCTCGTTCGTCAACGTGCGGGGCCGCGGCCACGGCATCGCGCGGCGCGTGAAGTCGAAGATGGTGGTCGCGTACGGCCAGAAGTTCGCGACGGTCTTGGTCGTCTCGATGCCGGACGTCAGCGGCTGGCCGCCGACGAGCGCCGCGGCGGCGCCGCCCTTGCCGTTCTCGCCATGGCACACCGCGCACTTGGCCGCGAACACCTTCGAGCCCTGCTCGGGCGTGCCGTTGCCCGGCGGCAGGCCCGTCCCGTCGGGGAGGATGCTGATGTCCCACGCGGCGACGTCGGCCTCGGAGATCGGCTTGCCGAGATCCGGATGCTGCGCGGATGCGACCGTAAAGATGAACGTGAACATGAACACGAACGTGAACACGAACCTGAACACGAACGGAGAAGCGAGCGCCGCGGAAGCGTGAACCGCCCGCTTACGCATACACATGTTTCACCTCGCCCGTCCGATCGACCGCCCAGCTCGTGGGCCCGTTGTAGTGCTGGCTCGGGAACGCGGCGGGGTTGGTAACGGGAGTTTTCGTCTGGCCGCGCCGCGCGATGACCTCCGCGCGCGTCGGCTGCACGTTGCCGGCCTCGTCCCACGCGCGGCTTTGCAGCACCGCCGGCCCGCCGTCCCATTTCCATGGCAACCGGAAGCGGGTGAACGCCTTCGGCAGCACGGGTTCCTGCAGGGCGGCTTCGGCCCACGTCTTGCCGCCGTCGGCGGACACCGCCACCTTGGCAATGCGGCCGTTCGCCGAGTAGGCGATGCCTGACACTTCGTAGAAGCCGGGGCCGTTCATCTTCAGCCCGGGCGACGGATGCGTGATGAACGACTTCACTTCCTGCAGGAAATAGAACTGATACGCCTTGCCGTTGGGCAAAATGGGCGCGTAGGTGCGCGCCTCGTAATAGCTCATGCCCGGCTGGTCCACGAGCTTCAAGCGGCGCAGCCACTTGACGTTCATGTTGCCCTCCCAGCCTGGCAGCAGGAGGCGCATCGGATAGCCATTGCCCGGCATCAGCCGCTCGCCGTTCTGATAGAGCGCGACCATCGCGTCGTCGAGCGCCTTGGCGAGCGGCACGCTGCGGCTCAGCGCGAGCGAATCGGCGCCTTCCGCGATGAGCCACTTCGCCTTCGGATCGATGCCCGCTTCCTCGAGCAGCGTCGACAACATCACGCCGGTCCACTCGGCGCACGACACGAGGCCATGGATCGTCTGCACGGAGGCCTGCAGCGGTTCGTTCGAGAAGAGCGGCGCGCTGTTGCCGCCGCACTCTACGAAGGCCATGCGCGACACCAGCGGATATCGTCCGAGCGTATCGAGCGTGAACTCGAGCGGCCGCTTCACGAGGCCGTGAATCACGAGCCGATGCTGCGCCGGGTCGATGTCGGGCGCGCCGGAGTGCGAGATGACGAAATGGAGCCCGTTCGGCGTGAACGTGCCGTTGACGAGATGGTGCGGCGTGCGCGCGTGCTGCGTGCGAGGTTCGCCCCTGGGATTGCTGAGCGTCCGGACGACGTGCTTCTCGAAGGCCGACGGCGTCGCGTACTCGGGAATCGGCGTGCCGGGTTTCATGCTCCACGGCGCATCGGTCAGCTGCTGCGCGGCGGCAGTCTCGCTCAGCGTGTAACCGGTAATTGCCGCAGCCAGCGTGGCGCCGCTCGTCAGGAACGCGCGGCGGTGCAGGAGACCGTTGCCGGCAGCGATTTCGAGTTCTGGGAGATCACGCAATGAGCGAGGGGCTGACATAGTGGACCGCTTTTACATCCACACAGCCGTTGTGTCAATCGCCCGCGATGCGGGTCGCACAGCGCGTGAGGGACCCCTGGAGGGGCAGACGGAGTCGTGCGACCATGTGAATCCCCATGGCAGAGCATCGGACATATCGGGCGGGCGGGTCGATCGAGGACTATTGCCGCGCCTGCAAGATCGACCGCGTTCACACCGTGATCGTCGTGGACGGAGCGGGTCAACCCGTCCGCGTGGCGTGCGACTCCTGCCGCAGCGAGCACAACTACCGCGGCGGGCCGAGGATGGCGGCGGTCGGCGCGCCGCCGGCGAGTACGCCGCCGGCCGGCACGTCCGCGCCGCGTGCGCGCCGTGCCGCGGCCGAGCCGTTTCCCATCGTTAGCGATCGAGAAAGGATTGCGCCGTCCATGACTGCCGCGTCAGACGATCTCGAACTGCTCCTGCGGACCATCATCCGCGAGGAGGCCGGCATCACGCCGGCGGTGCCCGCCGAGAAATGGCGCGGCGGCACGCTGGTGCTCCGCCCCGGCACGGAAGGACAGCAGGAGAAGAGCTGGCCGATCGAGACCTTCTTCCACAAGATTGTGATGGTGCGGAATCGCCTGCGCACGCTCGAGCAGCAGGTGAACGCCTCCGATCTCGCCGACGACGTGAAGGTGAAGCTGCAGAGTTATGTGAGCGGCTGCTATGGATCGTTGACCAGCTTCAACGTCCTGTTTGCCGACGATGAGGATCGGTTCAAGGGGAGTGGTGGCGACGTCTAAGTCTTCCGCGGGGGAATTCGTCCCCGACATTCCAGGGCCCGACCCGGCGCCGCGGACACCGGCGTTCAAGGCGCCGCCGCTGACGTGCGACACGCACTGCCACATCTTCGGACCGGTCGACCGCTATCCCTACACGGAGACGCGCCCGTACACGCCGCCGGAAGCGCCGTTGCCGGCGTTCCGCGCCGTGCACGCCCGCATCGGCGTCGAACGGGCGGTCATCGTCAACGCGACGCCGTACGGCCGCGATAACACGGTGGTCCTCGACGCGATCGCGCAGAGCGGCGACCGGTATCGAGGCGTCGGCAACGTCGACGAACGGACGACCGATCGCGAGCTCGAAGTGCTCGCCGCGGGCGGGCTCGATGGCTGCCGCTTCACCTTCCTGCCGCGGCTCGGAGCGCGGCCCGACATGGCGGCCTTCGATCGAATCGTGGCGCGCATCGCGCCGCTCCGATGGCACGTCGACCTCTACCTGCCCGCCGCGCACCTCGAGGAACTGGCGCCACGACTGGAGGCGCTGCCGGTCCCGTACGTCATCGATCACATGGGAGTCGTGGACGCGTCCGCGGGCCTGGGGCAGCCCGCGTTTCAGGCGCTTCTCGCCCTGCTCGGACGCGACGAGAAGTGCTGGGTGAAAATCACGGGTCCCGAGCGCATCTCGCGCACCGGGCCGCCGTTCCACGATGCGGTGCCCTACGCCCGGGCGCTCATCGAGGCGGCGCCGCGGCGCGTCCTGTGGGGCACCGACTGGCCGCACCCCAACGTGCCGGTCATGCCGAACGACGGCGACCTGATGGATCTGGTCGCGCTGTATGCCCCGGACGAGGAGAGCCGCCGATGGCTGCTCGTCGAGAACCCGTCACGCCTCTTCCGCTTCCCGTCATGAGCGTGGCCGTCAACCCTTCGCCGCGCATCACGCCGGCAGCGCGGCGCCCCTGGTACACGCAGCTGTGGGTGCACGTGATGGCGGGGATGGTCGCCGGCGTGCTGCTGGGGCATTTCGCGCCGCAAGTCGGCGAGCGGATGCAGCCGCTGGGCGATGCGTTCATCAAGGCGATGCGGATGCTCATCGCGCCGATCGTCTTCGCCACCGTGGTGGTCGGCATCGCCAGCATGGGTGACATGGCGCGGGTTGGCCGCGTCGCGCTCAAGGCGCTGATCTATTTCGAGGTGATGACCACGATCGCGCTGGTGCTCGCGCTGGCGGTCGTCAATATCTGGCGGCCGGGCGCAGGCATGCACATCGACGTGCGCACGCTCGACCCGTCCGCCGTCGTGTCCTACACCCGCGCGCCGGAGCAGGGCGTGATCCCGTTCCTCATGAACATCATTCCGGGGACGGTCATGGGCGCGTTTGCGGACGGCAACGTGCTGCAGGTGCTCGTCATCGCGGTGCTGTTCGGCGCGGCATTGAGCGGACTCGGCGAACGAGGACGTCCGCTCGTGACGGGACTCGATGCGCTCTGCGCCATGCTCTTCCGCGCGGTGGGCATCGTGATGTGGGCCGCGCCGCTTGGCGCCTTCGGCGCCATCGCGTTCACCGTCGGCCGCTACGGCGCCGGGACGCTCGTCTCACTCGGTCACCTGCTGATCTCGTTCTACGTGACGTGCCTGATCTTCGTCTTCGGCATCCTGTCCGTCGTGGCGTGGCTCTGCGGCTTCAGCCTGCTCGCCCTGATCCGATGGATTCGCGAGGAGCTGCTGATCGTCTTCGCCACGACGTCCTCGGAAACCGTGATGCCGCGCATCATCACGAAGCTCGAGGAGCTCGGATGCAGGCGCGACGTCGTCGGGCTCGTGATTCCGACCGGGTATTCGTTCAATCTCGATGGCACCTGCCTCTACCTCGCCACGACGACGGTTTTCCTGGCGCAGGCGACGGACACGCCGCTCGGTCTCGCGCAACAGGTGGCACTGCTGGCGGTGCTGCTGCTGACCTCGAAGGGATCGGCGGGAGTGGCGGGCGCGGCGCTGATCGTGCTGGCCGCCACGCTGTCGGCGGGCGGCCAGGTTCCGGTGGAGAGCGTTGCCATCGTCCTCGGGATTCACCGCCTCATGTCCGAGGGGATGACCCCGACCAACCTGATCGGCAACGCGGTGGCGACGCTCGCGATTGCGCGCTGGGAAGGCGCGCTCGATGAAGACGAGATGCGCCGTCACCTCGGCGCCGCCGCGCATCAGCGCGTTGAGGCGTAGGGGCCGGCTTTAGCCGGCCCATCCGTCAATTCCGGGCGAAGCAGTAGATCCGTCCGGCGCCGCCGCGGGGAACCGTGTCGGCGCAGCTGGCGTTGTCGTGGGCCGAATTCCACGACGTCACCGTTCCGGCGGTGCTGCCTCCTGCCCCGAATCCGTCAGTATGCCCGACGCGAGCAAAGGTGGTGGCCGACGCTGACGTCCAGTCGTTGCACGTACTCCCGGGAATCAGCGTGCCGTCGGCGTTCGAACCGGTGAGAATGTCGTGCTCGTTCGGGCCGGGCGACCCGGGCCACTGTCCGTTGATCCGCCGTCCGTTCTCGTCGATGAAGAGCGAGTTATCGCCGGTGCGCGAATGCAGTTCGGCGACGTTCCTCGCGATGAGTACGCCGTTGGCGTTGCGCCACGGACCGATGCCGATCCGGCTGCGGGCGTCAACGGGCCCGCCGCCGCTGGCTGAATCGTGCTCGGCGCTGAGATACGCCCGCCACTGGTGTCCGCCCGCGTTGACGGCCGTTGCCAGCCGCTGACAGGTGGCGTCCGCGCCGCTGAGTCCGCCGAGATTGCCCGTCGCGCTCCTCGTGCTGCTGACGAAGAAGGTCATGGGCCCCGTCGGATTGGAGGGGATCACGCTGCTCGTCGAGCCACACCCGAGCCCGAGCGCGCAGAGAGCAACTACCGGCCACGTGGTCCGCTTCATTGCCTTCCTTTCAATTGCCGTCTTTTCACTGCGCTCGCCAGCGCTCCGGCGGTCCGTATCCCGCGTCCTTCCAGATCGCCTGCGCCTCGGATGATGCGAGGTACTCGAGCAGCGCTTTCGCGCCCGCGGGGTCGCTCGCGTGCGTGGAGATGAATCCGACCACCGACAGCGGCACGGTGAGGCTTCGCGGCACCACGCCGACGATGTCGTACTTCTCCTTGTCGGGAACCATGTCGCTGAGCATCAGCATCCCGATGTCGATGTCTCCGTTGGTGAGCCGCGTGGCCGTCTTGACCGTGTTCCGCGTGGCCTCCGCAGAGATGCCTTGCGAACCGGGGCCGAGCTCGACCTCGCTCTTGCCGGCGACCTGGTCGTAGATCCCGAGCTTCGTCAGCGTTTCGAGCGGCCCCTGCCCGGCCACCGTGAAGTCCGGATCCTCGTATCCGATCCTCTTGGCGGCGAGCAGCGCTTTCTTCACGGCATCAGGCGTCGAGATGTCAGGCTTCGGCCGTCCCTTCGGTACGCCGATCGCGGTGAGGATGCTCGTCACCGGGGTCCCGCTGTCGAGGACGATGCTCCCGGACGTGAGCGCTCCCGGGAAGGGCGAGATGACGAGTGAGACATCGAGCGCCTGCCCCTTGGCAACCATTCGTCGTGTCTCGACGCCGTTGCCGAAGGTCACCTTGACCTTGCGGCCGGTCTTGGCCTCGAAGCCGGCGATGATCTTCTGGGTGGGCACACGCATCGGCCCCACGGCCAGCAGCGTGATCTCACTCTGTCCCTGGGCATGCGCAGGCGAACCAGCGCACGCGAGCGCGATGGCCAGGAGGGCCGAACTTAGCGTCTTCATCGGAGAACTCCTGCAATGTCCAGAGAGACCTGAGGCCCCCTTGGGAGTTGGGAATTGGTCGTTGGAAGTTGATCGAACGCCACCTATTGAGCGCGCCGGTAGTGCTCCGTGGTCGTGCGCGGCGCGACCTTCATCGTCTTCATCTTCTTGATGTACTCGGGGTACAGCGTTTCCTCGCCGCCGAGCGCGGCCTCGAGCGGGATCCCGTATTCGGTCGCGAACTCGCTCAGCACGTCGTTCTTGCCGGGCAGGAAGCTCGGCACCTTGCCTGCAGGAACGATCGTGCCGTCCGGGCTGATTTCACACGGGAACGGCGGAATGATCTGGTCGGGATCGAAGATCCAGCTGGATTCGCGAATGTACGGCGCCGTCATGTAGAGCGGGTCGTTGATGATGAAGACGATCGTCAGCACGTTGCCGTAGCGATGCACGCGCGTCGTTACCGTCGCGCGTTCGCTCTTGGGCACTCCCGTCCGCGTGAGATACGCCTCCTTGAGATGCGTGGTCGTGTAGACCAGGGTGTTCCGCTCCCAGTGTCCGGTCGAGAATCCCGACCACTTGTGCGCCGCGTTCGCCGAGGGATGCGGACGGCCATCGAGGTAGATCACCTGTTCGGGCTCCTGCCAGGCGACGTGCAGGCGCAAGCCGACGGGCTGCCGCGATTCGTTGTCCACCTCGGTCGTGATGCGCAGCTGCGACACGGAGACACGCAACCCGATGTCGATGGGGTGCGGTCGGCAGAGGTTCTCCGGGAGATCGAGCTGCTCGGGATGAAAGCTCTCCGCCCGCAGGCGCCCCGCCTCGTTGAGCGGGATGCCGGTGTAGTCGCCGATGTCCATGTGGTCGTTGTAGACGCGTGGCGACCACTCGCCGATCAGGTTGACCTGTGCGCTCGCCGGCCGGCTCGCGAGCGCCGCGAGCACGAGCAGAATCAGCGTGGTTCGTTTGCGTGGCATGTCGTCGGATCCCAGCCGGATGCGTCCGGCAGCTTCTTGAAGTGGGCGTGCATGAGAAGAGGCTCGATCAGGTACTGCGGATCGGTCACCATCGTCGTCACGACGAGCCAGGTGTTTTTCGAGTAGGGATCGGAGAACGTATCGAAGTACTCCTCGACGAGCGCGTTGCCGCTGTACGGCACGCCGTTCTTCTGCAGGTAGCCCGGACGCAGGCGCGTGGTCACGACCTTCAGATAATCGGCTGGCTTCTGCTGCGCGCCGGTGACGATCAGCCGGCCGTCCTTGTCCTGGACCGGACCGCCCTGCCCATCGCGCCGATCCCGTGGCTGGTCGCCGCCCCACTCGGCCTGCGAGTAGCCCTGCCACGACGGCTTTTCGCTCGGAGACGGCGATCCCGTGAAATGGAACAACCGCGTCTGGGTTCCCGAGTCCGTATCCAGGCGCAGCGTGTTGTCGTCCTGCCAGGTGATGTGCAGGCGCCCCGGAACCTGGAGGAGCCCGCCGGCGCCGTACGCCCTGCAGGCCTCGCCGCTGGATTCATCCTTCGCGGGATCCCAGGCCGCCGCGACCCGGCGGCCTTCGGGGTTGAGCGGAACCATCGTGTAATCGTTCTTGTCCGGCACCAGCATCCGGAAGCGCCACTTCTCGGTGACTTCCGATACCCAGTAGCCCGTGTAGTCGTCTTGCGCGGCGGCGCGCGCAGAGCCTGGAGGCCCGGCCTGCGCTGCGGCCGGCGCACCGCCCCCACGCTGCGCGGTGATGTGGGCCGCCGCCAGCATCGTCAACGCGGCGGCGAGCGGAACGACTCGGCGCATGTCCATGATCAGAAATTCGCGGCGGGACCCTGATACTTGAAGCCGTCCGACGGCCGCTCGAGGACCATCAGCAGCAGCCGATGATCCTCGGCGATACGCCCGGGATACCCCGTGACGATGACGCGATCGCCGGCGCGAAGCGTCGAGGCGGTCAGCCCGCCCTCGGTGAGCTGCTGCGGCGCGGCGCCCTCGACCACCCAGACCTGCTTCTCACCTTTCGCGTCGGTGGCCTCGATGCGCATGAACGAGTGCGGGTTGCGCCAGATGAACTCCTTCAGCGTCCCCTCGACCTTGACGACCTGACCGTGGACATAGGTGGCGGTCGCGGAATGATGGGCGAAGGCCCGGCCGTCGGCCAACGCGACGACCATCAGCGCGCTCGCGGCGCAGACGAGCAATCCAGGTTTCATGCAACTCGCTCCTAGTTACTTGAACGGCCCCCGCTGGTCGTGGTGAGACTCCGATAGGCCGCCTCGATGAACATGTCGGTCGTCCAGCTTCCCGTGTCGTGGCCATAGAGCGGGTCGTAGTCCCGCGTCGGTCGCGCGGCCTTCACCTGCTCGAGGGTCATCCCGCTCTTGATCATGTCCTGCAGGCGGTCGCGGACGATGGTGACCATCTGGTGATAGATGTCGAGGTCTGCCACGTCGCTGAGCCGTCCGTGGCCGGGAACGATCATCGTGCCCCCTTCCATGTGGTCGGCCGGGATCGCCATCTGCCGCAGGCGGTTGAGTCCTTCGAGCACTCCCTGGAGACTGCCGCCGCGTTTGAGGTCGATGATCGGGTATTCCGTCGGATCGAAGATGTCGCCGGTGGCGATGACGTCCGCGCGGCGGAACATGACGATGCTGTCGCCGTCGGTCGTCGCCGGCTGATGGAAGATCTGGATGCCGTCGCCGTTGAACGACAGGTTCTTCTGCGGTCCCGAATACGTGTCGTTCGGCCAGGCCTGTTCCGGCACGGGCGGCGCGGCGTTCCGATCGCTCATCCGCTCCAGGATCGAGCTGAAGCCGACGATGAACACGCGCGCCTGCGCCGCGCGGGCGATGGCCAGCGGCCGGCCCGTGCGCGCGAAGTTCGCGTTGCCGCCGACGTGATCGCTTCGTTCGTTCGTGTTGATGATGTAGGTGACCTGGCCCTTCGACACGCCGCGGATGCTCTCGAGGATCTTGTCGGTCGAGCCTGCCACGCCGGAGTCGACGAGCAGGACGCCGTCGTTGCCGACCTGCACCGTGATGTTGCCGCCCGCTCCCGCGAGCATGCTGACGTTGCCGCGGACGGGCAGCAGTTCGATGGCGGGGCTGTTCTGCGAATAGACGAACCGCGCCGGGCCGAACGCGCCGGCAAGCAGGAGCGCCGCAGCAGCCCGGAGGAGGCCGGGCCTTGATGAGAACGGCTTCATATTTACGCGGCAGATTGTAACGCAACCGCGACGGGAAGCCGGGGTCCACGGCGAACCAGTTTCGGGCCGGCAGACCGGCACGCGCGTCAGCGTTTCGCCGGTTTCGCCGTCCCGTTCGCCTTCACGCCGCCGTGGCTTCTGCACGCGTTTTCCTTGCGCGTCGCCTCGTCCTTCGTGCCGTCTTTCGCGCCTTCCTTGGTCGCGCTGCCGGGCGAGGGTTCGCCGAGGAGCAGCCGGTTCTTCGGCGTGATCTCGGCGGGGATGGTCTGCGTCCGGACGTGATAGCCGCGCTCCTCGAGCCGCACCGCACGCATCACGTCGATCGCCAGCGCGCCGTCAATCCATCCCGACAGCGAGCCGCCGTGGTTGATGGCCAGATCGTGGCAGCAAGGCAACACGGCCACCCGCGCGCGCGCGGCTGCCGCCCGATCGAGAACCGTATCCGCGAGAGTCCCGCATGCGTGCGCGGAGACCACGAGGTCTGTATCGGAGAGCGGTACCGACTCGAGTGAACGTTCCTCGAAGAGGAAGCGCCCGTCGAGGCGAGGCCACGCGTCGACGAGCGCGTCGTGAACGGCGCGACCCGACTTCGGCAGCGTCGTGTCGACGAGCAGCGCCTGCGGCGACGAGTTGTCGAGAATCAGCAGGACGTGCGCGAGCAGGCCGTGGCCCGCGGCGAGATCGACGATGCGGCCGCCGCGAAACACGCGGCGGATGCGGCGCGCCATCTCCCACGCTTCGTAGAGCTCCTTGCGCGGGAGGCAGCCGGCGTGACAGACCGAGCGCGCCAGCCGGTCGAACAGCGAGTCGCCGGGAAACCGCTCGAGGTCGCGATTGGTGAGGCGCCCCTTGGAGGAATGGGAAAACGTCACGAGCAGTCTCGTGGCCGCCTAGTTGATGCCGACCTGGCCGCGCGCCGCGTCGCGCAGCTTGACCGAATCGTATCCGACGCCGTCCTTGAAGACGGTGACGACGTCGTAGATCTCCGCCGGTGTTCGCACCGGGTCGCCGCGGACGATCACGAGGTCGGCGCGTTTCCCTGTCGCGATCGACCCCAGGCGTTGCTCCTCGCCCAGGATCCGCGCGCCGTTCAGCGTCATGATCTGGATCGCCTGCTCCGGCGTGAACCCCGCCTGCACCAGCAGCTCGTAGTTGCGCAGATCGCCAAGGCCGGGAAGCACACCGGTTCCCCAGGGGTCGACGCCCGCGCCAAGGAGTCCTCCCGCGGCGACCAGCGTTCGTTCCCACGCCATCATCTTCTGCAGCAGTCGGGGCGGCACGCTGAACGCGGCTGTCTCGAGCCCGGCGTGGATGCTCTCGACTTCCTTGCGCGTGTCGGTCGCGAGCAGGTCGAGCGCGCGGGGATCGAGCGGACGATCGGGGATGAACGACTCGTACGTGGCCAGCGTGGAGACCACCGCGGTCCGGTTCCGAACGATCAGATCGATCGTCGCCTTGACCTGCGGGCTGTCGACGTCGACGTCGGCCTGGACGCGCTGGTTCCCCGGCGGGCAGATGTCCGGCTGCTTGCCGGGTATGTAATCGGTGTTCGTGATGAACCCGTGCTGCAGGAGGTCGATGCCGAGCGCGGACGCCTCGGTGAAGGTGACCGAGCAGAGGTGGCCGGTCACGCGCAATCCGCGCGCATGCGCCTCCTCGATGGCCGCGCGGAGCACCTCGCGCGTCTCGGCCCCGAGGAACTTGATCCAGGTCGCGCCCTCTTCCGACCAGTAGCGCACCGCCCGCCGCGCCGCCTCCGGGGTGCCGACCTTCAGGCTCATCGGATTGCGCGCGGCCTCCCCATCGAGGTACGGGCCCGCGATCAGGAAGCGCGGGCCGGGTGTCCGCCCCTCGTCGACGGCCCGTTTCAGGCTCACCTCGTGGTAGGGGAGCATGCTGCCAGCCGTCATCGCGGTGGTGACGCCGTACGCGAGATAAAGCAGCGGGCCGGTAACGTTCAGCGGCGTCACCCGCGTGACGCCGCCGAAATAGGTGTGCTCGTGCAGGCCGACGAGGCCCGGCAGGACCGTGTGATTCGACAGGTCGAGAACTCGTGCACCGGCCGGAACCGCCGTCGACGCGAAGGGGCCGATCGGCCCGAGGCGGTTCCCTTCGAGGATCACGGTCTGGTCGGTCCGCGCGGGCGTCCCGGCACCGTCGACCACGCGCACGTGCGTGAGCGCGACGACCGGCGCGTTCACCGTAACAAACGGTGCAAGGGCCGCTGGCAGCGGCGCCGGTTGCTGTCCCGCGAGCGGAGCGGCCAGGAGCAGCAGCGCGGCGGCGGCCGCCTGCAACGCTCGGATGACGGTGTGCCTCGGGACAGCGCGCGACAACCTGGCCGCGGATCTTATCGCTTCTTTTTGTCCATCCGCGCTGCGCGCCTGCCCTATAATCCGGCCACCTATGCGCAACTCCTACCATCCTCCGCATGTCCTGCAGGGCCGCCTCGCGGCGAGCGTATGTTTTGTCGCGACCGTCGCGGCGCTCTTCGTCGTCACGGGCTATCTGCGCGCGCAGGCGCCGACGCTGAACAGGGACGTGCCGCCGATGCTGCCGCTGAAGCAGGTCGCCTACATCAAGGCCTCGAACGCCGAAGCGTACGACCACTTCGCGTGCGGCGGCGGCAACCAGGGCCACACCGGAACCTCGATTTCGATGAGCGGCGACGGCAATACGATGGCCGTCGGCGCGCCGTTCGAGAGCGGCGGTGCCCGCGGCGTCAACGGGAACCAGGCCGACAACTCCATGTACGCGGCGGGGGCCGTCTACGTCTACGTCCGCCAGGGCAATGCGTGGACGCAACAGGCGTACGTCAAGGCATCGAACCCCGGGCTGAACGATCATTTCGGATCGTCGGTCGCGCTCAGCCGCGACGGCAATACGATGGCGGTCGCGGCGCACTGGGAAGCGAGCGCCGCGACGGGCATCAACGGCAACCAGAACGACGACTCGATTCCGCAGGCCGGCGCCGTCTACGTGTTCACGCGCACGGGGACGACGTGGACGCAGCAGGCGTATGTGAAGGCCTCGAACACCGGCAAGGCTGACGAGGCGAACACGCCTGGCGACGGCGATCAATTCGGCTTCTCGCTGGCGCTGAGCGGCGACGGCAACACGCTGGCGGTCGGGGCGATCACCGAGGACAGCGGCGCGCAGGGGATCAACGGCAACGACAAGGATGACGCGGCGGTGTCCGCGGGCGCGGTCTACGTGTTCGCGCGCACGGGGACGACGTGGCGCCAGCAGGCCTACGTCAAGCCCGCGACCAACGAGGCGGGCGATCTCTTCGGCTTCTCCGTGGGGCTCAGCTTCGACGGCAACACGCTCGGCGCGGCGGCGTTCAACGAGAGCAGCTCGGGCCGTGGCGTCAATCCGCCGCACGACAACAAGTTCGGCCAGTCCGGCGCGCTGTTCGTGTTCACGCGCCAGAACGGCACCTGGAGCCAGCAGGCGTTCATCAAAGGATCGAAAAGCGAGCCGAGCGACGGGTTCGGCTTTTCCCTCTCCATGAGCGAGGACGGGAACACGATCGCGGTCGGCGCCGGCGATGAAGCCTGCCTGACGCCGGGCATCGATCCGCCGGGGTGCGCGGACGACGCGCCGCCCGGGCGAGGCGCGAACATCTGGGTGGGCGCGGCTTATGTCTTCGCCCGCAACGGCGCCACCTGGAGCGAGCAGAGCTTCATCAAGGCCCCGAACGCGCGGCCGTACAACTCGTTCGGCGTGCGGCTCGCCTTGAGCGGCGACGGCAATGCGCTCGCCGTCACGTCCTATCTCGACGACAACGCAGGCCACGGCGTTCGTCCGCCGCAGGTCTCCCAGTTCCTCATCCAGGAAATCTTCAACGGCTGGCGCGAGCACAAGAACGAGGCGGAGGAATCGGGTTCGGCGTATCTCTTCACCCGCAGCGGCGGCAAGTGGACGGCCGGCGCCTACATCAAGGCCGACAACACCGATGCAGGCGACGAGTTCGGCAGCGCCGTCGCGCTGAGCGGCGACGGCCACACGATGGTCGTCGGCGCGCACCAGGAAGACGGCGCCGCGCGCGGCGTCAACGGGAATCAGGCCGACAACACGGCAGCCGATTCCGGAGCGGCATACGTGTTCGCCTATTGACCATGTCGGAGAAACCCCCGGCAGCTCCAAGCTGGTGGCAGACCGTGCCCGGGGTCCTGACCGGACTTGCCGCGATCATCACCGCGGTGACCGGTCTCGTCGTGGCGTTCACTCACACGGGCACGCGCACCGAGGACGTCCGCCCGTCGTCCGAGGCAGCGGCGCAGAACGCGTCACCCGCGTCGCCGGCGCAATCGCGTTCGGCTGGTACGGTCGGCGTCGCGGGCGGGACGCAGCCGGTTGCGCTTCCGGCAGTGAGCCGCGTGAGGCTCGCCGGCGGCGCGGCCGACACCACGATCCTCTCCGCGCAGGTCGAACCGATTGACCTCGACAGGCGATCGCTGAAGTTCGTGGTTCGCTACATGAACGCCGGCCGCTACCCGGCGAATTTCTGGAGCAGCTCGTATCGCTTGATCGTGGACGGCGTGCCGCGGGCGCCGACGAACGTCCTCGATGAAGTCGTCGAGCCCGACAGCGCGAAAGAGGGCGACGTCGTGTTCGAGCTACCGCTCGCCGTGAAAGACGTCGTGCTTCAGATCAGCTCCGGCGAGGAAAAGAGCCGCATCCCCTTGAAGCTCCCCTGACGCCAGTCAGTTGCCAGGGTTCTCCTGGCCAGGCGGCGCTCCTCGCGGCGGCGCGGGGAACGCGGGGTGGTACAACGACTGGTAGCGCAGCTCCTTGCCGTTCTCGTCGAGCCACCCGAACGACTGCTGGAAGAGCAGCGGCTCCGGATACCCTGCCGGAACGGTCCCCTCGAGGATGTACAGCTTCTGGTTGTGCATGTAGATCGCGGCCATCGTGCTCGTGCCGTCGCGGTTCGCCAGGTGCAGCAGGTGACCGCCGACCCCGTACGTAGTAATCCACGCCAGCTGCGTCACCTTCGCGTCGCGCTCGAGGAACTTCGACGTCGCGTGGACGAGCGCCCCCTGGAAGTCGAGCCGCCAGTGTCCGACACCTGAAAACCCGGTCCCTCCATAGCACCCTTCGGTGCGTATCGCGCACGACTGCGCCTTGTTGGTCAGGATCTTCTCGATCTGGCTGTAGTCGACGACGGTCGTCGAGTAACGGGCGCGTCCCTGCTCGGCGGTGTAGACGCGCGCGGGCAGCTCGGCACCGTAGAGCGACCGGTAGGTGCTGCTCGTCACCTTCGGCTGGCTCGGGAAGTTGGCGGTGAATCGATCCTCGCGGCTGCTGAATTCGATCCATTCCTGCGCGAGCGCGGTGCCGCAGAGGGTGAGCGTGAGCGATGCGGCGAGAAGTGGAGTGAGACGCATGGTTCTCCTCGATTCTCGAAGACGGCGGGTGCCCGCTATCAGTATCCGTCCGGCGCCGCGGAATGTTCAAGACTGTTTCTTCGCCGCCGGGCCCCGTATCATCGCCGGCCCATGACCGAGATCGTCAACGGTTTCGACGATTCCATCGTCGACGAGCGGGCGTCGAACGTCGGGCCGGCGGGAATCGACATCGTCTACCAGCGCCTCGGGAAGCGCGACGCGCCGCTGCTCCTGCTCATCATGGGCGGCGGCGCGCAGTCGATTGCGTGGCCCGATGCCTTCTGCCACGCCCTCGTCGACCGCGGCCTGCAGATCGTGCGCTTCGACAATCGTGACGTCGGCCTGTCGACGCACATCACCGGCGCGCCGCCGCCGGACATCCGCGCCGCGCTCGCCGGCGACCTGTCGTCGGCGTCGTACACGCTGTCTGACATGGCGGCCGACGCGGCCGGGCTGCTCGACGCGCTCGGCATCGAGCAGGCGCACGTCGTCGGCGCGTCGCTCGGAGGCGCGGTCGGACAGCGGCTGGCGATCGAGCATCCGCGGCGTGTCCGCTCGCTGACGTCGATGATGTCGACCACGGGCGACACCTCGGTCGGGCAGGTCTCGCCCGACGTGCTCCGCGACGTGTTCAGCGGGCCCCCCGCGGTGACGCGCGACGAGGTCGTCGCGCGCATGATTCGCGCGTTCCGCGTCATCGGCTCGCCCGCGTACCCGATCGACGAGCACGAAGCGGCCGAGCGAACGGGCCGCGCCTTCGACCGCTCCTACGATCCGGCCGGCATGGCGCGGCAGGCGCTGGCGATGGTCGCCGACGGCGACCGGACGGCGCTCCTGCGGCGCGTCGACGTGCCGGCGCTGGTCATCCACGGTCTCGCCGATCGCATGTGTGATGTCAGCGGCGGACGCGCAACGGCTGACGCCATTCCCGCCGCGGAGCTGTTTCTCGTCGAGGGAATGGGGCACAACCTGCCGCCGGGATTGCACGCGCCACTGGCGGCGCGGATTGCCGATTTCGTCTGGCGCGTGGAACATCGCTGATTGGCTGGCCTGGCCGGCTTGGCGACCGCAATCCACTGAAGTTCCGCGGGGCGTGTTACCATCCCGCGATCGAGCGGCGGCGGCATGGCCCTGTCACTTCATCGGAGGGTCGGTATGAGGCTGTTTCTCGCGGCACTTGTGTTGGTTGTCGGGACGACGCCCGCGTCGGCCCAGTGGCTGGATCGTCCCTGGCCGGGCATCCCTCGCACCGAGGACAAGAAGCCGAACCTGAAGGCGCCCGCGCCGCGTGGCCCTGACGGCAAGCCGGATTTGACCGGTGTGTGGAACGGGCCGCTTCCCGAACCGGTCTTCGACCCCGCTATCGCACAACCCTGGATCAACGACCTCATGCGACAGCGTCAGCGGGAGTACCACAAGGGACGTCCCTCGTATCAGTGTCTGCCGAGCGGGCCTGAGGCCGATCGATTTGCCGGGTGGAAGCGCGTTCTCCAGACGCCAGCCGCCATCGCGATCCTGAACGACGATCTCACTTATCGCGTGATCTTTACGGACGGGCGCGAGCTCGAGGCCGACGCCGCCCCAAGCTGGATGGGGTACTCGGTGGGACACTGGGAGGGCGACACGCTGATCGTGGACAGCAACGGCTACAACGACAAGACGTGGCTGAGCCGCTACGGGCAGGCGCACACCGAGGCGCTGCGTATACGAGAGCGATACCGGCGCGCCGACTTCGGGCACATGCAGGTCGAGGTCACCTTCATAGATCCGACCGCGTACGCGAAACCGTGGGGCTTTACGGCGAACATGACGCTGGCCGCCGACACGGAAATGCTCGAGACCGTGTGCGAACGCAGCAGCGAACACTGGACGGCCAGCGCTGCCAAGGTGACCGTCGCGCCCGACGTGCTGGCGCGGTACGTCGGCGTGTACAACGGCCTCTACGGGGGAGACAAGCGCAAGATCGAGGTGTCGCTGTCAGGCGATCAGTTGATCGCCAAAATCACCGGCCGCGCCGCCGTCGACGGCGGCGAGATGCGACCGCTGGTCCCGCAATCGCAAACGGTGTTCGACGGGGTGGGCATCATCTATGAATTCGTCGTCGACGACAAGGGAATGGCGACGGCCCTGATGGAGATTCACATCTCAGGTCCCCAGAAGTTCCCGAAGGAGAAGTAAGGGCCGGGTTCTGGTCAGTTCAGATAGCCCCTGAACGTACGCACCCACCACGCGCCGTTGCGCGCGCGTTCCGCCGGTGTCGTGAATCGATAGTCGTAGGCCGCAATGCGTACGCGGCGCGGCCGTGCGCTGAACGGGCGAGGTCCGAGGAGCCGGAGCACCGAAGGTTCACCCTCGAGGATGCGCTGACCGAGCGAGTCGAGCCAGTACGCCGCACCCGCCGGATCCAGCGCTGCAAACCACATCTGCCAGTCGAGGCGCGGCATGTGCGGTTCGACGAATGCCGGCCGCCGCCGCGGGTCTCCAGGCTTCCATCGAAATTCGTACTCCTCGAAGTTCTGCTCGTCGCCGCTGACCTCGATGACGAGCTCGAGCCGTTCGGTCGTCATGACGCGGAACAGTCCGTAGCCGTTGACGGAGCGGAACGGCGAGACCCAGTCGAGGATGCGGCCGGGCCATGCGCGCGCAATCTGCGCGCGTGTACGCGCGGTCAGCTGGATCTCGCGCACGAAGGCGACCGTGCTCAGGCAGGCGATCGCCACGGCCGCGACGCTGATCGCCAGCCGCCACGACCTCGGTTCCGGGCGCGGCGGGGCGCGATCTGGTTGCACGGCCGGCCGTCTTCGAAGCGTCTGGTCGTCGAGGAGCGCGAGATAGAGAACGATCGTGAGGAGGTTGAAGAACCCGTAGTTGCCGGTCGCCGCGATGCCGACCTGGAGCAGGGTCATCAACGCGCAGGCGATCAGCCGCATCGCGCGGAAGCGCGCGGGCAGGAATATCGCAAACGGCACGACGAGCTCGAACGCCAGCATCGCCGGCACCGACCAGTACTGCACCGCAGCGGGCGACTGGGCGGCATACCAGCTCGTCCACGTGGGCAGCGGCTGCGTCCAGTAGTGATACGTCATCGCGGTCCATGCGGCCCATGTCGGATCGCCGCTCGCCAGCTTGGTGATGCCGGAGAGAAACGTCAGCTTGAACGCGAGGCTCCAGAGGACCCACCGCACGATCGGGTTCGGCTCCGCATCGGGCGATCGCAGCGGTGCGTACAGACATGCGAGCAGCCCCGTTTCGAGCAGCAGCATGTCCCACTGGAATTCGAGGAAGACCTGCCCTGCGACCGTCAGCGACAGGTAGAACACCCACAACACCGCCGATGTCACGGCGGGAGCGAGGCCGACGATCAGCAGCACCGACAGCAGGGCGCCGCCCCAGCAGAGGAGCAGCAGCATGGCGTCGCCGCTCGAGAGCCACAGCAGCGTGGGAAAGGCGTGAACCGCTTCGGCGCCGTACGTCGCTCGCGCCTGGGAGAGGAGCGCCCCAATCGGCAGGATGCCGCGCGAGCCGACCAGGCCGGTGATCTGCACGCCGAGCGACGCGAAGGCGCTCAGGTAGACGAAGCCGAGGAGCCGCAGGAAGAGCCGGCGCGAGAAGACGAACGTCACGGCCAGCGGCGGAGCAGTTACGCGCGCAGCCCCTACGGCGTCTGGATCACCAGATACCGGAACGGCTCCTCGATGTTCTTGTACATGTGCGGCGCGTTCGGCGGAATGATCACGACGTCGCCCTTGCCGACGCGGTGCGATTCACCGGCTCCCACCAACTGGCCGCCCTCCGTCGTGACCCGGGCTCCCTGGCCGGTTGAGGCAGCGCCCGGCGTGATGAACGTTGCCGCCCCGCTCATGATCACGACCACGCCGGTCCAGTCCTCGTGGGAGTGCAACTGCCCTTCGTCGGCCTTGCCGCGGCTGTTGGAGTGGATGGCCCAGGTATGTCCCTGCCGATCCTTGCGGGCGAACAGGTCCCTGCTGCCCGTGGAGCCGAGCGCCTGCGCGAACGACGCATCGACTTTATCGTGGCTGAAGTAGGTGATGAGTGGAGCGGGCGCCTTCTGCTGCGCGGCGGCGCTGGCCAGCCACCCCGCACTGAACGCCACCACCACCGCTGCGGTCGTCATCGCTGTTCGCATGGATAGCATCTGGCCTCCAGAGAATGAGTGACCTTATCACGTCCAATTTCCCGTCGTCTGCGCGATGACCCGCGCAGACCGTTCATGACGGTCTCTGGGGGATCGGCTGGAGAATCTTTCTCCATTGAATCACGGCTTCGGTGATCAGCAGCGGCACCGCCCAGCAGCCCCACGCCGCAACACCACGACGTTCTACTACGCCGATCCCGAACGCGGACATCGTGTGCGACAGCACTCTGAACATGATGAACCCTGTCGTCACGACATAGCTGCGGATCATCCACTCACGGTGCTGGTCAATCGCGCCGCGCCGGATGGCGAAGCACGCCAGCCCGGTGGTCACGAGCCACGCGGAGGCGAGCCCGAAGACGCCTGACCTGAACCCGAGGCCCAGTTCACTGTAGATGAGCAGATAGTACGCGGCGAAGGAGCCCAGCAGCACGGCGGCGACGTAGGTCAACCCGAGACGGCGATGCCATTCAGGCCTGGTGTACGTCAGTCCAAGCCACAGTTGCACAGGTCCCGCGAGGAGTGCCACGCTTCCGCTCGAGACGTGCAGCAGCGTCGGCCAGCGTCGAGCCCACGCGTATGCGCCGTACGACGTCTCGGTGAAGGTGAAGTACTGCGTGGCTTCCGCGAAGAAGAAGCCGCACGCCAGCACACCCAGGAGGGACAGAAGGAGAGACGCCGGTTGCGCGAAGAGGCGAGTAGACGGCCGGCGGACGATAGTCGCTGTGGGCACGAGGCCTCCTCTTGTTGGCGCGAACCTCGACTTCCTCGACGGAATGCGGACGTCACATTGGCGTTCAGATGGCCATCTCGCACGTCGAGGCTGGACACGTGTCGCTCCTCGAAACACGAAGGTTACGGTCGCAGTGAGCCGCAAGTCCTTCGGAAACTCTTACAATAGGCTTCGCTTTCCCAGCGTTCGATCGATTCCGGCTGGTCCGCCGACGTCATATGGCTCGTGCGCGACGGCGCCGTGATGGCGTTGCTCCGCCGGTCCCCGATCGAACACAAGGAACTCACGAACATGAAACCAAAGAACACGATCTGCCTCTGGTTCAACAAGGACGCCCATGAGGCGGCGCGCTTCTACGCCGCCACCTTTCCGGATAGCAAAGTGACCGCGGTTCACACGGCGCCCAGTGATTACCCGGGCGGCAAGAAGGGCGACGAACTGACGGTGGACTTCACCGTGCTGGGCATTCCCTGTCTCGGCCTCAACGGCGGCCCGACGTTCAAGCACAGCGAGGCCTTTTCCTTCCAGGTCGCGACGGACAATCAGGAAGAGACGGACCGCTACTGGAACGCGATCGTCGGCAATGGCGGCCAGGAAAGCCAGTGCGGGTGGTGCAAGGATCGCTGGGGACTCTCCTGGCAGATCACCCCGCGCGTGCTCACCGACGCGCTTGCCGCCGGCGGCGCGGAGGCGAAGCGCGCCTTCGACGCGATGATGCCGATGAAGAAGATCGACATCGCCACCATCGAGGCCGCGCGCCGAGGCTGACGGACGCACCCCGGTCGGTGCGGAAGGAATATCGCGTCCGCCGAGTACGTAGAATCGACGATCAGTCGCCGCAGGGCGCCTTCCAGCCGTCCACCCGAAGACGCCCTGTGGTTTTCTCGATTGCGCCGCTCACTGACTTCCCACATCAGTCGCTTTCAAAAGTTTGTCCGCACCTTCATCGATCAGAGTCCAAGGCGATCAGGTGGTCGTCACCACATATGGCTTCACCGCGACAACGGCCTCGCCCTCCGTCGGCGGGCGGTGGCGCGACGTGACCGTGACCCACTGTCCCGGCTTCACGTCCTTGATGGCCGCCAGGCCGCCCGCTGGCACCTTCACTCGAATCGTCAGGTATTGATTGGGCGCTTCGGTGGAGACGAGCTCCGCGGGCAGCACGAGGTCTTCGTCGATCTTCTTTCCGGCCGGCATGGGTCGTACCTGTCTGACCGCGTCGCTGTAGTCATGCATCCCCGACCACACGACCCACACTTTCTCGCCCGGCTTGAATCGTTTGAGCTCCGACACCGCTTCCTCGTAGGCGATCCGTGACTTCACGGTGAATGTCGAGGTTGCCGAATCGGCTGCTACGAGTTCGCCGCTCCACTGGAACGTCGCTCCGTTCGAAGCGGCAGACTGCGCCGCGCCAATCAACGGCGCTGCCAGCCACAGGACGGTGAGTATCGTTGTCAGTTGTCTCCCTTCTCTGAACATGGCTTTGTCCTCCTGTATCTGCGACGCCACGCCGCGACGGCTGATGCGGCGTGAGAGCTGTCGATCATTAAGGCTGGAGTGCGGATTTGCCGGCGGCTGGAACCGAACGCGGCACGCGCCGTCACTGCCGACGTGCCGACGGGGCTCATGGTGTTGAGCCCCGTCGACGGTGGCGTCAATCTGAAGAGGCAGCGAAGGACGTCGGCCCGTGCCCTGTCAGCCCTGTCAGCCGGCTACGTTCCCGTCCGCAACCTTGGCGAATCCTTCCACCCCGCCGAGCTGCGTTACCTCGCACCCACTAGTCGCCTCTGATCCTCGACCTCGGTCTCAATCCGGATGCGGCGCGGCTTGACACTCTCCTTGAGTGGCACGGTCAACCGCAGCATGCCATGACGATGGGACGCGGTGAGTTTTTCGAGATCCAGGAACTGCGGGATGTTGAACTGCTGTTCGTAACGCGTGGGGTTCGCGTCTTTGTCGTCGCTGGGGACCTCGGCGCGAATGCTCAGCGTGTTGCCGGCGACGTCCAGACTGACATCCTTTGGATCGATGCCGGGCATGGGCACGTCGATCCGCCAGCCATCGTCCGTTGTATTCACCTGGAACGAAGGTGACGAACCGGCCGCGGCCGGAGTCGCGGTGCGCGTCGGCAGATCGCTCCAGAATTGGTTGAAAAGGCGATCTACCTCGCGCTGGAAATTGAACACATCGTCGAACGAGTTCCAACGGGCCAGACCATACATGGCGTAAACCTCCTTGCTGAAACCTCCTGGGAAGCCTATATACGGCATGCCTGTTTTAGTGTCAAGTATCTTGAGTGTTTAATCATCATATCGTCGCCGGAGGTAGCACATCATGGATGTCCAGGCGATCAACTCATTGTTTGTGAATGTGTTACGAGCGCCGCCAGCACCATTCCTCGTGGGTCGAGAAAAATCGCTCGTCGAAGACTTCGTCGAAGAACGTCGTCCTGGTGATCGTCGCCCGCCTGCTCGGGAAAGCAAACGAGACCGTACGCGATGCGAAGAGAGGCTCTGGCACCCGCCTCGAGGGGGCCATCGGCTCGGCGACGATCGCGGCCCTCGTGCGCCAGTCCCGCAATTCTCGGTCGTAGAGCCGTCGACGTTCAGGGTCGCTCAGTGTTTCGTACGCTTCGAGCGCTCGTCGGAAGTCAGCGGTCGACGAACCGGCGCCGGCGTCGGGATGGTAGCGCCGTGCAAGCGTTCGGAACGCGCTGCGGATCGTGTCGCTCTCTGCATCCTCGGCGATGCCGAGCACAACGTAGTAGTTCATCGTGCTCATAAGGAGAGACCTCCTTTCACATTTAGCACAATCAGGTCTCGGAGGGGTGGTCAGCTATTCGCGTTGATCTGGTGGCTCATCGACTACTTGCGGGATAACCGTACGAACACATCGGTGTGCGCATTCTCGCCGCGGCTCGGCCTGTGGGGTCGACGGTCCTCGCTTCAGCCGATCGCGTGGCGAAATGCGAATGGCCACAATAATGTGGTAATTCTTGACGGATCGACGATGGCGACACCCGGAGAATCGATTGACGTCTCACTCCGCGAGTTCCTGAGCGCCCTCTCGTCCGCAGAGTCAGCGCACGGTGCCGTGTCTGCTGCAGCGGTTGCGGGCGGGCTGGGCACGTCCTTGCTGCTGATGGTAGCCGCCCTTCCGAAGACACGGTCAGACTCCGCCACGGACCGAACAGCCCTCATTGCCGCGAGCGCGGCCCTGAATAGCGTTCAGGAACAGTTGCTCGAAACGATCGAGACGGAAACCGTCGTCAAGGTTTATGTTGCGCGGAACATGCCGCAAGCCAGTGCGGCGCAGCGGACGGAAAGGGAAGCGGCGATACAACTTGCGTTGCGTGCCGCAGCGGACGTGCCCCTCGAGGTCATACGACTGTGCGCACTCGGCCTGCAACAAGCCCGAACCGTGGCCAGGCACTGCTCTCGTGCCGCCGCCGCAGAGGTGGAACTCGGAGTCACATTGCTGCGTGCCGGGTTCTCTGGCGCACGATCGAACCTGGAAGCAAAACTCACCAGTCTGACCGACGTCGTCTATACAACCGCGATCGTCGAGGAACTCGCGCGATTGAGCGAGGAGGCGACGAGTGCGGCGAGTGCCGCAGAGGCATCAATACAAGTTCCGCCAGCCTGAGCGGTGGCATGGAGGGCGATAGGGCGCACGGGACCAGGTGCGCCCTACCGATGCTCGTCATCATTTATCTCTATCAAGATCCGCAAAGCCGTACGACCCGTCCCAACGGCATCCCAGCGTGCAGTCGACATCGACACGCGCATGAAACCCGGCAAGGGTTCCGGTGCCGTCGGAGAAGGTGCACAGTCCGAGAGCGGTCGCAGCATCGAGTGTGCAGCGGCCGACCGCTCTATTTCCGTTCCCTGCGTCGAGGACGACGTTACTGTCTAGCAACCCCGCCGGAATACCGGCCGCCTGGTCATAAGAAACGCGCGTCCCGACCGGAATCCTTCTGACGTTCGAGGACGTGATCGTGCAGAAGGAGCCGGCAGCTCCCGTGTATTCCGAGCACTCCTTCGTCACGTGGAGATCGCTCGTCCGCTGGGGGGACGCCGATACCGAGGTCACACCGGCGCTCACTGCGAAATTCAGGGCTGCCGCGCTTGCGACGAGCATGCAGGCGCGGGCGAGGCCTTTGCTCATATTCCTGGTCTTCATAGGCGTTTCCTCTTTTCCTGTTTGACTGGCGTTTCCCCTGGCCCCCGAAGGTCGGTAGCACCCTCGAATGGCCTCTTATCTGGTGACGCGAGAACGGCGGGAAAACTCCCTCACTCCTGCAACTGGCTCGCGCGCGAATGTCTTGACTCGAGCGACGTCGAAGGTCAGGATCCGGCACGACCACGTGATCAGTTCCAACCACGACGTGACGGGACTCCTGCGGGCGTGGGGCGGGGGCGATCTCGGCGCGCGCGACGAGCTGGTGGGGACGGTTCATCAGGAGCTCCGCCGCCGGGCGGCGGCCCGCCTTCGGAGGGAGCCGCCGGGGCACCCGCTGCAGCCGACCGATCTGGTCAACGAAGCGTACCTGCGACTGGTCGACCAGCGTGACGGCGATTGGCAGAATCGCGCGCACTTTTTCGCGCTGGCGTCCGAGATGATGCGCCGGATCCTGGTCGACCACGCCAGACGCCGCCACATGGCCAAACGATCCGGCGGATGGGCCCGAGTGACGCTCGAGGACGAGGAGGCGCAGTACGACCCGCGAGACGTTGACCTGCTCGACCTTGATGCGGCGCTTTCCGAGCTCGCCGCCCTCGATCCCAGAAAGAGCCGCGGCGCGGAACTGCGATTCTTCGGCGGCCTCTCGCACGACGACGTCGCGTACGCGCTGGGGATATCACGCGCGACGGTCGAGCGCGACTGGCAGATGGCGCGCGCCTGGCTGTACCGCCGCTTGACGCGCAGCCCCGATGCGCATGACCGCTGAACGCTGGCAAAAGATCTCGGAAGTCTTCCAGCTCGCGCGAGCACAGAATCCCGCGCAACGCGAGGCCTTCCTCAGGGACATCTGCGCCGCGGACCTTTCCCTGCGACGTGAGGTCGAATCGCTGATGTCCGCGCATGACCGGGCCGGACAATTCGGCGATAGCCCTGTCTCTGTCCAGGCTTCACCTCTCCAACCGGGCACGTTGCTTGGGCCCTACCGCATCGGCGCGTTGCTCGGAAGCGGTGGGATGGGTGAGGTCTACAGAGCGCACGACACGCGGCTGGAACGCATCGTCGCACTCAAGGTGTTGGCGGCGCACGTCAACGCAGATCCCCAATTCCGGGAACGCTTCCGGCGGGAGGCGCGCGCCATTGCGGCCCTGAATCATCCCAACATCTGCACGCTGCACGACGTCGGCGACGACTTTCTGGTCATGGAGTTGGTAGACGGGGAAAGCCTCAGGGAGTGGCTCGGCCGCGGACTGCCCCGTGAGCGCAGCCTCGAAATTGGCCGGCAGGTGCTGGAAGCGCTGGGCGCTGCGCATCGGACGGGCGTGGTCCATCGCGACCTGAAGCCCGAAAACGTCATGGTACGCCGCGATGGCTATGTGAAGGTCCTGGATTTCGGTCTGGCGACGTGGCTGCCGACGACACGTGGGCTCGACACTCAACAACCTTCCACCCTGCGTGCCACTCGCGCGGGTGAAATTCTCGGAACCGTCGCCTATATGTCGCCGGAACAGATCACAGGAGAGGGCGCCGATCAGCGCAGTGACCTGTTCGCGTTCGGAATCCTCTTGTATGAAATGCTGACCGGGCGACATCCGTGGCCGCGATCATCAGCGGTGGACACACTGCACGCGATCCTCCATGACGATCCCCCTCCTCTCGGCTCCACGGTGCTCGCAGACACGCAGGTCGCTATCGTTGTGCGCACGCTGCTGCGCAAGCATCCCCCGGAGCGGTACCAGTCTGCCGAGGCGGCGCTCGAGGCTCTCGCGACTCCGGCCGTCACGCGCGGATCCGCGAGTGCGGACGAGGCAAGCCCGAAGCCTCTCACGTCGATTGCGGTCTTGCCCTTTGTATTTCTCAGCGATGTCGACGACAACCGAGCGCTCTCATTGGGTTTTGCAGATGCGCTCATCACGATTTTCGCCAACCTGGAGGATGTGGCCGTCACGCCGACATCGGCGATTCTGAACTACGCCGCCGGCACCGAACCTTCGCGCGCCTGCCGCGATCTCGGTGTCCGTTACAGCTTGCAGGGGACGGTCCAGAAACTCGGAGCCCGCTGGCGCGTCTCGATTCAGCTGTTCGACGCGACGACGCAGAAAGTCATGCTCTCCGAGAAACACGACTTCACCCTGGAGAGTGTGTTCGCTGTCCAGGACGAAATCGGACGCCGGACCGTCGAATCGTTGCAGCGCCGGTTTCCCTCGGATGTGCCGCAGTCGCGCGATCGATACAGCAGCGATCCCGAGGCGTACAACGACTTCATGGCGGGCCTCCGCGACAGCTCCTCTGGACGCGAGGACATTCTGCGGAGTGCGGCAGAGCATTTATCCAATGCCATCCAGCGAGACCCGGACTTTGCGCTGGCGCGTGCCACGTTGTCCTTCGTCTCGATGAACATGCACTATGAATTCGACTCGCAGCACGCCTGGCTTCAGCAAGCGGAAGACCAGTGCAGCAGGGCTCTCGCGCTCGACCCGACGCTGCCCGAGGGGCACCTGGCGCGGGCGTGGATCCTGTGGAGTCCGGCGAAAAACTTTCAGCACGCCGACGCCATCGCGGCGCTGGAACAGGTGCTGATCGCGCGACCGAACTTCGAGCGCGCCCATAACCGGATGTCATCGATTTGTCTGCATATCGGACGGCTCGAAGAGGCCCGCATCGCCCATGAGCACGCACAGCGGACAAATCCAGAGACCCGAACCGGCAACCTCGAGTGGTTCTACCTGATGAGCGGAGACTTCGCCGCCGCGGAGGACGCAACGGCAGCGTGGCTACGAGATCGACCCGACAACCTGTATGCCCGCATGACTCACATACTGCCGGCCTTGTGGAGCGGAGATCTGACCCTCGCCGAGGACCGGTTGGCAACAGTCGTCACGCAACTTCCCGATGAGCCCCTCATGTTCGGAATTCAAGGATTGCTGCATGCGAGGCGGGGTCAGGCTGACCTCGCGTTGCAGAGCGTCCGCAAGGCGCTGGAGTCGCCGCGTTCCTTCGGCCATACGCACCACACCTACCACTACATCGCCGGCGTATATGCGGTGCTCGGGGAAACCGACAAGGCGATGGGATGGCTGGAACGCAGTGTCGACACCGGGTGGGCGTGCTGGCCCTTTTTCCGGATCGATCCACATCTCGAAAACCTGCGCGAGGAGACCCGATTCAAGGAACTGATGGCCAACCTCGAGCAGACCTACACCGCTCTGGAGATCCGACGCTTGTAGAACCACTCCGCGCTTCGCATCGCTTCTCTCGGAGACGCCCTTCTTCGCGCGCGGCGGCTTGCTGGCCAACAGCGCCTTGGGCGTCACGCGCGGGGAGTTTCTTGTTCGATCGGTTGCCGCGAATGACGTGGGCTCTCGAATGGTGCTGGCGTGTCGAGTCGCCATCTGCAAGTGGCTGTGTTGAGGAACTTCTGGCTGGGTGTTCGGGACGATTGCCGCAACTGCGTAATTCGCACCGCGCGAACCGGCAGGTCGGCGTGACCCATTTCTTGCGGAATCGAGCGCGTTATGTCTTAGGTCAGTCGAGGACGGCGTTTTGAACGATGTCCTTTGCAGCGCCGGGCATTCGCCGAGTCGCGCCCAGGAGCAAGGTGCCTCCCGCATACGAAACGACAACCACGACGAGCCAACGCAGTGTCGTTGTCGGCATCTCCTTGACAATGAGAGCAGCGACCAACACGGCCGGTATCGCGCCGAGCGCCAGGCCAAGCACGATCCGATAATCGAGGTTGACGAGCTGAATCGACCGCGCCGGCCGCCGCAACCCCTGAGAAAGACGCGGCGCTTGCCATGATCGGGAAGGCGAGTCGAGGATCCATTCCCATCAGGCTCCGCATCGCCAACGTCGGCGCGTAGTTACCGACTCCAAACGACAACAGCACTCCCAAGAGAAAATGCACGGCAATCGCCACCACCGCCCGTTGAATCGGAAGAGTGGTCGCACTCCCGCCGGACGGCATCAGTCCAAGGTTGGCCAGGCTGTAGAAGAGGGCAGCAACCAGCAAAGCCAGGCCGACCAATCCCTGCACCAGCCGAATTGGCGCTCGGGCGGCTAGGGGTACGCCGACAATGCCGCCGCCGACCATCGCAGAAATGCACAGCAGCAACAGTAGCGGATCGATCTGCACGCCCAGCAAGGCAAGGAAGATTAGCGCCTGGACAATCGACGGCAAGATGTAGCCGCCGAGCAGTGTCAGCGGGATCAGCCGGTCGGGCACGAGCCGGCGGAACCGAATCCAGGCAATCGATGGTGCAAATGAGCCGATGCCCAGGGTGTCGAGAAAATTGGTGACCGCGCCAAGCACGATCGCTTCACCGCTCGGCCTGAGCTGTCGCGCGCGGGCGGCGGTCCACAGCAGGTAAGCGCCGTACGAAACCGCCAGCCGACAACGACACGATGAGCGAAGCCAGGATCACGGTCGCGTTCTTTCTGCGCCAGAGCGGTGTGCGCCCTCGATCGCCATGTGATCGACTTGGTCGACGTTGTTGCCGCGGCAGAGCTTACTCTACGTATCGAAGTTCAGGCGGCTGAATCGCGTTGCCGATTCGACTGAGGCGCAGGATCTGCGGCGTCGTCGGTGGGGCCGTGATCGACCGGCGGACCCGCGTCCCATTCGACGCTCTCGGCGTCTCCCCCCGTAGCGATCAGACTGTCGTATCGCGCGCCGCGCGCGTCCAAGAGGCCCCGGCCGACGCTAGCCGGAAGAAAAATTCGGCGGCTGATATTCGACACGTAAGGGGTAGTATCTACGACCTGAATTCGGCGTCGCCTGCTTCGTGGAAAGGAGCCTGTATGACACAGTTCCGGATCCCACTGATTGGCGCGCTCTCCGTTCTCGTTTCTGCCACAGCAGCCTGGGCGCAGCTTTCCACCGCACAGTTGAGCGGCCGCATTACTGACGAAAGCGGCGCCGTGCTGCCGGGCGTCACCGTCACCGTGACCCAAACCGATACGGGGCTCGCTCGCACCGTCGTCACGGCCGAAAACGGCACGTACGTGCTGCCGAACCTTCCAACCGGCCCCTACCGGCTGGAGGCGATGCTCCAGGGGTTCCGGACCTACGCGCAGACCGGGATCGTCCTGCAGGTAGCAGCGACACCGGAGATCAATGTCGCGCTGACGATCGGCAGTGTAGAGGAAACGCTGTTGGTCGAGGCGGCGGCGCCGCTGGTCGACGTGCAGAGCGCCGGCATCAGCGACGTCGTGGACAATGAGCGGATCCTCGAGTTGCCGCTGCAGGGACGGCAGGTGACCGACCTCATCGTGCTCGCCGGCGCGGCGGTCCAATCGGGCGCCCCCAGCGCTCGAACCTTCCCGGGCGGTGTGTCGATCTCGGTCGCCGGCGGCCTGCCCATCGGGGTCGGGTACGTGCTCGACGGCGCATCACACAACAGCCCGCAGAGCAACGTAAACCTGCCAATGCCGTTCCCCGACGCGCTGCAGGAGTTCCGAGTCGCGACGAGCGGCCTGACGGCCCAGAACGGGATGCACGCGGCGGCATCCGTGAATGCGATCACGAAGTCCGGCACCAATACATTCCACGGCAACGCCTTCGAGTTCCTGCGCGACCGGCGGCTCAACGCGAAGAGCCCGTTCGCCGCCATCGGTCCCGACGGCAAGCGCCAGGACGACGGTCTGCTGCGCAATCAGTTCGGCGGGACGCTGGGTGGCCCGATCGCGCGCGACAAGCTGTTTTTCTTCGGCGGCTATCAGGGGACGGTCCTGCGCTTCCGTCCGGCCGACCAGATTGCGTGGGTGCCGACGCCCGCCATGCTCGCCGGCGACTTCACGACGTTCGCCTCGGCGGCGTGCAACGGCGGCAGACCGGTGACGCTGCGCGCGCCGTTCGTCGACAACCGCGTCGATCCATCCCAATTCAGTCCAGCCGCGATGAAGCTCGCCCGGCGCCTGCCGGCGACGACCGACCCGTGTGGCCAGATCACCTATCAGACCGGGGACGACAGCAACGACGGTCAGGCGATCGGGCGGGTCGACTTCCAGTGGAACGCCGACCATACCGTGTTCGGCCGCTACATGAACGTGTTCGTCAAGAAGACGCCGCCCTACAAGGGCGAGGGCGACAACGTGCTCAAAGCCATCCCCGTGGGTCAGGTGGCGGGCCTCGACAACATGGCCCACATGCTGACGCTCGGCGACACGATGGTCTTCGGGCCCACCGTCGTGAACGCGATTCGCGTGGCGTACAACAAGACGACGCTGCGGCGGTACAACACGCCATACTTCGATCCGGCAGATCTCGGCATCAAGATGTATCCGTACATTCGGGGTCAGATGCCGATCAATGTGACGGGCGCGTTCAACTTCCCGGCCGGCGCGACACAGGCGACGTACCTGAATCGTTCCTACAATGCGGTCGACGACTTGACGCTCGTGCGCGGCCGTCATCAGTTCGGCATCGGCGGCAATGTCGAGTACTGGAAGGGGCACGTCCTGTCCTCGTCGCGCGCGGCCGGTACCTGGATCGTCGACGGGAGCGCGACCGGCCTTGGCCTCGCCGACCTGCTGCTCGGCCGCGTCACGTCGGTAGAGCATGGTGCACAGCAGGATCTGCCGGTGCACAGCTGGTATCTCGGGTTGTACGCGCAGGATACGTGGCGCGCGACCAACCGGCTGACGTTCAACCTCGGGGCGAGGTGGGAACCGTACTTCGGCACGAGCGTCGACAACAGCGCCGTCTACGTTTTCGACCTCGAGCGTTTCCGCCGCGGCGTCAAGAGCAGCGTGTTCGTGAACGCGCCCGCCGGTCTCATGTACCCCGGTGATGATGGTTTCCCGCCGGGAAGGACCGGCCTGTACAAGCAGTGGACGGACATCTCACCGCGGGTCGGAGCCGCGTGGGACGTCACCGGCGACGGACGCATGGCGGTGCGTGCGTCGTACGCTCTGTCGTACGATTTCATGGCGGGCGACTATCACCAGATCAACTCCGCGGCACCGCCGTTCGGCAACCGGTCGCTCATCACCGATCCTCCCGGACGCATGGATGATCCGTACGGGCACGTGGGGGGCGATCCGCATCCGATCGTCACCGATCGCAACACGGCGTATCCCGCGTTTGGCGCCTTCGGCACGATGAATCCCGACATCAACTCTCCCCGGGTGCAGAACTGGAACGTCACGGTCGAACGGCAGCTCGGCACCGCGTGGGGCGTCGCGGCGAGCTACCTTGGCAACTACTCGGATCGGCTGTGGTCGCAGACAGCCATCAACCCGGGCGTGTTCATGGGGCTCGGCCCCTGCACGCTGCCCGACGGCAGGTCCTACCCGGTCTGCTCGACCAACGCCAACCTCAACGTCCGGCGCACGCTGTACCGAGAAAACCCGCAGGAAGCGCGGCTCATCGGCGCGGTCGATCTCAACGACGACATCGGTTATCAGGAGTACCACGGGCTCAAACTGTCGGCGCAGCGGCGCGCCCTGAGAGGGATCAGCCTGAACGCCAACTACACGGTATCGCGCTGCACCGGCACGGACACGCCGAACACGTGGAACCAGATCAGCTCCGGATATACGAACCCGTACGACCCGACGTTCGACGAAGGCTATTGCGATCAGGATCGCAGGCACCTCGCGACACTCACCGCCGGCTACGAGACCGCGGAGATGGGCAACGGCGTGATCGGCGTACTGGCCTCGCGCTGGCGCGTCACCGGCATTCTCAACGCGCGGTCCGGCAACCGTATCAACGTCACCACCGGGATCGACAACGCGTTCACCGGGCAGCGGGACCAGCGGCCGAACAGGATCAGCAACGACGTCTATCCGAAGGAGCGGACGCTGACCAACTATTTCAATCGCGCAGCGTTTGCCCAGCCGGAGCCCGGGACGTACGGCAACGAGAAGCGGAACGCCCTCGTGGGGCCCCACTTCTGGAACGTGGATCTGGCGGTATCCCGGCAGGTCAGCGTCGGAGGCATGCAGACGGTGGAGCTCCGCCTCGAGACGTTCAATCTGTTCAACACGTTCAACTGGGGCGACCCCGGCATGGACCAGGCCGCTGGTGGGACCATCGCCAATATCAACTCGGGACAGTTCGGCCGCATCACCACGCAGGCCGGCACGCCACGGATCATCCAGATCGGAGTGAAGTACGCGTTCTAATGACCGCTCGGAGAGAACCGATTTAGAGATTTGGGTGGCGACGCAGGATTTCGTGCTCGTTCCCGAGCAGCCGAGCGAACGAGAATGCGAGCGAAGGTTGGCTGGGAGGCAGGGATTCGAACCCCGATAACGTGGTCCAGAGCCACGTGTCCTACCGTTGAACGACCTCCCAGAATTGGTGCGGGACGCCGCGCGCCTAGATACAGGCGCGCGCGGCGGCGGGAAACCCGGATTGTACAAAGAAGAAGCGGCCAGGCGCAAACGCGCCGGCCGCCTGGAATTGAAAGTGCCGCGAGGATGAACGAGCTATCGAATCTGCTCGTCCGAGCTGTCGTCGCGCGCTGACATGTCGGACGACGCCAGGTTCTGCGTGTCGGTGATGCCCTGGCTTCCCGTCAGCTCGCTGCGCCGACGATGACTGGCCATGCCGCCCTTGCGGCCGGCTTCGCGCGCTTCCTCGCTGGTCCACTCGTGGGCCGTGCCCTTCTGGTGAGCGGCCTTGCCGCCCTTACTGGCAATTTCGCGCTGTTTCGCGCGGTCCATCGAAGCGAATCCGCGATCCTCTTTAGCCACACTGACCTCCTGCCAATCACTCACACTGCCCGCTCGAATGCGGGCCATCCGCGTTCGCGCAGTGGGGCTGCAACGCAGGTGCCACGGCTCAAGTGGTAATTTCGGTAACCCTCAGCAATAAAGGAACTTATCTACTCACATTTCCCCAAGTACCCCTGCGGAGCCTGCCGGCTCGCCCGCGCGGGAATCCGCGGATCGGACCGAATTCCTGAACAAAATTGCTAGTCCCGCGCCTCGAGAAACGCCGCGAGCCGGTCGAGCCTCGCGAGCGTCCGGTCGCGGCCGAGCAGTACCAAGACCTCGAAGATCCCCGGACTTGCCGTGCGTCCGGTCACCGCGACGCGCGTCGCGTGGATAAGAGGTGCCGCTTTAATGTCCTGCTGTTCCGCTGTCCGTCGCACCGCGGCTTCCACATGTTGCTCATCAAAGGGCATCACCTCGCGCAGCGCCTGTGCGAGCGCGTTCACATGTTGGGTGAGTCCGGGGACTCCGAGGTGCTTCCTGACGGCCTCGTCTTCGTACTCGACCGTTTCCGCGAGGAACGGCCGGGCCTGCTCGGCGAAGTCGACGAGTCGCTTCGCGCGCGGCCGCAGCAGCGCGATCAGCTGCAGCAGCCACGCGGTCGGCGCCGTCCCGGCGGGCCAGAGTCCCTCGCTGACCAGCAACGGCACCACCGCGCTTGCGAGTTGCTCGACGGACAACCGTGCGATGTATTGCCCGTTCATCCAATCGAGCTTCCCCACGTCGAACACCGCGTTGCTGCCCGTGATGCCCTCGAGCGTGAAGCTCGCGATGAGCTCGGCGCGCGACAGGATTTCGCGATCGTCTCCCGGCGACCACCCGAGCAGCGCGAGGAAATTGACGAGCGCGTCCGGCAGATAGCCCTGCCGCGCGTACTCCATCACCGACGTCGCGCCGTGGCGCTTGCTGAGCCTTTTCTTGTCGGCGCCGAGAATCAGCGGCACGTGCGCGAAGACCGGGAGTGGCGCGCCGAGGGCCTGGAACAGCAGCACGTGCTTCGGCGTGTTCGAGATGTGATCGTCGCCGCGGACGATGTGCGTGATCGCCATGTCGATGTCGTCGACGACGACCGACAGGTGGTAGATGGGATGGCCGTCGGAACGCACGATCACGAAATCTTCGATGTGCGCGCCGTCGAACGCGATCGGCCCGTGCACGACGTCCTCGAACGCGGTCGTGCCCGCCGGCACCTTGAAGCGGATCGCGCGCGGCGTACTGGCGGCTTCCAGCTCCGCGATCCGTTCGGCGGACAGATCGAGGCAGCGCCGATCGTACTGCCACGCCTCTCCCTCCGCTTCCGCGCGCTCGCGCTCCGCGCGCAGCCGATCGGCGGAGCAGTAGCAGTAATACGCGCGCCCCTGCGCGATCAGAGAGGAGGCCGCTGCCCGATGACGGTCGTAGCGCTGCGACTGGAAGTACGGCGCGTGCGGCCCGCCGATGCCCGGCCCTTCGTCCCAGTCGAGCCCGAGCCATCGCATGCCGTCGAGGATGCCGGTGACCATCTCGGCGGACGAGCGCTCGGTGTCGGTGTCCTCGATGCGGAGGACGAACGCGCCGCCGTGCCGGCGCGCGTAGAGCCAGTTGAAGAGCGCGGTGCGCGCGCCGCCGACGTGAAGGTAGCCGGTCGGAGATGGAGCGAAGCGAACTCTCGGCGGCGTCACTCCCTATAGCGTACTAGCGCGTCGCCGTCGCGGGCTCGAGCGTCGGCGCGGGCGTGGTCAGCGGCGGACGCGCGAACGAGAGCGACACGAACGCGATGAACGCGAGCCCGGCCGCGCCGTAGAACGCGTAGGAGTAGGAGCCGGTCGCCTGGTAGACGCGCGCGGCGATGAACGGGCCGACGATGCCCGCGACGCCCCACGCCGTGAACAGCGCCCCGTAGTTCATGCCGAGGTAGCGCGTGCCGTAGAAGTCGGCGGTCGTCGAGGCGAAGACCGACAGCTGCGTCCCGTAGCACCAGTAGCCGGCGGCGACGAGCGCGTAGAGCGCGAGAATCTGGCTGATCCCCATCCCCAGCGCCGACATCACCAGCAGCGACCCGACCACCATGACCTTCAGCGTCGTCAGACGGCCGAGCGAATCGGAGAGCGCGCCCGAGAGGATGCGGCCGCCCGCGTTGCCGAACGCCGCGATGGTGATCGCGAACGCGGCGGCCTCGGCCGTCAGGCCGACCGAGCGCATGAACGGCACCAGCTGGCTGATCATCATCTGCCCGGCGGTCGTGCCGAGGCAGTACGCGATCCAGAGCGCGACGAAGGTCGGCGTCGCCATCATGTCGCGCGTGCGCATGTCCACCCAGGCGCGGGCCTTCGCCGCGACGGCCGGCGCCGCCGCCGGCGCCTTGTAGCCGGCGGGTGGATTCTTCAGCAGCGCGGTGCCGATCAACCCCATGACAAAGAACGTCGCGCCGAGTATCTGGAAGGTCGGGCGCCAGCCGTACGTCGCAATGAGCTGCGAGGCGAGCGGGCCGATGATCGCGGAGCCCGCGCCGTAGCCGCCGACCATCAGGCCGACGGCGAGGCCGCGCCGATCGGGAAACCATTTCGAGGCTACCGGCGTCGGCGCGGAGTAGCCGAAGCCGTTGCCGATGCCGACGATGACGCCGAAGGCGATGTAGAGGAAGGTGAGGGAGGTGGTCAGGCTCGAGAGCGCGAAGCCGCCGCCGACGAGCAGCGCGCCGAGGAACGCGCAGACGCGCGGCCCCTTCGCGTCCTGGAGCTTGCCCGCGGCGATGAACGTCGCGGCGAAGCAGACGATCGCGATCGTGTAGACCCACGAGGTCTGCGCGCGGTTCCAGCCGAACTCTTTTTCGAGCGGCAGCACGAACACGCTCCACGCGTAGAGCGACCCGAGCGCCAGGTTCAGCGAGACGCCGCCAACGATCGGTAACCACCGTGTCATGAGGCCTCCTCGGACGGCCGGATTCTGGGCCGGAGTACGCGGCCTGTCAAGGTGGCGACTTCGAGCGCAAGCGCCGGATATCCAGCGGTCTGCTCGCCCGGCACAATGGCCCGCAGAACGGAGGACAGATGGACTTTCAAGTTTCGACGCTCCCGCGCGATCGCTTCGCGCACTTGTTCGGCCTCGGCGACGAGGCGCTCGCGGCATCAGGCGCGAGGAGATACGTGGCGGACAGGAAGCCGGGATTCCCCTGCCGCGTCACCCTGCAGGATGCCGAACCCGGCGAACGCGTCATCCTGATCCCGTTTCAGCATCAGCGCGAGGGTTCGCTCTATCAGGCATCCGGTCCGATCTTCGTCCGCGAAGCCGCCGTGGACGTGGCAGTCCCCGCCAGCACGATTCCGGAACTGCTTCGCAGCCGGCTGCTCTCGCTGCGCGCCTACGACGGCGACGACGTGATGATCGACGCCGATGTCGTCGACGGGCAGGACGTGGAAGGCACGATCGCGCGGCTGCTGGCCGACGGGCGCGCCCGCTATCTGCACGTCCATTTCGCGCGGCCTGGATGCTTCGCGTGCCGCGTCGATCGCGCGTGAGCCGAACCCGCCAGTTCACGTATACTTAGAGACCGCGGTGAGGTGGCCGAGAGGCTGAAGGCGGCGGTTTGCTAAACCGTTGTAGGGCCTTTAAAGTCCTACCCAGGGTTCGAATCCCTGCCTCACCGCCAGTTTCCTGCCCGGTTCTATTGATCGTTTTTACGTCCGCCGACCCGTTTCCACCATATTGCCAAAATCTTTCGGGCCGTCCGTCGCCGCGGCACCGTCGCGTCCGGATCTAACCGGACCCGCCGGTTGCTCCAGCAGCCGAATCGCTGCGTCGAGCGCTGCGGGGCTCAGGTGCATGTAGCGCTGCGTCATCGTCAGGTCGGCGTGTCCAGCGAGCTCCTGAATCGCTCTCGCCGGCGCGCCGCGCATCGCCAGGTGCGAGCAGAACGTGTGACGAAGGATGTGCACCCCGTGGTGCAGCAACCGCGCCTTGCGGCCCGCTCGCTTGGCTCGCGCCTGCACGATCTGCCTCGTCAGCGGCTCGTTGTCATCCTGACAGAGCACGCGAGTGCTCCGCAGGTGCCTGTGGTCGCTGAGCGCGGCCGCCAGTCGTCTCGTGAGCGGTATGTGACGCAGTCGCCCACCCTTGGGCGTCG
>DATNCQ010000217.1:0-5292 GCA_035571515.1 Vicinamibacterales bacterium
CGTCTCGCCGTCCTACACCCGCGGCTACCCGTTCGTCATCGCCCGCGGCTACGGCTCGATGGTCGAGGATGTCGACGGCAACGTCTTCCTCGACTGCGCCGCCGGCATTGCCGTCAACTCCACCGGCCACGCGCACCCGGACGTGGTGCGCGCAATCACCGATCAGGCGCAGAAGTTCCTGCACATGTCGGGGACCGACTTCTACTACGAGCCGCAGGTGCGCCTGGCCGAGGAGATCGCGTCGATCGTGCCGATTCGCGGCGGGGTGCGGTCGTTCTTCGGCAACTCCGGCACCGAGGCGAACGAGGCGTGCCTGAAGCTGACGCGCTATGCGACCGGGCGCCAGAACATCATCGCCTTCCTCGGCGCCTTCCATGGGCGCAGCATGGGATCGCTGTCGCTGACCGCGAGCAAGGCGATCCAGCGCCGCGGCTTCGGGCCGCTGATGCCGGGTGTGTATCACGCGCCGTACCCGGATCGGTATCGCTGCCCGATCGGATCGACGCCGGACACCGTCGCCGCCGCCTGCATCGACTACATCGAGCATCAGATCTTTGCGCACCTCGTCTCCCCCGACGAAGTCGCGGCCGTCGTCGTCGAGCCGATTCAGGGCGAAGGGGGCTACATCGTCGCCCCCGACGAGTTCCTGCAGCGGCTGCGCGAGCTGACGAAGAAGCACGGCATCCTCCTCGTGGCCGACGAAGTGCAGTCGGGGATGGGGCGGTCGGGGAAGATGTTTGCGATCGAGCACACCGGCGTCGAGCCGGACATGATGTCGATTGCGAAGGGGATCGCCTCGGGCCTGCCGCTCGGCGTCGCCGCGGCGCGAGCCGACCTGATGGCCTGGCCGCCCGGCGCGCACGCGAGCACCTTCGGGGGCAACCCGGTGTCGTGCGCGGCGGCGATTGCGACGATCGCGCTGCTGCGCCAGCAGCTGGTCGCCAACGCCGCCGATGTCGGCGGCTTCCTGATGAGCGAGCTGAAGGCGCTGGCCGACAAACATCCGCTCATCGGCGACGTGCGCGGCCGCGGCCTGATGATCGGCGTCGAGCTGGTGCGCGACCGAAAGACGAAGGAGCGCGCCACCGACGAGCGCGACGCGGTGGTGAACGCCGCGTTCGCGCGCGGGATGCTGGTGCTCGGCGCCGGGAAGAACGCCGTGCGCTTCTCGCCGCCGCTGGTGCTGACGCGGAAGCAGGCGGAAATGGCGGTGAAGATCTTCGACGAGGCGCTGACCGACGTGGAGAAAACACGACGGTAAACGCAGAACCCGCTGAGCCCGCAGAGAAATTGGCTTCGGGCATGCTCTAATCGGGCGGCGGCGTGAGCTTGCACAGAAAAGAGTTCTGCGTGCTCTGCGAGTTCCGCGTTGATCGTCGTTGGAGGCGGCGCGGAACTTGCGAAGGCGTCTGGCACTATGACGCAAGCCAGACAAGAACTCGGGAAGAGCGGGGAAGATCTCGCGTGCGCGGAGCTCGAACGCCGCGGGTACGCAATTATTGCCAGGCGCTACCGCCAGCGGCGTGGCGAATTGGACATCATCGCGCGCGACGGCGCGACGCTGGTGTTCGTCGAGGTCAAGGCGCGGGAGGATCTGCGGTTCGGCGGCGGCCTGGAGGCGATCACGCCGCAGAAACGCCGGCGGATGGAGCAGATGGCGATCGAGTACATCGCGCGGCAGCACATCGCCGAGTGCCCGAGCCGGTTCGATGTCGTGGCGATCCATTTCGAGGCGCAGCAGCCGGTGATCGAGGTGTTTCAGAACGCGTTCGACGTCACCTAGCCAGGGAACAACACGGAACCCGGAACCGGGAACCCAGAACCGAGAACCCAGAACCGAGAACCTGAACCCGGAACCTCGAACCCCGAACCCCGTACCTTACGCGACAGACGAACCGTGCCCGAACTCCGAAAAGACCCCATCACCGGCCGGTGGGTGATTATCTCCACCGACCGCCAGAAACGCCCGAACGACTTCCGCCTCGAGAAATCGACGCCGGCCGGCCGCGAGCGCTGCCCCTTTTGTCCGGGGCACGAAGCGATGACGCCGCCCGAGGTTCTCGCCTACCGGCAGAACGGCGGCGCGGCCAACACGCCCGGCTGGGAGCTGCGCGTGGTGCCGAACAAGTATCCGGCGCTGCAGGTGGAGGGGACGATCGATCGCGAGGGCGAGGGGATCTTCGATCGGATGAACGGCATCGGCGCGCACGAGGTGATCATCGAGACGCCGGATCACGACCGCTCGCTGGCGCTGATGTCCGAACCGGAGATCGAGCGGGTGCTGTGGGCCTTCCGCGAGCGGATGCTCGACCTCAAGCAGGACCACCGCCTGCGCTACATCCTGGTGTTCAAGAATCACGGCGCCGCCGCGGGGGCGACGCTCGAGCATCCCCACTCACAGCTGATCGCGCTGCCGATCGTGCCCGACTTCGTGCGCGAGGAGCTCGAGGGGGCGCGGCTGCACTACCAGGTGAAGGAGCGCTGCGTCTTCTGCGACGTGGTGCAGCAGGAGCTGCGCGACGGCCGCCGGGTGATCCAGGAGAACGCCGACATCGTCGCGCTCGCTCCCTATGCGCCCCGTTTCGCGTTCGAGACCTGGCTGCTGCCGAAGCGGCACGGCGCGCGCTTCGAGACCGCGCCGCGGCACGAGTACGAGAGCCTTGCGCGGCTGCTGAAGGCGGTGCTGCAGCGGCTCGACCGCGCGCTCGAGTCGCCGCCGTTCAACCTGATCGTCCATACCTCGCCGTTCTCCGAGGACGTCGACAATCTGTATCACTGGCATCTCGAGATCATGCCGAAGCTGACGCGCGTCGCCGGCTTCGAGTGGGGGACCGGCTTCTACATCAACCCGACGCCGCCCGAGGAGGCGGCGCGCGTCCTGCGGGCGGTGAAGTTGTAGCGCAGCCCTTCAGGGCTGCCCCCGGTGGGGAGATCGCGGCGGTTTTGGTGGGGCGATCGCGGCGGTTTTGCGTTCGCGCGCGCTCCGGGCGCCTTGAACGCCACCCCAGCGGTGTGCTACGTTGTGAGGTCGAGCGGGAATAGCTCAGTGGTAGAGTGCGACCTTGCCAAGGTCGAAGTCGCGGGTTCGAATCCCGTTTCCCGCTCCAACCATTTCATCTCGCCGCGGTTCTAAGGCGGGTCGCGAGACCCGCCGTTCTCTTTTACGGGGCGCCGTCGCCAAGAGGTAAGGCAGAGGTCTGCAAAACCTCCACCCCCGGTTCAAATCCGGGCGGCGCCTCCAACCTTCGCTCGCCTGCATCCGTGAGCGAGCTTCGGTTGGCAAGCCAGCGAGCTCACGTCAGCGACCCGCGAAGGTTGCCCACCGTAGCGCGGAGCGCGAAGGTGGGCCGCATCAAGTCCTTCCGGCCTTACTGCAGCGTCGTCGTCGTCGACGTGCGTCGCAGCAGCTGGAACGTCTGCGTGCTGGCTCGACCCGCCGTCATTCCTCCGTACGCCAGATCGACGTGACCGTCTTCATGGAACACGACGTCGAGCGACGTCGAGCGGTACGACTCCTGATTCGCCAGATTGGTGATGTCGTAGAAGTCGAACCTGATGTGGCGGCCGCCGTTTTCAATCGAGTTGACGCGCATCCGCGGTTGATTGCCTGCGCCGCAGTAATGCGTGAGCATCAGCGTTCCGTGGTCGAGATGGTAGGCGGTCGACATCCCGCCCATGAGTTCGAGCACGACATTGCCACCGCCGGTAACGACGTAGGTCGCGACCCGCTTCGTCGTCTTGCCCTTCTCCGCATATTCCCACGTTCCCGCGAGACTCTTGAGACGCTCGAATGCGACTTCGGATGAGGGTTTTTCATCAGCCAGGGTCACCGGCGACGACAACGCTGAAAGCAGACCGACGACGAGAACGGAAACGACTCTCACATGCATGTGCAGATCCCTCCGCGGGCAGTATCCGCGCACGCCTGTGCATAGGGAAATGCCAACTATTCATCGGGCTGGCTGCGTGGTCCGTGAGGCCACGCGATCGCATCAACGGCGAGCGACAGGCGAGGCCTGCCCGGCGGGCCTGAGTGTGGCTCGCTGCAGGCGCGATGCCGATGCCGGCGGCTCGAAGATCGCCGCGAACGCCTTCTCTGTGCCGGACAGCGGCCGACAACGCTCGCTCCAGACGATCGACACCGCCAGCTCGAAATTGAAACCGTTCACCGTTAGCTGTTGGACGGCGCCGAGATGCTGTGATGATTGCGTCAACGCCGATGCCGGCACGATGCTGCAGCCGACACCGGCGGCGACCATGGCGATGTGTTCCGTCGGCGCCGCATCGAGTTCGAACTGCACGGTGAGATGCTCGTCGATGGCGGCCAGGCGGCGCGCCAGCGCGTGACGAAAGCCGCAGCCATCGGGATTGAGCACCCACGACCGGCTGCGCAGGTCGGTCGGCTCGACGCTGATTTCGGCGGGTGCGTGCGCGCGGCGAGGGGCGATGATCACCAGCGGCTCGCGGCGGGCGGCTTCAATCCGGCAGGGGATGTCAGGCGTCCAATCGGCGGGCAGCAGCAGCACCGCGCAATCGAATTCCCCGCGCGCGAAGCGACGGTAGAGCCGGGGACTCCAGCCCGATCGCACCAGGAAGTCGGTCTCGCGCAGCGGCGATGCAGGCTTCACGAAACGCGGATCCTGCAGATGCCACATCAGGCTGCGCGAGATGCCGACGCGTAGCGTCTGCCGCGATCCCCGGATCGTGCCGTCGGTCAGGCGGTCGGCTGCCGACAGAATGTCGCGCGCCGACTGCAGCACCTTCGCGCCGACGGCTGTCGCCCGCAACGGCTTGGCGCGACGGTCGACGAGCTCGGCGCCGACCTGATCCTCGAGCACCTGAAGCATCCGCGTCACCGCCGGCTGCGTGCGGCCGAGTCGACGGGCGGCGGCGACGAAACTGCCCTCCTCGAGAATCCAGACGAATGCTCGAAGCCGATCGAAGTCCATGAGCCCTCCGGTTCCCGGTCTGACGGCAGCGGCGATGAAATGGTCTGCGGCCGAGGCAGATCCTGCGGCACCAGGCGATGCCGCGCCAATCAGAAATCGGCATTCGGGTATGCACGGTGTGCATCACCGATTGGAAGTTCTCGCGCGAGCCTGCTTTCAGCCTTCCGGTGGTTCCTGCGCGACAGCGTAGACGCCGCGAGTGACCGTGGAGGGATCCGGCCACGGGCTCGCCTCGGCAAACGCAACCGCGTCCTCCACCTCCTGCCGGCATCGTCGCTCGATGTCATCGAGCCGATCGGTGGTGGCGGGTGCAGCGGCGAGCTTGCGGCGATAGCACGACACC
>DATNCQ010000218.1:0-21509 GCA_035571515.1 Vicinamibacterales bacterium
GTCTTCTACTGGGCCGATGCGGTCTCGATGCTGACGCTGCCACCTCTCTTTTTGCACTTCACGCTCATCTTTCCCGAACGATCGCGTCGATGGACAGCGGGCCGAATTGGCTATGCCGTGATCCCGCTCGCGTACGTACCGGCCGTGCTGCTCGGTCTGGCGCACGTCAATGCGCTTGCACGGAGCAGTGCCGACTCGACGCGAGCCGTCCAATTGCTGGGGACGCTCGATCGATTCGAATCGCTGTACCTCGCGGCCTGTCTGATCGCCGCGCTGGCGGCGCTCGGGCGTGCGCTTGCAGAGGTCCGTTCCATCACCGGACGTCGTCAACTGCGATGGATTGCGTGGGGAACGGCGCTCGGCGGCGCGCCGTTCGCGCTCGGCTACGCCTTGCCATTCGCGCTGGGAATGGATGCATCGCTGCCGATGCAGCTATCGGCGATTCCTCTGGGGCTGATACCGCTCGCCTACGCGTCGGCCATCGTGCGGTACCGCCTGATGGATATCGAGGTGATCGTCAAGCGCGCGCTCGTCTACGCCGCCGCGCTCGGCGCCATCGTGGCGATTTACGCGGCGATGCTGGGCGGCGTGCAGCGCATCTGGCTGAACGACGACAACGAGCACAACTGGATCATCGCGTTCCTCGCGACACTCGTCGCGCTGCTGCTGGCGCCGCCCGTCAAGAACGCGGTGCAGAACGTGCTGGACCGCGCGTTCTATCGCGACCGCTACGACTACCGCCGCGCGCTCGTCGGCTTCGCGCGCGACCTGAACAGCGACCTGGACCTGCACCGCCTCTCCGAGCGTCTCGTGTCGCGGGTCGTCGAGACGCTGCTCGTCGACCGGATGGCGCTGATGCTCGAGGACGAAGCCGCGCCTTACTACGGCTCCGTGCGGGCATCCGGCTTCGGCGACAGCCATCCGCCGGCGCTGCCCAAGCGCTCCGGTATCGGCGAGCGTCTGCAGGACGGACACATCGTCGCGCTGGACGATCCGATCGCGTCGACGCGCTTCGCGGTCGAGGAGGTCGAGTACTGGCGCGACGCCGGCCTCTACTACTTCGTCCCGTGTATCGCCAAGGAAGGCGCCATTGCGGTGCTGGCGGTCGGGCGAAAGGACACCGGCGAGCCGCTCAACAGCGAGGACATGGGACTGCTCGGCGCCGTCGCGGGGCAGATCGCGACCGCGCTCGAAAACGCGCGTCTCTACCGCCAGCTCCACGTGAAGGCGCTCGAGCTCGACCGCATGCGCGCCTTCAACGAGAACATTCTCGAATCGCTCGACGACGGCCTGCTGGTGCTCGACCTGAACGATCGCGTCGTGCGCTGGAACCCCGCGATGGAGGCGCTGTCGGCTGTCTCGAAAGGTGACGCCACGGGCCGCCGGCTGGACGACCTCTTCGACCCGCCGTTCGTGGAAGCGGTCCGCGCGGCGCGCCGCGACGCTCCGCAGGGGACGACGCTGTCGCGTCTTCAGCTCGGGCGGCGCGTCGACGGCGCCTCGCCCCTGATTGTCAACGCCGCGGTGGTGCCGCTGCGTGCCGCCGCCGAGAGCGGGCTGACCACCGTCGGCACCATCGTCATCGTCGAAGACGTCACGCGCCGCGTGCAGCTCGAAGAGCAGCTGCAGATTTCCGAGAAGATGGCGTCGATCGGCCTGCTGGCGGCGGGCGTCGCGCACGAAGTGAACACGCCGCTGACGGGCATCTCCAGTTTCACGCAGATGCTGCTCGAAGGCGCCGACCCCGAGGACCCGAAGACGAAGGTGCTCGAGAAGATCGAGCGGCAGACGTTCCGCGCCGCCAAGATCGTCAACGGCCTGCTCAACCTGTCGCGGCCGGGCAACACGGCGACGCCGGACGTCAGCGCCGTCGACGTCAATACGGTCATCGCCGACGTGCTGTCGCTGCTCGAGCACCCGTTCCAGCTGCAGCGTGTCACGGTCCGCCGCGAGCTGAGCGAGCAGCCGGTGGCGGTGCTCGGCATCGAGCAGAAGCTGCAGCAGGTCTTCCTCAACCTGTTCCTCAACGCGAAGGACGCCATGCCGAAAGGCGGCTGGCTGTCGGTGACGACCCGCGCGGACAACGGCCAGGCCGTCGTCGAGGTGTCGGACACAGGCTCCGGCATCCCAAGCGAGTACCTCGCGCGCATCTACGATCCGTTTTTCACGACCAAGGCCATCGGCCACGGCACGGGTCTCGGCCTGTCGATCACCTACGGCATCGTCCGCGAGCACGATGGCACGATCGACTGCGACAGCAACCTCGGCCAGGGCACGCGGTTCACGCTGCGGTTTCCGCTGGCGCCGGCCGAGCGGCTGGCGCGCGCCGTCCACTGAAGACGAAAGCACGCTGAATGTCCCGCACCGGATCCATCCTCATCATCGACGACGAAGAGATCATGCGGGAGATCCTCGAGACGCTGCTCTCGCGCGAGGGGTACTCCGTGCGCGTGGCCGCGGGCGGCGCCGAGGGCCTCGAGCTGGCGAAGTCGGTCCCCTTCGACGCGGCGATCGTCGACGTGATGATGCCGGGCATGGACGGCATGGCCGTCCTCGAGGAGCTGAAGAAGCTCGACGACGATCTGCCGGTGATCATGATCACGGCGTTCGCGTCGGTCGAGAACGCCATCGCGGCCATGAAGCGGGGCGCGTTCGACTACATCACCAAGCCGTTCAAGAACGACGAGGTGCTCGTCGTCATCCGCAACGCGATGGAGCGCCGGCAGCTGATCGCCGAGAACACGGCGCTCAAGCAGAACCTGCAGGCGCAGACGCACAACTTCGCCGGCATCATCGGCCGCAGCCCGAAGATGAAGCAGGTCTTCGACCTGATCATCCAGGCCGCGCCGAGCCGATCGACGATCCTCATCACCGGCGAGAGCGGCACGGGCAAGGAGCTGGTCGCGCGCGCGATCCACACGCACTCGTCACGGCCCGACAAGGCGTTCGTCACCGTCAACTCGGGCAACCTGCCGCCGGAGCTCCTCGAGTCGACGCTGTTCGGCCATGTCAAGGGCGCCTTCACCGGCGCCGTCTACCCGAAAAAGGGCCTCTGCGACATGGCGGACAAGGGGACGATCTTCTTCGACGAGATCGGCAACATCCCGCTCGAGACGCAGGCCAAGCTCCTGCGCGTCATCCAGGAACGCGAGTTCATGCGCCTTGGCGGCATGGAAACCATCAAGGTCGACGTCCGCATCATCGCCGCCACCAATTGCGACCTGAAGCAGATGATGGAGGCGGGCCGCTTCCGCGAGGACCTCTACTACCGGCTGCACGTCATCAACATCTTCCTGCCGCCGCTGCGCCAGCGGAAGGAAGACATCCCGGTGCTCGCGCAGCATTTCCTGGCGAAGTACGGCGAGGAGAACAACAAGGCCGGCCTCGAGCTGGCGCCGGAGGCGCTCGACCTGCTGATGGAGTACCACTGGCCCGGCAACGTGCGCGAGCTCGAGAACGTGATGGAGCGCGCGGTGGTGCTCGCCACCGGCCCGCGCATTGGTGTCGACCTCATCCCAGACCACGTGCGCACGGCGCCCGCGTTCCAGATTCCGAAGTTCGTCGTACCGCCGGAAGGCATCTCGTTCAAGGACGTCATCACGAACGTCGAGAAGCGCCTGATCGAGTCGACGCTCGAGGCGGCGGGCGGCGTTCAGAAGCGCGCGGCGGAGCTGCTCGGCATCAAGCCGACGACGCTCAACGAGATGATCAAGCGCTACGACATCGGGGTGCGCCGCGGGCGGAAGGGCGCCGCGGGCGGCGAGGACGAGGAAACCACGTCAGCCGCGGCTTCGTATCAGGGTGACGAGACGCTCAAACCGTCCTAGCACCGCATCCCACCGGAAATACTGGCGGACGTACTGGCGGCCGCTTTCACCGAGCTGCTCGCGCAGCTTGCTGCGCGTCATCAGCATCCGCAGCGCATCGACGAATTCCTCGCGGCTGCCGTAATACAACCCGGCGCCGGCCCGCCGGCAGTGTTCGACGGCCGCCTCGTTGCGCGCCGACGCGAGCACCGGCGTGCCGACCGCGAAGCTCTCGAGCACCGACAGCGCGATCGGGTCGTCCACGCCGGGGGCAATCGTCACGTCGGCGGCTTCGTAGGCCACCATCCGCTCGCGGTCGGGGAGCACGCCGGCCTGCCGCAGGTAGGGCGCTTCCGGGACCTTCATCATCTTCACGCCCATCAGCACGAGCGCCGTGTCGCCGTCGTCAGCGGCATAGCTGTCGAAGTACTCGAGCATCTCCTCGCAGCCGTTGTCGGGCTCCACGCGTCCGCCGTAGAGGACGAGCGATCCGTACAGGCGATGCCGGCGGCGGAACGGGATGCCGCGATCGGCGCGGTCGTCGTCCGGGTCGATGGCCTCGTCGGACTGCGCGGCGCTCTCGTCGTCCGCGGCCGGTTCGTCGGCGGGATCCTGCTGGTGGCGTGGATACGCTTGGCGGTGCGACGGGTCGATGCCGACTCCTACCAGCTCCTCTCGCGCGGCGTCCACGCCGATGTACGAGCGAAGCAGCCTGCGCTCGGAGCCCGAGACGAGCCCGATCGCGCGCGTCGAGGCGAGCAGATCCGTCCACAGGCCGAAGCGCAGCACCGGGCTGAGACGCAGGCACGGAAAGAGGATGCTGCGTTCGGGCGCAACCGCCAACCCGTGAACGGTCGTCCAGTGAATGAGCGAGAAGAAGACGAGCGCGTCGTAGGAGCGGTTCTGCCGCTTGAGATGCTCGACCAGGCCCGGCACGGACGGTCCGAGCCGGCGAACCCATTCCATCTCCTCGGCGCGGGATCGCGGCGCGTCGAGGATGCGATCGGAGAACTGGCGGAAGGCGTTGACATCGCGCGGCTGGTTCACCGCGAAGCGGCGCACGAGCACGCCGCGGACGCGATCCGCGCCTTCCCCGTAATCGTTCTTCCACGTCCGCGGATCGCGGGAAGCGGTCGTCAGCACTTCGACGTCGTGGCGCAGGCTGAGCTGCTCGGCGAGCAGGCGGCACGCATGTTCGGCGCCGGCCGAGATTTCGCCGCCGTAGCGTGGCGTGACGAACGCGAACTTCACGCGGGCACCCCGATGACGGGCCCCGACGGCAGTTCGTCGAGCACCTGCGCCGCCGGACGAAGCGAGCGTTGCCGGCGCGCGAGCCAGCCGGGCAGCTTCTCCATGCGGTGGGGCGGCGGGTTGGACGAAAGCGAGGCAAACATGTCGAGATACTTCCGTTCGATGACGGGCCAGCTGTAGTGCTGTTCGTAGAACTGCCGGCCGTTGCGGCCGAGGCGCGCGGCCAGCGGCCGGTCCGCGAGCACCGTATCGAGCACTGCGGCGAATTCTGCCGCGTTGGCATAGTAGAGGCCCGCGTTGCTTCGCAGGCACTGCCCGAGCAGGACATCGCAGCGCGCGTTGGCGATCACGGGCGTGCCGACCGCCCAGGCTTCGAGCGCCACCATCGACAGGCTTTCATAGTACGACGGCATGACGAGCGCCGCCGCGCCGGCGATGGCGTCGAACTTGTCGCGATCGTCCAGGAAGCCGAGATGCCTGATCCGCGGGTGGTCGGGAATGGCGAGCGCCGGCTTGCCGACGAGCAGCAGGGTCGGCGCCGCCGGCCGCGCGGCCGCGTAGCGGATGAAGAAGTCGAAGAGCTCGCCGCATCCCTTGTTGGCGTCGATGCGGCCGACGTAGATCACGTACGGCGGCGTGAGGCCGAACGTCGCAGCTGCCCGCTGCGGATCGACCGCGCCGGGAATCTCCGAGCCGATGCCGACGACGACGCCGGGCACGTGAGCGTTCGAGGCAGCCGCCTGGATCAGCACCTGTTCCTCTGGAGAGTTGTACATGATCGCGCGCACGCCGCGAAAGATGGGCCCGAACATCGCGAGGCCGAGCGCGGCATCGCGTTCGGCCGTCGGCACGAGGATGGCGCGGTGGGGAACGGCGCGGGCGCCGTGGTAGGCATGGTAGTAGCGGGCGCAGAACAGCAGGACGTGGTCGAACTCACCACCGGAGATCCGCAGCCGATTGACCAGCGCGGCGCTCGTGGGCCCCTCGCTGTCGAGCCACTCGAGCTCTTCGTTGAGCGAATGCCGCCGACTGAACACGTGATCCGAGTGGAGGCCGAACTCCGCTTCGCGTCGTTCGCGTTCGACCTGGAATCGTTCGACCGGAATGCCGTTCACGCGGTCGGCGCCCGGAGGAAATTCGTTGCGCCACGTCAGGTAATCGCGCGCGCACGTCGTCAGCACACGCACCTCGGCGTGCGGCGCCAGGTGTTCGGCGATGTATCGTGCGTGGAGCTCGGCGCCGCCGTTGATGTCGGCGCCGTACCGCTGCACGACGATCGCGACTTTCATTCCTCAGGGGGATGCGGAGGCTCTTCGGCGCGAAACGGCTCCGGCACAACCGCAGGTTCCTCGCTCTGCGCGGTCGCGGGCGGCAGCTGATGATCGAGCGGCACCGACTCCGGATGTAGAGACGGCCGTTCCGCCTCCATCAAAGGCTCCGCTTCCTCGAATCCTTCGTCGCCTTCGGCGTCGCTCTCCTCGAGGTTCTCGGCGCCAGCGGTTGCCACATTGGGGTTGGCGGCTGCGGCGTCCACCGGTGCGCCCGCGCCAGGGCCACGCCGTCCGCGTCGCCGGCGCCGTCTCCGTCGCGGACCTTCACCTGCCGGCTGACCCTCGGACGATTGTTGCGGCGCGGGTTCGGTGGGGGTGGCGGCTACCGTGGCGGCTGCCTGCTGGGGCGGCGGCGTACTCTCCTGCGGTCGCGGCGGCCTCGCCGGCGCCCCTTCCATCGAGCGGACGCGCCGCTCGTTGAAGTCGACCTTGCCGCCCAGCGACTCGACGCGCAGCGAGAGGCTCTGCCACTCGACGCTGGCGCGCGAGACGTCGAGCGCCAGTCGCTGGAGGATTTCGTAGTGCAGCGCGTTCCACTCCGCCTGGCGGCGGTCGCGCTCGGCCTCCCGCTGAAGAAGCTCGGTGTTCAGCCGCGACTGCTGCGCGAGCGCGTGCGCGATCGGCGTCGGGTTGAACAGCAGCCGCAGCAACGGATTGAAGAGCTTGCGCAGCGCGCGCAGGAAGCCGTTTGGCGAGTCGTAGAGCGTCGCCTCGTCGAAGGGATACGCCTGCGCAGCGGAAGGAGCGGCCGCGTCCACCGCAACCGTCCGCTCCCCGGCGGCGCGCCGGAGCTGGTCGAGCAGCTCGGGCTTCAACCCGCGCGGGTCGAGAATCGCCTCGAGGCGGCGCGCGGCCAGCTCCTGGATTTGCTGGTGGGTGAGATCGACGCCGCTGCGCTGCGCGATGCGCGCGCGCACCTCACGCATGATCTGCTCGACGTCGACGCGGTCGTTGCGTTCAGCGCGGCTGACCTGTTCCGGCGCTGGACCTTGCCGCCGTTCGGGTCCGCGCCGGTCGGGGCCCCGGCGCCCGCCGCGATGAAAATGACCGCGGCGGCCCTGGTTGTGATCCATCGGCATGGCGTCAGTACTTTCTGAAGAGCTGCCCCCACTCCGTCTGCATGAACTCCCGGATGCGCGACTGGCCGATCGTCGGGTACCACACCATGTCGTGGTAGATGTTCGATGCCATCGGCGCCCACACCATCAACGGCGAGTGCAGGAGGATGCGCTCGAGCGGGCGGAGAAAGCCCTTGCGGATCATCTGGTCGCCCCAGATGACGAGTGATTTCCTGGTCTGGAATCCGAAGTTTTCCGTCGACACGTCGTCGCCCACCAGCTCGATCTGCTTCGGGTCGGCGATGCCGAGGCCGCGCTCGTGCGCCATGCGCAGGAACGGGATCGACAGCGGGTCGAAGCCCATGAGCCGGGCGGCAATCGCGTCGATCGCCACCGAATCGGACGCGGCGAGCAGCAGGTTCTTGACGCGCGGGATCATCGTCCGCGGCCCAGCGCCGTCGCCCGCGACCGTGCCGTCCATCACCGTGAACACGGCGGGATGGAGCTCGCGCTGCATGTAGAGAAGGTCGACGAGCACCTCGTGCATGTACTTGTGCGCGTAGTGCCGCACCTCGCGCAGGAGCCCGCCGAAGGAGTTCTTCACCGAGCCGGTCATGACCGCGTGGCCGTGGGTCTTCACGGTCGGCAGGTGAAGGATCTGCCTTCCCGGATAAATCGTGGGGATCTGGATGCCGTCCGGGAAGATCTCGTTCAGCTTCAGCAGGGGGCTCTTGAATCGGTACACCTGCCAGTCCACGTCCGTCAGCGGCTGGAAGGCGAGCCTGTGTTTCTGCAGCACCGGCTCCCACCGGTTGTTGCGGCATCCTTCACGCGGGTTCGTGACGACCGTCTTGTTCTCGATCGGGATCAGCCGGTTGCGGGAATACCCGTCGGCGAGCATCTTGGAGACGACGCCGTCCACCTGCCAAGGCTGCGACGAGCAGGAGGGAAAGTACTTGGTCCACGAGAGGTTCAGCTTGATGAGCGTGTCGCGGTCGCGCGACAGCGTGTCGCGGTAGCCCGCCAGATCCATCACCCGCGCGTAGTCGGCGATGACGGTGTGCGGCCGCGTCCGCACGACCGCCACCCGCGCCGTCCGCGCGCGCGGTGCGCCGTCGGACGTCGAGGGGGCCTCAATGGTCGTGACGGGAGTCATTCATTTACCCAGCGGCGAATACAGGAGAACGATGACGCTGGCCGCCCACAGCGCCACACAGCTCAAAAGCGGGCGATCGGTCAACAGCATCGCGGCCGGGCTGCCGCCCCCGCTCTTCTGGTGCACCAGATAGAGATATCGGAAGATCCCGTATAGAACAAACGGAATTGTCAGGCCGAGCTTCGCCGTTCCGAGGCGGGTTGCCGTATCGGCGCTCGTCGCGTACATCGTGTAAGCGATGAGGGTCGACGAGGTCACGACGCCGATCATCTGGTCCAGGAGGTAGGGTGAATACTCCTCCAGGATGCGGCGATGGTCGGTGGCGCCTTCCGCGAGCAGCGTCAGCTCGTGCCGCCGCTTGCTGAGCGCCAGGAACAGCGCCAGCAGCGTGGTACAGATCAGCAGCCAGTGTCCGATCGGGACTTCCACCGCCACCGCGCCGGCGATGGCCCGCAGCACGAAACCCCCCGCGATCGTCAGCACGTCCAGGATGACGACGTGTTTCACCGCAAAGGAATAGAGCACCTGCGACGCCAGGTACATCGCGGCCGCCAGACCGAGGGACGTATTGACGGCGAACGCCGCCGCGATACCCGCCGCGCCGAGGACGCCGGCCGCCGTCACCGCCGTCGACGAGGCGAGCTGGCCGGAGGCGATTGGGCGGTCGCGCTTGAGCGGGTGGTTCTGATCCGCTTCGCGATCCGCGACGTCGTTGAGCAGATACACGGCACCCGAGAGCGCGCAGAAGATCGCGAAGGCGGACAGGGCGGCGGCGACCGCCGGTGGTTCGAGCAGGCGGCCGCCGAACACGACGCCGGCGAGCACGAGGAGGTTCTTGGTCCACTGTTCGGGCCGCAGCGAGACGAGGAGCAGCCCCGGGGTCGATGGCCGGGCCCGGGTGGAGGGGCGGGCGCCGCGCGCCGGTGTGCTGGCCCGTTCCGGTGCGACGTCGGATTCCGCCGTTAGACCCTCGCGGACGTGAAGCTGCGGACGGCGTCCGCCTCGTTTTCGTAGGTCTCGAACACGGTGAGCAGTTTCGTGATCGACAGCAGGTCGGTGATCCGCTTCGTCAGGTTCAGCAGTTTGAGGCTGCCGCCCTGCTTGGTGATCGTGGTGTAGCCGCCGACGATCTGGCCGAGCCCCGCGCTGTCGATGTACGGGACGTCCTCGAGGTTCAAGACGATCTTCCGGCGGCCCTGCTGCAGGAGGCTGTTGATCTTGTCCTTCAGCAGCTCGTCGCCCTCGCCGAGCGTCATCTTGCCCTTCAGATCCAGGACGGTGACGTCGCCCGCGGATCGTTCTTCGATCTGCATGGTTGAAGATTATAAGAGGAGAAGGACCAGACACGCAGTCTGGTCCCGTGTTGTTGTTGGCGGATCCGAGAGCGTGCGAGAACGACTAGCCGCCGGCGCCCGCGAACTTCCGTTGCTGGAAGCACTCCTTGCAGAAGACCGGTCGGCCCTGCGTCGGCCGGAAGGGTACGGTGGTGTCCTTCCCGCACGCCGAGCACTGGGTCTGGGTCTCGACGCGATCCCGCATCGAGGGTCCCGCGCTCACCCGGTTTGCGCGCTTTGCCTTGCACGACTTACAACGTTTCGGCTCGTTCTTGAACTGCTTGTCGGCGAAGAAAAGCTGTTCACCGGCTGTCCAGATGAACTCCGACCCGCAGTCCACACACCTAAGGGCCTTGTCCTGGAACTCCATCGGTCGCCACCTTTGCTCGTCGTCGATCCCCGCCTCGCCGCCGGCTTACTCAGATTCGCGTCGAAGCTTCTTGCGATTACGCTTTCTCGCCAGCGCCTGCTTGGCGCGGCGTTTGTCACCCGGCTTCAAGTAGAAGGAGTGCTTCTTGATGTCCTTGATGATGTCTTCCTGCTGCACCTTCCGCTTGAACCGTCGGAGAGCGCTCTCGATGGACTCGCCCTCCTGAATCTTGACTTCAGCCACCCTCTGATACACCCCCTCTGGTGGGTTCATACCGCTTTCGTCGCCATTTACCGCGACCGCGGCCTCCCTGTGACGGCCTTTGAAAATGGCCGAACATGCTACGCTATCACAGGCAGGCGCGGATTCTAGGCGCATTGCCTTCGTGACGTCAACGAAATAGTCGGGCTTCTTCGCCGTGTGTTCCCTGCGCGAGATTTCGTAGGCCCACCGATGGTAACTCGCTGCCGTCCGGCCAGTTATCTCTCTTCCCCATGAAAATTCTCGTCGTTGGCGGTGGTGCTAGAGAGCATGCGTTTGCGTGGAAGCTTTCACGCGAGCGTCAAGTACGAGGCGTCCTGTGCGCGCCGGGGAACCCCGGCGTCGCCGCCGTCGCACGCTGTATCGCCGCCGACGCCGGTAAGCCGCACGACCTTCTCGCGATCGCCGTACGCGAGCAGGTCGATCTGACCGTTGTCGGTCCGGAGGTTCCTCTCAGCCGCGGCATCGTCGATCTCTTCGACACCAACGGACTTTCGATTGTCGGTCCCTCCGCTTGTGCGGCGCAGCTCGAAGCGAGCAAGGCGTTCGCGAAGGAGTTCATGGCACGACACGATGTCCCGACCGCGCGTTCCCGTGTCTGCGACTCGGCCGACGCGGCGTTGCGCGAGATCGCGCGCGGCGAGTTCGGCTACCCGCTGGTCGTCAAGGCCGATGGCCTCGCGGCGGGAAAAGGCGTCATCATCGCGGACGATCGCGCGGCCGCGGAAGCCGTGATCCGCGACATCATGATCGACGGAAAGTTTGGTGCCTCCGGCGCGCGTGTGGTGCTCGAGGAATTTCTCTCTGGCGACGAAGCGTCGTACTTCGTGCTCGCCGACGGCGCGGCGTTCATGCCGCTCGCGTCCGCGCAGGATCACAAGCGCATCTTCGACGACGACTGCGGGCCGAATACGGGCGGGATGGGTGCCTTTGCGCCCAGTCCGCTCATCACGCCCGACGTCGAACGGCGCGTGATCGACACGATCGTACGGCCGGTCCTCGACGGCATGCGTCGCGAGGGGCATCCGTATCGAGGCTTCCTCTACGTCGGCCTCATGCTCACGCGCGAGGGACCGAAGGTGATCGAGTTCAACGTGCGGTTTGGCGATCCCGAGGCGCAGGTGGTGCTGCCGATGCTCGACGAGGATCTCTCCGCGCTGCTGTCGGCCGCGGCGTCCGGCGAGCTGCCGTCGCGCGCCGCGCGGTTCAGCAGCCAGGTACATGTCGGCGTCGTCCTCGCCTCGGGCGGCTATCCCGATGCCGTCGAGACCGGGCACGTGATCTCCGGCATCGAGGCGGCGGCCGAGGTCCCGAACGCGGTGGTGTTCCACGCGGGGACCGCGCGGCAGAACGGCCACCTCGTCACCTCCGGAGGCAGGGTGCTGACCGTCGTTGGACGCGGCGGAACGTATCGCGACGCCATCGACACGGCGTACGCCGCGGCGTCGAAGGTCTGCTTCGACGGCATGCAGTTCCGCCACGACATCGGCCGCAAGGCGATGGCATGAAGTACTCGATCGTAACGTTCGGCTGTCGCGTCAACCAGGCGGACTCGTTGGTGATCGAGGAGGAGCTTCGACGCCGCGGCGGCATCGAGGCCGCGCCCCAGGACGCGGATCTCGTCGTCATCAATTCCTGTTCGGTGACGGCCACCGCCGATCAAGGCGCGCGTCAAACCATCCGGCGAATCGTTCGCAGTAATCCCGACGTGCGCGTCGTCGTCACCGGGTGTTATGCCACGCGACGTCCGGGCGAGATGCGCGAGCTGCCCAATGTGGTGCGCGTCGTCGCCAATGACGAGAAGGATTCGCTCGTCAGCCTGCTGGATGCCGAGGGTGAGCTCACCACGGCGCAGCGATTCGACGGCGGAGACGGACCGTGCGGCATGCCCACCGACCTGTCCGCCGTCGCGCTGCGCGCGCAGGCGGAAGCCGGCGGGAAGGCGGGGTTGGCGCTCGCGCCCGGTGTCGCCGGCCGGACGGCGCTGACGCTTCGCGTGCAGACGGGCTGCGACGAGCGGTGCAGCTACTGCATCATCCCGAGCACACGCGGGACCGGGCGTTCGCGGCCGCTGGCCGACGTCCTGCGCGACATCCGCCGCGCCGTGGATGCCGGCTATCGCGAGATCGCAATCACGGGCGTGCACCTCGGCTCGTACGGACGCGACCTTGGCGACGGAACGACGCTGACCCGACTCGTTCGCGAGCTTGGCGAATGCACGGAGGACGTGCTGTTCCGTCTCAGCTCGCTCGAACCGATGGACTGCACGCCGGCGATCGTGGATCTCGCGGCGCAGTCTCCCCGCATCGCGCCGCACTTTCATCTTCCACTGCAGCACGGCTCGGACGCGATGCTGGCCGCGATGAATCGGCCTTATACGGTCGCGTATTATCGAGACCTCGTCGGCCGCATCCACGCGGCGGTGCCCCATGCCTCGATAGGGTCCGACATCATCGTCGGGTTTCCGGGCGAGGATCGGCGCCATGTCGTGGCGATGCAGGCGTTGCTCGACGAGCTGCCGCTCACATACCTTCACGTGTTTCCCTATTCGGATCGTCCCGGCACGACGGCGGCGGCGCTGCGTCCGAAGGTGAACGGCAGCGACATTCGCGAACGCGCGCGTGACATCCGCGCCATCGGCGAGCGCATGACGAAGCGATTTCGGGCGTCGCAGGCGGGCACCGTCCGTCGCGCGCTCGTCGTCGATGACGGGCTGTCGGCGGTCACCGACAATTACCTGAAAGTGCGACTCGAGCGGCCGCATCCCCGCAACGCATGGCTGCAGGTCGCCATCGATGGCGAAAAAGCGTAAGTCCGTACGTCGCAGGAAGGCGACCCCTGGATCGGTCGGCTTGTCGATCGAGCAGGTCTGCGCGACGAGCGATCCGCGCCTGCGCGAGCTGAGCACGAACGTGGCCGCCGATGGCGGCGCCGTGGTCGGCGCCTACAGCGACCCGTTCGGGGGCACCTGCGTGCTGCTCGTGGCGCTGCCGATCGATCGCGTCGAACCGACGCCTTACCAACGTGATCCCTCCGACGCCCACGTCAAGCGCCTGATGGCGGTGATCGAGAAGGTGGGCCGCTTCCTCGACCCCCTGGTGCTCATTCGCCAGGACGATCGCTACTGGACACCCAACGGCAATCACCGGCTGCAGGCGATGAAACGGCTCGGCGCGAGGACGATCGTCGGCCTGCTGGTGCCCGAGCCGGAGGTCGCCTTCAAGATCCTCGCGCTCAATACGGAGAAGGCGCACAACGTGAAGGAGAAGTCGCTCGAGACCATCCGCATGGCGCGGGCGCTGGGGGAACGGAAGGCGGGCCTCGAAAGCGACTACGCCTTCGAGTTCGAGCAGGCGCCGTACCTGACGCTGGGCGCCGCCTACGACCAGCGGCGAAGCCTGAGCGGAGGCGCCTATCACCCGGTCCTGCGGCGCATCGACGATTTTCTCGGGGAGCCGATGGCGAAGGCGTTGAAAGAGCGCGAACGGCGCGCGGCAAAGGTCTTGAAACTCGACGACGCCGTCGGCAAAGTCGTCGCGGCGTTGAAAGAGAAGGGGCTGACGAGTCCCTACCTCAAGCCATTCGTGGTCGCGCGCGTCAACCCGATTCGATTCTCGAAATCGACGGAATTCGACTTCGACGAAGTGATGGACAAGATGATCGCATCGGCCAGCAAGTTCAAGGTCGAACGGGTGAAGCAGGAGGACGTGGCAAAGGTGGGCGGCGCTCCGCCCGAGGAAGATTAGGACTGCAGCAGCAGCGCCATCTGCTGGGCGGCTGATTTCTTCACGCCACCCTCGACGATCAGTTGTCCGCACGCGGCGCGGATATCCTGTCCGCGGCTCTTGCGCACCGACACGGTCAGGTAACGGTCCGCGAGGATCTGCGCGAACCGATCGACGCGTTCGTCCGACGGCCGCTCGTAGGGAATCCCTGGCGCCGGGTTCAGCGGAATCAGGTTCACCTTGGCCTTGATCCCCGAGAGCAGGCGCGCAAGGCGCCGCGCGTCCTCGGGCGAGTCGTTCACCCCCGCGAGCAGCACGTACTCGAAGGTGATCCGGCTCCGCTTCCTCAGCGGGAAGCGGCGGCAGGCCTCCAGGATGTCGGCGAGCGGGTACTTGCGGTTCGGCGGCACGAGCTCGCTGCGCTGTTCGTCCGTCGTCGCGTGCAGCGAGACAGCCAGGTTCGGCATCAGCGGCTCGTGAGCCAGGCGCTGCAGCGCGGGGACGATACCGACGGTCGAGAGCGTGACACGGCGCGGCGACACGGCCAGACCGTGCTCATCGTGCAGCATGCGCAGCGCCTTCATCGTCTCGTCGTAGTTGTGAAGAGGCTCTCCCATCCCCATCAGCACGATGTTGAACGGATGGTCGAGCATGCCGGTCGCGACGGCCAGCACGCGCACCTGGCCGGCGATTTCACCGGCGGTGAGGTTGCGCACGAGCCCCATCTTGCCGGTGAGGCAGAAGCCGCATCCCATGGCGCAGCCGACCTGGGTCGAGATGCAGAAGGTCATGGCCGGCGTGTCGGGGATGAAAACGGCTTCGATCCGCCGCGCGTCGGCGAGCTCGAGGACGAACTTGCGGGTACCGTCGACGGAGCGCAGGTCGGAAACCACCTTCGGCGTCAGGACCTCGAAGTCGGCGGCCAGGCGCGCGCGCAGGTCCTTCGACAGGTCGGTCATCGTCTCGAAGTCGACGACGCCGCGCTTGTAGATCCAGCGGTAGAGCTGGCGCGCATGAAACCGCTCGCATCCCCGTGCTTCGAGGGCGCTCTCGATGTCCGGCACATCCAGCTCAGCCAGGTTGAGACGCGAAGCGCTCATGCTATGTCTCGCATTTCCCGACAGATGCAAGCGATCGATTCTAGCAAACGGCGACGATCAGCCCCGCCAGCTGATCGATACTGCCGTGTTGCCTCGCGGATCGCGCGCGTGTTATGATGCGTATGTTCTTCTAATTCCATGTCTGTCAACGATTTGCGGCATATCGCTGCAGACGGTGGCCGGCGCTGACCTCGACACATTCCCTGGCATCTGTGACGCAACCACTCATCGTCCGTGACGTGCTTCCGAACGGACTCAGGTTTCTTACCGAGCGGATGCCGCACGTCCGATCGGTCAGCATCGGCGTGTGGCTCGCCCGCGGCTCGCGCCACGAGCCGCAGGAGCAGAGCGGCATCGCGCACTTCGTCGAGCACATGCTCTTCAAGGGGACGGCGAACCGCAGCGCCGAGGACATCGCCCAGGCCATCGACTCGATCGGCGGGCAGATGGACGCTTTCACCGCCAAGGAATACGCCAGCTACTACATCAAGGTGCTCGACGAGCACCTGCCGCTGGCGGTCGACGTCCTCGCCGACATCGTGCGCCGGCCCGCCTTCAGCCAGGACGACATCCAGCGCGAGAAGAAGGTGGTCCTCGAAGAGATCAAGATGGTCGAGGACACGCCGGACGATCTCGTTCACGAGCTGTTCACCGAGAACTTCTGGGTGGATCATCCGCTCGGCCGGCCGATTCTCGGCATCCCCGAGACCGTCGAGGCGCTGACCGAGGAAGGGCTGCGGCGCTATTTCACCGGCGTCTACAGCGCGCCGAACATGATCATCGCCGCGGTCGGCAACATCGAGCATCAGCAGGTGCGCGATATCGTCGAGCGGGCGTTCGGCACCGTGTCGAGCGAGAGCGTAGGGCTCACCACCGCTCCGCCGCGCGTCGAGCCCCGCATCATCATCCGCAACAAGGAGCTCGAGCAGAGCCATGTCTGCCTCGGGACGAGCAGCTACCAGCAGGATCACGAGGACCGCTATTCGAGCTACGTGCTGAACACGGTGCTCGGCGGCTCGATGAGCTCCAGGCTGTTCCAGAACGTGCGCGAGAAGCGCGGCCTGGCGTACGCGGTTTTCAGCGGCCTGAGCGCCTATCGCGACGCCGGCTCGATGACGATTTATGCCGGCTGCGCCAACCACGCCATCGGCGAGCTGATCGACGTCGTCGTCGTCGAGCTGAAGCGGCTGAAGGACGAACCGATGCTCGAATCGGAGCTGCGGCGCGCGAAGGATCACCTCAAGGGCAGCCTGATGCTGAATCTCGAGAGCACCTCGAGCCGCATGTCGCACCTGGCGCGGCAGGAGATCTACTTCGACCGGCAGTTCGGGCTCGACGAAACGCTCGAGGGGGTCGAGCGGGTCACGCAGGATGACGTGCAGCGGGTCGCGCGCGATCTGCTGCGGGACGGCGCGCTCGCCGCGACCGTCCTCGGAGCCGTCAACGGCTTGAAGATTCCACCGGAGAGACTGTCGCTGGGATGATCCCGAGGTACACGAACCCGGACATGGGTCGCATCTGGAGCGACCAGCGGAAGTACGAGACCTGGCTGCAGGTCGAACTTGCCGCGGTCGACGCGATGGCCCGTGCCGGGATCGTGCCCACGGATGCGGCGCGCGACATCCGGGCGCGCGCCACCTTCAGCATCGACCGCATCGAGGAGATCGAGCAGGTCACCCAGCACGACGTCATCGCCTTCACCACCGCCGTCGCGGAGGCCATCGGCACCGAGAGTGCCCGCTGGCTCCACTTCGGCCTCACATCCTCGGACGTCATCGACACCGCGCAGGCGCTGCAGATGCGCGAAGCGTGCGACCTGATCCTGCAAGGCCTGCAGGGCCTGATGGACGCCGTGCGGAGGCGGGCGGAGGAGCATCGCCGCACGCCGATGATCGGCCGTACGCACGGCGTGCACGCCGAGCCGATGACGTTCGGGTTGAAGCTCGCGCTGTGGTACGCGGAGCTGACGCGCGACGTCGCGCGCATGGAACGCGCCCGGGCGGCGATCTCGGTCGGCAAGCTGTCGGGCGCGGTCGGCACCTTCGCCCACCTGCCGCCGTCGGTCGAGGCCGACGTCTGCCGGACGCTGGGCCTCGAGCCGGCCCCCGTCGCGTCGCAAGTGATTCAGCGCGACCGGCATGCGGAGCTGCTCTCGACGCTGGCGATCGCCGGCTCGTCGCTGGAGAAGTTCGCGCTGGAGATCCGCGGGCTGCAGAAGACCGAAATCGGCGAGGTCGAGGAGCCGTTCGCAAAGGGGCAGAAGGGCTCCTCCGCGATGCCGCACAAGCGGAACCCTATCGGGTGCGAGCAAATCGTCGGCCTCGCGCGGCTGCTGCGCGCCAACGCGGGCGCCGCCTTCGAGAACAACGCGCTCTGGCACGAGCGCGACATCTCGCATTCGTCAGTCGAACGCGTCATCCTTCCCGACAGCCTCGTCGTGTTCGACCACATGCTGCGACGCTTCACACGCATCGTCAGCGGGATGGTCGTCTACCCGGAGCGGATGAAGGAGAACCTGGAGCGTTCGGGTGGCGTGGTGTTCTCGGGCACGGTGCTGCTCGAGCTCGCGCGCCGCGGCGTCTCGCGCGAGCAGGCGTACGAGTGGGTGCAGCGCAACGCCATGCGCGCGTTTCACGAGGCGCGCGCCTTCAAGACGCTGCTGCTGGCGGACCCGGAGGTGACGCGCGTGCTGCCGGCGGCCGACATCGAGCGTGCCTTCGACCTCGACGAGCAGCTGAAGCACGTCGACCATATCTTCAGCCGTGTCTTCGAACCGCACGAGGAAGTCGTAGGGGCCGGCTTCAGCCGGCCCGCCGGAGGAGTTCATTAATGCGCGCCCGAGTGTTCGTCACGCTCAAACCGTCGGTGTTCGACCCGCAGGGGAAGACCGTGACCGACGCGCTGCACACGCTCGGGTACTCGGCCGTCAAAGACGTTCGGCAGGGGAAATACTTCGAGCTCGACATCGACGCGCGGCGCCCGGACGAAGCGCGAGCGCTGGCGGCCGAGGCGGCGGACAAGCTGCTGTCCAACCCGGTCATCGAAAGCTATCGCATCGAGATCGTGGACGAGGTGATCGCATGAAGTTCGCGGTCGTCGTGTTTCCGGGATCGAACTCCGATCATGACGCGCACTACGCGGCGCAGCAGGTGCTCGGCCAGGAGGCCGAGTACATCTGGCACAAGGACATCAGCCTCAAAGGCGCCGACGTCGTCATCCTGCCCGGTGGCTTCGCGCACGGCGATTACCTGCGGACGGGCGCCATCGCCCGTTTTTCGCCAATCATGGCGGCGGTGAAGACGTTCGCCGATGCCGGCGGGCCGGTACTCGGCATCTGCAATGGCTTCCAGGTGCTTCTCGAAGCGGGCCTGCTGCCGGGAGCGATGCTTCGCAACAAGAGCGTGAAGTTCGTCTGCGAGCACGTGCTGGTCACGGTCGAGCAGGCCGACACGCCATTCACGGTTGCCTGCCGCCCGGGCCAGGTGCTTCGCATGCCGATTGCCCACGGCGAGGGCAACTACTACGCCGACGCCGATGTCGTCGCCCGTCTCGAGCGCAATCGCCAGGTGGTCTTCCGGTATACGAACGCCAACGGAGTCGCCACGGACGACTCGAACCCGAACGGGTCGGTCGCCAACATCGCCGGCCTCTGCAGCGAACGGCGCAATGTGGTCGGCCTGATGCCGCATCCGGAGCGCGCGTGCGAGCTGGCACTTGGCAGCGCGGACGGGTTGATCGTGTTCGAATCGGCGCTGAAGGCCATGACGCAAGGCGCGTTCGTCGCCGCCCGATGACGATCGCCACCGACGTTCTCGAACGCCACGGTCTCACCCACGAGGAATACCAACGTATCGTTGACGCGCTGATGCGCGAGCCGACGCTGACCGAGCTCGGCATCTTCTCCGTCATGTGGTCGGAGCACTGCAGCTACAAGAGCTCGCGCGTGCACCTGAAGACGCTGCCGACCACCGGGCCGCGCGTCCTGCAGGGACCGGGTGAGAATGCCGGCGCCGTCGACATCGGCGACGGCCTCGCGGCCGTCTTCAAGATCGAATCGCACAACCATCCGTCGTTCATCGAGCCCTACCAGGGCGCGGCGACCGGCGTGGGCGGCATCATCCGCGACATCTTCACCATGGGCGCGCGGCCGATCGCTCTCCTCAACTCGCTCCGCTTCGGCCCGCTCGAGGACCCGCTCGTCCGCCGCACCTTCGCCGGCGTCGTCGCCGGCATCGCCGGTTACGGCAACAGCATCGGCATCCCGACCGTCGGCGGCGAAGTCGCCTTCGACGACAGCTACACCGGGAATCCGCTCGTCAACGTCTTCTGCCTCGGCATCGCTGCGCACGACGACATCATCAAGGGCGTCGCATCGGGTGCCGGCAATCCCGTGTACTACGTCGGGGCGAAGACCGGGCGCGACGGCATTCACGGCGCGACGATGGCGTCGGCGGAGTTCGACGAGAGGTCCGCGGAGAAGCGGCCGGCGGTGCAGGTCGGCGACCCGTTCATGGAGAAGCTCCTCCTCGAGGCGTGCCTCGAGGTGATGAAGACCGACGCGCTCGTCGGCATCCAGGACATGGGCGCCGCCGGCCTGACGTGCTCGACCTGCGAGATGGGGTCGCGCGGCGGCGCCGGCGTCGACATCGACGTGTCGCTCGTGCCGCAGCGCGAGACCGGCATGACACCCTACGAAATCATGCTCTCCGAGTCGCAGGAGCGCATGCTGATGGTCGTCAAGCGCGGGCGTGAGGCGGAGGTCGAAGAGATCTTCGAGAAATGGGACCTGCACGCGGTGCGCGTCGGCGAGGTGACGACCGACGGCAGGCTGCGGGTGCGCAATCACGGCGAGGTCGTCGCCGAGATTCCGAACCGCTCGCTGACCGATGACGCGCCGCTCTACCGGCGGCCGATGTCGGAGCCCGCCTACGTCAGCGAAGCGCAGCAACTGTCGCTGGCCTCGCTCGGAAAACCGGTCGCCCCCGCCGCCGTCTTCATGCGGCTTCTCGCCTCGCCGACGATCGCGAGCAAGCGATGGGTCTATCGGCAGTACGACCACATGGTCCGCACCAACACGCTGGTGATGCCGGGCATGGGCGCGGCCGTGGTGCGGGTAAAGGGGACGCGCCGCGCGCTGGCGATGTCCGTCGATTGCAACGGCCGCTTCGTCTACCTCGATCCGTACGGGGGTGCGCAACTGGCCGTGGCCGAAGCCTCACGCAACGTGGCGTGCGCCGGGGCGACGCCGATCGGCGCGACCAATTGTTTGAACTTCGGCAATCCGGAGCGCCCCGACATCATGTGGCAGCTGGTGGAATCGATCGAGGGCATTGCCGAGGCCTGCCGCGCCTTGAACGTGCCCATCACCGGCGGCAACGTCAGTCTGTACAACGAAACGAACGGTGAAGCCATCTATCCCACCCCGATTCTCGGCGTCGTCGGCGTGCTGGATGATGCCTCCAAGGTGATCGCGCGGGCGTTTCGTGGTGAAGGCGACGATATCGTTCTGCTGGGTGAGAGTTTCGGCGAGCTCGGAGGAAGTGAGTATCTCAAAACGCTTCATCGATTGGTCCAGGGGGCGCCACCGGCGCTGGACCTCGATCGAGAACGCCGGCTCATTGATCTGCTCGGTCAGGCGGCTTCCGCCAGGCTCCTGCGATCGGCTCACGATTGTTCTGACGGCGGCCTGGCGGTGACGCTGGCGGAGTGCACGTTCGACAGCGGCGGCATCGGTTGTGCCGTCGACGTTCCAGGCGATCGCGTCCACGGTTCCACCTGGTCTGACACAGCGACCCTGTTCGGCGAATCAGCGTCGCGAGTCCTCGTGTCGGTCGCGGCTGCGGACAGCCACGCGCTTCTGCAGATGGCGGCCCAGGCAGGTGTGCCGGCCAAACTCGTCGGCAAGACCGGTGGATCGCGGATTGTGGTGCGCGTGGATGGCCGCGACGTACTCGACGTGGCCAGCGATGAAGCTGAACGGACGTGGTCCACGTCGATTGCTCGTCACTTCAGAGGCAGAGCAGCGTAAAATATCCGTACTCACCGACAGCGCGGCGGTTGACGCCGCAGGAGTGGCGCGATTCTGCGAGGCCACACTTTGCACCATGCTGGATAAGT
>DATNCQ010000219.1:0-10473 GCA_035571515.1 Vicinamibacterales bacterium
TCGTACGCATCCGGCGTCCCGTCCGCCAGGAACGCACGCATGTCGTCCGGCGTCGGCGGCAGCCCTGTCAAATCGAGTGTGACGCGGCGAAGCCGCGTGCGTTTGTCAGCTCGGTGTGCCGGCATCAGCCCTTCGCGGCGCAGCCGATCCTGAATGAAGCGATCGATCGGGTTCTCGATGCGCGATGCGTCCGCGACGGCGGGAACCGCCGGACGTGTCACCGGCTGATAGGCCCAGTGGCCTTCGTAGACCGCGCCGTCCGCGACCCAGCGGCGAAGGGTGTCCTTCTGTGCCTGCGTCAGTTCCTTGTGCGCGGCCCTCGGCGGCATGACGGTCGCGCCGTCCGCGAACACACGCTTGATGATCTCACTCTTGTCCGGATCGCCAGGAACGATCGGAATACGTCCCGAACGCGTTGGCCTGGTCGCTTCCTCGCGAATGTCGAGGCGCATGCCCGCCTGGCGTGCGTTCCTGTCGGGACCGTGGCAGCGGAAGCACGTATCCGACATGATTGGCCGGATGTCGCGGTTGAACGAGGCGCGATCGGGCTCGGCGGCCGCCAGCGCCCCAACCGCCGCGGTGCAACCAGCGACGAGGCACAGAATCTGACGCATCATGGAGACACTCACACGATGCGCCATGCTACCCGATCCGCACGAGATTGGATGCGAAAAGTCGGCTTGTCCATCGCCAGAACCTCGCGCCGCCGGTCGTCGACCAAGACCACGAGGACGAAAAGGATCCAGTAGATGAGCGTCGATGAATCTCCACCGACACGCGTTGGGAGTATGCTGCCGCGTCGGAGGAGAGATGGGATTGGCCTCGATCACTGATCGGTCGATGAAGAGGGTTCTCCTGTGTGGCGTCGTGATCTCGTGTGTGTCGGGATTCAGCGCCACCGAGCGGGCAACGACGCAAGAACCAGACGCCGCGAAGCAGACCGTCCCCACGCCGCGAATTCCGTCGACCGGCTTTGCAGGATTGGACACCTATCGCGCGTCGCGGATTGCGATGTTCACGGACGACTTTGGGCAGCTTGCGCGCTATCGTTCGGCCAACGATACGTTGGCCAAAGGCGCGCCGGCGAAGGGCCGCGTCGTGTTTTTCGGCGACTCGATTACCGACAGCTGGAAGTTGGAGGACTATTTCGCCGGCAGCGCCTACGTGAATCGCGGCATCGGCGGCCAGACAACGCCACAGATGCTGGTGCGCTTCCGTCAGGACGTGATCGCTCTGGCCCCGAAGTCGGTTGTGATCCTCGCCGGAACGAACGACATCGCCGGTAACACCGGTCCGATGCGCAATCAGGACATCGTCGCCAATGTGGCCACGATGGCCGAGCTCGCAACGTCCCACCGCATTGCGCCCATCGTTGCGTCGATCTTGCCGGTTCACAACTACACGCCGCGCTCGCAGGACTTTTTCGCGCAACGGCCGGTACAGCGGATTCTCGACGTGAATCGAGCGTTGAAGGATTACTGCGCGAAGAACAGAATCGTGTACCTGGATTACTTCTCGGCGATGGTGGATGAAAAAGGGTTGTTGAGAGAAGGTCTGGCGGAGGACGGACTCCATCCGAACGACTCGGGCTACAAGATCATGGCGCCATTGGCGGAAGCCGCGATTGCGAAGGCCTCGGCCGCCCGGTGATTCAGAAACAACCGAACGAAAGGCCCTGGAAACAGGGCCTTTCGCGTGTACGCCCGTGACCTTGACAACGGGACCGCGCTCACGCGTTGGCGCGCGAACGCGGCCCCGGCAACAGCACAAAGAGCCTAGTGGACGAAGCGGCGCGTGATCGTCAGAGCGAGCCCCATCACGAGCGACATGATGCTCGCGAGCGCGAGCAACGGCCACGAACTGGCGGTCTTCGGCAGTGTCCTGGCCGCAGGAGCCGCTGATCCTGATGATGCCGTCGCCTGCGGGGCCTGTGCCTGCTGGCTCGCGGATGGCAACGGCGCGCGTGCCGGGGCCGCCGGAGGCGCGCCTCCGGATGGCGCGCTGGCAGCCGCGAGCGTCGCGTTCACTTGCTGCTCGGTCATGACCCGCGGCGGCTTCGATGTGATGATCGTCGCGCTCAGCCGATCGCCTTCGCGAAAATCCGTCAGCTGCGCCGGTTGACCGTTCTTCACCATCTTCACGCCGCGCTTGTCCACGTCCCCTTGAGAGAACATCTTGATCCCTTCGTCCGTTCGCACGATGATGCTCGAACCGGAGCGCTGCAGGACGGTGCCGTTCTTCACCTCGGTGACGGTGACGGGCGTGACGGTCGTTCGCGTCGTGATGGTGGCGGTGCCCTTCATGCCCGCCTTCAACTCGCGCACGGAGAGCTGCTGTCCGTTCACGGTGAAGCGAAAGTCATCGGCGACCGTCAGTTCCCTCGTCCCTTCCGGCAGCGTCACGACCAGCGTGTTGCCGTCCACCGAGAGTACTTCGAACGTCTTGGTTGCCGTCGAGGTCGTCGTCTGCTGCGCCAGCGACACGCCGGCGGTGAGATAGAGGACCGCCGCGGCCAGAACCACTCGACTCATTGCACGTGCCATAACACTCTCCATTCAAAAACTCGATACGCGATCGATGACGAGCCGTTCAAGCGGACGGCTGCTAGGGCGGCGGTTTGTCGACACGCAGGGCACGAACGATGAACCGGCGGGGAGCGGAGCCCACGAAGTAGAAGGGGTAGCAGGTGACCAGCGTCAGCGCCCGTGTCGACGTCGGGTCGAGCACCGAGACGTCCTCCGGGTCGACCACCCACGTCCGCTCGACGCGATAGGACTCCTTTCCATCGAGCGTGTCGAGTTCGATCGCGTCGCCCGGGCCAATGTCTTTCAGTCCCCGGAAGAAGCCATCCCTGTGCCCGGCGATGCCCGAGTTCCCGTCGGTGCCCGGTGGTGCCGTGTCCTGGATGTGACCGACGGCACGATCGAGGGTGCGGTCGTCGGTGTCGGGGAGGACGGGCACCTCGAGTCGAATCTTCGGGATCCGGAGCACCGCGAGCGGCGGGGGAGCCGGCTCGTTCGACACCTTGAGCCAGGCGTTGATCCGAACTGGCGACCACAGCGACTGGTCCGGCGTGGCACGAGGTGCCGCCTCAACGTGGAGCGCGGCAAAGCGATCCAGATCGTGGCGCGTCCGGGTGGCGATCCCGATATGGAACGCGACCCAAACTGCCAAGCCGACAAGGCCGATCGCCCAGCTCACTCTCTCGGCGAGCGTCAGAAACTGGCGACGTACTATTGCCACCGCTGGTCGGCCAGAGGAGCCGCTTTCGTGCCGTTCGTGGACAGGGCTGAACGGCCGGATTCATTGACGTTTTTTGCGAAAGCCACCGGGGCTGTGCCGATCCGCCGGCGCAGTTGGTCCAACCTGTTGGAGGTGTTCCCAAATGTCGGGGCCGTGGAAGAGACGTTTCTATTGACGAGTTGCGCGCTCTTTCACGCGGCAGATGGGAAAGACGGGGCCCCAGGACGGTAGTTTCCGACGGATTGGCAGAACGATCAGGGTCAAGCAGCCGTGCTCCACCGTTGCAAGTACTGCCGGTAGGGCCGCCGGCTCCGGGCCGTGAAGCCTACACTCCGCAGTCCTTGTACCGATCGAACATCTTGTAGCCCGTCTTCCGCGAGATCCCGAACTCGGCGCAGAGGGGCGCCATCTTCTCGCCCTCGAGCAGAAGGGCGACAAACCGGAGCCGCTCGTCCAGGCTCATGCTGACCGGTCATTGGTGACGCCGATGCTGTTCTATCCTCAACAGCGCAACGGGCGACGGTTAGCGAGCCATCGCCCGTTGCGCCGGTAACGCGAATCAACGAAGGAACGACTTCACAAAGTCCAGCACGTCGCCTTTGTCGAGGCGGAACACACCGCCGGTTCCACCGCAGCTGCCATTGAGGCCGAAGGACGTGACGCCTGCGACGACGTTGCTCGTGCCGAGATAATTCGGCCCGCCCGAATCGCCGAAGCAGGTACCGCCGGTGGAGGCATTGTTCGACAGGAGCAGTGAGAAATCGCCGGTAAAGCCCGTGTCGATCTGGATGAGATGCGGCTGCGCAAACATGCGTACCTTTTCAGCCGTCAAGAAGACCGGATTGATCCGCTGAACACCGTATCCGACCGATGTGAACACCGTGCTGGACCGGGGTTGCAACGAGTCGAGCTCCCCTTCGGTCGGGAGAACGCCGTAGCTGCCGGCCTTGAGCTTCACCGGCTTCTGCAGGACGACGACACCGACATCATGGAGGAAGAACTGTGCTTCCGTGAAGAGGGGATGGGCGCTCCAGGTAAGCGCCTCGATGCTGTTCCGACCGGCCAACGGGTAGTTGTTGTTGCCGTTCTGAACGTCCGACTCGGTGAATACCCTCATGCCGCTGAATTCGCCTGGTTCTCCGGCGCAGTGACCAGCGGTCAGGAACACGGTCGGCGAAATAAGCGTCCCGCTGCAGCGGAATGCCGGTGCGCCGTCCACGTCCATCACGAGCAGGAGCACCGCAGGATGTCGGCTGCCGTCGATCTCGCCATGGGTGACGGCGCTGATCGGTACGAACATCGCGAGCGCGATTGCGCAGATCGACGCCAACGCTGCAAAAGGTTTCTTCGCCGGAAATGTCGACCGTGCAAGTGTTCGAAACATTGGTTCCCCCCGTGCGTCGGACAAGCCGGCGCTGATTGAGTAGACGTCGACGTGCTCTCGGCGCGTTGTCGGCGGAGTCTATCACGCGGAAGCGCGTGCTCGTTGTCGACGCTAACGCTGGTGCGGAGCGCGGATGGTCCGCAAAACAACCAACGACGATCGCCGGTTGCCGCACGACCTCCAAGTCGGTCGTTCCTCCGGTAGAATCCGGGCCTATGCCGGTTCGAAGCGTTCACTGCGCCGCATTGACGTCGATCCTCGCCGCAGTCATCACCCTGGGGCCCGCGCTCGAGGCGGGCCAGGCAGGCGTGCAATCGGTGCAATACCGGTCACCCGAGGGCGTGGAATATCGCTCGCTTCCCGATACGGACGCCGTCAAGAACGCGCGAGCCGCTCTCGAAGCCGACCCGAGGAACATCACGCGCATCATCGAGCTCGGCGTGGCCCAGTCCGGTGCGCGCCAGTTTCGCGAGGCCATCGCGACGTTCACGCGCGGGCTCGAGATCGAGCCGGACAACGCGCTGCTTCTCCGATGGCGCGGGCATCGATATCTTTCCGTGCGTGAATTCGATCGCGCCTTCGCCGACCTCACGCGCGGCGGAGCGATCGACAGCACGATCTACGGCATCTGGTACCACCTCGGCGTCGTCCAGTTCCTGCGAGGAGAATTTGCCGAAGCAGCCGCCTCGTTCGCCAGGGCGCAGCCGATCGCACCGGACGCCGGCGAGCTCGCGGGTTCGACGGACTGGTTGTGGATGTCGCTCAGCCGGGCCGGGCGCGGCGCGGAGGCGAAGGCGATGCTCGATCGGCGGCCGGATTCGAAGCCAGTCACCAACGCGTACACGCGGCGGCTGCAGCTCTATCGAGGCGAGATCGGTCCGGAAACCGTACTCACCGACGCGGATACAGACGACGTGCAGGTGGCCACGCTTGCCTACGGCCTCGGCAACTGGTACCTCGTGCAAGGCGATGCGGCGCAGGCGCGCAAGTGGTTCGAGCGATCGGTCGCGTCGGGCGGTTGGCCGGGGTTCGGATTCATCGTCTCGGAGGTGGAGCTCCGGCGGCTTCGGTGAGGTCGTAGCGCTCGGACTCTTCAGACGTCTGGCGGAGGTTCGAGCGGCACCGCTTCATTCGCCAGGCGGGTTGCGGCGTCGAGAGAAGCCGGATCGCACCACTCGATGCGCTGACGGCTGCGAATCGTCCCTCCGAGAACGATCCGGCAATTCAAGCCCGAGCGGTTGATCAGCGGTTTGAAGACCTTCTTGCCAAGCAGCGTCTCCAGGTAGAGGCACGGGACGTTCAGCCGCCCACCGTAGAGCACACAGTCGCCAACGCGAAAATAGTGCCCCACCAGATGCCCGAGCGGCACGCCCCGCGTCGTCAGGTTGCGCCGGTGCTCGTGTGGCGCCAGTGGAATCCCGCGGTCGCGAGCGAGTGCTTCCAGCACCTCGACTTCGATCAGCGTCACCTGACGATCGATGTGGGGTTTCTTCGAGTAGGTCCCCAGCCCGGTCGCATAGCGATCACCCTCGATGCCGACGCCACCGACCAGTCTCGCCTCGGGGAGCTCCGCCATGGCGGCCGACGCGGCCGATGCCACGTGAATGTGGAGCAGCTCGCCCTGCCACATCACCCGGACATCATCAGATGAAACACTTCCGACTTCCTGAAATCCGCCGTATCAGAAGGTCTTCCGGCTCTCCAGATTCGCCTCGATATCCTTCTTCAGCCGCCACATCGGCCGCATCTCTTTCCGCGACGCCAGCGGCAGCTGATCCTCGACGTGCTTCGAGCCTTTCTTCGACCAGTTGCCGTAGTTGAGCAGCACTTCGGCACGCTGCGGCGTCGAGAACTCGATCACCGCGTAGAACGTGTCGCCCGACACCGCTTCGACCTTGCCGTTCTTGAACGGCGACGTGCCGATGGTCCGGATCGCGCCGAGCTGTGACGGCGCGCCGTTGCCCGGGAGGTCGGCGTTGCCGCGGCGGAAGCGCAGCACATCGCCCCACTTGACGCGGAGCGAGCCGTACTCCTGCTCGACCTCGCCGGCGACCTTGTCGAGGATCGCCATCGCGCGTGCCGGGTCCTTGAACCCGCGCGGCGTCTCGAGCGGACGGCGATCGTCGGTCGGCACCTTGAAGCCGCCGATGGCGGCGAAGTTCTGCCCGGCCGCCGACATGAACTTGAAGAAGAGCAGGGTGCCGTCGCTCGTCACCTCCGCCTCGCGATCCCATTTCGCCAGGACGTCGGCCGCGCGCCTCGCGCGTTCGGTGCCCAGCGCCTTCGCAGTGGAGACGATCTCGTCGACGAACTGATCGGCCGTTTCGACCCTGGTGGAGAGCTTCCACCGCTTGATGTCGTCGAAGGTCATCTTCGCCGGCGCGGTGCTGAGGATGCGGGTGCCGCGCTGCGCGCGCTGGGTGATGCCCTGCGGCGCGGCGAAGCCGGCGGCGAACTTCGTCGAGTCGAGCAGCATGGGATACACCGACGTCCACGGCATGTCGTTGGAGTTCTGCACCCATCCCGTCGGCGGATCGATGACCTTCGGAATCGCGTCATAGGGCACGATGGCCGTGGCGATGAGATCGGACCGATCGCCCGGCACGACGCCCTGCCAGAAGCGATAGTCGCCGGTCGGATGCACCGGCAGCGTCGCGTTGTAGACGTAGGCGATGTGGCCGTCGCGGTCGGCGTAGGCGGTGTTGAAGAGCGGCAGCTGCTGCATCCGCATGCCGTCCTGCCATTCGGCCAGGTTCTTCGCCAGCCCCATCCGCCAGAACTGCTCGAACAGCCGCGGGCGATCGATGGCGGCGACGCGCATGGCAATCGGTTCGCCGTTGCGCTCGGCGACGATCGGCCCGTGCACGCTGCGGCGGACCTGGAGCGAGACATCGCGCAGCGAGCCGTCCGCTTCCCGCACCTTGATGATCTCGGTGTGCGTGTCGAATGGCTGGACCTTGCCGTCGAGGACGTAGCCACCGTCTTTCAGCACGAGCCGATAGAGATCCGACTCGGCGGGATTGTTGGTGGTCTGCGTCCAGCCGACGTACTCGGTGAAGCACTGGCGCAGCACGGGGAAGCCGACCCACACCGCGCCGTACGACGTGACGCCCGGCGCCGACAGCTGCACCTCGAAGTAGGTGTGGATGTCGCCCCACTGCAGGTGCGAGTTGCTCATCAGGATCGCCTTCCCGGTCGCCGAGCGCGACGCGGCGACGGCCCATTCGTTGGAGCCGTGCGTCTCGACCTCGGCGCGCGCCAGCCGCCCCGACAACTTCGCGGGATTGATGATCCAGTCGTAGTGAATCACGCGCAGGCAATGCGCGTAGACGTCCTCGACGCTCACCGGCAGGACGCGCTGCGCTTCGGGGCTGAGCTCCGCCTTGTGCTCTGCCGCCCACGCGTTCAAGCCACGCACGAACGCGGCGACCAGCGGGCCGAACTCCGCGCTCTGGCCGGCGGCCCATTTCTTCGCGGTTTCGGGAATGCCATTGGTGCGAACCCAGCGGTCGGCGTCGAGGTAGGTGGCGCCGTAGTACTCCGCGCCGCGGCCGCGCGCCTGCGCGTAGAGTCGCAACAGCAGCTCGCTGTGCGCCTCCATCTGCGCGTAGCCGTAGGCATGAAAGAGGCTCGGGTGATCGGGCGCGAAGATGTGCGGCACGCCGTATCGATCCCACAGGATCTCGGTGCCCTTCGCGGGCGCCTGTGCGGCAGCCGGCGACGGCGAGGCGACGATGGCGAGGCCGAGAAGAAGGGCGGCGGTCACACGCAGGGACAACGACGCTCGACGTGACACGGGGCTCGTCCGGCTGCTCATCGGATCCTCCCTCAGGGAGCAAGACTGTATCAGCTATTTGGCTGCCGCGCGGCGACGGCTCACGTCGCTACCAGAAGTAGATGTAGATCCCCGCGATGATCGCCAGGATCGCGACCGTGTGAAAAATCGTCCAGAAGTCGTAGCTGTCCCGGTCCTCTTCCAGCTGCTCGCGCGTGACCGTGCGATAGGTGAGCCCGGCGAGTTTGTCGGGTGGCGCTCGCAGCGTCACCGCGCTGACGGCGAAGATCAGCACGCAGGTGAACACGAAGAGCAGGAAGCTGAAGTACAGCCAGTTGAGATCGACGAAGGCCTGGATCAAGCCAGGCCACTGGACGCGATACATCTCGTGCGCCGCCTGCAGGACGAGCCGGGCCATCCCCAGCGCGAAGCCGGTGACGATGCCGATCAAGCCCGACTTCGGCGTCACCGTGTCGAAGAAGATGCCCGCCATGAACACCGCCGCGATCGACGGCGCGAGCAGCGACTGCACCAGCTGCAGGTAGGTGTACAGCTGGCCCCTGCCCAGGTCCTGCAGGAACGGAATCCACGCCATGCCGAGGACGATGACGCCGGCCGTCGCGATCCGGCCGACAGTCACCAGGTGTTTCTCGCTCGACTCTGGCCGCAGGCGCTTGTAGAAATCGACCGTGAACAGGGTGGCCGTCGAGTTGAAGAGCGACGCGAGCGCGCTCATCAGCGCGGAGAGCATGCCGGCCAGCACGAGCCCCTTGAGGCCCACCGGCAGGAGGTTCGACACCAGAATCGGAAACGCGCCCTGCGGATTCGTTTCAATCGCCGCGAAGCCCGGCGCACCCTGCCGCCACAGCGCCACGGCAATCATGCCCGGCAGCAGGAAGATGAACACCGGCGCCAGCTTCAGGTAACCGGCGAACAGCGTGCCGCGCCGCGCTTCCTTCAGGTTCCGAGCCGTGAGGACACGCTGCACGATGTACTGATCCGTGCACCAGTACCACAGCCCGATAATCGGCGAGGTGATGAGCACGCCGAGCCACGGGGTCGCGCTGGGATCGAACAGAAAGCGCGGCCAGCCCTGCGTCTCGGGGGTCGTCGCCAGCGGCCGCCAGAGGTGAATGGTCTCGGGATTCGCCGCGCGCAGCGCGTCGAGTCCACCGATTCGATACAGGCCGACGACCAGCAGCACCGCCGAGCCAATCAGCAGCACCGGCACGTGCATCGCCTCGGTCCAGAGCACGGACTTCATCCCGCCGACGACAACGAACACGCCGGTGATCGACACCAGCGACAGCGCCGCGAACCAGAAGAAATCCACGTCGCCGACGATCGGCACCGAGACGACGTTGTAGCCGAGAATCGTCTGGATCGCGAACGCTCCCGCGAAGATGGTCACCGACGCCTTGGTCAGGATGTAGCTGACGAGAAAGATCACGGAGAGGAACGTGCGCGTCGCGGGGGTGTAGCGCCGCTCGAGGAACTCCGGCGTCGTGAAGATCTTTGCGCGCAGGTAGAACGGCGCGAACACCCATCCCAGCACCAGGATGAGGTAGGAGTGCAGCTCCCAGTGCGCGAAGGCCATTCCCGAGCCGGCGCCGGAGCCGGCGAGGCCGATGAGATGCTCGGCGCCGATGTTGGAGGCGAAGATCGAGGAGCCGATGAGGAACCAGCCGGCGCTGCGGCTCGCGAGAAAGTAGTCGGTGGTGTCCTTTTCCTTGAGCAGGGCACACCAGACGCAGATCGCCGTGTTCGCGACGAAGTAGAGCGCCACGGCCATCCAGTCGAGCGCCGAAAACGAAACCGCGGTCCCCGTCATCGTTTTTCCTTCGAGCTGTGGCCCGGTGGCGTGTCACATTACGACGGGAGCGCTGACCACGACAACTGCGCCCGTGGGATCATCGCCAGTCGGAGGAGCGACCGTGCAGCTTCACACCTATCTCAATTACGGCGGCAACTGCGAGCAGGCGTTCAAGTTCTACGAGAAGCACCTCGGCGGAACGATCACCATGCTGATGCGCCACGGCGAGCAGCCGGACGCGAGCAAGGTGCCCGAGGA
>DATNCQ010000220.1:0-3735 GCA_035571515.1 Vicinamibacterales bacterium
GAACGCCGCGCTCGCCGGGTTCGGATTGGTCGCCACGCTGACAATCGGGTTGGCGATGCTGCGCAGGAAGAGGTTGCGCCCCTGCGCACCCACATAGGCAGCCGTCGCCACCATCCGTGCGCCGAGGTCCTGCTGGATCGAGCCGGTGTACTGCCACACCCGCTCCGGGATCTCGTACTCGCTGCGATAGGCGCGCGGCTGATAGGACCGGTTGTTCGGGTTGTTGATGAAGGTCGAGGTCGCGAGATTCGAGTCGAGCGGGAACGCCAGGTTGGGTCCGGCCGAGAGCGTGACGCTGACACGATCCGAGTCGGCGATCGTCTGGACCTGATCCTCCGTCTGCCCGGGCCCGACGAACAAGCCGAACCCGCCGCGCACAATCGTCCGATCCGTGGCCATCAGCGTCGCGCCGACGCGGGGTTGGAAGTTCGTCTTGGTGGAGAGCATCACCGGCGTGGTGTTCGGGTCGATCACGCCGGTTTCCGGATTGAACTTCACCTGCAGGTTGTTTCGCTCGCGGATCGGCGCGTAGTAGTCGTAGCGCAGGCCGAAGTTCATCGTCAGCGCCTTGTTCGCGTGCCACTCATCCTGGAGATAGCCGATGTAGTACTCCTGTTCGATATGCCGCTCGCCGGTTGCGCCGTTGTTGAACACGCTCGGCGCGCTCTCGTCCCCGAGGAACTGAATCGACGAGGGCTGATTCGCCATGAACGCGGTGACGTTCTGATACGTGTAGGTGGTGCCGCCGAGGCGATCCGTCGACATCCGGATGATCCGTACCTCGCCGCCGGTCTTGATGAAGTGATTGCCGCGCAGCGAGCTGAGCGAATCGATGAACGACAGCGTATAGGGGTCGTACGGCTGGCCGCGGCCGTTCTGCGCGCTGTTGGACCGGATGAGTCCCCCGGGAATCGTGATGCCCGAACTCGCACCCTGCCCGGCGATGCCGTTGTTGGCCACCGCACCGGTCAGGTTGATCGTCGAGGCTGACAGGTCGACGCCGGTTGCCGGGAGCACGCCGGCGATCCGCGTCGGCGCGGCGTTATAGCCGAATTTGAATTCGTTGGTGGTGCGGTCCGACAGGATGCCCTGAAGGTTCAGCACGGCATTGCTCGGATTGGCCTCCGTGTGAACGACGCGTCCCGACACGCTGTCCGGGGCGTCGCTGCGTCCCTGGTCGTGGAACACGCGGACGTAGCTGGACCACTTCTGCGTGAGGCGAAGATCGAAGCGCCCGCTGGCCGCGGTCTCGGTGACGATCTGCGGCGTCTGCAGCTGCGCGATATCGAAGTCCGGGTTGCTCGACTTCCCGTCGAGGATGATCGCCCCGGGCGCGACGAAGTTTGGTCGCAGCGGCGCAATGCTCGGCACCGCTCGCGACCAGGCCGCCGCGCTGGGAACCGCCTCGACGATGTTGATCCCGGCGTTGAGCCGATAGCGTTCGAAGCTGCCGAAGAAGAACGCCCGGTCTCTCGCAATCGGGCCGCCGATCGAGCCGCCGAACTGATCCTGCTTCAGGGCCGACTTCCCGAGCTCCTGAATCACGCTGCCGTCGGCGCGGCGCGTGGCGTCGAAATAGTTCGGCGCATCCAGGGCATCACGGCGCAGGTATTCGAAGGCGGCGCCGTGAACCGCGTTGCTGCCCGACTTGGTGATGACGCTGACCTGGCCGCCGCTGCCGGTGCCGTATTCAGCGGGGTAGGCGCTCGACTCTACCCGGAATTCCTGGACGTTCTCGAGGCTGGCCTGCAGCTTGAACGGCGTCGCGACCTCGCCGTTCAGGTTGCCCGGCGCGGCGTCGATGATCGCGGACCCTTCGATGCCGTCGTAGCGAATGGCGTTCTGCTCCACTGCGCGCCCGGAGAACCGGATGTCCTGCCACGTGCCGGTGCCGGCGTTCTGCGAGCCGGGCGCCTGCAGCAGCAGCTGCGACATCTGCCGCCCGTTGACCGGCAGATTGTCCACCTCCCGCTGGCTCAAGTTGACGCCGATGCGGGCCGAGCTCATGTCGAGCACCGGCGCCGTGCCGGTCACCGTCACGTCTTCAGAGACGTTGGCCAGCTTCAGCTCGAAATCGAGCGTCAGCTCCTGGCCGACGGCCAGCGGCATCGCGGTGTACTCGATCGCCGCGAACCCCTGCTTTTCCGTTCTGATGGTGTAGTTCGAGGGCCTCAGGTAGCTGATCAAGAAGTAGCCCTGATCGTTCGAGACGGCAGTCCGTTCTTCGGCGGTTCGTTCGTTCTTGACCGTCACCTTGGCGGCGGCCACGAACGCACTGCTCTGGTCGCGCACGATCCCGCCGATCTTGCCCTGATCCGTCTGGGCCTGAGCGCTGACCGCACACAGCACCACGAGCATCACCGTCGCTATCTGTCGATACAGGGTCATCAATCCTCCTCGGAACATGAGGAGGAGCATAGAAATCCGGCATGATCCGCTTGCAACAACTTCGTTTCGTGCTTGTAAACAATCGCTGAGTCGAAAATTCGTTCCGCAAGCAGATCGAGACGGTGAACAGCGTCGTTTCAGCGAACTCTGACCCCCGACGACCGAACTCTCGGTCAAACCGCGAGAATCGCCGTTCGTCCAGCGATCAGTCTTTCAACCGAGGTTCGATCCCCTTCGCTTTTAGAACGGGAGCGGCTGCGGGCCCCGAGAGGAAGGCGATCAGCGCCTTGCCGGCGTCGGCGCTCGTCGACGTCGCGCTGGTTGCGGCGGCAAAGCGGATGTCCATCGCGTATTCGCCGGGCAGCGGTCCGAGAATCTCGACGCCGTGAATCGGCACGATTTCGCTGAAGAGCGTGATGACCATCGCCGCCTGGCCTGCGGCGACGCTCTCGGTCGCCGGACCGGAGCCTGGCGCCAGGATGATCCTGGGCTTCACCTCGGCGGCGATGCCCATCCGCTCGAACATCTTCTCGATCGCGCCCCTGCTCGCCCCGTCCTGCGGATAGGTAATCGACCTGGTCTCCTGCAGCGTCTTCTTGAGCGCCTCGGGCGTGCGGATGTCCGGCTTCGCGGCGCCGGCGCGGATGCCGATGCCGAGCCGGGAGCGGCCGACGTCCACGCGCGAAGCGCTCGTGAGCTTCCCCTGCGTGATCAAATCGGCGATCGCCTCGGTCGTGATGATGGTGACGTCGAACGCTTCGCCCGTTTCGATTCGCTTCTTCAACGACGCGGTCGACCCGAACTGGATCGCGAGCGGGCGCCCGGCGGCCTTCTCGCACTGCGGCTGGAGCGCCTCCACGCTGCCTTTCATGCCGTTGGACACGAGCAGGCGAAGCGGGTGGTTGGAAGCGGCCTGTTCGGCGGCGGGCTGGGAGGTGAGGCACAGCAATCCGCCGGCGGTGACCACGATGGCAGCGAGAGCGCGTATGGTCATGGGCGCATTATAGGGACACCGACGATCGTCGAAAGGAATATAGTGTCGGTCGCGATGATGAACCGGCGCCAGTTCGTTCGTGCAGCTGCCGCGGGTGCGGCCGGGTTCGCCCGGGTCGTCGACGCATTTGCAGGGGCGGCGACCTACGACCTCGTCATCAAGGGCGGCCGCGTCATCGATCCGTCGCTCAGGCTCGACGCGGTGCGCGACGTGGCGATCGCCGGCGGCCGCATCGCGGCGGTGGCCGAGCACCTCGATCCCGCCACCGCCCTCAAGACGATCGACGTCTCCGACCTCTACGTGACGCCCGGGCTCGTGGACATGCACACGCACGTCTACGCCGGCACCGGCGA
>DATNCQ010000221.1:0-35857 GCA_035571515.1 Vicinamibacterales bacterium
GGCCAACTGCACCATCGGTCCGGAGGTCACCATCGGACGCCGGTGCCGCATCGACGCGTCGGTCGTCATCGACGGCTGGACCGAGATCGGCGACGAAACGCGCATCTTCCCGATGGCGTCCATCGGGCTGGCGCCGCAGGACCTGAAGTACCAGGGCGAGCGCACGCGGCTGACGATCGGCAAGCGCAACACGATTCGCGAGTTCGCGACGATCAACCGCGGCACCGCGGGCGGCGGCGGCCATACGACCATCGGCGACAACAACCTGCTGATGGCGTACGTGCACGTCGCGCACGACTGCCACGTGGGCAGCTCGACGATCTTCGGCCCGCACGCGACGCTCGGCGGCCACGTCACGGTCGAGGACTACTCGAACATCAGCGCCGGCTCGGCGGTCCACCAGTTCTGCCGCGTCGGCAAGTACGGGTTCATCGGCGGCTACTCGATCGTGACGAAGGACGCGCTGCCGTTCGGGCGGACGATCGGCGGCCGCCCGGCGCGCATCTTCGGCGTCAACAGCATCGGGCTGGCGCGGCGCGGCTTCAGCTCCGACACCATCAACCAGCTCAAACGCGCCTACCGTTACCTGCTGCAGGCCAACACCACGCACGCGGTGGAGCAGATCGAGGCGGACCCGACGCTGACCTCGCCGGAGGTGCGCTACCTCGTGGACTTCATCCGCGCATCGCAGCGCGGCGTCATTCTCCGCCGCCCCACGCGGCGCACCGAGGAGCTTGTCGCCGACGAATGAAGCTGGGACTCATCGCCGGGAACGGGCGGTTCCCGTTTCTCGTGCTCGACGCGGCGCGCGCGCAGGGGCACGACGTCACGATTGTGGCGGCGAAGGAAGAGACGTTTCCGGAGCTGAACGATGCGGCGCGGCGGCACGGCGCGGCGATCCACTGGATTTCGCTCGGCCAGCTCGGCAAGTGCATCTCGGTGCTGAAGGAGGCGGGGGTGACGCACGCCGTCATGGCCGGCCAGGTCAAGCACACGAAGATCTTCTCCGGCGGCATCGTGCCGGACCTCACCTTCCTCAGCGTCCTCAGGCAGCTCACGTCGAAGAACACGGACGGGTTGATTGGCGCCGTGGCCAGCGTCCTGCACGGTCGCGGCATCGAATTGCTCGACTCGACGGCGCTGCTGCAGCCGCTGCTCGCGCGTCCCGGCGTATTGACGCGGCGCGCGCCGACGGAGGACGAGCAGAAGGACTTCGAGTTCGGCTACCGGATGGCCGACGCGATTGCGGGGCTCGACATCGGGCAGACGATCGCCGTGAAGCACCAGGCGGTCGTCGCCGTCGAGGCGATGGAAGGGACCGACGAAGTGATCGGGCGCGCCGGGCATCTCGCCGGACCCGGCGTCCGCATCATCAAGGTGGCGAAGCCGAAACAGGACATGCGCTTCGACGTCCCGGTCGTCGGCGTGGCGACGATCCAGGCGATGCGCGTCGCGGGCGCGAACGCGCTGTCGGTGGACGCGGGCAAGACGCTCATGATCGATGGCGAGGCGATCCTCGCCTCTGCGGACGAAGCGGGCATGACGATCGTTGGACGGAAAGTGGCGAATTGACGAATTTACGAATTTACGAATTTACGAATTGGAATTGTGCAATTGACCGCGTCAATTCGTAGATTCGACGATTCGTCACTCTCGACCCGCGTTGCCGTTATCGGGGTCGGTCACCTCGGTCAGCATCACGCGCGCCTGCTGGCGTCGATGGACGGCGTCGAGCTGGTCGGCATCTGTGACACGAACCGCCCGCGCGCGGAGGAGATCGCGTCGAGGTTCGGCGGGCAGGTGTTCGCCGATCCGGCCGAGCTGCTCGGGCGGATCGACGCGGTGACGGTTGCCGTCCCCACCATCGCGCACGTGAACGTCGCGCTGCCGTTTCTCGAGGCGGGCGTGGCCACGCTCGTCGAGAAGCCGATTGCGCCAAGCATCGAGGACGCCGATCGGCTGGTCGACGCGGCGGAGCGCAGCGGCACGATGCTGGCCACCGGTCATACCGAGCGCTTCAACCCCGCGGTCGCCACCGCGCTGCCGCTCATCTCGGAGCCGCGCTTCATCGAGATTCACCGCCTCGGCACGTTTCCCGAGCGGAGCCTCGACATCGACGTCATCTTCGATCTCATGATTCACGATCTCGACCTCCTGCTGAGCGTGGTGAAGTCGGAGGTGGTGGCCGTCGAGGCGGTCGGCGTCAACGTGCTCACGCCGAAGGCCGACATCGCGAACGCGCGCCTGCGGTTCGCGTCGGGCTGCATTGCGAACGTGACGGCGAGCCGCATCAGCCGCGAGCGCGTGCGGAAGGCGCGTTTCTTCCAGCACGACGCCTATGTCTCGATCGACTACGCGGCGCAGGAGCTCGAGGTGTTCCGCCTCGTCAAGGGCGGCCCGCGCCCGATCATCCACGGCGGCAGGATGGAGGTCACCAACGAGGAGCCGCTGCGGCGCGAGCTGGCGGACTTCATCGACGCCGTCCGCGGCGGCCGCAGGCCCGGCGTCACGGGACACGACGGGCGCGCTGCGCTCGCGCTGGCGACGCGCGTCGCCGAGGTAATGGAAACGACATGACGATCTCCTCAATCTTCGACGCGCTGCTGGAGCGGGTGAGCGCCGGAGAACGTCTCGGCGCCGACGATCTCGCGCAGCTGGCGGCGACGCCCGACATCCTGCAGCTGGGCATGCTCGCCGACACGGTGCGGCGGCGTGTGCACGACTCGCAGGTGACCTACGTCCGGGTCGCCCTGTGCCCGTTCGACAAACCGTTCACCGACGCCGTCCCGCTCGCGGCGCGCGAGGTTCGCGTGACGGGCAAGCCGGATTCACTCGAGGTCGCGCTGACCGCGGTCGAGGCGGCGCGCGCGGTTGCCGGCGATCGCGCCGTGTCCGCCTTTTCGTGGCTGGATGTCGAGCGGCTCGCCAGCCGGGAGTCGCACAAGCCGGCAACGGTGCTCGAGCGCCTGCGCTCCGCCGGCCTCGACGCGCTCGCCGAGCTGCCGCTCGATCGGATCGACGAGCCGGCCGTCGTCATCGAGACCGTCGTCGCCGCCGGCTACCGGCAGCTGCGGCTGACGATCGACAAGGCGTCCGCCGACGCGCGCGCGACGCTCTTCGTGGAAGCTGCCGCGCTGCAGGAGAAGTTTCCCGCCATCCGCTCCATCAATCCGCTGCCGCTGGTGCTCGACGCCATGCGCCCGACGACCGGCTACGACGACGTGAAGAGCGTGGCGATGGCGCGGCTGGCGGCGCCCAACATCCCGAGCATCCAGGTGGACTGGCTGCGCTACGGCCCGAAGCTCGCGCAGGTGGCGCTCACCTTCGGCGCCGACGACATCGACAACGTCACCGCGAGCGATGAAGCGCCAGACGGACGGCGCCGCGCGCCGCTCGAGGACGTGCGGCGCAACATCGAGGCCGCGGGGCTCGAGCCGGCGGAACGCGACGGGCGCTTCGAGTTGCTCGCCTGATGGCCTCGACGCACTCCACGCACCCGGGGCCCGTCCGGATTGGCGCCGTGGGTTACCTCAACGCGCGCCCGCTGACGTGGGCGCTCGATCGCTCGCCGGAAGGCTGGCAGGTGCGCTACGACCTGCCATCTGTCTGCGCGCGCCTCCTCCACGACGGCGAAGTCGACCTCGGGCTCGTACCGTCGATCGAGTACCTGCGCTCGGACAGGTACCGCTTCGTGCCCGGCGTCGGCATCGGGTCGCGCGGCGCCGTCGCATCCGTCGCCCTCTTCACGCGGCGTCCGCTGAACGAGATCCGGCACATCGCCCTCGACACGAGCTCGCGCACATCGGTGACGCTCATCCGCGTCCTCTGTCAATACAAGTACCGCATTGCGCCGGAGTTCGTGCCGCACGGCCCCGACCTGGCGGCGATGGTGCGCGACTACGACGCCGGCCTGCTGATTGGCGACCCGGCGCTCGAGGCAGACCCGAACGCGCTGCGCGTCACCAAGGTCGATCTCGGCGCCGAGTGGACCGCGATGACAGGCTTGCCGTTCGTCTACGCGGCCTGGACGGGCCGCGCCGGCGCCGCCGGTGCGGACACGGTGCGGTTGCTGCAGGAGGCGCAGGCGGAAGGCGTGCGTTCGTACCCGGAGATCGCGGCGGAGTACGGCAAGGGCGACGCCGCCGCGACGCAGCGGGCCCTTGTATACCTAAAGGATAATATGCGTTACGGCCTCGGCCCGGATGAAGAGCGGGGGCTGCAGCTGTTCCTCGACCACGCGGCGGATCTCGGGCTGGCGCCACGGAAGCGGCGCCTGGAGTTTTTTTAAGGGTACGTAGGCCGGGTTCCGAAAGCCGGCCGGTGCCAGCGGCTTTCGGACCCGGCAACCATGGCTTTCGGACCCGGCACGATGGTGCAGATGATCGACAGCATCGCGACAAAAGTGCTCGACGGCGGACGCGTCGATCGCGCCGAGGCGCTCGAGCTCTATCGCCACGCGCCGACGCACCTGCTCGGCCGGCTCGCGGATACGATCCGCGCGCGCAAGCACCCCGGGCGCGTCGTCACCTACATCATCGACCGCAACGTCAACTACACGAACGTCTGCGTCGCGCGCTGCAACTTCTGCGCGTTCTATCGCCCCGTCGGATCGGCGGAAGGGTACGTCCTCGGCTTCGACGAGATCTTCCGGAAGATCGACGAGACGATAGCCGTCGGCGGAAACCAGCTGCTGCTGCAGGGCGGCCACAATCCGGACCTGCCGATCGCGTGGTACGAGGACCTGTTCCGCGCGGTGAAGTCGCGCTACCCGGCGTTCAAGCTGCACGCGCTGTCGCCGCCCGAAGTGCTCCACATCTCGCGGCTGAACCAGTTGCCGGTGCCCGACGTCATCAGGCGGCTCATTGCGGCCGGACTCGACAGCATCCCGGGCGGGGGCGCCGAAATCCTCGTCGACCGTGTGCGCACGCTGCTGAACTGCTACGGCAAGGCGACGAGCGACGAGTGGCTGGGGGTGATGCGCGAAGCCCATCACGCGGGCCTGCGCACGACGGCGACGATGATGTACGGGACGGTGGAGACCGACGAGGAACGCATCGAGCACATGATGCGCCTGCGCGAGGTGCAGGACGAGACCGGCGGCTTTACCGCGTTCATCACGTGGAGCTATCAGCCTGAGCACACCGAGCGCGGCGGGGCCGAGGCGACGGGCATCGACTACCTGCGCACGCTGGCGCTCGCGCGCATCGTCCTCGACAACTTCGACAACGTGCAGGCGTCATGGGTGACGCAGGGCGGGAAGGTGGGTCAGCTCAGCCTCGCATTCGGCGCCAACGACATGGGCAGCGTGATGATCGAAGAGAACGTCGTACGCGCGGCCGGCGCCAGCTACTGCATGGACGAGCTCGAGATCGTCGTCAACATCGAGGACGCCGGGTTCGTGCCCAAACGGCGCAACATGCACTACGAAGTGCTCGGCGACCCGATTTTCCGCGAGCGCGACGTGCCGCGGATGCGCTCGCTCGCCACCGCGCGCGAGGACGGCGACGCCTCGGTGCCCGAGGAGCTGCGCAACTACCCGGCGCGCAGCCGCGCAGGCAAGCGAATCCGCCTGTCTCAGTGAGCGCCTATACAGCCGAATGGCTGCTGCCGATGACCGGCGAGCCGGTTCATCGCGGCTCCGTTGCCATCGAGAACGGGCGCGTCGCCGGCATCGACGATCGGGCGCCGGCGGGCGCCGTCGATCTCGGCAACGCCGCCATCCTCCCGGCACTCGTCAACGCGCACACGCATCTCGAGCTGTCGTACCTGCAGGGACGGGTCCCGCGAACGGAGCGGTTCCTCGATTGGATCCGGACGATCATGGCCACCAGGCGCCAGTATCCCGACGCGAGCGATCCGCGGATCCTGGCTGCGGCACGTGGCGCGATTGCCGACGCGCGGGCGAGCGGCACCGGGCTGTTCGGGGACATCTCGAACACGCTGGTGACTGCAGGCCTGCTGCGCGAGGCCGCGATGCCGGCGCAGCTGTTCTACGAGCTCCTCAAGTTCAACGCCACCGATTACGCCTCGATGACGCGCGAGGCGCGGACGAAAGCGGATGCTGCCGCGGATGGTGGCGGCGTGCGCGTCAGCCTGGCGCCGCACGCGCCGTACTCGGTCTCGCCAGGACTCTTCGGCGCCATTCGCGCCGATCTCGACGGCCATCCGGGGCAGGTGACGACGGTCCACCTCGGCGAGTCGCCGGAAGAAGTGGAGTTCATCAGGCGTGGGACGGGTCCGTGGCGGGCATTGCTCGAAGAGCTCGGCGTCTGGACGGACGCCTGGGAGCCGGCCGGCACCTCGCCCGTCGAGTACCTCGAGCGGCTCGGCTTCCTCGATCGCCGCGTCCTCGCGGTGCACGGCGTGCAGTTCGACGGCGACGATCTCGATCGCCTGCGGTCGCGCGGCATGACGATCGTCAGCTGCCCGCGCAGCAATCAGCACGTCGGCGTCGGCGCGCCGCCGCTCGAGGCGTTCTACGCCATGGACGTCAAGGTCGCGTTCGGCACCGACAGCCTCGCCAGCGCACCCGACTTGAACCTGTTCTCGGAGCTCGCCGAGGCGCGCCGGCTGGCGCCCCGGGTCGCTGCGCGTGCGCTGCTCGAGAGCGCGACGTGCCGGGGCGCCGCGGCGCTCGGCTTCGGCGACGACTTCGGAACGATTGAAGGCGGAAAGCGCGCGGCGCTCATCGCCGTGCGCATGCCGGCGAAGGTGGACGATGTGGAAGAATATCTGCTGTCGGGCATCACGCCCGCCGATGTCTCGTGGGTAAGTTAACCACCTATCTGTCGTTCGTCCGCTTCAGCCACTCGGTGTTCGCGTTGCCATTTGCGCTCACCGGGGCGCTGCTGGCGTGGCGGGATCATCCGTTCTCCTGGTCGCAGGTCGCGTGGATTGTCGTCTGCATGGTCGGCGCGCGGAGCGCCGCGATGGGGTTCAATCGCCTCGCCGACGCGCGCCACGACGCCCTCAATCCGCGAACGAAGATGCGCGAGCTGCCGCGAGGCGCGATGAGCCGTGCCGAAGCGACGATCTTCGTCATCGTCTCGTCGGCCGTATTCGTCTACGGTTCCTCGCGCCTCAATGCGATCTGCTTCCTGCTCAGCCCGGTCGCGCTCGCCATCGTGTTCTGGTATTCGCTGGCGAAGCGGTACACCGCCTACACGCAGTTCTTCCTCGGTCTGGCGATGGCCGTCGCCCCCGTCGGCGGATGGATTGCGGCGGGCGGCAGGGGCGGCGCCGAGCCGTGGCTGCTCGGCCTCGCGATTGGCCTCTGGGTCGGCGGCTTCGACATCCTGTATGCCTGCCAGGATCTCGACTTCGATCTCGGGCACGGCCTGCGCTCGATCCCGACACGCTTCGGCGTCAGCCGCTCGATTCAGCTGTCGCGCGTCATGCACGTGGCCGCGGTGGCGTCGATGGTGGCGCTCTGGCAGGTGGCGCGCCTGCCGTCGCTCTACCTCGTCGGCGTCGCCATCGTCGCGATCCTGCTGACGTACGAGCAGTCGCTCGTCCGCGACGACGACTTGTCGCAGGTGAAGAAGGCGTTCGACCTGAATGGGTACGTGGGGATCGTGTACTTCGTCGTGACGGCGCTGTCCCTGTACCTGCATTGACGGTCGAGCCCGCGCCCGACAAGTCTCCCGCTCGCATCGCGGGCATGTTCGATGCGATCGCGCCCCGCTACGATCTTCTCAACCACCTCCTGAGCGCCGGCATCGATCGCCGCTGGCGCGCGGCCGCCATCCGCTCGCTGCAGCTGACGGGACGCGAAACGCTGCTCGACATCTGCTGCGGCACCGCGGACGTCGCGCTCGAGGCTCGCCGGGCGCGGCCGGCTGCCGCGTGCGTCGTCGGCGTCGACTTCTCCGGGGCGATGCTCGCGCTCGGCCTGCGGAAGGTGCTCGCCGCGGGGGAGTCGGGCCGCGTCACGCTGCTGCGCGGCGACGCGATGCGGCTGCCCGCCGCGGATCGATCGGTGGACGCCGCGACGATCGCGTTCGGCATCCGCAACGTGCAGCGGCCGGAGGCCGCGTGCGCGGAGATCGCCCGCGTGCTCCGCCCCGGCGGGCGCCTCGCCATTCTCGAGTTCGGCGTGCCGCGCATCCCCGGCATCAAGCCGGTCTATCTCTGGTACTTCACGCACGTGCTGCCGCGAATCGGCCGCGCCATTTCGGGCCACGGCGCGGCATACTCCTATCTGCCGGCGTCGGTCGGGACGTTTGCGCCGCCGGCGGAGTTCGTTGAAACTCTGCGCAGGGCGGGCTTTTCCGACGTCCGCGCAGACCCGCTCACCTTCGGGATCGTCTATCTGTATACGGCGAGGCTTGGCGCGACGTAATGGGTAGCAGGGGGTTGAAGTACTAACCACAAACCACGAACGACCAACCGGGCCTGCGGCTAAGTTGTTGCAGGCGCGAATGTTATAATTTGCGGCCGGACAAAGCTCGTTGATTCACTTCGACATCGACAGTCGCTACCAAGACGAATCGCTCGTCGGCAGCGCCATCTCGCGGCGAGAGGGCGTCATTTATTCCGTCGTCTTCCATCTCCTGCTGATCCTCGCGATCCTCCTGGTGCCGAAGCTGCCGATGTTCCAGGTCAGCCCCGAGGAGCTCGCACAGCGTCGCGCGGAGTTCGAGCGCAAGTTGCGCGAGCAGGCGGATCGGCGCTTCGTGTTCGTCCAGCCGCGCATCGACCTGAAGGCGCCGACGCCGCCCGAACGTGCGCCGCTGTCCGACGCCGATCGCCGCGCGCAAACGCGCGAGACGCCCCCGACCGCCAGCAATCCCGCGCCATTGGCGCGCGGCAACTCCGCCGAGCAAATCGAGGAGCAGAACGCCGAGCGCGCCGCCGGCGAGCAGAACCAGAACCAGCCGACGCTGCAGCCGCAGCCCGAATCACAGGAGGCGCGCGTGCTGCCGCCGTCCGACGAGGGTTTCAGGAGGCCGCAGGTCGAGCCGCCGAAGCAGCGGCCGAGCGGCTCGCTTGGCGAAGCGCTGCGCAACCTGCAGCAGTACGTGCAGAAACAGACGTTCAACAACCCGCAGGGCGGGCTGAATCAGCCCGGCGCGGCGATCCAGTTCGACACCAAGGGCGTGGAATTCGGCCCGTGGCTGCGCCGCTTCGTGGCGCAGGTGCGGCACAACTGGTTCATCCCGCAGGCGGCGATGACGTTCCACGGCCACGTCGTGCTCACGTTCAACATCCACAAGGACGGCAGCATCAGCGACGTGGCGGTGCTGCAGCCATCGGACATCGACGGCTTCAACAAGGCCGCCATCGGTGCCATTACCGGGTCGAATCCGACCGAGCCGCTGCCACCGGAATATCCGTCAGACAAGGCCTTCTTCACCGTTACGTTCTATTACAACGAAGACCCGGATCGATAGCTCCGCGCCTATGCCAACGCGGACGCAACAGCTCGGACTCCTGATTCTCCTCACGGCGCTCACCATCTACGTGTTCGTGCGGGTGCTTTAGCATGCCAACCAGAACCCTTCGAACGGCGGCGGCGCTGGCGCTGCTCCTTGCCGGGACCGCGGGCGCGCAGACGCGCGCGCTGACCGCGGACGACTACGCGCGCGCCGAAAAGTTCCTCAACTACAACACCAACCGGCTGGTGCTGCACGTCGCCGCGCAGCCGACCTGGGTCGGCGACGACCGCCTCTGGTACCGGACGACGACGGAGAACGGGACCGAGTTCTTCCTGATCGACGCCGCCACCGGCGCGCGGACGGCGGCCTTCGATCAGGCGAAGGTGGCTGCCGCTCTGTCGGCCGCCGCGCGCGCCACCTACTCGACGTACCGCCTTCCGTTCAACCAGTTCGATTTCGGCGCCGACCGGAAATCCATTTCCTTCAACAGCGGCGGCAGCCGCTGGACGTGCGACGTCGGCGGCACGAAGTGCGAGGGGAAGGCGCGCGCGCAGGGACCGCCCGCGGTGACATCTCCCGACGGCAGGCGCGACGCGTTCATCCGCAACTACAACCTCTGGGTTCGGGAGATCGTATCCGGCAGGGAAACGCAGCTGACCAAGGACGGCGTCAAGGAGTACGGTTACGCCACCGACAACGCCGGCTGGATCCACAGCGACAACCCGATCCTCCTCTGGTCGCCCGACTCGAAGAAGATCGCCACCTTCCAGCTGGACGAGCGCGGCACCGGCGAGATGTACCTCGTCAGCACCAACGTCGGCCATCCGCGGCTCGAGGCCTGGAAGTACCCGCTGGCCGGCGATCCGAAGATCTTCATGATCGAGCGCGTCGTCATCGACGTCGAGCGCGCGCGAGTCGTCCGGCTGCAGATGCCGCCCGACCCGCACCGATCGTCGGTCTGCGACGACGTCGAGTGCAACGGGCCGTTCGAGGACGTCGAGTGGAGCGCGGACGGCCGCCAGGTCGCGTTTCTCTCCACCTCGCGCGATCACAAGGAAGCGCACCTGCGCGTCGCCGACAGCGAGTCGGGCAAGGTGCGGGACGTGCTCGAGGAGAAGGTCGCGACGTATTACGAGTCGGGCAACGACGCGCACAACTGGCGCTTCCTGCCGGCCTCGAACGAGGTGATCTGGTTTTCCGAGCGCGACAACTGGGGCCAGCTCTATCTCTACGACCTGCAGACGGGACGCCTGAAGAATCAGATCACGACCGGTGAAGGCAACGTCACGCAGCTGCTGAAGGTGGACGAGCAGAATCGCCTCCTCTACTTCCTGGGCGTCGGCAAGGAGAAGGGGCGCGATCCGTATTTCGTGCACTTCTATCGCATCGGGTTCGACGGCAGGAACCTGACGCTGCTGACCCCCGAGGACGCGACGCACGTCATCGCGCCGTCACCCTCCGCGAAGTACTTCATCGACAGCTATTCGAAGCCCGATGCCGCGCCGACCGCGGTGCTGCGCGATGCCAGGGGCATGCTGATCGCGACGCTCGAGAAAGGAGACATCTCGCGCCTCACGGCGACGGGATGGAAGCCGCCGCAGCCCATCGTGGTCAAGGCCCGCGACGGCACGACGGATCTGTATGGGCTGCTCTACACGCCGACGAACCTGAACGCATCCGCGAAGTACCCGGTCGTCAATCACATCTACCCGGGGCCGCAGACGGGCAGCGTCGGGCCGCGCAATTTCCTCTCCGCTCGCGGCGACTCGCAGGCGCTCGCGGAGCTCGGCTTCGTCGTCGTCGAGATCGACGGGATGGGAACGCCGTGGCGCTCGAAGAAGTTCCACGACGCGTACTTCGGCGACATGGGCGACAACACGCTGCCCGACCAGGTGGCGGGGATGAAGGAGCTGGCGGCGAAGTATCCATGGATCGATCTGCAGCGCGCGGGCGTCTGGGGACACTCGGGCGGCGGGTACGCCACGGCCGGCGCGATGTTCCACTACCCGGACTTCTTCAAGGTGGGCATCTCGGAGTCGGGCAACCACGACAACCGCAACTACGAGGACGACTGGGCCGAGAAGTGGCAGGGGCTGCTCGAGAGGAAGGGCGAGACCACCAACTACGACAGCCAGGCGAACCAGAACTTCGTGAAGAACCTGAAGGGCAAGCTGCTGCTCACGCACGGGACGATGGACGACAACGTGCCGCCGTCGAACACGCTGGTGCTGGTGGACGAGCTGATCAAGGCGAACAAGGACTTCGACCTGCTGCTGCTGCCGAACCGCCGGCACGGGTACGCGGCGGAGCCGTACATGATCCGGCGCCGGTGGGACTATTTCGTGCGCAATCTCCTCGGCGCCGAGCCGCCGGCGGGGTACGAGCTGCGGCCCGTCGCGCCGTAGCGGACCGCGTAAGCGGTCCGCTAGCCAGCGCTGGCTCGGCGCGTCGCTGCGCGACGCGACATGGCGGATCCCTGCCGCGCCGCGTGCGGGCGCGCAGGGATCCGACATGACCGCGCGTTACGGCTGGAGGCGAAGGAGGAACGCGTCCGAGGCGCCCGCGAAGGTCTCGCTGCCTGCGGGTATCTGCACCACCGCTGCCGAATCTCCGACGACCCCACCCGGATTGGTGATCGTCCCCGCGATGGTGTTGAGGAACGTGCTCGCGGCCTTTGCGTTCTTCGATCCGCGACTGAAAGTGTAGGGCGGCGCGCCGGCGGAGCCCGCCACGAGCACGTCGCCACCGGGTGCGGTCGCGATCGATGTTCCGTGCTCGAGCTCGAATAGATCGGCGCCGCCCCAGATCGACGCGTCATTCCCTCTGCCGTTCGCGAGCAGCGTCCACACGAAGGCGTTGGCGCCTGAATTGCCGCCGTCGGTCAGGACGTTACCGGTCACGTGCACGTTGCCCTCCGGCCCCACCGCGATGTCTTGCGTGTCGCCGAATCCCGGACCGCCCACTCTCTGCCAGACGAAGTTGCCCGTGGCGTCAAAGCGTGCGACGAGGAGGTTCGGGTCCGCGCCTGCGCCTGTCGACGATCCCGACACGTAGGCGCCGCCGGCAGGTGCCGCTGCGACGCCCGTGCCCCGCGTGTCGCCAGGTACGCCGTTCTTCGCGAGCAGGCCCCACTCGCGTTGCCAGACCACGGATCCACTCGGCGCGAATTTCACGAGGAACGCGGAGTTGGCGGTGAACTGCGTGTCGCCGGCGATGTAGATGTTGCCATCAGTCGCGACCGCGACGCCGCGCGCAACATCGAAGAGGGTGCCGCCCCAGGTCCGCTGCCAGTTGAGCACTCCGTCAGGCGTGAAGCTCAACAGGAATGCGTCGGCCTGTCCGGCGCCGAAGCCGAACGTCGCGCCGGTGGCATAGATGGTCCCATTGGGAGCAATGGCTAGTGCGCTTGCACCTTCCTGGTTGCCTCCCCAGGTGTGGTCCCACACCAGCGCGCCGGCGGGGCTGAACTTCGCCAGGAAGATGTTTCCGTCGCGGTAGTTCCCCAGGACCACGACGCCCGAATTGTCCGGGGCCACGGCGACGTCGATGCCGGCTTCTTCGCCGCTGTTCGACGGGTCCGGCGCGGTTCCATAGGTGCGCTGCCACACGAGCGCGCCGTTCGCCCCGTACTTCAGCAGCATCGCGTCGTCGTCGCCGGCGCCGAAGCTTCGCGTGCTCCCTGTCACGTACACGCTGCCATCGGAGGCGACGGCGACCCCCTGCGCTCCGTCCCTGTCCGGTCCGCCCCACGTACGTTGCTGCAGGAGCACGTGTGCGGCCAGCGGGATTTGCAGCAGGAGCAGAGTGGTGCCCAGCACGATCGTCTTGCGCATAATTCTCCTTGTGTTCAAGGGGGGAATCGGCTGGGGAGCGCCGTTGCCGCGAGCAATCCTGGAGCCAGCGCGCCGATCGCAGATATCACCGCGGAACGACGATCGGGCGAGTCTCCGTATACGTCACGCAGTGATCGCTTACGAGAGTCGAAATCATCAACCGCCGACCGGCCAACTTCATCGTTTGGCCTGATACCTCATTCCTCATACCTTGACCACGCCTGACACCTGATACCTGACACCTGATACCTGACACCTGCCGGGATCCAGCTAACCCATGTACACGCCGCCGTTGGCGTGCAGCGTCTGCCCGGTGATGTATCGCGCATCGGGGCCGCACAGGAAGCGCACGACTGCGGCGATTTCCTCCGGCGTGCCGCGGCGCCCCGCGAGCGTCGCGTGCGAGGCGTGGTGCGCGGGTTCAGGCCCGCGGCGCCGCGTGTCGATCAACCCCGGCGCGACGCAGTTCACGGTGATGGCGTGCGGCGCGAGGTCGTGTGCCAGCGCCCGCGTGAGGCCGACGAGCCCCGCCTTCGCGGCGATGACGTGCGCGCGGCGTGCCGCGCCGGTATAGGACGACAGGCCGCCGATGTTGACGATCGAGCCGCCGCCGGCGGCGATCAGGTGCGGCAGCGCGGCACGGGCACAGAGGTACGCGCCGTCGAGAATGGTGGCGATGATGTCGCGCCATTCCTGGTAATCGAGCTGCGCGAAATCGATCTCCCGCCGCGCCGCCGCGTTGTTGACGAGGACATCGAGGCGTCCGAACCGATCGATCGCCGTCGCGACGAGCGCGGCGGCGCCGTCGGGCGTGCCGACGTCGGCCAGCTGCGCGGCCGCCCGCCCGCCGGCATCGCGAATCTCCCGCGACACCGCCTCCGCCTCGGCGGCGCTCGACTTCGCGTTGATGACGACCGCGGCGCCGGCGTCGGCCAGCGCGCGGGCGATCGCGCGGCCGATGTTGCGGGCGCTGCCGGTCACGATGGCGACCCGGCCGTTGAGATCTCCGCCGGTCACGAGCGGAACTCCGCCAGGGCGGCGAGCCCCGGCTGCTCGAACAGGTCGCGCGCCAGCCGCCGGAACCGCTCGCCGCGCTCGCGGCGCCAGCCGCCATACAGCACGTTGTCCATGAACTTGGCGTCCAATTCTTCCTGCGGCAGCGGCGCGTGCATGCCGCCGCGCATGTAGGGCCGGCGAATCTCGCGCCGGCTGCCGTCCCGCAGCGTCGCGCGCAGATGGCCCGTGAAGTTGCGCGGGTACTCGTCGTCCGGGTTGATTGAATAGCGGATTTTCGACGCGAGCGCCAGCACCGCGGCGTCCTCGATGCGCGCCGGCGTGAACTGCGCGAAGCCGGCGCGGCCGTCGAAGAAGCCGACCGCCATGCAATAGGGCGTGCTGAACTTCGCGGCGTACGGCGTCGGCGGCCGCTGCTTCACCGCGAGCGGTTCCCACAGGCGATGCACGGTTCCCTCGCCGACCTCGCAGACGATCTCGCTGATGTCGTCCGCGGGGACGCCCTGTTGCGCCAGCTCGATGGCGCAGTCCACGAACGGCTGCGTCATCGTCCCGCACGCGTAGGGCTTGAAGGCGATGTGTTCCATCACCCACGCGCGCCCGAGGTCGCGGCGCAACGGCTCGAAATCGGGCTTCACCGACGGGGCGAACGCGCGATAGAAGCCGTGCGTCCCCTCGAGGACGGTGCGGGGGCCGTCGAAGCCGCCGCGCGCCATCAAGGCGGCGCGGATGCCCGACTGCGCGGCCCAGCCGGCATGCATGCGCTTGGTCGACGTGCCCTCGGCCAGGTACTCGATGATGCCCGAGGCCATGCTGCCCGCGATGCCGAGCGCCGAGGCGATTTCCGGCGCCCGGAGGCCGAGCGCGGCCGACACGCCGCCTGCCGCGGCCAGCGCGCCGAAGACGGCCGTCGGGTGAAATCCCGCCGCATGGGTGGCTTTCGGGGCGACGAGGCTCAGGCGGCACATCAGCTCCGCGCCGGCCGCGATGCCGAGCAGGAGGCGGTCGCCGGCAAGGCCCTCGCGCTCGCAGGCCGCGAGCGCAGCGGGGACGACCACCGCGCCGGCATGCACCGGCCCGCCTTCGAACGTGTCGTCGAAATCCTCGCCGTGGGCGGCGGTCCCGTTGAGGAGCGCCGCCCCGAACGCGTCGAAGGCGCCCTCGTGGCCGATGGCGGTGCAGCCGCCGCCACGATCGACGCTTGCGAGCGTCGCTCGGATGTACTCACTCTGACGGGCGGCCACGCACAGGCCGGAGACGTCGAGGAAGAGACGACCGACGGTTTCGCGCGCGGCGGGCGGCAGCGTTGACGGCTGCGCGGCGGCGAGCCACGCAGCCAGTTCTTCAGCGAGGGCCGCCACGCGGCGTTGCCAGGAGCATCATGAATCGCTACGACATTATGCTGGCACGACTCCCGTCGCCGTGAGTTGATGAATATCATGAGTCGTGCGACCGCTCGTCCTCGCCGTGCTGGGCCCGACCGCGTCGGGCAAGAGCGCGCTCGGACTCTCGCTGGCCGAGCGGCACGGCGGAGAGATCATCAACTGCGATTCCACCGCCGTGTACCGCGGTTTCGACATCGGGACCGACAAGGTGGCGCTCGACGCGCGCCGTGGCATCCCGCACCATCTGATCGACATCGCGGATCCAACCGAGGTCTATACGGCCGCGCAATTCGCGCGCGATGCCGCGGCCGCCGTTCGCGACGTCCACGCGCGCGGCAAGCTGCCCATCCTGGTCGGCGGCACCGGCTTCTACTACCGCGCGTTGACGCGCGGCCTGTTTCCCGGGCCCGGCGCGGATGACGCGCTTCGCGCCCGGCTCAACCAGATCGCGGACGTGCGCGGTCCGGAGCGCCTGCACCGTCTGCTGAGCCGCGTCGACACCGACTCGGCGGCACGCATCATGCCTCGCGATCTGAAGCGGATCGTGCGCGCGCTGGAGGTCTACTACACGACGGGCCGCTCGCTCACGTCGCACTTCGCGCAGACGGCCTCGCCGATCGCGGATTGCGACGTGTTCGCGATCGCGCTGCGACTGCCGCCGGCGCTGACCGCGGAACGCGTGGCGCGCCGGGTCGACGAGCAGTTCGCGCGCGGCATCGTCGCCGAGGTACAGGCGCTGCTCGCGCGCGGCGTTTCGCCACAGGTGAGACCGTTTGGCGGTCTCGTCTACCGGCAGGTGATGGAGATGCTGCGCGGGGTGCGCGGCGAGGCGGAGACGCGCGCGCTCATCGTGCAGGAGAACCGCCGCTACGCGCGCCGCCAGTTGATCTGGTTCCGCAAAGAGCCTAATCTTAAGTGGTTCGATGGCCCTGGCGAGCGCGAGGTTGTGCTTCGACTCGTGGAAGCGGCGCTCGCCACGCACGAATCGCGAGGAGTTGCTCCCTGATGGCCCAGGTCACTGAACAGCGATCGTCGGCGTCGCAGCCGAACATCCAGGACGTCTTCCTGAACTACGCGCGCCGGGACCGTCTCGCGGTCTCCATTCACCTGCTCGACGGACGCCAGTTCGACTGCCGCATCAAGAACTTCGATCGCTTCGCCGTGATCGTCGAGGTCAATGGCGCCGACCAGCTGGTGTTCAAGCACGCCATCGCCACGATCGGCACGCAGCGGTCGGTGGCGAACTACTTCGCCGCTCACCATTCCTGATTGATCTTTCCCCGCGTCATCGTCATCGTGCTCGACAGCGTCGGGATCGGTGAACTACCCGACGCGCGGGCATACGGTGACGAGGGGAGCAACACCCTCGGCAACATCGCCCGACAGGTTCCGCTGAAGATCCCTACGCTGCGTTCGTTAGGCCTGGGCAAGCTCGTGGAATTGGACACCAGCGGGGCAAGCCTTCAAGGCTTGCCATCACCGGTAGTTGGCGCGGGACGCTCGGAGCCGGTCGGCGCTTACGGGCGAATGGCCGAAGCATCGCCGGGCAAGGATTCCGTCACGGGCCACTGGGAGATGATGGGCGTCGTGCTCGAGCGTCCGTTCCCGACGTTTCCGCACGGCTTTCCCGCAGACCTGATCGCCGAGTTCGAGCGGCGGATCGGACGGGCCACCATCGGCAACGTGGTGGCGTCGGGGACGGAGATCATCGAGCGACTGGGACCGGAACACCTGCGGACCGCCAGGCCGATTGTCTACACGTCGGCTGACAGCGTCTTTCAAATCGCCGCGCACGAAGACGTCATCCCCGTCGCCGAGCAATACCGCATCTGCGAGATTGCTTTCGACCTCGTCGGCGGCGGCATGGGCGTCGGCCGCGTCATCGCCCGGCCGTTCGTCGGCTCGCCCGGATCGTTCAGGCGGACGGCCAATCGCCACGACTACGCGCTCGAGCCCGCCACCGAAACGCTGCTCGACCTGCTGACGCGCAGCGGCGTGCCCGTCGTCTCCATCGGAAAGATCAACGACCTGTTCGCCGGGCGCGGCATCTCGCACGCCACGCACACGGCGAGCGACGCGGAGGGGATGGAACGGCTCGCGGCGACCGTACGCGAAGGGACAGACGGGCTCGTGTTCGTCAACCTCGTGGATTTCGACAGCGTCTACGGTCATCGCAACGACGTGCCCGGCTACGCCGCCAACCTCGAACGCTTCGACGAGGCGCTGGCGCGGCTGCTGCCCGCGCTGCGCGCATCGGACCTGCTCGTCGTGACCGCAGACCACGGCAACGACCCCAGCACGCCGAGCACCGATCATTCGCGGGAGTATGTGCCTGTCCTGATGACGGCAGGTCCGCCTGAAGGCGGACCCCACGTACGGAGGGGTGTGGACATCGGCACGCGGCAGACCTTCGCGGACCTGGGCCAGACGCTCGCCGCCAACTTCGGCGTCGGCCCGCTCGCGCATGGCACGAGCTTCCTGGAGGACATCGTTGTCCACCATCCGTGAGGGGCTCGAGCAGCGCGAGCGCGAAACGCTGGCGCCGCAGGCGGCCAAGAGCGCCGACACGAAGGGCCGCCTCAAGCCCGAACGTGAAGACGATGTCCGGCCGGCGTATCAGCACGATCGCGACCGCATCATCCACAGCAAGGCGTTCCGGCGGCTGAAGCACAAGACGCAGGTGTTCTTCGCGCCCGCCGGCGACCATTACCGCACGCGCCTGACGCACACGCTCGAGGTCAGCCAGATCGCCCGCACGATCGCGAAGGTGCTGCGCCTGCACGAAGAGCTGACCGAAGCCATCGCGCTCGGCCACGACCTGGGTCACACGCCGTTCGGTCACACGGGGGAGCGCGTGCTGGACGCGATCGTGCCCGGCGGCTTCCGCCATTACGAGCAGAGCCTGCGCGTCGTCGACGTGCTCGAAAACGACGGGCAGGGCCTCAACCTCACGTTCGAGGTCCGCGACGGCATCGGCCGCCATTCGAAAGGAAAGGGTGGATCACCGGTCGGCGTCGAGGCGTCGCTGCGCGCCGCGACGCTCGAAGGGCAGATCATGCGCGTAGCCGACCTCATCGCCTATGTGAACCACGACATCGACGACGCGGTGCGAGCGGGCGTGCTGAGGGAGGCGGACCTGCCACACGACGCGGTCGCGATGCTCGGCAAGAGCTCGTCGGCGCGCATCGCCGCGATGGTGAAGGACGTGGTCACCGAGACGCAGCGGGCCGGGCTGGCCGAAATCCGCATGAGCGAGCCGATTCTCGACGCCACGCTGGCGATGCGCAGCTTCCTCTTCGACGCGGTCTACGAGAACCAGGAAGCCACCGCCGAGTTCCGCAAGGCGACCGGCATCCTCGGCGGCCTCTGGGAGAAGGTGCGCGAGCGGCCGGATGAATTCCTCGACCGCCGCATCATCGAGACCGACGGGCTCGACGTCGCCACGCGCGATTTCCTCGCCGGCATGACCGACCGCTTCGCGGTGACCCTCTACGAGCGCCTGTTCATCCCCAAGCCGTGGGTCGGGCCGATGGCATGGGATCAGCTATAATCGAGGGTCTGTCTTTCGCGAGAAATTCGCGACAGAAGGGCCATGCAGCTCGATCTCACACGCTACCGCCAGCCGGTCAGCCACTTCGGCCGGACGTTCCAGCCCGACGAAGTCCGGGGCGATTCGGATGCCTACGAGATCGTGGCGCCGGTCGAGCTCACGTTCGACATCCACAAGGATAAAGACAAATTCCGCCTCGTGGGACGCGTGCGCACCGAGCTCGAGCTGGAGTGCAGCCGCTGCGTGGAGCCGTACAGGTTTCCGATCGACGCCGAGTTCGATCAGCGCTATCTGCCCTCGTCGCAGGCGACGGGCGACGCCGAGCGCGAGGTCCAGGAAGACGATCTGGAGACCAGCTATTACACGGACGACCAGATCGACCTGAGCGAGCTGATGCGGGAGCAGTTCTATCTCGCGCTGCCGATGAAGCCGCTCTGCCGCGAGGACTGCAAGGGCCTCTGCGCGCAGTGCGGCACGAACCTGAATACGGGCACGTGCGATTGCGCGCCGGTCTGGGAGGACCCGCGGCTGGCGGCGCTGAAAGCGATCAAGGGGAAAAATGCCTAATCCAAAACGCCGACACTCGAAGACACGCACGGCCAAGCGCCGCACGCACGACGCGCTGCGCGCGGCCGCGACCAACCTGTGCCCGCAGTGCCACGAGCCGAAGGCACCGCACCGGATCTGCCCGCATTGCGGGTATTACCGCCAGCGCCAGGTCCGAGCTGTCGACGAGGAGTGAACTAGCCCCCCGTCATGATCCGCATCGCCGTTGACGCGATGGGCGGCGACCATGCGCCGGCGGCGATCGTGGATGGCGCGGTCGCTGCCGCCCGCCATCTCGACATCCAGATTGCACTCGTGGGCATCCCCACCCAGGTCGAACAGGCGCTCGATGCGCATGCCGACTGGCGAAGCCTTCCCGTCACCATTGTCGATGCGCCCGACGTCATCGAGATGGCGGACGCGCCCGCAACCGTGCGCCGCAGGCCCGGCGCCTCGATTCGCGTGGCCGCCGCCCTGGTCGGGCGCCGTGAGGCCGCGGCGCTGGTCAGCGCCGGCCACACCGGCGCGACCGTCGTCGCGGCCCATGCGGCGCTCGGGATGATCGCCGGCGTCGATCGACCGGCGCTCGCGGCCACGATTCCCACGCGCGGCCGGCCGGCCGTGCTGCTCGATGCGGGCGCCACCGTCGAATGCCGGCCCCAGCACCTGCTGCAGTTCGCGATCATGGGGGGCGTCTACGCGCGCGTGGCGCTTGGCGCGGAGAGACCGCGGGTGGGCCTGCTCTCCATCGGCGAGGAAGAGACGAAGGGGAACGAGCTGACCGTCGAGGCGCACCGCCTGCTCAAGGCCGCGGCGATCAACTTCATCGGCAACGTGGAAGGGCGCGAAATCTACAGCGGTGCCGCCGACGTCATCGTCTGCGACGGGTTCACCGGCAACGTGGTGCTCAAGACCAGCGAGGGGCTCGTGGACGCCGTCGAGACGCTGCTCGGCGACGAGCTCCGGGGCACGTTCTCGAGCCAGGTCGGCTACCTGCTGTCGCGCCGGGCGTTCCGCCGCTTCCGGCGGCGGGTCGACTATTCCGAGTACGGAGGCGCGCCGCTGCTGGGCGTCGGCGGCCTCGCCATCGTCGGCCACGGCCGCTCGTCGCCCAAGGCGGTTCGCAACGCGATTGCGATGGCGTCGCGGTTTGCCGCGGGCGACTTCATTCAGCGCGTCGAGCACGAGATTGCCGCCGCGACGGTGTCACACCATTGATCGCGTTCATCTTCCCGGGTCAGGGTTCGCAGAAGGTCGGCATGGGCCGCGCGCTGGCCGACGCCTATCCAGACGCCCGCGCCGCGTTCGATGAAGCGGAGGCGGCGCTGCCGGGCCTCGGACGAGTCACCTTCGACGGGCCTGAAGACGAGCTCGTGCTGACGCAGAACGCCCAACCGGCCATTCTCACCGTCAGCATCGCCGCCCAGCGGGTGCTCGCCGCCCGCGGCATCGAGCCCGCCTTCGTCGCCGGGCACAGCCTCGGCGAATATTCCGCCAACGTCGCCGCGGGCACCATGGCATTTGCGGATGCCGTGCGGGTGGTGCGGAGGCGCGGCCAGTACATGCAGGAAGCGGTGCCGGTCGGCGCCGGGGCGATGGCCGCGATTCTCGGTCTCGACGCCGGGACCGTGGCCCGCGCGTGCGAGGAGGCGGCGCAGGGGGAGATCGTCAGCCCCGCGAACATCAACGGGGCGGGACAGGTGGTGATTGCCGGCGCGACGGCCGCGGTGCAACGGGCCGGCGAGCGGGCGAAAGCGCTCGGCGCCAGGCGCGTGATTCCGCTCGCGGTCAGCGCGCCGTTCCATTGCGCGCTGCTCGAGCCGGCGGAGGCGCGGCTCGAACCTGATCTTCGCGCCCTGCGCGTCCACGATCCGCGGGTGCCGGTCATCGCCAACGTGGACGCGGAACCGAAGCGTGACGCGGCGTCTGCCATCGAGGCGCTGGTGCGGCAGGTGTCGGCGCCCGTCCGCTGGGAACAGGTCGTCCAGCGCCTTGCGTCCGAAGGCGTCACCAACTATGTTGAAGTTGGCCCAGGCGCCGTGCTCAGCGGTCTCGTCAAGAAGATTCACAAGGACGCACGCGTGTTCAATTTCGCCTCGCCCGACGATCTCGCGGCGGTGGAAGCAGGCGTGCGTGCTTGATCTCACCGGGAAGGTCGCGGTCGTCACCGGCGCGTCGCGCGGGATCGGACGCAGTATCGCGGTGATGCTCGCCGCGCGCGGCGCGCACGTGGTCGCGGCGGCACGCGGCGACCACGCCGCCGCCACCGTCGGCGACATCGAGGGGGCGGGGCGCAAGGCCGACGCGGTCGCGCTCGAGGTCACCGACGCCGCCTCGATCGAGGCGATGGTGTCGGGCGTGCTCGCGCGCCACGGGCGCGTCGACATCCTCGTCAACAACGCCGGCATCACGCGCGACCAGCTGATGCTGCGGATGAAGCGCGAAGACTGGGACGACGTGATTGCGACCAACCTGACGCCGGCGTTCGTGCTCGTGCAGGCGGCGCTCAAGCCGATGATCAAGCAGCGCAGCGGCCGCATCATCAGCATCAGCTCGGTCGTCGGCCAGACCGGCAACGCGGGACAAGCCAATTACGCGGCGTCGAAAGCGGGGCTCATCGGTTTCAGCAAGGCGCTGGCGCGCGAGGTCGCGTCGCGCAACATCACGGTCAACGTCGTCGCGCCGGGACTCATCGAGACCGACATGACCAGGGCGATCACGGAGAAGGCGCAGGGCGACTGGGCGGCGCAGATTCCGCTCGGCCGACTCGGCACCACCGCCGATGTCGCCGCGGCAGTTTGTTTTCTTGCGTCTGATGAGGCGGCGTATATTACAGGTCAGGTCCTTGCCGTCAACGGCGGCATGTACATGTGATTCTGGATGGTGGATGGTGATTCCACCACCCACCACCCGCCATCCCACAACGGAGGCCAAATGGCAGTTTCAGACAAGGTGAAGAGCATCATCGTGGAGCAGCTCGGCGTCGACGAAGAGGAAGTCACGGCCGATGCCTCGTTCGTCGACGATCTCGGCGCCGACTCGCTCGACACGGTGGAGCTCGTGATGGCGTTCGAGGAGGAGTTCGGCATCGAGATCCCGGACGAGGACGCCGAGAAGATCACCCGGGTCAAGGAAGCCATCGACTACATCGAGGCGCACGCCAAGACCAAGAAGTAGGCGGGAGCGAGCCAGAGAGGGCGGAGGCAGCGGTGAACAGGCGTGTGGTCGTAACCGGCATCGGACTCGTGTCGGCGCTCGGCATCGGCACCAACGAGACGTGGACAGGTATCCTCGCCGGCCAGAGCGGCGTCACCCGGATCACGCGGTTCGACATCTCCGGCTACGCGACGCAGATCGCGGCCGAGGTGAAGGGCTTCGATCCGCTCGCCTTCATCGAGAAGAAGGACATCAAGAAGATGGACCTCTTCATCCAGTACGCGGTGGCGGCGGCGCAATTCGCGATGGACGACAGCAGGCTCGAGATCACCGATGCCATCGCGCCGAACGTCGGCGTCTACATCGGCTCCGGCATCGGCGGGTTCATCACCATCGAGCGGGAGCACGAGGCGCTGCTCGACGGCGGCCCGCGCCGGGTGTCGCCCTTCTTCATACCATCGGCCATCATCAATCTCGCCTCGGGCCAGGTGTCGATCCGCTTCGGCGCGAAAGGACCCAACTCGGCGACCTGCACGGCCTGCTCGGCCTCGGCGCATGCCATCGGCGACGCCTACGAGATCATCAAGCGCTGCGACGCGGACGCGATGATTGCCGGCGGCAGCGAAGCGGCGATCTGCCCGATGAGCGTCGGCGGCTTCGGCCAGCTGCGTGCGCTGTCGACGCGCAACGACGAGCCGGCGCGCGCCAGCCGCCCCTTCGACAAGGATCGCGACGGCTTCATCATCGGCGAGGGGGCGGGCGTCCTCATCCTCGTGGAGCTCGAGCACGCCAGGCGGCGCGGCGCGCGCATCTACGCGGAAATCGTCGGCTACGGCATGTCGTCGGACGCGTACCACATGACGGCGCCGTCGGAGGACGGCGACGGCGCGCGGCGGGTGATGGCGATGGCCATCCGCAAGGCGGCCATCGCGCCGTCCGACGTCGATTACATCAACGCCCACGGCACGTCGACGCCGTACAACGACAGGCTGGAAACGCTCGCCATCCACAACTGCTTCGGCGACCACGCCGGCAGGCTCGCCATCTCGTCGACCAAGTCGATGACGGGCCACCTGCTCGGCGGCGCGGGCGGGCTCGAGGCCGGCATCACGGCGCTCGCGGTGCACCACCAGGTGGCGCCGCCCACGATCAACCTCGACGATCCGGACCCGGAGTGCGACCTCGACTACGTGCCGCACCAGAGCCGGCAGATGCCGATTCAGTACGCGCTGTCGAACTCGTTCGGCTTCGGCGGCACCAACGCCGCGCTGCTGTTCAAGAGATTCGAAGGGTAGAACACTGACACGGGCCACGGACACGCGGAGACACGGAGACGGCTTTGACAAAAATATCTCCGTGCCTTCGTGCCTCCGTGGCACGTTTCCGCGAGAGTTGTCGCGACGATGAAGATCGCCGTCTGTATCAAGCAGGTGCCCACGCGGGAGTGGCAGCCGCGCCTGAACGACCAGAAGACCTGGATTCGCGAGCAGGACGCCAGCTACGAGATGAACGAGCCCGATGCCTACGCGCTCGAAGAGGCGCTCCGGCTCCGGGAAAAGCACGGCGGGGAAGTGGTGGTCTGCTCCGCCGGCCCGGCGCGCGTGCAGACGGTCATTCGCGAGGCGCTGGCGCGCGGCGCGGATCGCGCCATTCACGTCGAGCACGACAGCCTCGGCTCGGCGGACGCCTTCGTCGTGGCGGATGCCCTGGCCTCGGCGATGAAAGACGAGAAGTTCGACCTGGTGCTGACGGGCCTGCAGTCCGACGACCAGGGCCACGGTCAGACCGGGGTGATTCTCGCCGAGCGGCTCGGCATCCCCTCGTCCACGATCATCATGGATGTCCAGGTTGACGGGAGCTCGCTGCGTGTGAAACGCGAGCTCGAAGGCGGATGGTTCCAGTGGATCGCGATGCCGCTGCCGGCGCTGCTGACGATCCAGAGCGGCATCAACCAGCTCCGCTATGCCACGCTGAAGGGCATCATGGCGGCGAAGAAAAAGGAGATCAGGAAGGCCGCGCTCCCCGAGGGCCTCCAGCCGGTCCAGCAGATTGTCGGCCTCGCGGTGCCCACCCGCAGCAAGCAGACGCACATGATTGGCGGTTCGGCCGCGGATGCGGCGAAGGAGCTCGTGCGCCGCCTTCGAGACGAGGCGCGCGCGCTGTGATCCTCGTCATCGCCGAGCAGCGCGACGGCACGCTGAATCGCGCCACCTGGGAAACGGTTGCGGCTGCGCAGCAGCTAGCAGGCACTGCACAAGCACTGGCCGGCGCGATGCCGATCGCCATCGCCGTGCTCGGGTCGGCGACGGGCGGTGTCGCGCAGGAACTGGCGTCGGCCGCGGTCGCCGAAGTGCTCGTCGCCGAACATGCCGCGCTGGACCCGTACACGCCCGACGGGTTCGCCGCCGCCGGCAGCGCGTTGATCGACTCGGTCAAGCCGGCCTTCGTGCTGCTGCCGCACACCTACCAGACGCGAGACTTCGCGCCGCTCCTCGCCGCGCGCCTCCGCAAGCCGCTCGTCACCGATGTCACCGGCATCGAAGGGACCGGCAACGGCGCCACCTTCATCAGGCCGATGTTCCAGGGAAAGCTGGCGGCCCATGTGAAGCCGCAGGGCGGGACGCCGGCCGTGGTGACGATCCAGATCGGCGCGTTTCGCGCCGACGCGGCGAAAAAGGGCGGCTCGGCGGCGGTGAAGAAGGTCGGCGTGCAGATCGACGCGGCCGCCATCCGCCAGAAACCGGAGGCGCCGTTCCGGGAAGCCAAGCAGGCGGTCGATCTCGGCCAGGCCGAGCGCATCGTCGCCGTCGGCCGCGGCATCAAGTCGCAGGAGAACATCCCGCTGGCCGAGAAGCTCGCGCAGGCGATGGGGGCCGAGGTGGCGGCGTCGCGTCCGATCTGCGACAACGGGTGGCTCCCGATGGAGCGGCAGATTGGCAGCTCGGGCCAGACGGTGGCGCCGAAGCTGTACGTCGCGCTGGGCATCTCGGGCGCCATCCAGCACCTGGTCGGCATGAAAGGCTCGCGCACGATCGTCGCGATCAACAAGGACGCGGAAGCGCCCATCTTCGAGGTTGCCGACTACGGCATCGTCGGCGACCTGTTCGAGATTGCGCCCGCGATTGTCGCTGAACTCGAAAAATCCTGAGGGGAGATTCATGGAGCGTCGGGATTTTCTGAAATCGGGTGCGGTCATCGGCGCAGGCGTGGTGCTCGATCCGTGCGGGCGGCTGCTGGCGCAGGATGTTCGCGGCGCCGCGCAGAGCGGCATCGCGAAGACCACGTCCGGTCCGATCCGGGGAGTCGTCTTCGATCGGATCAACGCCTTCCACGGTGTCCCGTACGGCGCGAGCACCGCGGGCGACGCCCGTTTCATGGCGCCGAGGAAGCCGCAGCCGTGGACCGCGGTTCGCGAGTGCCTCGAGTACGGCCCGCGCTCGCCGCAGGGCCCTTCGGGCCTGATCTCAGAGGTCGCGGCCGTGGATCGCCGCGAGCCGGCCGGCGAAGACTGCCTGCGCCTGAATGTCTGGACACCGGCGCTTGGCGGCGGCCGCCGACCCGTGATGGTCTGGCTGCACGGCGGCGGCTACTCGCAGGCCTCGGGCAGCTTCATCATCTACAACGGCGCCAACCTGGCGCGGCGGCGCGACGTGGTCGTGGTCACGCTGAATCACCGGCTCAATCTGTTCGGCCACCTCTATCTCGGCGAGGTCGCCGGCGACAAGTACGCCGATTCGGGCAATGCCGGCATGCTCGACATCGTCCAGGCGCTCGAATGGGTGCGCGACAACATCTCCGCCTTCGGCGGCGACCCGGGCAACGTCACGATCTTCGGCCAGTCGGGAGGCGGCGGGAAGGTCTGCACGCTGATGGGAATGCCCGGTGCCAAAGGGCTGTTCCACAAGGCGATCGCGCAGAGCGGGTCGAACGTGGCGGGAATGCCGCGCGCCAGCGCAACACGCGTGACGGAGACGGTTCTCGATCGGCTGAACCTGAAGCCCACTCAGGTCGCCGAGCTGCACACCCTGCCGACCGAGCAGTTGCTCGGCGCAATCCGTGGCCTGAACTTCGCGCCGGTCGTCGACGGCAAGAACCTGCCAACCGGTCCATTCAATCCGGTCTCTTCGCCGTTGTCGGCGAACGTGCCGCTGCTGTGCGGATCGATGGAAACCGAAGCCTCGTGGACGCGCGGCGCGGTCATCGACGAGATCGACGATGGCAAGCTCCAGGCGCAAGTCAAGCAGGATGTCCGCGGCATCTCCGATGCAGACGCCGACAGCGTGATCGCGACCTACCGCAAGGCGCGGCCCGGCATCAGCAACGTGGACATCCATCTGATGCTCGCGTCCGACAACACCGTCCGCAGCAGCATCCTGACCGTGGCCGAGCGCAAGGCCGAGGCGAGGCAGGCGCCGGTCTACATGTATTACTTCACGTGGCGCTCGCCGGTGCACGACGGCAAGCTGAAGGCGTATCACACGCTCGACATCCCGTTCGTCTTCGAGAACGTCGACCTCGCGACGGCGATGACCGGAGGACACCAGGAACGCTACGTGCTGCAGGACCGCATGAGCGCGGCCTGGACCAGCTTCGCGCGGACCGGCAATCCGAACGTCAAGGGACTGCTCCCCGATTGGCCCGCCTTCGATACCACGAGACGCGCGACGATGGTGCTCGACAACGAGTGCAGGGTGGTCAACGACCCGAACGGCGAAGAGCGCCGTGCGCTGATGGCGTTCAGAAAACAGGGTGGAGCAGAAAACGTCGACTGACCGCGAAACGCTGGAAGTCGACGTCCTGATCGTCGGCGGGGGTCCAGCCGGACTCGCGGCGGCGCTTCGCCTGTCGCAGCTCCAGCAGCAAAAAGGCGGCGACCCGTTGACGATCGCCGTCCTCGAGAAGGCGCGCGAGGCGGGCGCGCACATGCTTTCGGGGGCGGTGCTCGACCCCTCCGCGCTCCGCGACCTCATTCCCGATTTCAAGGAGAAGGGCGCGCCGCTTGCCACCGAGGTGCACGACGAGGACGTCTATTTCCTCACCGAGTCCTCGAAGCTCGCGCTGCCGATCATCCCTCCTCCGTTGAGGAACCACGGCAACTACATCATCTCGCTCAACCAGTTCGTTCGCTGGCTGACGGGTCTGGTAGAGGCGGCTGGGATCGACTTCTTCACGGGCTTCGCGGGGCAGGACATCCTGATGGACGGCGCGCGCGTCATCGGGGTGCGCACTGGCGACCGTGGCATCGGGAAGCACGGCGAGCAGAAGCCGACCTTCGAGCCCGGCGTCGACATCCTGGCGAAGGTCACCATCTTCTGCGACGGCGTGCGCGGCAACCTCACCAAGGAGCTGATGCGGCGGCTGCCGCTCGGCGACAACGATCATCCGCCGCAGTTCGCCATCGGGCTCAAGGAGCTCTGGGAGATCCCGCGCGACCGGTTGAAGGCCGGGACGGTCGTCCACACGCTGGGGTATCCGCTGAAGCAGGAGGAGTTCGGCGGCGCGTTCATCTACGCGATGCCCGACGGGCAGCTGTCGCTCGGCTTCGTCGTCGGCCTCGACTACAAGGACCCGCTGTTCGATCCGCACACGGCGTTCAACCGCTTCAAGCAGCATCCGTTCGTCTCGGCGCTGCTCGAGGGCGGGCAGATGGTCCGCTACGGGGCGAAGGCGCTGCCCGAGGGCGGGTGGAACACGATTCCGCGCGTCTACATGGACGGCGGCCTGATCGCCGGCGACGCGGGCGGCTTTCTGAACTCGATGCGCCTGAAGGGGATTCACCTCGCGATGCGGACGGGGATGCTCGCGGCCGAGACGGCGTTCGAGGCGGTGCGCGCCGGGGATACGTCGTCTGCGGCGCTCGCGGGCTACAAGCGCCGCATCGACGCCAGCGCCGTCAGGGACGAGCTGTATCCCGTGCGCAACGTCCACCAGGCGTTCGGCTACGGGCTGTTGCCCGGCCTCGCGTTCGCCGGACTCGCGGTGGCGACGCACGGGTGGACGCCGGACGACCTGCACGGGCATCCGGGCCACGAACGGATGAAGACGCTCGCGTCCTATTACCGCTCGGGGCGCGTCTCACCGCAACAGGCGAGCAACGCCACCGGCGTCGATCGGAAGCTGACGTTCGACAAGGTCACGAACGTGCACTACTCCGGGACGTCGCACGACGAGGATCAACCCGCGCACCTGCTCGTGCACACCGAGGTCTGCAGCTCCATCTGCGGTCCCGAGTACGGGCATCCGTGCACGCGGTTCTGCCCGGCGAACGTCTACGAGATCGCCCACGACGCCGACGGCACGCCGCGCCTGCAGATCAACGCGTCCAACTGCGTCCACTGCAAGACCTGCGACATCATGGATCCGTACCAGGTGATCACGTGGGTGCCGCCAGAGGGTGGCGGCGGGCCGCAGTACAACGGGATGTGATCGCGAGCGACGGAGGCACGAAGACGAAGGACTGGCGTTCGTCCTGGGCCAGGCGTGCGCAGATTGCGGCGATCGCCGGGCTGGGATATCCGCTGATCAACGCGCTCGGCCACACGCTGCGATGGCGCACCGAAGGCCTCCACCATTACGACGCCATCGTCGCCTGCGGCCGCCAGCCAGTGATGGCCTTCTGGCACGGCCGGATTCTCCCGGCCACGTACTACTTCCGCCGCCGTGGCATCGTCGTCATCACGAGCGAGAACTTCGACGGCGAGTGGATTGCGCGCATCATCGAGCGCTTCGGCTTCGGCACGGCGCGCGGCTCCTCGTCTCGGGGTGGGCTGAAGGCGATGCTGAAGCTGGTGCGCGACATGGAGCAGGGGAGGCCCGCGGGATTTACGCTCGATGGCCCACGCGGGCCCGCGCGCGTCGCGCAGCCGGGCGCCATCTGGCTCGCGCGCGCCACGGGCAACCCGGTGCTGCCGTTTCACCTCGAGGCCTCGTCTCACTGGACGACCGGCAGCTGGGACCGGACGCAGATCCCGAAGCCGTTCAGCACGGTGGCGCTGGTGATCGGAGAGCCGCTCGACGTGCCGGCCGAAGCGACCGACGAGCAGCTCGAATCCGTGCGGCGGGAGCTCGAAGAGCGACTCCGCGCCCTCGAGCATCGTGCGCTCGCCATGGTACGTTGACGTATGCGTCTCACGATCTTCACCTCTGATCGCTTCGCCGATCACCTGAACCCGCCAGGCCACCCGGAGCGCCTCGAACGCGCCGAGGTGATGCAGGTGGTGGCGTCGGAATTCCGCCGGAACGGCGGCGATGTCCGCGAGCCGGGTGCGGCGACCGAGGAGCAGCTGGCGCGCGTTCACGATCGCGATTACATCTCGCTGATCTCCGAGACCGCGGGCAGGGCGACGGCCCTCGACGCCGATACCTTCACGTCACCCGATTCCTACGAAGTGGCGCTGCTGGCGGCGGGCGCCGCGGTCGCGTGTGTCGACCACGTGCTCGACGGGGGAGGCCGACGTGCACTGGCGATGGTGCGGCCGCCCGGTCATCACGCCGAACGGAACCGCGCGATGGGCTTCTGCCTGTTCAACAACATCGCCGTCGCCGCCGCGCACGCCCGTGCCCGCGGCCTCGCGCGGGTGGCAATCGTCGACTACGACGTCCACCATGGAAACGGCACGCAGTGGAGCTTCTACGACGACCCGGCGGTGCTGTTCATCTCGTCCCACCAGTATCCGTACTATCCCGGGACGGGCGCGGCAACAGAGACGGGCACCGGTGACGGCGCCGGGTTCACGGTGAACCTGCCGATGGACGCCGGCGGCACCGACGCCGACTACGAGCTCGCCTATGCCACCGTTGCGTTCCCGGTGCTGCGGCAGTTTCGGCCCGAGCTGATTCTGATCTCCGCTGGCTTCGACGCGCTCGACGACGACCCGCTGGGTGGCATGCGCCTGACGGCGGAAGGATTCGCGAGGCTGACGGCCACGATCTGCGCGCTCGCGGACGAGTGCTGCGACGGCCGCGTCGTCGCCGTGACCGAGGGCGGATACGACCTCGGCGGACTGGCGGGCTGTCTCCGCGCCGTCATCCCCGTGCTCAACGGGGAAACATCCCGCGATGACGCGGCGCCCCTGCCCGCCGAAGCACAGAGTGCGAAGGCGGGACGAGGCAGAGCCGCGATCGAGGCGGCGCTTCCAGGGCTCCGCCGGTACTGGCAGCTATAATCGAAAATTGAGACTGTGGCGGGTCCGCGTTCGCGTGGCCATCGTCGCTCCGCGGAACCCGCCCTACGTACGTAGGCCGGGTGCCGCGGTGCGGCCGGTTCCCGCGCATCGCGGACCCGGCGGAACGTGATGACTGAATACCATCCGCAAGAGCTGGACAAGAAGTGGCAGCAGCGCTGGGCGTCCAGCCGCGCCTTCGAGGTGACCGAGGACCCCTCGAAGCCGAAGTACTACTGCCTCGAGATGTTCGCGTACCCGTCGGGACACGCGCACGTCGGCCACGTCCGCAACTACATCATCGGCGACGTGATGGCGCGCACCAAGCGGATGCGCGGCTACAACGTGCTGCACCCGTTCGGATGGGACGCCTTCGGCCTGCCGGCGGAGAACGCCGCGATCAAGAGCGGCATCCACCCGGAGGACTCCACGCGCGCGAACATCGCGCACATGAAAGGACAGCTGCAGCGGCTCGGCATCAGCTACGCGTGGGAACGCGAACTGGCGACGTGCGACGCCGAGTACTACAAGTGGAACCAGTGGCTCTTCATCCGCATGTTCGAGCGCAACCTGGCGTACCGCCGCCGCTCGTCGGTGAACTGGTGCCCGAAGGACCAGACCGTGCTGGCGAACGAGCAGGTCGTCGACGGCGGCTGCTGGCGATGCGGCACGCCCGTGGAGACGCGCGATCTCGAGCAGTGGTTCTTCCGCATCACGGCCTACGCCGACGAGTTGCTCGACGCGACCGTCGAGCTGACGAAGTGGCCCGAGAAGGTTCTGACGATGCAGCAGAACTGGATCGGACGGTCGGAAGGCGCGCGCGTCAAGTTCCCGATGGAGGATGGCAGCACCGACATCGAGGTCTTCACGACCCGCATCGACACCATCTTCGGCGCCACGTTCGTGCTGCTCGGGCCCGAGCATCCGCTCGTCGCGAAGCTGGCCGACCGGACGAGCGACCCGGCGGCGTTCCGCACGCAGGTGCAGACGTTCCGCACGCAGGATCGCGCTGCGCGCATGAGTGGCGAAATCGAAAAGCAGGGGTTCGACACCGGGTTCAGGGCCATCAACCCGTTTACGACGCAGCCGGTCCCGATCTGGGTCGCCAACTTCGTGCTCGGCGACTACGGCACGGGCGCCGTGATGGCCGTGCCCGCGCACGACCAGCGCGACTTCGAGTTCGCGCGCAAGTTCAACCTGCCGATCAAGATCGTGATCGTCCCGGAAGACGGGCCAGCACCCAACGCCGCCACCATGCCCGAGGCCGCCGATGCCTACGGCCGTACGGCCGACTCTGGCGAGTTCTCGAACCTGCCGTCGGAAGAGGCGCAGCGCCGCATGATCGCGTTCGCCCGCGAACGCGGCATCGGCGAGGGGACGGTCCAGTACCGCTTGAAGGACTGGGGCATCTCGCGCCAGCGGTACTGGGGCACGCCGATCCCGATGATCTACTGCGAGAAGGACGGGATTGTGCCGGTGCCGGACGACCAGCTGCCCGTCGAACTGCCGAAGGTGGCGCAGTTCAGCGGGCGAGGCGACTCGCCGCTCGCCCAGGTGCCGGAATTCGTCAACGTGACATGTCCGAGGTGTGGAGGCCCGGCGCGGCGCGAGACGGACACGATGGACACCTTCGTCGATTCCTCCTGGTACTTCTACCGCTTCGCCGACCCGCGGAACGACAGGCAGGCGTTCGATCCGGCGAAGGTGAAGTACTGGCTGCCGGTCGACTTCTACAGCGGCGGCGTCGAGCACGCCATCCTGCACCTGATCTACTCGCGCTTCTTCGCGCGCGTGTTCCGCGACCTCGGCATGGTCGATCACAGCGAGCCGTTCACGCAGCTGCTGACGCAGGGGATGGTGCTCAAGGACGGCGCCGTGATGTCGAAGTCGAAGGGGAACGTCGTCGATCCGGACACGATGCTGGAGAAATTCGGCGCCGACGCGCTGCGGCTCTACGTGATGTTCGTCGCGCCGCCGGAGAACCAGGTCGAATGGACCGACGCCGGGCTCCGGGGCATCGCCAGCTTCCTGGCCCGCGTCTGGCGCCTCGTGGACCAGTGGCGGCCGGCGATGAGCGCGGATCCCGGATCCCCAATCCCGGATCCCGGCCAGCTCACCGCGGGGGAGCGCGCCATCCGCCGCAAGACGCACGACACGATTCGGCGCGTCACCGCCGACATCGAACAGCGGCAGCAGCTCAATACCGCCGTGTCCGCGATGATGGAGCTGGTCAACGATCTCTACGCGTTCGGCGAAGGCGACGGCGCGCGGCCGCAATCCGTCGCGGTGGTCCGCGAGGCGATCGAGGCGCTCATTCGCATGCTGTCGCCGTTCGCGCCGCACACGTCCGAAGAATTGTGGGAGCTCGTCGGCCATCGTGACGGGCTGATGAAGGCGGCGTGGCCCGAATTCGACGCCGAGGTCGCGAAGGCCGAGGAGATCGTCATCCCCGTGCAGGTGAACGGCAAGGTGCGCAGCCGGCTGACCGTTCCCGCCGAATCGTCCGAGAAGGAGCTCGAAGAGCTGGCGCTCGCCGACCCTGCGGTGATGGCGCACCTCGCGGGGAAGCAGGTGAAGAAGGTGGTCGTGGCCAAAGGGCGGCTCGTCTCCCTGGTTGTGTAATTGAAAAAGAGAATTTCGCCATTCTGGCGTTGGTGGGCAAGCGGTGGCGTGTGTCTGTGGCTGTCGCTCGCCGGCACGGGGTGCGGGTACGCGCTCGCAGGGCGCGGCTCGTTCCTCCCCACCGACATCAACGTCGTCGGCATCCCGCCGCTCGTCAACCGGACCACGTTCTTCGACGTCGAGCAGATCCTGACGGAGAAGATCCGCAACGAGTTCATCGGGCGCGGCAAGTATCGCGTCGTGCCCGAGGCCGAGGGCGCCGATGCGGTGCTGAACGCGGAGATCGTGTCGATCACGCTCTCGCCGGTCGGGCTGACCAGCACCCAGCTCGCCTCCCGCTACCAGTTCGTCCTGACGATGAAGGTGGATTTCGTCGACGCGCGGGTGAACAAGTCGCTCTGGGCCAACGAGGCGCTGTCGTTCACGGGTGAATACGACCTGACGTCCAACGCGGGGAACACGATCGACGCCTCGTCGTTCGTCGACCAGCAGCGCAGCGCCTTCGACCGCATCGCCACCGACGCGGCGCGGACGGTCGTCACCGCCATCGTGGAAGCCTTCTAGCGTTCAATGCCGGTCGTCACGCGCGCAGCCCTGAAGAAGCAGATTGCGGCCGGCGACACGGGGCCTCTCTATCTCCTGATCGGCGACGACGACAGCGAAAAGTCGGCGGTCGCCGCCGAATTTGCCGAGATGGTCGACGAAGGGCTGCGGGCGTTCAGCGTCGATCGCCTGTTCGGCGGCGAGATCAAGGCGGACGACCTGTTCGAGGCCGCCGCCACGCTGCCGATGATGGCGCCGCGCCGCATCGTCACCGTCTTCGACGCCGAGCGGCTGCTGATCCCGAAGCGCGAAGGGAAGGCCGTGGAGGCGGAGCAGGAGCGCCTCGAGGCCTTCATCAGGAAGCCGCCCGGGCACGCGACGGTCGTGTTCGTCTGCGGTCCGCTGGACAAGCGGCGGCGCATCGTCAACCTGCTCATCAAGGAGGCGCAGGTCGTCGACTGCGGGACGATCGCGGATCCGGCCGACGCGGAGCGGTGGGTGAAGGCGCGGGCGGAGCGCGACAAGGTGCCGCTCGACACGGCCGCCGTGCGCGCGCTCGTCGAGCGGGCCGGCGCCGACATCATCCGCCTGCGCGGCGGCCTCGAACGCGTGGCCCTGTACGCGATGGGGCAGCCGAAGATCACCGCCGACGACGTGAGGCAGGTCGTGCCGGTGGCGGCGGAAGCGACCAACTTCGGGATTGCGGATGCGATCGGGCGCAACGACGCGGCAGAGGCGCTGCGCGAGCTGACGCTGGCGCTCGAGGGAGGCGCGCAGCCGTTCTTCGTGCTGGGGCAGCTCCGCTGGGTGGCCGAGAAGATGCCGCGTGCGCGCCTGAAGGTCGCGATTGAGGCGGTGTTTCGCACCGACGAGGCGATCAAGTCGTCCGGCGGCGACCCGAAGATTCTTCTCGAGCGCCTCGTGGTGGAACTGTGCGGGCCGCCTAAAGGCGGCCCCCACGTACGGCAATCGTAGTGCAGGAATCGTAGGGGCCGGCTTCAGCCGGCCCGATCAAGATCAGCGCGAGCCCGCGGCCGGCTTCGCGAACTTCGCGTCCTCGAGCGGCGCCGCCTTCACCGTCTGCATCGCGTAGGTGAACTCGCGGTTCCGCGTCTGCGAAATCACCCACTCGTACGGCACCTTCCGTCCGCCGACGTCGCGGAAGTCGCGGTAGTCGATCTGCGTCGGGTACGTGCCGAACAGCGTGTCGTTGAAGTAGGTGAGCCGTTCGAGCATGCCGGTGTCCTTGTTGAAGTACGCCTGGACCCTGGGCAGGTTCCGCGTCTTCCCGCTCACCACGTAGACCTCGTGTCCTCTGAGGACCTCGGGGCGCTCCATCTTCGGCTCGAGCAGCATCTGCTTCAGGTGCGCGGGAAGATTGAACGGGTCCTCGAGCATGGCGCCGTCGGCTTCCGCCTTCCGGAGATCGCGCGGCGCACCAGCGCCCCCTCGCGCCCAGCCCGCCGTCGCGCCGTAGGCCATCAGGTTGTCGTTCTGTCCCGCCTTCGTGATCGTCAGGCCCATGCCCGGCGCCTTCGACAGGAACTCGATCTGCTGCGACGGGAAGTTGCGTCCGGGCCGGCGCTGCGTCACCGTTCCGACGGCGTCGAGGCTGCCGACCTGCTGCACCGCACCGAGCGACGCGATGTACTTGTCGATGAGCTGGGCC
>DATNCQ010000222.1:0-50268 GCA_035571515.1 Vicinamibacterales bacterium
AGGCGCAGGGCTCGTTCTTCTATGCCGTTGGGGCGAACGGTAGGTTGGATCCCATTACAGGTGCGGCCCTCACCAACCGCGTCGGGTTCGTGAGGCTGAGAGTGTGCGAGAAGCAGAAGTTCCCGCGCGATGACGACGATCGTGATGACGGGTGGGAGGGCGCGGACAACTGGCACGACTCACACCGTCATGGCGACTGCCATGATTTCGATGATGACGGTATTGACGACGGCCAGGATAGCCCAACGGGCCGTGAACAGGTGCAGCGGAATGACGCAACCGCGCTCCCGGCGGGGGGAAGCGTCGATCACACGTTGACCGCGTCGCCGACAACGCTCGCGCTGATCGCGGTGGCCGAGGCCGACAACCCGCTGGCGCAAATTGGCATCGACATCTACAACGCGGCGGGGATCCTTGTTGCCCGGTCGATCCCGGCGCCCACTGTCGCTGTTGCCCAAGTCGTGCTTCCCGCAGCTGGCACCTACACGTGCCGGGTGCGCAATTACAGTGCTGTAGCGACCAATTACACGCCGACGCTGATCGTCCGCGAGCCCCAGGTGCTCAACGACATCGACCCGCTCCCGTAACGGGGGCGGGTGACTCACCCACGCGCGTGAGTGAAAACCAGTAGGCGATTACGATAACCATCGGCGTCTGTAGCCATGAAATGCGGGTGAACGGAGGGACAAAGGTCCCTCCGTTCACCAATTTCATTTCGCAACGGTAATGACGACGTTGTCGGCGGTGCTGGCGCGCGTGTAGTAGTTCAGCACGGAGAAGCCGATCGTGTAGGTCTTCGAGGTGGCCGTTCCGAGGTCGACGGTCCAGTTCAAAGTTGCTGTGCCACTCGTCGTCCCGGAACCGGTCAGCGCGGTGACGTTGGCCGTTCCAATCACGGTGTTCGTGGCGCGATCGATGAAATTCACCTGCGCGTTTCGAATGTCTCCAGGGAAGGGGTCGTTCGCGGCGTCGCCCGTGGCGGCGGTGATGTCATTGATGGTCACCGTCAGGGGCACGACACCACTCGACGCGCCGCCGAGGCTGTAAGCCTTCTGCGCCAGGCCGCCGACCCGCGCGTCCTCTCGCTGGATGTTGACGGACTTGTTCGCCGGCTTCGTGAGCGAGAAATTCGGGTTGACGAACGATGCGCTCACGACGTGAATCCCGGGCTTCATCTGGCCTGTCGGCGCCGAGCCAAACGGTGTCGGCTCGAGGAGTTTTCCCGTCCAGATCGCCTGGTAGGTAGTGGTCGTCGCTGGATCTCCGACGGGGGTCAGCGGCACGGTCACTGGAGTTGGACTGCCGATCTGCTGCGTGCCCACAGCGAACGCCACGCCTTCCGCCGGCTGGCCCGGAGCGCTGGAGGTGACCGTCACCGTGAAGGTGTCCTGGTCGCTGTACTGCGGCGTCAGGCCGGATACAACCAAGGTCGATGTGCCCGTTGCTGCATTGGCGGTGATCACGAACGTACCACTGGTCGAGCCCTGGTAGTTCGCATCGTTTACGGTGGCCGTCACGGGATAGCTGCCGGCATTGGTCTGCGGCGCGCCCGTCAGGACTATCGCGAGCCCCGCCGGCGTCGTCGTCGCGGTCGGCGACTGCGCGCTGCCGTTGAACGTCTTCGTCAGGCCGCTGAGCGTCACCGTTGCCGTCGCCTTGTTGATCGTCAGTGCCGCCGGAGAAGACGAGGCGCCGTTGTTGTTGCCGTCGCCCGTCGTCGACGCGACCACCGTATAGGTGCCGGCATTCGTCGGTGCCGTCGCCACCGGTCCGTAGGTCGTGCTGCCGGTGCCGGTGTAGCTCAGCGTGACGGGCAGCGATTCGCCGCGGCCGCCGGTCGCGGAGCCGTTGCCGGCGCGCGGTGTGCCGTCATAGGTGAAGCTGCCGCCGGCGGCCGACACCGACGCGGTGGCCTTCGCGATCGAGAAGTTCGCGGTGTTGTAAGTGATGGCGTAGTTGCCGAGCACCGCCGCCGGCGCGAGCGTCGCGCTGATGGCGTACGGGCTGCCGGCCACGGTCTCACCAGCCGTGCGGCTGTAGCTGGCCGTGACCGCATCTCCTGGCAGGAAGCCGGCGAGCGATCCGGTGAACGCCGGATCCGCCGCCCCGTAGATCTTCGACGCGACGTTCGGGGTGACCGACGCTGCCTTCGCCGTGATATTCGCCGCGGTGGTGGTCGTCGGGCTCACGTTGTAGTTCACCGCATCGGTGCCGGCGATGGTGATGCCGCTGACCGTGACCGTTTTTCCGTTACCGACGTTCGCGTCCGCGAAGGCCGCGGAGGTGGAGGCGGATGTCAGCACGTCGCCCGTCAACCGGTCGTCGCTCAACGTCACCGTCGCGGCGGTCGTGCCGTCGTAGACCTTGTTGACAGCCGTCGCCGTCACCATCAGCTGCCTCCGGGTAATGCTCGCAGTGGTCGATGCAGACGTGTTGGCGGTGTAGTTGCCCGCATCGCCGCCGGTGAGGCCGATCCCGCTGACCGTGACCACCTTGTTCGTGCCGGCGTTCTCGTCCGCGAAGACCGCGGTTGTGTAGGACGCGGTGACGAGGTCGCCGCTGACGCGGTTGTCGCCCAACGTCACCGTCGCGGTCGGGTTGCCGTCGTAGACCTTGTCGACGCCCGTCGCGGTGATCGCGAGCTGTCGTTGAGTGATGTTTGCGGTAGTCGAGGCGGTGGCGTTCGCGTTGTAGTTGCCCGCATCGCCACCCGTGATACCGATGCCACTGACACTGACGGTCTTGCCGGTGCCGACGTTCTCATTGGCGAATGCCGCGGCTGTGTAGGTCGCGGTGAGGACGTCGCCGCTGATCCGGTTGTCGCCCAGCGTCACCGTCGCGGCGGGCGTGCCGTCGTAGACCTTGTTGATGCCCGTCGCGGTCACCGACAGCTGTCTGCGGGTGATGCTCGCGGTGGTCGATGCGGCCGTGTTGAAGTTGTAGTTGTTCGCATCGCCGCCGCTGATGCTGATCCCGCTGACGGTGACAACCTTGTTGGCGCCGGCGCTCTTGTCCGCGAACGCGGCGCTTGTGTAGGTGGCGGCGAGGACATCGCCGCTGACCCGGTTGTCGCCCAACGTCACCGTCGCGGTCGTGTTGCCGTCGTAGACCTTGTCGATGCCCGTCGCGGTTACCGCCAGCTGCCTGCGGGTGATGCTCGCGGTGGTCGAGGCGGTGGCGTTCGCGCTGTAGTTGCCCGCATCGCCGCCGCTGATGCCGATGCCGCTGACCGTGACCACCTTCCCGGTGCCGACGTTCTCGTCTGCGAATGTCGCGGTCGTGTAGGTCGCGCTGAAGACGTCACCAGCGATCCGGTTGTCGCCGAGCGTCACCGTCGCCGTTGTCGTACCGTCGTAGGCCTTGTTCACCCCGGACGCGGTGACCGTCAGCGGCCGCGCCGTAATGTTGGCCTTGGTTGACGCGGTCGCGTTCGGGGTGTAGTTGCCACCGTCGGTGCCGCCGACGGTGATGCTGGTCACACTGACGTTCCTGAGGCCGACGATCGCGCTGTCGAACGCCGCCGCGGAGTAATTCGCCGTGACGACGTCGCCGGGCAGGGCATTGGTGCTCAACGTCACGGTCGCGGTCGTGGTGCGGTCGTAAACCTTGTCGCCGGCGGTTGCGCTCACCACCAGCGGCCTGGTCGTGATGGTCGCCGTCGTAGAAGCCGTGGTGTTCGAGAGCGTGTAGTTGGTGAAACCAGTGCCGCCCAACGCGATCCCCGTCACGGAGACCGTCTTGCCGCCACCGGCATTCTTGTTCGCGAACGTGGCCGCACCGTAGCTCGTGGTGAACCCGTCACCGGGGACTCGATCGTCGCTCAGGGTCACGGTCGCGGCGGTCGTGCCGTCGTACACCTTGTTCACGCCGGTCGCGCTCACCACCACCGGCCTGGTCGTGATGTTCGCCGTCGTGGAGGCTGTGGTGTTCGAGAGCGCGTAGTTGGTCGCCCCGGCACCCAGTGCGATCCCCGTCACCGAGACTGCCTTGCCGACACCGGCGTTCTTGTCCGCAAATGTCGCCGCAGCGTAGCTCGTCGCAAATGTGTCACCAGCGACTCGATCGTCGCTCAGCGTCACCGCCGCGGCTTGCGTGCCGTCGTACACCTTGTTGAGGCCAGCCGCGCTGACCGTGAGCGGCCGCGCAGTGATGTTGGCCTTCGTTGATGCGGTCGCGTTCGGCGTGTAGTTGTTGCCGTCGGCGCCGCCGGCGGTGATGCCGCCCACCGCGACGCCCCTGAGGCCGACGTTCACGTTGTCGAACACCGCGGACGTGTAGTTCGCCGTCACGGCGTCGCCGGGCAGGGCATTGTGGCTCAACGTCACGGCCGCCGTCGTCGTGCCGTCGTAGACCTTGTCGATGCCCGTCGCCGTCACTACCAGCTGTCTGGGTGTGATGTTTGCGCTCGTCGACGCGGTGGCGTTCGCGCTGTAATTGCCTGCATCACCGCCGCTGATACTGATGCCACTGACGCTGACCGCCTTGCCGATGCCGATGCTCTTGTTCGCGAACGTGGCGGCCGTGTAGGCAGCGGTCAGCACATCGCCGGTCAGGCGGTTGTCGCTCAGCGTCACGGTCGCGGTCGCGTTGCCGTCGTAGACCTTTGCGATGCCAGCCGCTGTCACCGTCAGCTGCTTGAGGGTGATGTTTGCGGTCGCCGAGGCGGTGGTGTTGGCGCTGTAGTTGCCCGCGTCGCCGCCGTTGATACTGATGCCGCTGACGCTGACGATCTTGCCGGTGCCGGCGTTCTTGTCCGCGAACGCGGCCGACGTGTAGGCAGCGGTGAGCGTATCGCCGGCGAAGCGGTCGTCAGTCAACGTTACCGTCGCGGCCGTCGTGCCGTCGTAGACCTTGTTCACGCCAGACGCCGCGATCGTCAACAGTTTCGTCGTGATGTTCGCCGTCGTCGAGGCCGTCGTGTTCGCGATGTAGTTAGCCTTGTCGGCGCCGTCGATGCTGATGCCGCTGACGCTGACGGTCTTGCCTGTGCCGACGCTCTTGTTCGCGAACGTGGCTGCCGTGTAGGCAACCGTGATGACGTCACCCTTGAGGCGGTCGTCACCGAGCGTGACCGTCGCAGCCGCGTTGCCGTCGTAGATCTTGCTCACGCCCGTCGCCGTCACAAGGAGCGGCCTGGCCGTGATGTCGGCGGTCGTGGACGTCGTCGTATTTGCCAGGTAGTTGCCCGAATCGGCGCCGGTGATGCTGATGCCGCTGACGTCCACCGGCTTTGCAACGCCGACGCGGCCGTCGGCGAAGACCGCAGACGTATACGCCGCCGTCAAGAGGTCGCCGCTCACACGGTTGTCGCCCAGCGTGACGGCAGCTGTACGCGTGCCGTCGTAGACCTTGTTGTTGCCGGTCGCCGTGATGGTCAGCTGACGGCGGGTAATGTTCGCAGTCGTCGAGGCCGGAGCATTGACGGTGTAGTTGCCCACGTCGGTGCCGCCGATGGCGATGCCGCTGATCGTGACTGTCTTGCCGTTACCGACGTTCTTGTCGGCGAAGACCGCTGAGGTATACGCTCTCGTCAGCACGTCGCCGGCGATCCGATCGTCACGCAACGTCACCGTCGCGGCGGTCGTGCCGTCGTAAATCTTGTTGTCGCCCGTCGCCGTGAGCGTCAGCTGCCGCGGGGTGATGTTCGCGGTCGTCGAGGCCGGAGCAGTGACGGTGTAGTTGCCCACATCGGTGCCGCCGAGGGCAATGCCGCTGATCGTGACTGTCTTTCCGTTGCCGACGTTCTTGTCCGCGAAGACCGCGGAAGTGTAGCTCGTGGTCAGCGCGTCGCCGGCGACCCGGTCGTCACGCAACGTCACGGTCGCGGCGGTCGTGGCGTCGTACACCTTGTTGTCGCCCGTCGCCGTGATGGTCAGCTGCCTGCCGGTGATGTTCGCGGTCGTCGAGACAGGCGCAGTAACGGTGTAGTTGCCCCTATCGGCGCCGCCGACCGAGATGCCATTGATCGTGACCGTCTTGCCGTTACCGGCGTTCTTGTCGCTGAACGCCGCGGAGGTGTAGGCCGTGGTGAGCGCGTCGCCGGAGATGCGATCGTCACGCAACGTCACGGTCGCACTGGTGTTGCCGTCGTAGACCTTGTTGTCGCCCGTCGCCGTGACTGTCAGCGCTCTTGGCGTTATGTCGGCCGTCGTTGTCGCAGTCGTGCTGAAGGTGTAATTGGCGGCATCGGCGCCGGCAATGCTGATGCCAGTAACCTCGACGGACCTCTCCATGCCGACGTTCTTGTCCGCGAAGCTCGCCGACGCGTAGGTGATCGAGAAGATATCGCCGGGAAAGGCGTCGGAACCGAGCGTCACCGTCGCGTTCCTGTTGCCGTCGTACACCTTATCCTCTGCGAGCACATTGAACGTCAGCTGACGCGGCGTCACCGTCAAGATTCCAGGTGCGAACGTGATCGCGTAATCGGGATTGCTCAGCCCGCTCAGCACAAGCGCGTGACTCCCGGCGCTGCTGCCAGCGGGCGCGAAGACCGGTGCTCCGAACGCGTCTCCGGGGACGACACTCCCCGCGGCCGCCGAATAGCTGAACGCCGGTGTCGTTTCACCGTAGGTCCGCGTCACGTTGTCGGCCTTGAACGTGATCGGCCGCGGCACGATCGCGATCGTCTGCGTCGCCGAGCTGTCCGCGTGGCTGCTGTCACCGATATAGGTGGCCGTGGCCGTGCAGCCGGCGGCCGTGACGTGGGTGCAGTCGCCGGTGTACACGACCGGCACCGGGACGTTCAGCCCGTCCGAAGCGGTGGCAACCGCGGTCGCGGTGAACGGTGTGCCGTTATAGGTGTAGGGTGCCGGCTGGACGACGGTCAGCGTCGTGGTCGTGGGCGACAGACCGGCCACCCTCGCAAGCGGGCCCGCCGTAGCGGACGCGTATCCGTTCAGCGCCCCGCTCGCCAGGGTGCCGCTGACGTTCGCGCTCATGACGTCGATGCCGAGCTGCAGGCTTGCGTCGAGCCGGTCGATCGGATTGATGAAGCACGACGGCTGGACGCACCACGCCGGTGATCCCGCCGGGTTGACGAGCAACCCTCCGGTCACGGCGACTTTGAACTGGAACCTCGCCGCCGGCGAATGGCAGCTGCCGTCGGCATTTGCCGAGAACCCGGGCTGGCACATCGGTTGGCTCGTCGAACCGTCCGCGGCGCGGCACACCCCGCCATCTTTCGTCGAGCCGAATGGGCAGAACGACGGAAGAACGGCGTCCGTTGCGGAGGGGTTCTGGAATCCGAATTCCACGATGCGTCCCGTCAGCAACGTTCCGTTGATGTCGATGTCCGTCACGAATCGATTGAGCGTCGGGTCGAAGTGCTCCTTGATGATGTGCCCGCGCATCAGGACATCGGTATCGGTGCCGGTCCCAACGAGGTGGCCCTGATGGTCGACCTGCGCCCGAATCTCGAAGCGGCCGCATTCGATCGGCGGCTCGAGATCGAGCAGTCCGTTGCCATTCACGTCCTCTGCGAGGTCGAGCTTGCCGTTGTTGTTCGTATCCTCGCCGGCATCAAGCTGGTTGTTGCCGTTCACGTCTTCCGAGGGGTCCAGCCTGCCGTTGAAGTTCGTGTCCTCCCAGAAGTCCTGCACGCCGTTGTGATTGATGTCGGTGAAGGTGCCGGGCTGATTGCAGGGAGAGATCGAGAGGTTCTCGTCGGTGGCCTGCGCCAGGCTTCCGGTCTGATGCCAGTCCGGAGCGGATGCAAACGTGAGCCACTGCGGATAGGTCTGGAACGCCAGCGTCGCGCCGTCGTACGTCGTCGAACCAAACAGCTCGTTCTCATGCACGTGATCCTGAACGCTGTTGGTCACCTCGATGAAGGGGTATCCGAACGTTCCGCCGCCGGGCAGCGAGGGATGCCCGGTGTTCGGAAAGTCGAGCAGCTGCCCCGAATCGGCCGGCGGCGTGGTCCCGGTGCCTCCAGATGGCGGGGTTCCGCCGCCCGTCCCACCGGTGGGATCACCGGGCGGCAGGCTCACGAATCGGAAGAACTCGGCGGTCGATGGTCCACCGCCGATGGCAATGGCGCCCCCCTCCGCGGTTGCCGCGCCCAACGCGCCAACGCGGGGAGCCGCCATCGACGCCGTCGCCGTCCACGTGTCGGTCGCTGCGTTGTACATGGCCGCGGACGACAGCGAGCTTCCGTTCGAGACGCCGCCAAAGACCAGGACCTGGTGGTTGGCTCCGAGCAAGACCGCCGCGTGCTTACTGCGTGCGGTCGGCACACTAGCGACGGGAGAGAAGGTCTGGGCTGCCGGATCGTAGATCTGCGCCAGCGAGAGATCGATGCCGCGGCTATCTCGCCCGCCCGCGAGCAGGACTTGTCCATTCGGCAGGGTGGTCGCGGACAAGTTCGTGCGTCCCGGTAACATCGGTGACGACACGGGCGTGACCGCCAGCGTAACCGGGTTCGCCGAAGGATCGTAGATCTCCGCGACATCGAGCACGCCCAGGTTGTTCGATCCGCCAACGAAGAGGACCTTGCCGTCCTGCAACAGCGCCGCGGCGTGGCCTGTTCTCGGGATGGCCAGGCCAACGCCAATCACCGCTGTCGATGTGCCGGTGGCCTGATCGAACAGCTCGAAACTTCCCGAAATCGTGTAGGCGCCGCCTGGCAACGGGACCTTGCCGCCCGCAATGAGCACGAGGCCGTTCGGCAGCATGGTCGCGGTGTGGCCTGTGCGTGCCTGCAGCATGTGGCCCGCCGATGTCCACGCTCCGGTGACCGGGTTATAGATGGCGACGGTCGAGCGCGCGGCGCCGGTGATGGGCGTGTACCCGGTGACCAGGATGCGGCCGTCGGCGAGAACGACCGCGGCCGGTCCGGCGGCGATTGCTCCCGTAGCACTACCGCTCTGCCACACTCCCGTCGTTGGCCCTTGCGCGTCGACGAAGCCAATGATGAGGGTGGCGGAAACGAGCGCGAGGACGGCGGCGGTCGACTGACGCAGGTGACCCATGATTCTGCAGCTCCGTACGTTCTGCCCTCGACGGAGCCTTCCGCCCGAGGCGCGCTACCGCTGAGCACACCTCCGGCGTCATGCCTGCCCTCGAGAAGTTCGGTTACGCGATCAATTGGCTGGAACGAAGGCGCGGTCGTTCGCGCGGCGCACTCTGCCCGCCGGAGCAGAGGACATCTCGTGCCTCATGATCGTTGACCCAGGTTGTGGGGACTTGTTCTGGTCCGCTACAGCGAGCGCCGGACCTGCACCGTCATGGAGCAAAGGAATCGCCATCCCGCCTTTCGTTCTCCGGGGGTCCGACAAAAGTCTCGCGCGCAGGCGGTTTCGTGGCGTTTTGCTCAGGATTCGGCATATTTCAGCGGGATTTCGCTTCCCGGGACCGCCCGTTTTTCAGCGGTTTCGCCGAGAAATGTCTGCCAGACGATGAACTAACTCGCAAAAGTACATGTTTCAACGCAATTCGAGGTGGTGCCCCCGCACGAAACGGGAAGAAGCGGCTGCTCTTTGTGTGCAGCAGATCGTGCCGGACCAGGAGCGTTGTCGATTCGTGCACATGCGGGACGCTCCGGGGCGCGCCGGCATGCCGCGATTCAGCTGGTTGGACGTTTGAACTACGATGCCGCCCGCGTGGCTTCCATCCGGCAGGCGACTGGTGACGATACCCGTGCGCTCGTCGAGACGCTCACGGAGGCTGCCAGCTGGGTCGAGCGCCTGGACGGGACGACGATGTGGGTGGAAGGGGAGTTGGAGGAGCAGCGCGTCAGGTCCGAGGCGGAAGCGGGATTGTTCGTCGTGGCGGAGATCGACGGTCAGGTGGTGGGAGCGATCCGCTTCCAGCTCGAGGATCGGCTGTTCTGGCCCGATCTCGATGGGAGCGATTCGGCGTTCGTGCATCGGCTCGCGGTTCGTCGCGCGAACGCGGGGCAGGGGATATCGACCGCGCTGCTGCACTGGGCCGTCGATCGCGCGCGGTCGCTCGGCAAGCGATATCTGCGGCTCGATTGCGACGCCGATCGCCCCCGGCTCCGCGACCTGTACGAACGGTTTGGATTCCGGCTGCACAGCTACCGGCAGGTGGGCGCCTACTTCGTGTCGCGGTATGAGTTGCAGATTCCGCAACCCTGAGTCGCCTCGCATCGGCGTCGGAGTCGCGCACACGCCGTATCCGACTCCCACACACGCTGTATCCGACTCCGACTCGCGCCGACCGCCGGAGGCTAGTGCGTGAGCGCGTAGAGGACCGCGTTGATGCCGAAAGCGTAGCCGCGCGGACCGACGGCGACGAAATACTCGGGGCTGTCGCCTTCGCGCTCCCAGGAATCGCCGAAGTCGGTGTTGTGCGTCATCAGCACGATCAGGCGGCCGTGCTTGTCGTTGATGCCGCGCGCCTGCGCCACCGCGCTGTCGGAGCCGCGCTCCGACGTGCCGCCGCCGGTCCCGAGGTAGAACCCGATGTTCGGGATCTGCGGGACCGACGTCACCTCGAACTGCGTGTGGAACAGCGGGTGATCGCGTGCAAGGTCGAAGATCGGAAACTCGGTCGCCGGCAGCGCCTTGCGAAGCTGGGCCACCCAGTGGTCCCACGCGTAGCTGCCCCAGAAGTCGTCAACCCAGAGGAAGCCGCCCTTCTCGAGGTAGAGCCGCATCGCCTTCGCTTCCTCATCCGCGATGAACGTGCGGCCCACCTCGGTGCCCATCACGAAGGGACAGTCGAAGACCTCGGGATTGCTGAACCGCACGAGCAGGTGATTCGGCTCGCCGGTCGGATCCTTGCTGACGTCGGCCTTCGTCAGCTCGGAGAGCCGAATCGAGAGGTTGATGTCGGCGCGCGGCCAGTCGGCGTTCCAGTTGCCGCCGTCGCCGTCGAGCGCCGACTGATAGACCCAGCGGCAGAAATGAAAGTGGCCGTCGAAGTCCTTCGCGGCGGCGAAGCTGGCACGGAAGCCGCCGAAGCCGCGCCGGCCGAACTGCGCGGCGGCGACCGCCGCCGTCAGGCAGATCGCCACCGTCAGCACGATCATCACGAGACGGGACCGGAGGCGCGGCATCGGATGACGCTATTATTCACCGCATGACGCCCGAATACATCCACACGCTGATCCAATACAACTACTGGGCTCGGGATCGCACCCTTGCCTCCGCCGACCAGCTCTCGCCGGAGCAGCTGACGCGCAACCTCGGAAGTTCCTTCGCCTCCGTGCTCGATACGCTGGTCCACATGCATTTCGCCGAGTGGATCTGGTACCAGCGGTGGCACGGGCAGTCGCCGTCCGCCGGACCCGACGCGAGCGGCATCACGAACGTGACCGCGCTGCGGGACGCGTGGCGTCCGCTCGAAGCGCAGATCCGGGCGTTCGTCGACTCGCTCGATCCGGCCGACCTCGCGCGCGTCATCGACTACACGTTGATGAACGGGACCCCCGGGCGGTCGGCGTACTGGCAGATGATCGTCCACGTGGTGAACCACGGCGCCTACCACCGGGGGCAGGTCGCCACCATGCTGCGCCTGCTCGGCGCGACGCCCGCGCAGAGCACGGACATGATCGTGTTCTTCCGCGAGCAGTCCGTCGCCGCCCGATGACGGAGGCGCGCGCGCGCCACGGCACCGGCCCGATCGATCTCCGATCCGACACGGTGACGCAGCCGACCGACGGGATGCGCGCCGCCATGGCGGCCGCGCCGGTCGGTGACGATCAATTCGGCGAAGACCCCACCGTCAACACGCTGCAATCGCGCGTCGCCGCCCTCCTCGGGAAGGAAGCGGCGCTGTGGCTCCCCTCGGGCACGATGGCGAACCAGGTCGCGCTGCGCGCGTTGACGCGGCCGGGCGACGACGTGATCGTCAGCCGCGAGAGTCACGCCGTCTGGCACGAAGTGGGCGGCGGCGGCGCGAATGCCGGCGTGCAATTCACCGAGATCGGGATCGGCGGCCGGTTCACCGCCGCCGATTTCGCGGCCGCCGCCAAGCCGCGGGACCACATGCTCTATCCGCCGACCACGCTCGTCGAGGTGGAGAACACGCACAACCGCGCCGGCGGCATCGTCATCGATCAGGAAGAGGCGGCGTGCATCTGCGCCGCCGCCCGCGAGCGTCGCATCACGTCCTTTCTCGACGGCGCGCGGTTATGGAACGCCGCGGTCGCCAGCGGCAGGACCGTGGCGGATCTCGCCGCGCCCTTCGACGTCGCCTCGGTGGCGCTGTCGAAGGGTCTCGGCGCACCGGCCGGGACGATGCTCGCGGGACCGCGGGACGTGATGCGCGACTGCATCCGCCACCGGCGGATGATGGGCGGCGCGATGCGACAGATCGGCATCCTCGCCGCGGCGGGACTCTATGCGCTCGACCACCACCTGCATCGGCTCGTGGACGACCACGACAACGCGAAGTTTCTCGCGTCGCGGCTGCGCACCAGCGCGCGTGTGCGGCTGGTCGCGGATCCCGTCGAGACCAACATCGTGATCTTTTCGCTGGCAGCAGAGGCGCCGGACGCCGCGGCGGTCGTGGCGGGCGCGCGCGAGCGGGGCGTGCTGATCGTCGCGTTCGGCCCGCGCACCGTTCGTGCGGTGACGCACCTCGACGTCGCGCGCGAGGATTGCGAAACCGCCGCCGCCGTGCTGCTCGATGTCGTCGGAGGCTAGTCGGCGAGCTGGCGCGCGGCGCCGCGCGCCGCCTCTCCTTCGCGCGCGAGCGCGTCGAACGTCACGTCGATGTCGTCCTGAAGCGTGCGCTGCGAGCAGATCGACATCCGCAGCGCCACCCTTCCCCGGATCCTCGTTGTCGTGACAAACGCCACGCCGCTTCGCAGCACGGCCTCGGCAACCTGCCGGTTCAGGTCGTCGATGGCCTGCGTCACCTCGGGTTCGCCGTCGCGGCCGCGCAGGTCGCGCGGCACGTAGCGGAAGCAATAGAGGTAGAGCACCGGCTCGTGCAGCACCTCGAAGTCCGGGTGCGCGCCCACCAGGCCGTGAAGATGGCGCGCGAGCGCGATGTTCTTGCCGAGCATGGCGCGAAGTCCGTCGAGGCCGAAGTGCCGCAGCACCATCCACACCTTGAGCGCGCGGAACGCCTGCGACATCTGCGGCCCGTACTCCAGGGCGTCGCTGCCGCCGTCGGCGACGGCGGCTTCGCTGCGCAGGTATGGCGCGGTGATGGAAAACGCGCGCCGCATCCGTTCACGTTCGCGCACAAGGACGAGGCCGCAGTCGTACGGGACGCCGAGCCACTTGTGCGCATCCAGCGACAACGAGTCGGCGCGCTGCAGGCCGCGGAAGCGGCCGGCAAGCTCCGGGAGGCCCGCGGCGAGCAGCCCGCACGCGCCGTCGCCATGCAGCCAGACGCCACGACGCGCGCAGACGTCGGCGAGCGCGTCGAGCGGGTCGATGGCACCCACGTTCACGGAGCCGATCTGCGCCACCACGCAGAAAGGGAGGTCGCCCCTGGCCCTGTCGTCGACGAGCATGCGGTCGAGCGCGGCGACGTCGATCGTGAAGTCGGGCCGGCTCGGGACGAGGCGGACAGCCGCGCGGCCCAGGTTCAGCATGTCGGCGACGCGCATCACCGAGACGTGCCCCTCCTGATCCGACATGTAGAGCAGGAAACGGCCGCTCCGCGCGGCATCCTGCAGGCCGCCGGGCGTCGAATCGTACGGCGCGACGTGACGCAGCGCCGTGAGGATGGCCGTGAAGTTGGACATCGTTCCGCCCGACACGAACACGCCGCCGCAGTCGTCGGGGTAGCCGATGAACCGCGCGAGCCACCGGATGCACTGCCGCTCGACCGCCGCTGCAGCCGGCCCCATCTTCCACGCCACACCGTTGGTGTTGATGCACGCCGCCAGCGCCTCCGCGAGGATGCCGATCATGGCGCCGGAGCCGTTGACGAGCGCGAAATGACGCGGCGAGCCGATCGGCGTCGAGAGCGGCGCGACGCGCGCCTGCCAGTCGGCCAGCAGCGCGGCGGCCGCTTCACCGTCGGCGGCAAGCGGATCCGCGAAGCGCGCGGCGACCTCCGCGGGCGTGACGTCGGGAATCACGCGGCGCGTCGCAAGGCCCGCGTGATACGCTGCAATCGCGTCGATGACCTGGTAGCCAACGCGGCGGAACTCGTCGAGATCGAGATCGCCAGGGCGCACGTCGATCGATGGACGCGTCATACGCGCGTAATCTCACCACAGCGCCGCCGCGAGTTGTCTTACCTGCTTTGATGACTCTTCCGGCCGCCTCTTCTCATCGGTTCATGGTTCTCGGGCTTGCCGTAGCCTCCGCCGCCGGGCTTCTCACCGCCGCCGTGCACCTTGTTCACCGTCGCCCATGCACGGCGCTCCGCTTCCTCTTCGGACACTCCACGTTCGAGGTACCCCTCCTCGATGTGCTCCGCCTGCCTCTTCTCCTTGTCCGTGTATTTGCTCTTGTCCCCTCGAGGCATGGCTCCTCCTTTTTCCGATCGATCGGAAATGCAAGAACATAGCCTCCGCCCCCTGCGCCTCGCGCTCGCGGTCGCGATCGCGGCGGGGGTCGTCATCTCGTCGCCATTTGTCGGCGATATCCGCACGGCAATTCTGGCGGCGTTCCCGCAACAGTTTCAGCTGATCATCGGCGGCGCCATCGCCGCGACGGTGGTTGCCGCGCTCATCCTCGCGCTGATCCGGATTCGCGATCGGCGCGCCTGGCGGTTCGCCGGCCTCGCCGTCGCCATCGGCGGCGCCGTGCTCTACGCGCAGCTCGTGTCCACGGGCAACGTGCTCGTCGACGTCGTCGAGCACGTGCATTTCGTCGAGTACGGCGTGGTCGCGTGGGTCTTCTACCGGGCGTGGCGGCCGCGTGACGACGGGACCGCCGTCATCTGGCCGCTGCTCGCGGGCACGCTGACGGGGATCGCCGACGAATCGGTCCAGTGGTTCGTGCCCGGACGCGTCGGCGAAGCGCACGACGTCCTGCTCGACGTGGTCGCCGTCTGCTGCGGGCTCTGCTTCGTGGCGAGCGTCGATCCGCCGGCGCGATTCGGCGTGCCGCTGGAGCGCCCGGTGGTGCGCCCCGTCGCCTTCGGCGTCAGCGCCGTCCTGCTCGCCTTCGCCGCGTTCTTTCACGCGGTGCATCTCGGGCACCAGTTGTACGAGCCGGGAATCGGCATGTTCTGGTCGCATTACGACGCCGCGGGGCTGATGGCCGCGAGCGCCGACCGTGCGGTTCGCTGGCGCTCCGACCCGCCGGCGCGGCTGCGCCGGCTGTCGCGGGAGGACCACTACCTGAGCGAAGGGTTGTGGCACGTGCAGGAGCGCAATCGCGCGTGGGGCGCGGACGATCCGTTCAGCGCGTGGCGCGAGAACCTGCTGCTCGAGCGGTTCTTCTCGCCGGTCCTCGATACGCCGAGTTATGCTGCGCGCGCGCCGGCACGCTGGCCGCCGCAGCAACGGGACGAGACCGCCGCGCGCATCGGCGGCGACCCCGGCATCTACGTCAGCCGCGCGGCGCCGTATCCGATTTATGGCTGGCGGCCGCTCGTGTTCTGGTCCATCGTTGCCCTCGTCATCGCCGCCGTGATGACCGCGTGCTAGCATCGGCGCATGGCTCGCCGGCAGGTGCCGATCGCGGTCGCGGTGCTCGTCCTGTGGGTCACGGGTCCCGCCGACGCGCAGCGATCCGTCGAACGCTCGGCACGCTCCGCGAACATCACGATCTCGGTCGTGGCGACGACCGATCTGCATGGCGGCGTGCTGCCGCGCGGTGAACGCGGCGGCCTGGCGCTCCTCGGCGGCTACGTGCGGAACGTGCGCGCGGCGCGCCTGCGCGACGGGGGCGGCACGCTGCTCGTCGATTCCGGCGACATGTTCCAGGGGACGCTCGAGTCGAACCTGAACGAAGGCGCCGCGGTCGTGCGGGCCTACAACGCCCTCGGCTACACCGCGGCGGCCATCGGCAACCACGAGTTCGACTTCGGCCCCGCCGGACCCGACGAAACGCCTCGCACGCCCGGCGAAGACCCGCGTGGCGCGCTGAAGGCGCGCGCGGCGGAGGCGCGATTTCCGTTCCTCGCCGCCAACACGGTGGAGGAGAAGACCGGCCAGCCCGCGTCGTGGCCCAACGTGAAGCCGTCAACCACCGTCACAGTGCGCGGCGTGCGGATTGGGATCATCGGCGTCACCACCATCGACACGGCGGCGCAGACCATTGCCGCGAACCTCCCGGGGCTGACGTTCACGCCGCTGGCGCCGGCCATCACGCGCGAGGCGATGTCGCTTCGCGCGCGCGGCGCGACCGTCGTGATCGTGCTCGCGCACGCGGGCGGCCGCTGCACCAGGCTCGAGGATCCGCAGGATCTCGGTTCCTGCGATCAGATGGCGGAGATCGTCAACGTCGCGCGGCAGCTGCCGGCGGGACTCGTGGACATGATCTCCGCGGGCCATACGCACCAGGCGATGGCGCAGGATGTCGCGGGCATCGCGGTCGTCGAGGCGTACTCGGGCGGCCGCTCGTTTTCGCGCGTCGACCTCACGGTGAATCGGTCGTCCGGCGCCGTCGTCTCCAAAAAGATCTTTCCGCCGCGCGACGTGACCGCCGGACGGTACGAGAATCGCGCCGTGGCGCCCGATGCCGCGACGGCCGCGGCCATCGCCCCCGCGGTGCGGAGGGCGCTGACGATCAAGAATCAGCGGCTCGGGGTGCACGTCGACACGCCCTTCGTGCGCGGCGACCAGCAGAACGAAACGTCGCTCGCCGACCTGATTACCGACGCCATGCTGGCGTCCGTTCCCGGCGCCGACGTCGCCATTGGCAACGGAGGAAGCCTGCGGGCCGACGTGCCGGCGGGGCCGCTCACCTACGGCGCCGTTTACGAGGTCTATCCGTTCGACAACCGCCTGGTCACGTTCACGGCCACCGGCGATCAGTTGACCCGCATCGTCGCCTACAACCTGCAGCGGCGCGCGCTGCCGACCGAGTTGCTGCCGATTGCCGGCTTCCGCGTCGACGCGACGTGCGAAGGCGGCACGCTGCGCGTGGCGCTCACGCGGTCGTCGGGCATGCCGATCCGGCCCGAGGACCGGCTGACGGTGACGACGAGCGATTTCATCGCCGGAGGCGGCGACGGCATTCTTGCGCCGGCGGGACCGCTCCAGTTCACGGGCGTGGAGGGCGCACCGCTGTTGCGCGAGGCGGCCGTGGTCTGGCTGCGCCAGCGCGGCGGCCGGCTCGACGAGAGCCAGTTCCTCGCGCCCGGCAATCGCCGCTGGAACTTCCCGTCGCCGCGCCCGGTGACATGTCAATGACAACCACGAAGGCACGCTGCGCGTGCATGCACGAAGACCACGATGAAAAGCGGAGTCTTCGTGTACGTCGTATATGCCGTCGCGTTTTCATGCTCATCGTTCTTCTTGGGATGGGCTGCGGCAGGACGCAGGAGGCGGGACCGCCGATGCCGTTCGACGAGGACGGCGCGTGCCCCTTCCAGTGCTGCACCTATCGCGAGTGGAGCGTCGATTGGGATACCGACCTGCATGCCGACCGCCGCGACGACTCGCCGGTCGCCTTTCACGCGGCGCTTGGCGATTCGGTCCTCGCCCTGACTGGCGTGGTCACGACCACGAAGGTGGGCCGCGCCACCGCGCAGCGCGACGTGATGGTCGGCACCAGGCATCTCCCGATCCGCGCAGGTCAGCCGATCTATCTCCTGCGTAACGTCGGTGGCGGCGACTGGAAGATCTGGGTGAACGGTGTCACCGACGAGCAATACATTCCCAGCCAGGGTTACTGCACGGGCGACAAGCAGAGCTCCGACGAGTGTGCGCTCAGCGTGGTCGAACAGCCAGACATCGTGTGGTGGGCGCGCGTCCGCGACATGCGCGGGCGGGAAGGCTGGACGCGCGAGGTCGATCACTTCGGCAATATCGACGCCTGCGGCTGATCCGCGAGCTCAGCCGCTGCGAGGCAATGGGCACGTAACGTGAACGTGACGGAGTCGGAGGACTCCGATGAACGTCATCCGTTTACTTGGCGTGTGCACGCTCGCGTACGCCGTCAGTGCCGTTCCGGCAGCGGCGCAGACGAAGGCGGCACCCAAGCCCCCCAGGCCGCAGATTTCGCAGACCACCCGTGAGCAGGCCGCGGCGAAGAACGCGAACCCGGACGCGCTCGTTCTTGCCGATTTCCAGAAGCGGATCGACGCCTACATGGCCGTTCACAAGAACGCCGCCAAAGACGCGCCGCCGCTGAAGGAAACGAAGAACCCGGCGGAGATCAAGAAGGCGCAGGAGATGCTCGGCGCGAAGATCCGCGCGGCGCGGGCGACCGCCAAGCCGGGCGACATCATGACGCCGGAGATCCGCAACAAGTTCCGCCGCCTGATGTATCCCGTCGTGCAGCCGACCGCGCGGGACAAGGCGGCGCCGCCCTCGCCGGTGAAAGACGTCCCCGTGACGGGCACGCCCGTCCAGGGCACCTCGGGCAAGGCGGTCAAGGCGGACGTGAAGGAAGAACTCAAGGAGAACGCCGAGGAGCAGGAGGAGGAAGGCGGCAAGCCAATCGTGCTGAAGGTCAACGCGATGTATCCGCCCGACTCGCCGCTTCCGAGCACGCCGCCGCAGATACTGATGAGCCTGCCGAAGCTGCCGGAACAGCTCGAGTACCGCCTCGTCGGCAAGACCCTGATCATCCGCGACGTCGAGGCGAACATCATCGTCGACTTCGTGCCCAACGCGCTTCAGTAAGGGAAGGAGGGATTACATGCGCCGCTCACTCTTGTTCGTGCTCATGCTCGTGGTGCTGGCCGTGCCGGCGCTCTTCGCGCAGGACCTCACCCTCCCGATGAAGAACGGGTCGACGAAGTTCGCGGTCATCGGCGACACCGGGACGGGCGACAAGCACCAGCTCGCCGTCGCCAAGCAGCTGTCGGCTACGCGCGCCAAGTTCCCGTTCGGGTTCGTCGTCATGGTCGGTGACAACATTTACGGGGGAAACACCCCGAAGGACTTCGACCGGAAGTTCGCCCTCCCGTACAAGCCGCTGCTCGACGGCGGGATCAAGTTCTACGCCGCGCTCGGCAACCACGACGATCCCAGCGAGCGCTTCTACAAGCCGTTCAACATGAACGGCGAGCGCTACTACTCGTTCAAGCCAGCCGACGGCGTCCGCTTTTTCGCCCTGGACAGCACGTACATGGACGAGAAGCAGACCAAGTGGCTCGACGACCAACTCAAGGCGAGCGGCTCGGACTGGAAGATCTGTTTCTTCCACCACCCTCCGTACTCCTCGGGCGAGACGCACGGCTCGGACGAGACGCTGCGCACGCAGCTCGAGCCGATCTTCGTCAAGTACGGCGTCAACGTCGTGCTCACCGGCCACGAGCACTTCTACGAACGGATCAAGCCGCAGAAGGGGATCGCGTACTTCATCACGGGGAGCTCCGCGAAGCTGCGCGAAGGCAACATCAGCACGACGGCGCTGACCGCGAAGGGCTTCGACGCCGGCTACACGTTCATGCTCGTCGAAATCGCCGGCGACGACTTCTACTACCAGACGCTGACCGACACCGGCAAGACCATCGATTCCGGCAGCGTCCATCGCGTAGGCAAGGTCGACCCGACGCCGAATCGTTCGGCGCAGCCGGTCGTCGCGACGAGCGGGAAGGACGCGGCCAAGCCCGCGCCTGACAAGACGCCGACGACGAAGTAGTTCGCAGACAGGCTAGGATTCGCGGCTGGGACCGCCGCCCCCGAGCATCACCGCGCTTGTCATCACGGCGATCGCGGGGGCGGCTGTCATCCTTTATGAGACTGGTGGTTTGACCGCCACCGGGTTCCCGATGCCTGGGCGCGCTACGGCGCCAGTGCGACGGTCGTGGCCTGCACCGAGCCGTCGGCCAGCTTCGGACCCGTCACCTTCACGTTGGCGCCGTTCACGGTTGCGACCGCGCACGTCGTCGACGTGTACGCCGTCGAGCTGCTCACGGTGACCTTCGTGCTCTGCACCGTGAACGTGACGGCCGGGCACGTCCCGGTCGACGCGGAGACCGCGCCGGTGAGGGTCGTCGGCGGAACGAGCGCGACGCTCGTCGCCACAACCGAGCCGTCAGCCTGCTTGGTGCCGGTCACCGTGACGTTGGCGTCGTTCTTCGTCGCATCGGCGCAGGTCGTCGACGGGAAGGTCGTTGAGCTGTTGACCGTGACCTTCGTGCTCTGCACCGTGAACGTGACAGCCGGGCAGGTTCCCGCCGACGCGGAAATAAATCCGGTCAACGTCGTAGGGGCCGGCGTCGTCAACGACACGCTCGTCGCCAACACCGAGCCGTCAGCCTGCTTGGTGCCCGTCACCTTGACGTTGGCAGCGTTCTTCGTCGCATCGGCGCACGTCGTCGACGAGTAGGTGGTCCCGCTGTTCACCGTGACCTTCGTGCTCTGCACCGTGAACGTCACCGCCGGGCACGTCCCCGTCGAGCCCGAAACGACCCCGCTCAACGAGACCGTTGTCGGCTTGTCATGGTCATCGTCATCATCGTCGTCGTTGTCGTTCTCGACCTTGATCTCGGTCGCGGTCAAGGTCGTTCCGTCCTTGGTGCCACGCGCCTGGACGTGATCGCCGACCTTCAGATCGCTGAACTGGAACGTGCGATTGCCGTGGCGGATGGTCGTGGTCGCCGTCGTCTTGACGGTGAGGCCGGGAATCTGGAACGACTTCGCGGCCGCGTCAATCGACGAAATCCTGCCTTGGAACTCCTTCTTGTCGTTGCCAGGCGAGGAATGATGCTCGGAATCCACCTTCGCGTTGTTGCCGTTGAGCGTGACCTGGATCTGGACCTTGTCGTCGGGTCCGATGCCGGTCAGCGTGATGGTCGCACTCGAGCCGGGCGCGGTGAAGTTGAGCGTCACCGTTCCCTCCGGGACGTTGTTCAGCGTGAACTGTCCTTGGCCGTCGGTGGTGGTGGAGATATTCGTGCCGGCAATCGAGACGGTCACGCTGCTCGTGGCGAGCAGGCTGAACGCCCCGCCGTCGAGCGCCCGCGTCGCGGTCACGCCGGTGCCGCTTACGGTTCCCGAAATCGATGCGCCAGCAGAAGAAGAAGATCTCGAGGGGCCGACGGGCGAGAGCGAAGCGTCTCCGCCACACGCGGTAACCGCCACGATCATCGCTGCGAGAATGGTCCGTTTCATTACTCCAAGTCCTCCGGGGAAGCTGGGGGAGTAGCTCGGCAAGCCGCGTTCCGGCCGAGCTGACGCGGGATCGGGCCGTTTTTTCGGGGAATCCGGTACGGCGGTCCGACACGACGGATTCGTAGTTACGGACCGGGATGTAAGAACTTCCGTTCTGTAAAGAACGGTCAAAATTCCGCGCGACCTTAGATGCGCACTTCGACCAACGCACTCCCTGCAGGTCTGACGCGGTTTCTAACGTGGTCGCAGGCCGGGGAAGGGGACGCACGGACCGCCGACCCCGGGTGTCGCCGCGTTTGTTGTCGTGGCGATCGCGGGAGCGGCGGTCATCTTCATCGGGCCTGGGTGGTTCGACCGCCACCGGCACGTCGAGCGCGATTAGCGGTCGAGCTCGACGCGTGTCGCGAGGATCGAGCCGTCGTTCCGCCTCGCGCCCTTCACTTCAACACGCGCGCCGTTCTTCGTGATGTCCGCACAGGTCCCGTCGCGGAAGCTCGTCGCGCTGTTGGTCGTGACCTTCGTCGTCCCCACCGTAAAGGTCACGCTCGGACAGGTCCCAGTTGACCCGGACACGAGGCCCTTTACTTCGGCTTCCTGCTGAACCGGCGTCGGGGCCGGGGCCGGGGCCGGGGCCGGGGCCTTTTTCAGCTCCACTCGCGTCGCGAGAATCGAGCCGTCGCCCTGTTTCGTGCCCTTCGCTTCGACCGTCGCGCCGTTGGCCGTCGCGGTCGCGCATGTGCCGTCGCGGAAGCTCGTCGCGCTGTTGGTCGTGACCTTGGTCGTCCCTACCGTGAACGTCACAGCGGGACAGGCGCCGGTCGACCCGGAGACGAGGCCTTCGACCTCGGCCTCCTGTTGCGCCTGGGCCTGTTTGATCTCGACGCGGGTCGCGAGGATCGAACCGTCGGCCTGCCTCGTGCCCTTCACTTCCACGCGGGCGCCGTCCTTGACGTCCGTGCAGACGCCGTCGCGGAAGGTCGTCGCGCTGTTGGTGGTGACCTTGGGGGTGCCCACCATGAACGTCAGGCTCGGACAGGTGCCCGTTGTCGCGGACACGACGCCTTCGACCTCGGCCTCATGCCCGTTCGTGTCGGGCGAGGAATGATGCTCGGAATCGACACGCGCGTTATTGCCGTTGAGCGTGACGGTGATCTGGACCTTGTCGTCCGGCCCGATGCCGCTCAGCGTGATCGACGCACTTTGTCCTGGCGCGCTGAAGTTCAGCGTCACCGTCCCGGCCGGGACGTTGTTCAGCGTGAACTGTCCCTGGCCGTCGGTGGTGGTGGAGATGTTCGTGCCGGCAATGGAGACGGTCACGCTGCTCGTCGCCAGCGTACTGAACGCGCTGCCGTCGTCGAGCACCCGTGCCGCGGTCACGCCGGTGCCGCTTACGGTTCCCGAAATCGACGCGCCGGCAGGCGACCTCGAGGGACCGACGGGAGAGAGTGACGCGTCGCCGCCGCCGCCGCACGCCGTTATCGCTACGATCGTCGCTGCGAGAATGAGGCGCTTCATGACACCCATTCCTCCGGGGAAAGCGTTGGAGGTATCCGGCAAGCCGCGTTCCGGTCGAGGTCAATCGGGATGGCGCCATTTCTTCGGAGAATCCGGTATGACCGGGGCGGAGGCCGCACTCGTCGGTGTGGACGGCCATGTAAGTAATTCCGCTCTGTCAAGAACGGCTAATATGCGAGTCGACTCAGATGCGCACCAACATCAACGCTCCGATGGCATTGCTGGCGGCGTTCTTCATGTATTCGTGCTCGCAGCCAGCTCCTTCCGCGCAGACGCAAGCGTCCGCGCCCGCGAATCAGGCGCCGAAGTGGGGGATGGTGATCCACACAGGTGCCGGCAACTTTACGTTAGCGGGTATCGCAGAACGTAAGGACGCGATGCAGGCGGCGATGAACGAGGCGTTGATGGCCGGCTACCGGGTACTGGCTGGCGGCGGCGCCAGCCTCGACGCCGTCCAGGCGACGATCGTCATCCTCGAGGATTCACCGCTGTTCAACGCGGGCAAGGGCGCCGTGTTCACGCACGAAGGGACCAACGAACTCGATGCGGCGATCATGGACGGCGCGACGATGAAAGCGGGCGCGGTCGCGGGACTCAAGCGCATCAAGAATCCCATCCTGCTCGCGCGGCTCGTGATGGAGAAGTCGCCGCACGTGCTGATGGCCGGCGCAGGCGCGGAAGCGTTCGCGAAGCAGGAGGGCGTGGACTTCGTCGATCAGAAATATTTCTACACGGACCGCGCCTGGAAAACGCTGCAGGACGAGCTGGCAGCCGAAAAGAAGAAGGCGGCGCAGACCGAGGACCATCACGGCACGGTCGGCGCGGTGGCGCTCGACCAGCACGGCAACCTCGCAGCCGGCACCTCGACCGGCGGGTTGACCAACAAGCGCTTCGGCCGCATCGGCGACTCGCCGATCATCGGCGCCGGCACCTACGCGAACAATCAAAGCTGCGCCATCTCGTCCACCGGCATCGGCGAATTCTGGATCCGCTACACCGTCGCGCACGACATCTGCGCGCGCGTCCAGTACACCCACGTGTCGATCCAGGCCGCGGCCGACGCCGTCGTCCAGGGAGAATTGAAGCCGGTTGGCGGCGAAGGCGGCGTGATAGGCCTCGACGCGCACGGCAACGTGATGATGTCGTTCAACACGACGGGCATGGGTCGAGGGTACGTGGGCGAGGACGGCAAGCCGGCGATCATGTTCACCGAACACGATGGACAGTAGGGCGGGTTCCGGGCCGGTGCCCGAAGCCGGCGGGACCGACCCCGCCAGGGTCGCCATCGTCACCGGGGCGGGCACCGGCATCGGCAGGGCGGTCGCGCTCGCGCTGGTCGAAGACGGCTACAGCGTGGTCTTCGCGGGACGCCGCGCCGACCTGCTCGCCGCGGCCGTGACGGGCGCCGGCGAGGCCGCGTCGCGCTGCCTCGCGGTTCCCACCGACGTCAAGGATCCCGCGTCTGTCAGCGCGCTGTTTGCGGCGACGAAGCAACGCTTCGGCCGGCTCGATCTCCTCTTCAACAACGCCGGCATAGGCACGCCGCCGATCCCGATGGAGGATCTGCCGTTCGAGCAGTGGAAGTCGGTCGTCGAGACGAACCTCAACGGCGCGTTCCTCTGCACGCAGGAAGCGATGCGGATCATGAAGGCGCAGACGCCGCGTGGGGGCCGGATCATCAACAACGGGTCGATCTCGGCGCACACGCCGCGACCGCATTCGGTCGCCTACACGGCGACCAAGCACGCGATCACCGGGCTCACGAGGTCCACGTCGCTCGACGGACGCGCGCACGACATCGCGTGCGGACAGATCGACATCGGCAACGCGGCAACGGAGCTGACCGCGCGCATGCCGCTCGGCGTGCTGCAGGCCAACGGCCAGGTCGCCGCGGAGCCGACGATCGACACCGCGCACGTCGGGCGAGCGGTCGTCTACATGGCCAATCTGCCGCTCGACACCAACGTGCAGTTCATGACGCTGATGGCGACGAAGATGCCCTGGATCGGCCGTGGTTAGCACGCTCGCCGAGCGCCTGCGCGCGCTGGCGCCGGCGCTGGCGGAGCGCGAGGCGGGGAACCCGGAACAGTACCCCGCGGAGAACATCGCGGATCTCGTCGCGTCGGGCATCATCCGGGCGCCGTTCCCCGTGTCGGCGGGCGGCAGCGGTTGCACCCTCGTCGACGCCGTCGCCGCGATTGAGACGATCGCGTCCGCCTCGCCCTCGACCGCGCTGCTCGCGGCGATGCCGATCGGACTGGCCGGCGCCTATGCGGTCGGGCCCGATGTCGCGCCGCCCGAACACCGCCGCGCGTGGGCCGACCAGATCGATCGCGTCGCGGCCGAGTACCGCGCCGGCACGCTCTACGCGGCGTGCAACTCGGAAAAGGGGGCCGGCGGATCGCTCGACGCGACGAAGACGGTCGCGCAGCGGCGCAACGGCCGGTTCGAGCTGACCGGCGAGAAGATTCTCGCGTCGTTCGGCCGCTACGCCGGCATGTTCTTCTCGACCGCGAAGGTCGATCCATCCGACATGCCTGGCGCCGGGGTGGTCGAGTTCTTCCTCGTGAGGCCGACCGCCGCGGGCGTCGACATCCTCGACGACTGGGACGGGTTCGGTATGCGCTCGACGGAGAGCCACACCGTGCGCTATCGCGCCGCACCGGCGGACGGGATTGTCGGCTTTCCGAATTTCATCGAGGTCGTCCAGCCGCTGTCGTACTGGTTCGCCCTCTTTGCCGCGATCCCGCTCGGCTGCGCGGCCGCCATCCGCCGCGAGCTGGCGACGCCGGCGCCGGAATCGCCGGCACTTCGGCTCAGGCTGTCCGAAGCGCGGATGCGCGAGGAGGCGCTGCGCGCCTACCTGCACGAGACGGCGCGCGCGTGGCGGCCCGGCGCAGGCCCCGAGTACGCGGCACTGGCGCTGCGCACCAAGACCTATGTCACCCAGGAGGCGACGCGCCTCTGCGCGGAGCTGTTCGCCTTGAGCGGCGGACGGCACTACAGGCGCGACGGGCGGCTGGCGCGGACGCTCGCCGCCTCGTTCGCCGGGACCGCGCTGCGTCCACCGCTGCCGCTCGCGCTCGACACGCTGGTGCAGCAGTTCTCGTCCGAATGACCCGGGGCTGCCGCGAGGATGAATAAGTCGACGAGCGTCATCCGCCTGGCCGGCGACCGGGACGCGGGCGCGATTGCCGAGATTTACGCGCCGTTTGTCGCCGCGGACGCCACCTCGTTCGAGACCGAGCCGCCGTCAGCCGACGAAATGCGCCGTCGCATCGCGAAGACGATGGTCGCCTATCCATGGCTCGTGTGCGATCGCGACGGCGTCGTCACCGGCTACGCCTACGCCACGCAGCACCGGGCGCGCGCCGCCTATCAGTGGTGCGTCGAGACCTCCGTCTACGTGCACCCCGACTTCCGCCACAGCGGCATCGCGCGCGGCCTCTACACCTCGCTCTTCGCGATTCTCGCGGCGCAGGGCTTCGTCAACGCGTACGCCGGCATCACGCTGCCGAACGCGCGCAGCGTCGCGCTGCACGAGAAGCTCGGGTTTCTGCCGCTGACCGTCTATCGCGGCATCGGGTTCAAGAGCGGCGCGTGGCACGACGTCGGTTGGTGGCACCTCGTCGTCAGCCCGCACCCGGAGTTTCCGCTGCCGCCGATGCCGCTCGCCGACCTGCAGCGCGATCCGCATTGGCAGGCGCTGCTCTCGATGGGCTTACCGCTGATTCGACGCTGAGTGGAGCGGCTCTTCCGGCTCGCAGCTCGCGCCAGGCAGCAGGACCTGGGAACGGTCAGTAGCGCAGCTTCGGCCCCCACGTCGCGCCGCGTCCTTCCGGCGTCATGTCCAGCAGGTTCCAGACCGGCCAGATCAGATCGACGTGGCGCTTGTCCTGTCCGCGATCGGCCGCGGCGAAGAACAGCTCGGTTGCCCACGCGTGGTGGACGCGCGCGCGGCGGCGCGCGAAGACGTTCATCATCGGCAGCTGGTCGCCGGCCGCGTTCTCGCCGTGATAGTCGCGGTTGTAGCTGTTGGCGGCCGACGAGAGCAGCCGCAGGTGCCGCCATCCGCGCTCGCGCGCGAACGTCAGCACGCGCTCGATGGGCGAGCGGGCCACGATTGCCAGGTTGACGCGCTGCGCGACGTGCGGCGCGGCGCCGTCGACGCTGTCGAGAATCGAGCTGCAGTACGGGCATGGCTCGGGCATCTGCGGCCCGAACATGAAGTTGTAGACGAGCAGCGTGTCCTTCCCCTCGTCGAACAGCTCCGAGAGCCTGACCGGTCCGTCCGCCGACTGGAACACGTAGTCTTCGGGCACCGCGCCGCCGAGCGGCAGCGTGCGGCGTTGCGCCGCGACCTTCTCGAGCGCCCGGCGCAGCGTGATTTCTTTCCGGAGAAGCCGGTTCCGCGCGGCGCGATACTTCGCGGTCTCGCCGGGAAACAGTGCCTTCCTCTTCGCCATGAGTCGCGATCAGTGCGTGAGCGCGTAGATGACGGCGTCGATGCCGAACGCGTAGCCGTCGGGCCCGAAGTTGACGAAGTAGGTCGCGTCGTCCCCTTCGCGCTCCCACGAGTCGCCGAAGTCGGTGTTGTGCGTGATGAGGACGATGAGGCGCCCCTTGCTGTCGGTGATGCCGCGCGCGTGCGGCGTGGCGCTGTCGGCGCCGCGCTCGGAGGTGCCGCCCGAGCCGAAGAAGAAGTTGATCGACGGGATCTGCGCGACCTTCTTCACCTCGAACTGCGTGTGGAAGAGCGGGTGCTCGGGCGGGAGATCGAAGATGGGGAATTCGCCCGCGGGCAGCGCCTTGCGCAGCTGCCCGACGAACCAGCTCCACGCGTACTCGCCCCAGAAGTCGTCCGCCCAGAGGAAGCCGCCCTTTTCCAGGTACAGCCGCAGCCTCTTCGCCTCGTCGTCGTCGAAGGCGACGCCGCCGGGCTCGGTCATCATCACGAACGGGCAGTCGAACAGCTCGTTGTCGGTGAGGCGGACGAGCAGATGGTTGGGCTCGCCGGTGCCGTCCCGGCTGACCTGCGTCTTGGTGAGCTCTGAAAACCGGATCGAGAAATTGATGTCGGCGCGCGGATAGTCGACGCTCCAGCCGCCGCCATCGCCCTGGATCGAATTCCGGAAGACGATGCGGCAGAAGTGGAAGCTGCCGTCGAAGTCTTTCGCGGTGGCGGTGCGCGCGCCGAAGCCGAACCCGCCGCGGCGGAACTGCGCCTCCACCGTCACGGCGGCGCAGACCAGCGCTATGGCAGCAAGGACGACGGGAAGCCGGGCGCCCCGGCGTTTCATGCCGCCGAGTGTACTATCTGGGCCATCCCGCGCGACGTTTTTATCACCGGGGCAACCGGCTACATCGGCCGCCGTCTCACAGAGGCACTGCTAACGCGCGGGCATCGCGTGCGCGCGCTGGTGCGTCCCGCATCAGCCGGGAGGCTGCCGGCGGGCGCAACCGCCGTCGTCGGCGACGCGCTCGAGGCGTCCACCTTCGCCGCGGCCGTGACGGCCGCGGACACCATCGTGCATCTCGTTGGCACGCCCCATCCATCCCCGAAGAAGGCCGCGGAATTCCGCCGCGTGGACCTGCCGTCGATCCTGGCGTCGGTCGAGGCCGCGAGAGCCGCGGCGGCGCGGCATCTCGTGTATGTCAGCGTTGCGCATCCGGCGCCCGTGATGCACGCGTACATCGAGGTTCGATCGGCCGGCGAACGCGCGATCGCCGACGCGGGCCTGACCGCGACGGTCCTGCGCCCCTGGTACGTGCTCGGACCCGGGCATCGATGGCCGTACATGCTGGTGCCGATCTATGCCCTGATGCGGTTGATTCCCTCGAAGCGGGCGAGCGCCGAGCGCCTCGGGCTCGTGACGGTGCGGCAGATGGTCGATGCCCTCGTGCGCGCGGTGGAGCACCCGCCCGCCGCCGGCGACATTCACGTTGTCGAAGTTCCAGAGATCCGTTTAGGATCTGGCGCGTGAATCGCCCGATCATCATCGCCGTCTTCCTCGTCCTCCTCCTCGTCACCGGCGTCGGCATCTACCTGTTCTCGTCTCCCAAGCCCGCGCCTGCGCGAACGCCCGTCTCAACGGCGCCTCCCCCGGTCGTCGCGCCGCGACCGGCGCCGATACCCGTGCCGGAACCCGTGGTGGAGGCGCCCCGCCCCGCGCGCAGGGCCGCCGCGCCGGCTCCCGCCGCCGCGCCTCCGCCCGCTGAAGCACCCGCGCCGCCGCCAGACCTCGTCACGCTGCGCGTCGACAGCGACGTGCCGGGCGCGCAGGTCTTCGTCGATCGCCAGTTCGTCGGCGCTGCGCCGGTGACGACGACCGACGTGAAGCCGGGGACGCATCAGATCAACGTGTCGGCGCCGGGCTACGACCAGTACGCGCAGTCGATCGACATCACGCCGGGGCCGCGCGACTTGATGGTCCGCTTCAAGGAAGTGAAGCTCGACGCGAAGGCGGAGGTGGTCCACAAGCACGGCATCGGCTCGTGCCGCGGGACGCTCGTCGCCACGGCGCAGGGGCTGCGGTACGACACGACGAACAAGGGCGACGCCTTCACGGTGGCGCTGACGAACCTCGACGTGTTCGAGGTGGACTATCTCGAGAAGAACCTGAAGGTGAGGATCAAGGGCGGCAAGCAGTACAACTTCACCGACCCGATGGGGAACGCGGACAAGCTGTTCGTGTTCCAGCGCGACGTCGACAAGGCGCGCCAGCGGCTGCTCAAGGGAGATCAGCCGGCCACCAACTAGCAGGCAGCGGGCAGCAGGCAGTGGGCGGTGCATTTCGCCCACGCAGATGACTTTTGGTCAGGATCTGGATTGGGAAGCGGCAATCCGGGGATCGGGGACCGCGCCAGGCGCGGTGAATCCCCGATCTCCTGTTTCCTGCCGGATCGCCGTCAGAGGGCGGCGGACACCGCGGTCGCGTGCGTGCTGCCGGCGGCGACCAGAGGTGCGTCGGTGAACGTCGCGTCGGCCGAAGACAGCATCTCGTGCACCGTCGCGGCCAGCGTTTCCTCGTCGACGGGCAACGTGAGGTATCGCGCGTCCTGCTGCCTGGCCTCGTTTTCGAGGACGGCATCGGGCTCGCCAATCAGAATCGTCTGGGTCGGCAGGCCGTGGCCCTTGGCGCGGATCGCCAGGTGCAGGCCGTTGAACGCGCCGAGCCGCACCTGCGCAATGAGCAGGTCCGGCGGCTGCCGATCCAGCTCCTTCTTGGCGCTTCCGAAGTCGGCGCGGACGACGATATCGTGGCCGGCCACGGAGCGGCGGATGCGTTCGGCGACGTCGTGATACGGGGCGACAACAAGGATGCGATGAAGAAGGTTCGGCATGGCGACCGATCGATCAGCAACGCATATGCCGAGCTGGCAAACCGCGGAAAACCTCTAAAACGTCTAGGGACACCCTTAGGGCGTGTTGCCAAAGACGACACGAAGGCGGACAAACTTTACATTCGGCGGACGGAATCCTGGCCGGTTCGCGCGCGCGACGCACGTGAAGAAGTCTGCCTGCAGGCAGACTTCTTCGCAGTGTCGCTTCACGGCCTACGCGGTGCGCTGCTCCGCGGCGCGTTCGAGCCCGAGCTCCGCGACGGCCATCTCGCGCATCCTGAACTTCTGCACCTTGCCCGTCACCGTCGTCGGGAACTCGTCGACGAACTTCCAGTACGCGGGAATCTTGAACGTGGCGATCCTGCCGCGGCAGAACGCGGCCAGCTCCTCGCCGCTGACCGTCGCCGCGGGCTTCCGCTTCACCCACGCCATCACTTCCTCCCCGTACTTGTCGCTCGGCACGCCGATGACCTGCACGTCGAGCACGGCGGGATGCGTGTAGAGATATTCCTCGACCTCGCGCGGGTACACATTCTCGCCGCCGCGGATGATCATGTCCTTGATGCGGCCGACGATGTTGACGTAGCCGTCCTCGTCGGCGGTGGCGAGGTCGCCGGTGTGCATCCAGCGGCCGGCGTCGATCGCGTCGCGCGTCGCCTGCTCGTTGCCCCAGTAGCCGATCATCACGCTGTAGCCGCGGGTGCAGAGCTCGCCGGGCACGCCGCGCGGCACGATGGCGCCCGATTCCGGATCGACGATCTTGATCTCCACGTGTGGGTGCACGCGGCCCACCGTCGAGACGCGGCGGTCGAGCGCGTCGTCCCAGCTGCTCTGCGTCGAGACCGGCGATGTCTCGGTCATGCCGTAGCAGATCGTCACCTCCGGCATGTGCATCGTCGACTGCACCTGCTTCATCACCTCGACCGGGCACGGCGACCCCGCCATGATGCCGGTCCGCAGCGACGACAGGTCGAACTCCCTGAAGCGCGGATGCGCGAGCTGCGCGATGAACATCGTCGGCACGCCGTAGAGAGAGGTGCAGCGCTCGGCGGCGACGGCGTCGAGGGTGGCGAGCGCGTCGAACGCCTCGGCCGCCACGACCATGCAGGCGCCGTGCGAGCTGCAGGCCAGGTTGCCCATCACCATGCCGAAGCAGTGATAGAAGGGCACGGGAATGCAGACACGATCCTGCTCGGTGTACTTGATCATCTCGCCGACCAGGTAGCCGTTGTTCAGGATGTTGTGATGCGAGAGCGTCGCGCCTTTCGGGAAGCCCGTGGTCCCGGAGGTGTACTGGATGTTGATCGGATCGTCGAACTGCAGGCGCGACTCGCGCGCGGCGAGCTCGTCTGCCGGCGTGGCGGAGGCGCGCGCCAGCAGCGCGTCCCAGGCGCTGTCGATGACGATCGTTTCGCGCAGCTCCGGGCAGCGGGGGCGCGCTTCGGCGACCATCGACACGTAGTCGTTCGACCGGAAGGCGCGCGCGTGAACCAGCAGCGAGACGCCTGACTGCGTCAGCGCGTACTGCAGCTCGGACGCCTTGTAGGCCGGGTTGAGGTTGACGAGGATCGCGCCGATGCGCGCCGACGCGAACTGCGTGACCACCCACTCGAAGCGGTTCGGCGCCCAGATGCCGACGCGGTCGCCCGCCTGCACCCCCGACGCGATCAGCGCGCGCGCCAGCGCGGTGGTCTGGTCCCACAGCTCACGGTAGGTCGCGCGATAACCCTGCCAGCGGACGACGAGTGCCTCGCGATCGCCGAACCGGTCCACGGTACGGCGCAGGTTTTCGCCGATCGTGTCGCCCAGCAGCGGAATGGCGCTCGTCCCGTGCAGGTACGAATTCATGCGGGCGTCAGGCTACCATTTCCCGCCATGCAACGACTTTGGCTGTTGATGGTGCTCACCGTGGTTGCCTGTGGCCGGCCGGCGCCGGCTTCGACGTCCGCGGCGGTGGAACCGGTGGGGTCCGGCGTCAGCCGGACCTATCTCGATTACTCGGGTCGGGATGACCAATTGAGCGGCGGCGTGAAGATGATCCCCATCGACACGCCAAAGGGGATGTTCCACGTCTGGACGAAGCGGATTGGCAACAACCCGAAGGTGAAGGTGCTGCTCCTGCACGGTGGTCCGGCCGCCGGCCATGAATACATGGAGGGGTTCGACAGCTATTTCCCGAAGGCGGGCATCGAGTACTACTACTACGACCAGCTCGGCTCCTCCTACAGCGACCAGCCGAACGAACCGTCGCTCTGGGAGATCGATCGCTTCGTCGACGAGGTGGAGCAGGTGCGCCAGGCGCTCGGCCTCACGCAGGACGACTTCTACCTGCTCGGCCAGTCGTGGGGCGGCATCCTCGCGATGGAGTACGCGCTGAAGTACCCGCAGCACGTCAAGGGGCTCGTCATCTCGAACATGATGTCGAGCATTCCCGCCTACAACGACTACGCGAAGAACGTGCTGATGCCGGCGATGGATCAGAACGCGCTGGCGGAGATCAAGCAGCTCGAGGCAGCGAAGAAGTTCGACGACCCGCGCTACATGGAGCTGCTGATACCGAACTACTACACGCAGCACCTGCTGCGGATGCCCGCGGATCAATGGCCCGAGCCGGTGCAGCGCAGCTTCAAGCATCTCAACGAGGCGATCTATGTCCCGATGCAGGGACCGAGCGAGATGGGCGCGAGCGGTAAGCTCGAGAAGTGGGATCGCACGGCGGACCTGCCGAAGCTGACGATGCCGACGCTGGTCATCGGCGCCCGCTACGACACCATGGATCCGGCGTACATGGAGATGATGTCCAGGCGCGTCCCGCACGGCCGGTATCTGTTCTGCCCGAACGGCAGCCACCTGGCGATGTACGACGATCAGAAGGTGTACATGGACGGCGTGGTGAAATTCATCGAGGACGTCGACGCGGGACGATTCCCGTAGGCAGCGCCGATCGTAGGGGCGAGGCGGCCCTAGCGCAACGCGGCGAGCACCTCGTCGGCGTGCTCGTCCACCTTCACGTTGTCCCAGCGCTGCTGCACCTTGCCGTCCGGCCCGATCAAGTACGTCGTCCGCACGATGCCCATGAACTTGCGGCCCATGAACGATTTCTGCTGCCAGACGCCGTACTTCTCGGCGATCTCATGCTCGGGGTCGGCCAGCAGCGGAAACGTGATGTTGTACTTGTCCGCGAACTTCGCCTTGCTCTTCTCGTCGAGGATGCTGACGCCGAGCACGGCCGCCTTGCTCGGCTTGAACTTCGGGAGGTACGACTGGAAGGAGCAGGTTTCCTTCGTGCACCCCGGCGTGTCGTCCTTGGGATAGAAGTAGAGGATGACCGGGCGTCCCTCGTAGTCCGACAGCTTGTGCACCGTGCCCGCCTGATCCTTCAGCGCGAACGCCGGTGCTTTTTTGCCAACGTCAATCAGCGACATCGCTACATTAGAACCCAGGTCCCGGATCACGGGCCACGGAGACGCGGAGACACGGAGATTCACTTGTACAAAGATTTCGCTGTGCCTCTGTGACTCTGTGGCTCGTCATCAGTGAACGTCGATGGAAGCTATCCTGCAACCATCAGGCGGTCGCGGCCTCCGCTCTTGGCGGCCAGCAGCCGCGCGTCGGCGATGCCGACAAGCGCCGTCGCGTCCTCGCCGTCGAGCGGCGACACCGCAACCCCGGCGGAACAGGTGATGGTGACGACCCCCGGGATGCGCAAGGGGATCGGCGTGGCGGACACCGTACGCCGGATGTCCTCGAGCCGCGCGGCCGCGTCGACCACGCTCGTGTCGATGAAGGCGAGCGCGAACTCGTCGCCGCCGAAGCGGCAGAAGAGGTCGCTGCGCCGCACGGTCTTCGTCAGGCGCGCGGCCACTTCTCGCAGCACCTCGTCCCCGGCGAGATGGCCGAAGGTATCGTTGACCCGCTTGAACTGATCGACGTCGATGATGGCGAGCGCCAGCGGCCGGTGCGTGCGCGTCGAGCGCATCAGCTCGGTGGCGAGCCGCTCCTCGAAGTGCGCGCGGGTGAGCAGGCCGGTCAGGTTGTCGCGGATCGACGACAGCCGCAGCCCCCGCGCGCGCGAGGCGATGATGCGCGCCAGCATCGTCGCCGCCGCGATGATCACCAGCTCCTCGACCGCGGCCATCATGTCCACCGCGGTGTCGTCGAAGAATCGAATGAGCGCCAGCCATTCGGACGCGGCGAGCAGGCCCGCGAACGTCGCGATGCGCCCGTCGTTGCGCAGGCTGGTCGCCAGGATCGCGAGCAGGTAGAGCGCGAACGCGACGCGGCTGCTCAACGCGAGCGGCGCAAACGCCCCGGCGAATACCGTGACGTGGTAGACGCTGACGACCGACACGTCGAGCGCGGCGGCCGCGAAACCGAGTCCCGCCACCGGCGGGTGGCGCCGCGCGAACTGGAGGACGGTGATCGACAGCGCGAGGAAGAAGATTTCGATGACGAGCGTCAGCAGGGCAGCGGCGTCACCCGGCTGGCGTACGAGTGCCGCGGCCGGATTGAGCGCCAGCAACCCGACGATGGCGATGCGCGTACGCGCAACCGCCAGCTCGCCTTCCCGTCCGGCGTCGACGAGCGCCGGATCGACAGGCGGCCATACCACGCGCCTGAACGTGCGGACCATTGAGGGGATGCGCGAATGATAGCATCCGGGCACCATGAGACCGACCAAATCACGTTCGTGGTTCACTCGGTTGACCAAGTGGACGGCCCACGCGTCGGGCCGGCCAGTGACATTTTTCGTCGCCGTCGGAGTCATCCTCGTGTGGGCGCTCAGCGGGCCGTTGTTCGGCTTCAGCGACACCTGGCAGCTCGTCATCAACACCGGCACGACCATCGTCACCTTCCTGATGGTGTTCCTGATTCAAAGCACCCAGAACCGCGATACGGAGGCGATCCAGGTGAAGCTGGACGAGTTGATTCGCGCCTTCGGACACGCGCGCAACGAGCTGCTGGACCTGGAGGAACTCGAGGAGGCCGACCTGGACCGTCTCAAGGGGACGTTCCTGCAGCTGGCCAGAGAGGCGCGGCGGCACGCGGGCGCGGCCGGCAGCTGCTGACTACTTCGCCGCCGCGCGGTAACCCTGGCGCGCCCGTACGCGGTATCGCTTGTCAGTGGTCTCGATCTTCAGCGCGCGCCAGCCACCGTCGCGTTTCCCGTTGCTGGATTCGAACCCGATCAAGTACTGATTCGCCAACTCCGAGACGACCGCGGTGAACGGCTCGCGCAGCTCCTTCGCCTTCTCCGCGAACAGCACGCGCCCGCCGCTCGAATCGGCGAGGTCTTCCAGCGTCTTGCGCAGCGCATCGGCCGTCGCGCCGCGCCCGAGGCCGACCACGAAAAGCGTCGCGTCGGACCCCTGGAGCTTCTCCTCCGTCGACGCGAGCGTCGCCTGGCTGTTTCGATCGTCGCCGTCGGTGAACAGCACGACGGCCCGGCGGCCGGTGCCCGTCGCCACCAGGTCGATCGACTTCGAGAGGACGTCGTAGAGGGCGGTGCCGCCGAAGGCGACAAGGCGATCGACCGCGTCGACGCGCGCCGTCGCGCTCGTCTCGCGCGACGCGAGCGTGTACATGTTGTCGTTGAACGCAATCAGCGTGACGTGATCGCGTGGCCCGAGCGCGCCGAGAAACGCCTTGACCGCCTCCTTCAGATCGGGGAGCGCGTCCTCCATGCTTCCGCTCGCATCCACCGCGACGACGAGATCGAGGTCACTGTTCTGCGCGGCGAAGTGGCTGATCTTCTGCGGGACGCCATCCTCGGACAACCGGAACGCGTTCTGATCCAACCCGCTGACGAAGTGGCCGCTCCTGTCCGTCACGACGGCGGCGACCTGCACCACGTCCACCCGGACGCTCTCCGCGAAGTCGAGTCTGGCGGTGCGGACGGTCGCCACCACCCGCGCGTCGCCGGCGAGCGCCGCGACGACGCGGATCAGGTGCTGCTTGACGTCCGCGCCGGCGTTCCACGGGCATTCCGGGCGCCTGGCCGGAACGTCGGCGCAGATAACCTTGCCGTCTGCGTAAAACGTCAGCGACTGCACACGCTCCACCAGCGCCGGATCGATCGCGGCGCGCAGCACGACCGGACCGGTCAGCAGCGTGTCCGCCGTCGGCGAGGCGATGGACAACCCGGAGTTGCCCTGGGCGACCAGGACGCTCGCACACAGGGGGACGAGCAGCAGCGCGCGTTTCATTGCGGCCTCGCCAGGCCGCGGCCGACCACCGACGCGACGATGTCTTCGACCTGCTGGCGCGTGAGCGCCTGCGCAGCTCGGGAAAGGGCCATCGAATCCTCTTCGAACCGCGACTCCGCGTTCTCGATCACGTCGCTGGTCGCGAAGGCGAGCACCGCTGGCAGCAGTGCGGCCGGCACCTTCAGCGCGCTCAGGTGTTCGGCCAGGCGCAGCGAAAGGTCGGACGCCGAGGCAACGGCGACGGTCGTTCCGTTGCGGCCCGCGAGCTCCTCCCACGGCGTCAGCGTCAGCAGCTTCAGGCAGAGGCAGCCGCTCGTGAGCGTCTGCGCCGTGCCCCAGCCATCGGGCGAGGTCGAACCGGGCGCTGCCCCAAGGGCGTACAACTCGTGCACCGTGAACTGCGCCTCGAGGTGCGCCGCGTCGTTTGCCGCCGTCCACGCGAGCGCCTCGCGGCGCCACGCGCTCATCCCGGCCGGGGCTGGAATCGACGTCCCAGGCGTGCTGGCCGCCGCACGAACGCGGTCTCGTCCGCGCGCGATCGTCACGGCGATGGCATCGCGCCCGGCGTCGGTGAGTTGAGCTGACCCGGTGAGGGCGAGCGTCTGCGCGAGCTGCAGGCGCGTGTTGTCCACGAGCGTTGGCGGATGCGAGGGAGGCGCGGCCGACAGCCGCCTGACGGCGAATCGCCCGGTCGCGACGTCCATCGCCAGCAGGCTGCCACGCAGCCGCCACCCGCCCTCTTCGCTGACCTCGGACGGCGCCAGCCACGCGGCACGCGCGCGCACGGCGTCGGTGGCGCCGGTCTCGCCGCCGAAATCGTGCCGGGCGGCGACGTCGGCCATCGAGCCGTTGTCCTCGGACGGCATGAACACCGCGTAGTCGAGCAGGCGCAGCACAAACGAGGTCTGCAGATCGAGCAATCGCCGAATCGGCGCGATCGCCGTCTCGGCCTTCTTCATCTCTTTCGCTTCGTCGATCTTCTGCAGGTCCTTGATGGCGTTTCGCGCGTCGCCGAGCAGGTCGGCATAGAGCTGCGGTTCCTTCGCGGGTGCGACGAGGGCGCCGAGCAGCTGCGAGACATTCGCGGCGGCCTGGCGCAGCGCATCGACCGTCGCCGCTTTCCCCACGGCGGTCACCGCGGCGGACAGGCGCAGCACGGCGGCCACATCGGGTCGGAGCTGCTGCTTGACGACCGCGTCAATCCGTTCGCGCTCCGCTTCGCCGGTCGCCACTTGGTACTGCTCCGACTCCCACATGAAGGTGGCCGGCTGCTGCGAGGGGCGCACGCCGGCGAGCGCGTCGATCAGGCGCCGCTGACGCGCGTCCGCGTCCGCATCGGCGCCGCCGGGCACCTTCGCAATCGTCTCATCGAGCCATGCCGCCACGCGCCCGTGATACCAGCCGGCGTCCGGCACGAGGGCGGCGAGATCGAGTGCGGAGCGCTCGGCCGCAGCGGTCGTCAGCGCACCGCGGGCACGCAGCCGGTCGAGGATGGCGAGCGCACCCTGGAACTGGCTGAGGACCGCCTGGCGATGGTCGGCGGACACGTTCGCCGCGTGCTCGGCTCCGCGCAGGACGGACGCATACGTCGCCGGCGCGGTCACGCCCATGCGTTCGAGCAGCGCGGCGGCCGCGGGAAACCGCTGGTAGCCGCGAAGCGCGACGAGGATGTCGATGGCGTCCTGCGGCTGCGGATGCGGGAACGCCCGCTGCGCGAAGAGCAGGACCTGGAGGCGCGCATCGCGCTCGCCCTGCGGCAGCGACAGGACGTGCTGCACGATCCAGCGCGCGTCGATCGCCCGGTCTTTTTCGAGTCCCTTCATCGTGCCCTTGATGCCGAGGTCGTCGGAGTCGAAGGCGCTCTGCCAGACCTTCTCCCACGTCGGCCCCGCGAGCCGACCCGACGCGTCCACGGCGAGCGCCCGCAGGATCACGGCGCCGTCCATGCGGCGGCGCATGAACGGGTGGTTGGCGAGCGTCCATGGGATCACGGGATCGGCAAACGCGTCGTAGGCCCAGCGCAACGCGTTGCGCGTCGGCGGGTTGCCGCCAAGGACTAATCGCAAGCGCGGCTCGTCGAGACCGGCGATCGTGGCAAAGAAGAACGCCAGACGCCCCTCGTCGGCCGAGAGGAGCGCGCGGAAGAACCGACTGGGATCGGCCGGCTTGGCGCCGGCGACCGCTTCCCACGCGAGCGCCGCGGGCGCACCGCCTGGCAGCTGGATGGCCTTTGCGGTCACATGCAGCGCCGGCGCGACGACCGCGAACGCCTCCCAGTGCTGCGAGGCGTCGGTGAGAAGCTGCCGGTCGGCGGCGAGCCAGCCGCGCGTCTCCTCGTCGAGCGCCAGCAGGCCGTAGCCGAGCAGGCTCGCACGCGGGTCGTCGAGCACCGCGGCGATCCACTCGGCCTCCGGCGTGGCGCGGTGAAAGACGGCATTCTCCCACGCCGAACGAGGCATCGGCATCGGGACCGTGATCTCCGGCACCGCGATGCGGACCGCGCGGCCGGCGTTCAGGCCGGCGCGGACGTCGGCGACGGCAACGCCCGCGTCCGTCAGCGTCTTGCGGAGCGCCGCAGCCGCGACGCCGCCGTCGTCACGCACATCGTACGCGCCTCGCTGCTCGTGCAGCTCGAGGCCGAGCGCCCCGAGCGAGGCCTCGATCAATTTCTTCTTCTGCTTGTCGGCCGCCTGTGCGATGGACAACCCGTCGGGCCAGGCAACGCCGACGCTGTCGACGGCCGCGAGCGTGGTCAGCGTGTCATGAAGGCGATCGCGGATGTCGTCGAGGTGCGGATCGGTGCCCTTCGGCGAGTTGTGAAGGATTCGGATAAGCGTCGGGATCACCTGCGCGCGCGGCACGTCGCGGCCGACGCCGGCAATCGCCAGCGTCTCGTAACCGCCGAGGAGCCGCGCCGTCTGCAGCGGCTGCGGGCCGGCGGCGGGCGCAGGCTTCGGCGCGCCGGCTGGCGCGGCGGCAAGCGCGGTCGCAGAGGACAGCGCGAGCACGAGCAGGATCAGCGTGCGGCGATCGAGCACGGGGGAGCTCCTCGAAAAATGAGCGGGGACGGGTTTCAGGATAAAGAACTCCGATGCCGATCCGCAAGGGCGTCGCGAGGGTCGGTCACGTGCGCGGCACCTCGATCGAACAGCGTTGGAAACACGCGCGCGCGTCGTTGACACATTTCGACGCCTTGGCGCGGCGCGGAGACGTCCGGATTTCATTGTTCTGCATCGCGCGTCACTGAATTTGATCCGGCGTGTCTTCCGGAGTCCGCGGGCGTCCGATATCGTCTTGTGATCGGCTCGGCTCGGGCCGGTCTTCCAATTCAATCCGGTTGTTCCAGGAGGATATCCGTGTCCCTACGCAATGGTGTGCTCTCGGTCGCCGCGTGCGTGCTGTTTGCCGCGCCGGCCCTCGCCCAGAACTGGTCGTTCGACGCCAGGAAAGTCGCGCTCGGCTCGCCGGGCAGCGGCGGTAACCTCGCCTCGGACATGATTGCCGACGAGAACGACTATCGTTCGATCGTGCTCCCGTTCGGGCTGTTCCAGGTGTTCCGCGACTTCGACCGGCTGAATCCGACCAACGACAACTTCGACGTCATTCGGACCGCGGAGTACGCGGCCTCGCCGCTGCACTTCACGTTCGGCCGCAACGCGCTGACGCCGGGACAGAGCAGCCGCAGCACCGCCTTGAATCAGTTCGTGACCGACATCCGCGACGCCAACCTGAGCACCGATCTGAACCGCTACCGCGGGCTGGCGCCGTCGAACCAGCCGCGTGCGGAAGGACTGATGTCGCCCAGCTTCGGCGGCACCATCAAGGTGAAGAAGGGACCGGGCAGCGCGTTCCATGGCGTCTACGTCGGCGCGGGGCCCTACATCGGCATGCAGACCGATGTGAACTTCGATCAGAAGCTGATCAACGTGCTCGGCTCGGAAACCAACGTCTACTATCCGAATGACGCTTTCCGTCTGGACAGCACGGGACGCGGTCAGATGGCGCTGGCCGTGATCGGCGGCTACCGCGGCCGGTTTGCCCTGCCGTCGTCTTCGTCCGACCGTGACGGCGTCTACGTAGCGGCGAACTACAACTACCTGCACGGCTTCCGCTACGAGGACGTCAACCTCGCGCTGCGGCTCGACACCGACCGCAACGGCCTGCTCGCCGTGAACCCGTTCCTCCCGTCGCCGCTCCTCGTCACGCGCGACAACGCGACCTCGGGTACCGGCCGCGCGGTTGACGTCGGCGTCGGCCTCGTGATGAATCGCTGGGAGGGTGGCTTCGGCGTCAACGGTATCGCCAATCGCATCAACTGGACCAACGTCGAGCGGACGACCTACTCGCTCGGCAACCCGTTCCTTGGCGACTCCGACTTCGTCGAGAGCTTCCCGACCTTCGTCGGTGACAGGCAGCTCACGCTTCCCGTCGACGTGCGCGGCAACGTCGGCTATCGCGCCGACAAGTGGACGGCCGTCGGCGAAGCCGGAAAGGGATACGGCGGCAAGAGCCTCCACGGCGGCTACGAGTACCGCTTCAGCGCGCTCGCGGTGCGCGGCGGCGCGATCTACGCGCGCCAGATGTGGAACCCGTCCGCCGGCGTCGGCATCAACATGAGCCAGCGCGTGGCGCTCGACGTGGCGATGTACGGCAACGCGACGAACGTCGAACGCAAGCGGCACCCGGCGCTCGCCGTGTCGCTCCGCTTCAATCACTGACGGCTGGCAGCGAGCAGCGGGCAGCAGGCAGTTTTCACTGCCGGCTGCCTGCCTCCTGCTGCACGTACGTCGGGCGGGTCCGCGGAGCTGCTGCAGCCACGCGAACGCGGACCCGCCTCCTCATATTTCCGCGGACCGGGACGACACGAGTCAGGGCTTCTTCAGGCCGGTCACCAGCGCGGAGTCCGCATCGCCACACGACGATGCGCATGAACGACAGGGGAATATTCGATGGGTATTCGAAAGATTGCGCCGCTGGCGTGCGTCTGTTCGGGGCGACGTGCCTGGTTCTACCCAGGAGCGTGCCTCATGAATCGGTTCGAGCTGTTGTTGATAGCGGTCGGCATTGTGATCACGACCGGCGGATGCGCGGGCGCTGGCAGTAGCCCGACTTCGCCGACCGCAACGCCGACGCCGGCCGTCGCTCCGTTCACCCTTTCGAAAGGGGATACCTTCAGAATCGAGTTCAGAATCAATCCGGCCGGATGGGCGGGATTGCCTACTCCCGACACGATGTCGATACAACTGATGGGCAGCGGCGAATCGGATGGCGACACCGATGGCTGCCCCGTGGAGGTGTACGACGGCCCGCGTCGAGTCGGCAGCGGTAAGGCGTCGAGTTGCTATTCGATCGGGATCGTTCAGGCGGGGACAACCACCGGACCCGGTGAGCCGCGTGACGTTCTCATGGACTTCGCGCCGATTCTCGCCGGCACGATCGAAGGGCGCATCGACCTGCACGTCACGGCGAAGCGCTTCACGTCCAACGCCCTGTATCAGATTTACCTCATGAAGAATACCGGCGGTGGCCACTATAGAGGAGCCAACGACAACGCCGTGACGATTACGAGCCAGACGATCATTCGCTGACTCTTCGGGAGGGCTTGGGAAGGGGTAGCGCCGAACACCGGCGCACGGCGAGGCGGACCCCGTCTCACGTTTCCGCGGACCGGGACGACACGAGTCAGGGCTTCTTCAGGCCGGTTACCAGCGCGGATGCGCATGCCCCACGCGATGCGCATGGCGACAGGAGAAATGTTCGATGAATCTTCGAAAGATGGCGTGTGCTTTTGCGGTCGTCGTCTGTTCGGTTTCGTGCGGCGGCGGAACGCCACTCGGTCCAACGACTGACATTCCCGCGTCCACACCGTCTACCGGCCCGGCGGCGCTCTATGACGGGGTCATCTCCTTTGTCCCGGGTAAGGCGACGGTGACGATGATGGCCGTTCACAAGAATGGCGAAGCCGTGGCGACTTTCTCCGGCACGGCGGGGAACGGCCTCGTCTACAGGGGAGCCGACGGAACGTCGGTCACGATGTTCATTGATGCGATGGGGCGCCCCAGCAAAGCGATTTCCGGCAACACCGTATTCGTGTTCGACAATTACACGTCGACCACTGTTGACGTGGGTATTGTCGGCCCCGCTGGCCAGCAAGCGCTCGTGCCGAATGTGCCTCTGAACACGGCGATGACCAGCCTTTCGGTGGCGGAACGCTCGTCCTTCTACGCTCCGGCGGGACAAGTCGGCGACGCTGGTAAAGGCTTAAAGATCATCTCTGGAAATCTGCAAATCATCGGATGCGCGTCGAAGCTCGCGATCGGCTCCATCGCATGGCCGGCGCTGCCGTGGGCGATTACGACCTGCGGGTCTACCTTGATCGGCCACCTCAGGGACATCGGAGCCATCAACGAGAGCGCCTTGACGAGAAGTGCCGACGCCGTCAACCAGGTGTCGGGGACGCTCGGTTGCGTCTCGGCAGCGATCGGTGGTGGCATCGTTGATTGCCTCGCGAAGATCTTCGACGACATCGCGGACGCCGCTGAAGAGTACGACAAAGCCACCGCTGAAGCTGCAAGAGCGGTCAAAGAGCGGTTGCTCCGCCGCGGTACATTTCAGGGTACGTTCCAGGCGGATGGAACCATCACGGACTACCAAGGTTGCATTTTTCGCGAGACATGGACCGGTAACTTTTCCAATAGTGTCAGCGTCACTCTGACAGGGGATGGAACGGGCCGTGCGGAATTTGTTTACAACTTGTTACGTGCAGCCCAAGGTCGCGTCGGAGGCGGGTCGACAAATATCTGCTTTCCTTACACGGCTCGCCTCGGCATCAACTTTTCCCTGGCCGACAACGGCTCTGTCATCAAGGGAACGATGATAGCGACCCCGTCGTTCACCGATTACACGGCAACCTTCGAGGCAACGCTTAGCCCCGATCGTTCGCAGTTGGTGGGGACCATTACCCAGACCTACAAAGGCAATCCGATTACAAGCGGAACGATCACCGGCCGGATAACGGTGGCGAAATCTCAAGCGCTATAGGACCACGGCGATGGGTCTATTGGTGAGATGCGATCGTTGCCACAACCGGATGATGATCCTACCCGGACGCGTCCTTCAGCACGCGTCGCGTTACGGTCCATCGAGCCGGTAAATCGAAGACAGGTGATCCAGCACCAGCCGATCGTGAAAGGTCGACTGGGGCGGATTGCGCGGCGTGTCGGGAAAGCGCTGCAGCATCATCGTCGCGGGCTTTGTGGCCCCAGCGATGTGTTCAGGTCGCTGCCCAGGATGCCCGTCGCCTTGCGCAGTTTGCGCAGGAGCGCCGCCGCCTGTCTGCTGCGCGCGGCCACCCCACGTGCTACGACGAAAGGTTTTCGTCTGTTGGCGCTCGTCGCGGCGACATGTTTCCGGGTACCACGTTGCAGCGCTCGTAACGCGGCCTTGATGGCGTTCAGTTGAGAAAGAAACGGAGGAGTTCATGCGTATGGTGATTGGCATGATCGCGGCGGCCGCGAGCATGGCGGCGTGTGGGGGCGCCAACAGCGCGACCGGACCAGGAAGCGTTGGCGGCGCAATGGCGGCCACGATCAATGGGCAGTCGTTTCAGGCGAGTGTGGTTAGCGCGCATGTCGCGCCGGTGAATCCCGACGGACAGCATGCGATCGAGATCGTGGGCGTGGAGTCGTGCTCAACCGGCGGCCCGCTCTTCAATATTCAGATCCTTCGCGCGGCAGCGGACGTCGCCGCGGGCACGTATCAGACCGCGGCCGGCAACGGCACCCCGTCGGGAATCGCGAAGGTGACGATGAATATGAACGCCAACACGCCCGGCGGCGCGGATGCGTGGGAAGCCGTTCCCGGTGGCGTCGTGACCATCACCAGCGTGTCGGGCTCGAACGTGTCCGGCACGTTTCATGCCGACCTCAATCCCACGTCCGGCAACAAAGTGGGCGGGGCGCGCGCGATCCGCAGCGGTACGTTCACCGCCCCGATCAGCAATCGACCTATCTGCTGAGAACCGCACACGTCATTGCCGCGTCCGCTCCGAAGCCAACGCGGTCACCGCGCCGTCACGACTCCGACGACTGGATGGTGATCCGACCCGTACGCGTCCTTCAGCACGCGCCGCGTCACGGTCCATCCAGCCGGTAAATCGAAGAACAGGTGATCCAGCACCAGCCGATCATGAAAGGTCGGCTGCGGCGGATCGCGGGGCGTGTCCGGGAACCGCTGCAGCATCATCCGCCACGCGGGCTCGCCCGGCCCCAGCCACGTATTGAGATCCCCACCCAGGATGCCATCCCCCTGCGGCGGAACCTCGCGCAGCAGCGTCGACGCCTGCCTGCCGCGCGCCGTGTCGCTGAACAGCAGGCGCCACCAGGCGAGCCTGTTCTCCATGTGCACGTTGACGAGGAACAGCGTCGCGGCATCGAGGCGGATGGTCGCGGCCACCGCGCTGCGCGGCTGCCGCTCGCGCTCCAGCGTGACGACGCGCGGGTCGAGCAGCGGACGCGTCGAGAGCATCGCGTTGCCGCTCGTCCGGCCCTCGCGTGCTCGAACCGGCGCGAAGAAGAACGACAGCCCGTTGACCGCCGCCGTGTCGCGCGCGCTGTGCGTGTCAGTCACGGTCCCAGCGGGCTTGTCCCCTGCGGAGTCGACGGAGTCTGGCGACTCGACATCCTCCTGGAGCAGAAGGACGTAATCGCCGGGCACGCCGCCCGTGAGGACACCCGACGCCAGGTCGTATCGCAGCCGCGCGAGATCGCCGCGGCCGGCGTGCATGTTCCACGTCGCGATGGCGAGCGTCGGAGCCGCCGGCGACGCGGGCGGAGGAACCGACGTTCCGCCTTTCGCGCACGACAGGCAGAGCGCAGCGGCCGCGGCGAGGGCGGCGGCTAACGGCGGCCGCGGCCGCGCAGCAGCGCGAATACGGGAATGCCCAGGAGCACGATGATGAATCCCGGCCAGGTGGTCGACGCGCGATAGACCAGCAGCACGCCGAGAATCACTGCCGCCGCGACGATGTAGAGCGCCGGCACGATGGGATAGCCGAAGGTCCGGTACGGCCGCGGGACCTCGGGCATCGTCTTCCGGAGGCGGAAGACGGCGGCAATCGTCAGGATGTAGAAGAGAAGCGCCGCCGAGATGATGTAGTCGAGCAGGTTGCCGTACAGGTTGCCGTACTGCCCCGTCGCCGGGTCGAAGGTCCGCGGGATCACCAGCACGATCGCCCACACGCACTGCAGCAGCAGTCCCCATGCCGGCACCCCTGCCTCGTTGAGTGTACCGGCTCGTCGGAAGAACAGGCCGTCGCGCGCCATCGCGTAGTAGGCGCGGGCGCCGGCGAGGATCAGGCCGTTGTTGCAGCCAAAGGTCGAGATGAGGATGGCGACCGCCATGATAGCGGCGCCGAGCCCGGGCGCAATCGCGTTGACCGTCGCCGTCGCGACGCGGTCGGCCGGCGCCTGCTGGATCGCCGCCAGCGGCAGCGTCATCAGGTAGGCGACGTTGGCCAGCAGATAGAGCGAGATCACCAGCATCGTGCCGAAGGCGAGCGAGAGCGGGATGTCGCGCCGCGGGTTTTTCACCTCGCCCGCGGTGAACGTGATGTTGTTCCATGCGTCGGCGGAGAAGAGCGACCCCGTCTGGGCGACGCAGAGACCGACGAAGATGCCGAAGGCGGTGACGGCGGTGACGCCCGGCGCGATGGGTTCGAAACCGCGCGGCGTCCAGAGGTCGCCGAAATTGCCGGCCACGGCGGCGGCATTCCGTCCGATGAAGATGCCCGCCGCGATGAGGACGATCAGCGCGCCGGTCTTGGTGGTGGTGAAGACGTTCTGCACGACCTTGCCGTACTTGAGGCCGCGCGTGTTCGTCCAGGTCAGGAACGCGATCAACACGGCGCCGACCAGCTGGGCCGTCGAAAGCGACACGGCATAGCCGGTCGAGAGATGGATCGGGGCCACGAGATACCGGTCCTCCGCGACCCAGGGGACGAGGATGCCGAGAAACCGTGCGAACGCGACGCCGACCGCGGCAATCGTGCCCGTCTGGATCACCGTGAACAGGGTCCAGCCGTAGAGAAATCCCCACAGCGGGGAATAGGCGGTGCGGAGGTAGACGTACTGGCCGCCCGCCTGCGGCATCATCGCCGCCAGCTCCCCATAAGAAAGGGCCGCGGTAATGGTCAGGACCCCGGTGATGAGCCAGGCGACGAGGAGCCAGCCGGAACTGCCGAGCTCGCGCGCCATCGCGGCGGAGACGATATAGATGCCCGAGCCGATCATCGACCCGGCGACGACCATGGTGGAGTCGAAAAGGCCGAGCTCGCGCCGGAACCCCCCCTCCGGGGCGGCGACCTGTGCAACCTGATGGGCCGGCTTGGCCATGTCTGCTTCGCCCTTTCTGGGCCCAGAGTGTAGCGCGAGCCGTCGTCCTCTGTTGTGGGCGTCGATCTCCGTGTGCTATATTCGTCAGGTTCTGCTTGAGGCTAGGACACCCTATCTAGCCTCGACCGAGTGGTAACGTCCGCGACCGCACCGCCGACAGGCGGGTTGCCTTCGCGCATCACACAGATAGGGTTATTCAGTTTCAGGTGCCAGACGCGGCCCCATGCCGCTCTTCAGGCCTGAAACGACGCGCCGGCTGTGGACGCTCGCAGCCGCGTTTCGCGTTTTGCGAGTAGGAGCAGTAGGGCGAGTTTTCGCCTGTACGCGCCATGCCCACGATCAGCCAGCTCGTTCGCCAGGGACGCAAGAAGATCGTCACCAAGACGAAGAGTCCCGCGTTGCAGGTCAGCCCGCAGAAGCGCGGCGTCTGCGTGCGTGTCTTCACCCAGACGCCGAAGAAGCCGAACTCGGCGCTGCGCAAGGTCGCCCGCGTCCGCCTGACCAACGGCATCGAGGTGACGACCTATATCCCGGGCGTGGGGCACAACCTGCAGGAGCACTCGCTCGTGCTGATCCGCGGCGGCCGCGTCAAGGATCTCCCCGGCGTCCGCTACCACGTCGTGCGCGGAACGCTGGATGCCGTCGGCGTCCAGGGCCGCAAGCAGGGTCGATCGAAGTACGGCGCCAAGCGCCCCAAGTCGTAGCTGGCAGCAGGCAGAGGGTTCCAAGACATGCCACGTAGAAGAGAGATTCCGAAGCGCGAACTGGCCGCCGACCCGGTCTACAGCAGCACGCTGGTGACCAAGTTCATCAACACCGTGATGAGCGACGGCAAGAAGAGCACGGCCGAACGCATCCTCTACAAGAGCTTCGACATCATCAAGGAGCGGACGGGTGACGACCCGCTCAAGGTGTTCAAGAAGGCGCTCGACAACGTCAAGCCGAGCCTGGAGGTGAAGTCGCGGCGCGTCGGCGGGTCGAACTACCAGGTGCCGGTCGAAGTGAACCCGAACCGCCGCCTCTCGCTCAGCATCCGCTGGCTCGTCAGCTACGCGCGCTCGCGCGGCGACGGCAAGACGATGCAGGAGAAGTTCGCCAACGAGCTGCTCGACGCGGCGAACCTGCGCGGCGGCGCCGTCAAGAAGCGCGAAGACACGCACCGCATGGCCGAAGCCAACAAGGCGTTTGCGCACTATCGGTGGTAACAGGAGAGTGACGAATTGATGCATTGACGAATTTACGAATTGAATTTGTCAATTTGCCATTCGTAGATTCGTAATTCGTAACTTCGTACATCCAGAGAGTTTTTGCAATGCCGCGCCAGACACCGCTCAATCGCACCCGGAACATCGGCATCATGGCCCACATCGATGCCGGGAAGACGACCACCACGGAGCGGATCCTCTTCTACACCGGGATCACGTACAAGATCGGCGAAGTGCACGAAGGCACCGCCGTCATGGACTGGATGGAGCAGGAGCAGGAGCGCGGCATCACGATCACGTCGGCCGCCACGACGTGCTTCTGGCGCGACATCCGCATCAACATCATCGACACGCCGGGCCACGTCGACTTCACGGCCGAAGTCGAGCGCTCGCTGCGCGTGCTCGACGGCGCGTGCGCGGTGTTCGACGCCGTGTCGGGCGTCGAGCCGCAGACCGAGACCGTGTGGCGCCAGGCCGACAAGTACCGCGTGCCGCGCATCTGCTTCGTCAACAAGATGGACCGCATCGGCGCGGACTTCAAGGCGACGCTGCAGCAGATCGAGACGAAGCTCGGAGGCAATCCCGTCGCCATCCAGCTGCCGATCGGCGCCGAGGACAAGTTCATCGGCGTCGTCGATCTGCTGAAGATGAAGGCGATTACCTACAAGGACGAGACGATGGGCGCCGACTACATCGTCTCCGACATCCCGGCCGACATGATGGCCGAGGCGCAGGTGTTTCGCGAGAAGCTGATCGAGAAGGTCAGCGAGCACGACGACAAGCTGCTCGAGAAATACCTCGGGGGTGTCGAGATCACCGAGAGCGAGATCAAGGCGGCGCTCCGCAACCGCGTCATCAAGTCGGTGCGCGAGGAACCGGCGCCGTTCGTCATCGTGATCTGCGGCTCGGCGTTCAAGAACAAGGGCGTCCAGCCGATGCTCGACGCGGTCGTGGACTACCTGCCGTCGCCGCTCGATGTCCCGCCGATCACCGGCACGGACCCGAACGCCAAGGAGGAGACGCTGATCGAGCGTCCCGCGTCGGACGACGCCCCCTTCGCCGCGCTCGCGTTCAAGCTCATGACCGATCCGTTCGTCGGTCAGCTCACCTTCATCCGCGTCTACTCGGGCGTCCTGACGGCGGGCTCGTCGGTGTACAACGCGACCAAGGGGCGCAGCGAGCGCGTCGGCCGTCTCCTCAAGATGCACGCCAACAAGCGCGAGGAGATCAAGGAGGTCTACGCGGGCGACATTGCCGCCATCGTCGGCATCAAGCAGGTGAGCACCGGCGACACGCTCTGCGACGAGAAGAAGCCGATCGTCCTCGAGTCGATGGACTTCCCGGAGCCGGTCATCTCGCTCGCCATCGAACCGAAGACCAAGAGCGACCAGGAGAAGCTGGGCGTCGGGCTGTCGAAGCTGATGGGCGAGGACCCCACCTTCCGTGTGAAGACGGATCAGCAGACGGGCCAGGTCGTGATCTCCGGCATGGGCGAGCTGCACCTCGAGATCATCGTCGACCGCCTCAAGCGCGAGTTCAACGTCGAGGCGAGCGTCGGCAAGCCGCAGGTGGCCTACAAGGAAACGCTGACGCGTCCGGCGGATGGCGAAATGAAATACGCCAAGCAGACGGGTGGCCGCGGCCAGTACGGGCACGTCAAGATTCACCTCTACCCGGGCGAGCCGGGCACCGGCTACATCTTCGAGAACGAGATCGTCGGCGCCGCGATTCCGAAGGAATTCATCAAGCCGGTCGACGAGGGCATCAAGGAAGCGCTCACGCGCGGCGTGCTCGCCGGCTATCCGATCGACGACGTGCGCATCGAGCTCTACGACGGCTCGTTCCACGACGTCGACTCGTCGGAAATGGCGTTCAAGATTGCCGGCTCGATGGCCTTCCAGGACGCGGCGAAGAAAGCCAAGCCGGTGCTGCTCGAACCGGTGATGCGCGTCGAGGTCGTCGTCCCCAAGGACTACATGGGCGACGTGATGGGCGACCTCGCCAGCCGGCGCGGCCGCATCCAGTCGCAGGAGGACCGCGGCGGCACGCAGATCATCAACGCGCGGGTGCCGCTGTCGGAGATGTTCGGCTACGCGACGGATCTGCGGTCGCGCACGCAGGGGCGCGCGACGTATTCGATGCATTTCGATCGCTACGAGCAGGCTCCGCAGAACGTGTCGGAAGAAGTGGTGGCTCGGATTCAGGGTACGAAGTAACGGATTGGCGGGTCCGCGACGGCGGTGGCACCGGCCGCATCGCGGGACCCGCCCCACGTACGTAGGCCGGGTCCCGCGGAGCACCGGTGCTCGGCGCACGCGGACCCGGCAAATCCGGAGAGGCAAATGGGCAAAGAGAAATTCGATCGTTCGAAACCCCACGTCAATGTCGGGACCATCGGGCACATCGACCACGGCAAGACGACGCTGACGTCGGCGCTGACGAAGGTGGCGGCCGACAAGGGGTGGGCGAAGTTCGTGTCGTATGACCAGGTGGCG
>DATNCQ010000223.1:0-4907 GCA_035571515.1 Vicinamibacterales bacterium
TTCGGCCACCCTGTGCCGGAGGTGCTGGAGCGCTATCAGAGCGCGGGCGCGGAGGTGTTCCGGACCGATTGTGATGGGGAAGTGAGGATCGACACCGACGGGCGAGATCTCTTCGTGAGGACGTTCACTGGCAGGCGTCTGTCGCTCCCGTAGCCACGAAAGACACGAAAACACGAAAGGCACGAAAAAGACCGCAACTCAACACGCAAACGACCACAACGCTGAAGACGTCGTAGAGAGGGAGGGCCGCCATGCTGCGCGTTCAGAGTCCTTTACCGGAAGAGGTCGAACAGTTGATGCGCGCGACGATTGGCTGTTGCATCGCCGTGCATCGCGAACTTGGGCCCGGCCTGCGCGAGCGAATCTACTCTCGCGCGATTGCCATCGAGCTCAAAGCTGCGGGAATTGAGTTCGAACGGGAGAAGAAGTATCCGGTGACGTATCGGGGCGAGCTGCTGTGTGATCAGAAGCTCGATTTCGTCGTCGCAAACGAGATCGTCCTCGAGGTGAAGTCGGTCGAGCATCTGGCGGCGATCCACCACGCGCAAATCGTGAACTACATGCGGATCGCACGAATTCGCGCGGGCCTCCTGCTGAATTTCAACGTCATCGTCCTGCCGGACGGCATGAGCCGGAAAGTGTTGTGAGGCTCGCTGCTGACAGATTGGTCTTTTTCGTGTCTTTCGTGGGCTTTTCCTTTCGTGTCTTTCGTGGTTCGCCGGCGCCGCTATCCTTTCACCCGTCGCCACTCCTCCTCGAACTCCTCGAGCGTCATGTCCTTCATCGCTCGCCCGGACGCCGCCACCGATTGCTCGAGCTTCGTGAAGCGCTTCGTGAACTTGTCATTGGCCTTGCGCAATGCGGTCTCCGGCTCGATCCCGAGCTTGCGCGCGAGGTTGGCGATCGTGAACAGCAAGTCGCCCATTTCCTCCTCGGCGCGCCCGTGATCGAACGCGCCGCCCTGCACCACGGCGCGGATCTCATCCAGCTCCTCCTGCATCTTGTCGACGACGTCGGCGGCGGCGACCCAATCGAAGCCGACCGAGGCCGCGCGGGTGCTGATGTGAAACGCCCGCAGCAGCGCCGGCAACGTGGGCGCGAGCCCGCCGAGCAGGCTCTTCGGCGTCGCCTTCGTGGCTTTGCTGCCGGCGCGCTCCTCCGCCTTGATCTCCTCCCACCGCGTGCGCACCTGGCCGGCGGTGTCGAGCGCGGCTTCCCCCTCGCCGCGCTTGAAGACGTGCGGGTGCCGCCGTACCAGCTTGTCGGCGGCGCTCTTCACCGCGTCGGCCACGTGGAAGTGCCCCGCTTCGGCCTCCAGCTGCGCGACGAACACCGCCTCGAACACGAAGTCGCCGAGCTCCTCGCAGAGCGCCGCGTGATCGTGGCGATCGATCGCCTCCAGCACTTCGTAGGTCTCTTCGAGCACGAACGGCTTCAGCGAGTCGATCGTCTGCTCGCGGTCCCATGGACATCCATCCGGCCCGCGCAGCGTCGCCATGATTTCGATCAGGCGGGTGAACTCGGCGGCGGCACGGGCGGCGTCGGACATTTGGTAATCTTAGCCAATGTCCGAGCCGGCCCTGTCGTTCACCGCGTTCGTGCTGTCGCTCGCGAGCACTGCCGCCATTCACTTCGGCGACCTGCCCGACCCGACCTCCGGCGAGCGCGCGCCGCTCAACCTGGCCGGCGCCGCGCAGATGATCGACATCCTCGCGCTGCTCGACCAGAAGACGCGCGGCAACCTGACGCCGGAAGAGCAGACGATGCTCGAACAGATTCTCTACGAGCTGAGGATGCGGTTCGTCGAAGCCAGCGGCGGCGGTAAACGGATCATCGAACCCTGAACCCAGAACCCAGAACCCAGAACCATTCGCGAACCCTGAACCCAGCACCCTGAACCCCGAACCCGCTTTGTCACCCCTCCGCGTCACCATTCTCGGCAGCGGCACGTCCCACGGCGTGCCGGCGATCGGCTGCGACTGCGCCGTCTGCCGCTCGTCCGATCCGCACGATCACCGGACGCGGCCGTCGATCCTGATCGAAGTGCTCGGCGACGGCCCGTCGCCGTTCGCGGCGGCGGTGCGATCGATTCTCGTCGACACCTCCACCGACCTGCGCGCGCAGGCGCTGGCCAACGACGTTCGCCGCGTCGACGCGATCCTCTTCACCCACAGCCACGCCGACCACGTCTTCGGGATGGACGATGTGCGGCGGTACAACCAGATGCAGCAGTCGGCGATCCCGGTCTTCGCCGATGCGGACACGCTGGCCAGCGTGCGGCGGATGTTCGCCTACGTCTTCGAGCCGCCGAAGCAGAAGGGCGGAGGGCTGCCACAGCTGGTGCCGTTTCGCATCGGCGGTCCGTTCACGCTCGGCGGCGTCGAGATCGTGCCGGTGCCGCTCTTCCACGGCCGGCTGCCGGTGCTCGGCTTCCGCGTCGGGTCGTTCGCCTACCTCACCGACTGCAATCGAATCCCGGAGGAGTCGTTTCCGCTGCTGGAGGGCGTGCGCACGGTCGTGCTCGACGCGCTGCGCCACCGCCCGCACTCGACGCATTTCAGCATCGGCGAGGCGATCGACGCGTGCCGCCGCATGCGCACCGAGCGCGCCTACTTCACGCACATCTGCCACGACCTGGCGCACGCGGCCACCAACGCGCAACTGCCCGCTGGCGTTGAACTGGCTTATGATGGCCTCGTCTTGGAGATCGCGTGAACGTCTCCGTGCCTCCGTGCCCTCTGAGCCCTCTGTGGATGTGATTCATTTTCCGGACGACCCGCGCCCGTCGCGCTGGGTCCACCCGGTGCTCGCGCTCGGCAACTTCGACGGTCTCCACCGCGGCCACCGCAAGATCCTCGATCGCATGCGCCGCGTCGCCGACGAGCGCGGCGCCACCTCGGTGATCATGACCTTCGATCCGCACCCGCCGCGGATCGTCCGTCCCGACAAGGCGCCGCCGCTCTTGATGACGAAGGCGCAGAAGCTCGAGGCGATTGCCGCCGCCGGCGTGCAGGGCGCCGCGATCGTGCGCTTCACCCCGGAGCTGTCGTACTGGGATCCGGAAACCTTCGTCCGCACCGTCCTGGTCGACTGGCTGCGCGTCGCCGAGGTCTGGGTCGGCGCGAACTTTCTCTTCGGCCACGACCGCTCCGGCAACTTCTCGATGCTGCGCGTGCTCGGCGCCCGCTACAACTTCAAGGCCGAGAAGATCGATCCCGTGCGCTACAAGGACTTCGTCGTCAGCAGCACGCGCGTCCGCCGGCTGGTGAGCGAGGGGCGCGTCGACGAGGCCGGCGCCCTGCTGGGCCATCACTATTTCATCGACGGGACGATCGTGCGCGGCGACGCGCGCGGGCGTACCATCGGGTTTCCCACCGCCAACCTCTGCACCGAGAACGAGCTGCTGCCGCCGCACGGCGTCTACGCGACCACGGCGCGCGTCGGCGGCATCGTCCATCCAGCAGTGACGAATGTCGGCGTGCGCCCCACCGTCGACCAGTCGGGACGCACCGTGATCGAGACCCACATCTTCGATCTCGATCGCGATCTCTACGGCCAGCCGCTTCGCATCAGCTTCGTGCAGCGGCTGCGCGACGAGCGCGCGTTCGCATCGCTGGACGAGCTGCGCGCGCAGATCGACGCCGACTGCGGCCGCGCGCGCATGTTGTTCAATCGCCTTTCACTGTAGAATTCCCTGCAGTCGTGCCCGATCAGGAGTTTCTGTTCGCCCTCGACATGTCCGGCGAGCCGCCGTTCGACGGCATGCTCGCCGAGCTCGCCCGGGCGGTGCTCGGACACGTCGGCTGCGCCCACGCGTCGATCGACGCGCTCACCGGTCAGCTCGGCGCGCAGCTCGCCGCGCGCGCCGGCAACGGCACCCGCCGGTGCGAGGTGCGCTTCCGCGCCCGCGGCCGCGAGCTCGAGATCGTCGTCGCCGGCGCCGGGCGGCCCGAGTGGCGCACGACCTGCCCGCTGCCCTCGCCCTGAATCCGATGCGTCTCTATAACACTCTGACCCGCAGCGAGCAGACCTTCGCGCCCGCGTCCGGCAACACCGTGCGGATGTACACGTGCGGCCTCACCGTCTACGCCCGCGGCCACATCGGCAACTTCCGCACCTTCATCTGCGTCGACGTGCTGCGGCGGACGCTGAAGTACCTGCTCGGCTACGAGATGCGCCAGGTGATGAACTTCACCGACGTCGACGACCGGACGATTCTCGGCGCCCAGAAAGCGGGGATGGAGCTGCGGGACTACACCGAGCAGTACATCCAGGCGTTTCGCGAGGACGCCGAGGCGCTCGGGCTCGAGCCGGTCGAGGAAACGCCGCGCGCCACCGACCAGGCGAACATCGACGCGATGGCCGGGGTCGTCCGCGCGCTGGAGAAGAACGGCCACACCTACGTCAGCGACGGCTCGATCTACTTCAAGATCTCGACGCTGCCCGAGTACGGCAAGCTGGCGCGGCTCGATCACGAAGGGATGAAGCCGGGGGCGCGCGTCGACACCGACAGCTATGCCAAGGATGACGCGCGCGACTTCGTGCTGTGGAAGGCGACCAAACCGGAAGAACCGACCTGGAACGTCATCGACCCGCCGGGGCGCCCGGGATGGCACCTCGAGTGTTCGGCGATGGCGCTGCGGCTGCTCGGCGAGCCGCCGATCGACATCCATGCCGGCGGCATCGACTTGATCTTCCCGCATCACGAGAACGAGATCGCGCAGAGCGAAGGCGCCACCGGCCGGCCGTTCTCGCGCTTCTGGGTCCACGTCGAGTACCTGATCGTGGACGAGCAGAAGATGTCGAAGTCGCTCGGCAACACCTACACCATCCCCGACGTCGTCGCCCAGGGCTACCGGCCGTCGGCGGTGCGCTACCTGCTGCTGTCGGCGCACTACCGCAAGCAG
>DATNCQ010000224.1:0-2041 GCA_035571515.1 Vicinamibacterales bacterium
GCGGCGGCGGCGGCCAGCGAGGCGGCGGTGGCGGGAACCCGCAGGACAGCGACGGGGATCCGTCCTGGGATGCGCTCTACCAGTCGGCAGGCAAGCTGGTTGCCGACGGGTGGACCGCGGAGATGAGGATCCCGTTCAAGAGCCTGCGGTATCCGGGGAGGAAGCAGGGAGAGGCGCATCGCTGGGGATTCCAGATTCAGCGCGACATCGAGAGCAAGAACGAGAGCGTGGTCTGGGCGCCGGTGTCGCGCGACGTGATGGGGTTCATCCGCCAGATGGGCCTCCTCCAGGGCATGTCGGATCTGTCGACCAGCCGTAATTTCGAGATCCTCCCGACCTTCACCGCCATCGCGGCCGGAACTCTCGACACGACGTCGGCCGCGTACGACAGCGCCGGCGTCCGGCCGGAGGCCGGCGTCAACGTCAAGTACGGAATCACGTCGAATCTCACCGCCGACTTCACGCTCAACCCCGATTTCTCGCAGATCGAGTCGGACCGGCCGCAGATCGACGTCAACCAGCGCTTTCCGCTGTTCTTTCCCGAGCTGAGGCCCTTCTTCCTCGAAGGCCAGGAGATTTTCGAGTCGCCCGGTCCGGTGACCTTCGTCCACACGCGCACGATCGTCGATCCGCGATTTGGCGCAAAGCTGACGGGCAAGGTCGGCAAGACGATGCTGGGTCTGGTGGTCGCCGACGACGAAGCGCCCGGCAAGGTCGACGACCCGAGCGATCAGGCGTTCGGACAATCGGCCCACGTCGTCATCGGCCGCGCGAAGTACGACGTGTTCACCGAGTCCTATGTCGGGGTGATCGCCACCGATCGCGAGTTCATCAACGGCTACAGCCGCCTGGGCGGCATCGACAGTCAGTTCGTCTTCGGGCGCAACCATCGGCTCGGCGTCAAGGTGATGGCGTCGGACCGTCGCGATTCGGAGAACGGGCGCCGCACCGGGCCGATGATGGACATCGGCTTCCGGAAACAGGGGCGGAGCCTGACCTACGGGATCTCGCACTGGGAAATCCACCCGGAGTTCGGCACCGACGTCGGCTTCGTCCGCCGCGTGGACATGCGACAGACGAACCTCAGCGGCGGCTACTTGTGGTGGCCGGAGGGCCGCGTCATCAGCTGGGGTCCGCGGGGCTTCTACACACGGAACTACGACTTCGCCGGCGTCCTGCAGGACGAGCAGATCAGCGGCAGCTTCAATTTCCAGTTCGACAAGAACATCAACGCCAGCGCGGGGATCAATCGCGACATGGAGCGCTACGGCGGCATCAACTTCAGGAAGACGCGCGGCTATTTCGCCGGCAACATCAACACCAGCAGCCGGATATCGGTCGGCGGGTTTTACAGCACCGGCGATCAGATTCGCTACGTCGAGGAGGACCCGTTTCTCGGCACGGGCGCAAACGCCGCCCTGTTCGTCACGCTGCGGCCGGTCTCACGCCTGCAATCGCAAATCGACGTGATCACGAGTGACCTGCGCGACGCCCAGGGCGCCGAGGTGTTCGACGTGAAGATCTACCGCGCGCTGACGACGTATCAGTTCACCTCCCGGCTGCTGGCGCGCAACATCGCCGAGTACAACAGCCTGAACCGGACCTGGGCGGTGAACCTGCTCGCCTCGTATCGCATCAACGCCGGCACGGTGTTCTTCGCCGGCTACGACGACCATCTCCAGCAGGGCGACCGGATCAGCGCCGACGGCACCAACCCCGGCGGCGTGTTCACGACCACGACCTACCGGCGGACGAACCGGGCGTTCTTCATGAAGCTTCAGTACCTGTTCCGGCGCTGACGACCGGCAATTGCGGCAGGCTGAGATCGCACCGGGACAGGTCGCGTGCGCGCGCCGTTCGAAGGCTGCGGCGCCAGCGCCGGCAGGGTCGTGGCCGCTCCTCGGCAGCGTGAGATCGCACCGGGGCAGGTCGCGTGCGCGATCCGGGTGACGGCAGGCATGGCAACCGTGTCCTCCAGCGCCTGTGCTCACGATGCGCACGCCGCCTGGGGTGATCCGGACGACAGTGAGGAATCATCCCC
>DATNCQ010000225.1:0-76131 GCA_035571515.1 Vicinamibacterales bacterium
CTCGCGGCTGCCATCGCCTTGCGGCGCGCGGGTTGGACGGTGCGCGTGTTCGAGCGGGCCGCATCGCCGCGCGAGCTCGGGTTCGCGCTGCTGCTCGCGCCCAACGCGATGCACGCGCTCGGCGCGCTCGGCCTGGCCGAGGCGGCGCGCAGGGGCGGCGAGGTCATGACGAGCGGCGAGATGCGGCGGCCCGACGGCACGATCCTTCGCCGGTTCGACACGTCTGCGGCGAGCCGGCTGCTTGTCCCGAGCGAGCGCGAGCGAGTCGAGGGGCTCGAGGAGGATGCGGTCTGCATCCTTCGTCCGGTGCTTCACGGCGCGCTGCTCGACGCGGCCGGCCTCGACTCGATCGATCTGTCCGCGGAAGCCGTGCGCGTTGCCGCCGCCGCGGACGGCGTCGAGGTGACGCTCGCGAACGGAAAAGTGGCCCGCGGCGACATCCTCATCGGCGCCGATGGCGTCGGCTCGATCGTCCGCCAGCACCTGCACCCCTCGGAGGCGCGTCCTCGCCCGAGCGGGCTGCTGGCGATTCGCGGCGTCGCGCGCGATGTCGTCCAGCACCTCGGTGGTTCGAGCGGCGCCCAGTACTTCGGGCGCGGGTTCGAAGCGGGCGTCGCCCGCGCCGGCGCACGCGAGGTGTACTGGTTCCTGTCTCTGCGCGCGGATCACGCTGGCGACACGCGCCAGCCGGTCGCCCTCGCCGAGCGCTTTGCGGCGCGGTTCCACGATGCGTTTCGGACTATCGTCCGCGCGACGCCTCCCGGCGACATGCGCCTCGACGAGCTGTTCGAGCGCGACCCGATCGACGACTGGGGCCGAGGTCCCGTCACGCTCCTCGGCGATGCCGCGCATCCGATGCTGCCGCACGCCGGCCAGGGCGCGGCGCAGGCGCTGGAGGACGCCGTGGCGCTGGGCGCGGTCCTCGAGGACGCTGCCGGCCCGGCGGCGATCGACGACGCGCTGCGCCGCTACGAGCGCGTGCGCGCGGCACGGACGCGCGTCATCGTCGCGCTCGCGCGCCGCAACGCCCGCATGGGATCGATCGCGAGCGCCGCGGGCTGCTGGATGCGCGATCAGGTGATCCGCTTCATCCCCGAATCCTTTATCCTCAAGTCGCTCGTGGCGCTCGGTCGGGCCGATGCGCCCTGACGGCATTCGGGAAGGGATGAACTGATGCAGATCAACTGGCCTGGCCTCGTCGTGTTCGCCGCATTCTGTCTGCTCCTGGGCGCTGCGCTGTCGCGGCCGGACTGGATGCCGGTCGCCGAGGGGGTCGCGTCCGTGCTGATCCTGCTGGCGCTCGGGGCATTCCTCTTGCCACGGGTGCGGAAGAATCGGGGCGCATGACGTGAGCAACCTCCACGCAGTCGTCGTGACGGCCTCGGACCGTCCGGGCATGATGTCGGCGATCACGAAGGTGCTCGCGGATCACAACGCGAACATCCGCTACGTCGACCTCCATTCGGGCGGCGACCGCGCGGACATCTACTTCGAGGTGGAGCTGGCAGCGGGGGCGGACTCGCTCTTCGCGGACCTGAAGCGGCTCGACGGCGTGCACGCCCTGGAGGAGATTCCCTCCTTCGCCAAGATCTACGGCAAGCGGATCGTCGTCATGGGCGGCGGCGCGCAGGTCGGGCAGGTGGCGCTCGGCGCCATCGCCGAGGCCGATCGCCACAACATCCGCGGCGAACGCATCTCGGTGGACACCATCCCGCTCGTGGGCGAAGACGCGCTCGCAGCCGCCGTCCGCGCCGCGGCGCGCCTGCCGCGCGTCAAGCTGCTCGTCCTGGCCGGGTCGCTGATGGGCGGCGCCATCTCGCAGGCCGTCGAAGAGGTGCGCAGGAACGGGCTCTACGTGATCTCACTCAACATGGCCGGCAGCGTCCCCGACGCCGCCGACCTCGTGGTCAGCGATCCCATCCAGGCCGGCGTGATGGCCGTCATGGCAATCGCTGACACCGCCAAGTTCGATCTGGTCCGTCAACAGAAGCGAAGGTACTGACGCCGAGATTTTTATTTCTCTTCGCGTCCTTCGTTTCTTCGTGGTTCGCTACTTCGTTGCGTTCTTCGATTCCGATTTGATGTTGTTCAGCATGATCGGCTGCGTGGCGAAGTCCTCCAGCTCGATCACGTTGTTGCCGCGCGCGACGATGCGGGTGGCGTAGGACAGCGTGCCCGAGCCGTTGCCGTCGCGGTCAAGCTTCATCTGGATCACGGTGAACGGATAGTCGATCGACCGCGGACGCTGCGTCGCCTCCCAGAAGCCGATCGGCCGGTCGGTGGCGATCACGATCGTGCGGCCGCCATCTTCCGACGGCGTCTGCTGTGCGTAGCGAAGGTCGTAGCCGATTGAGTCCGGCGTGCGGATGCGGCCGACGGGCTTCATCTTCTGCAGCTGCTTGAGCAGCTCGGCGGGCCCTTTTTCCTGCAGCACCATCACCAGCCGCTCCCGCTCCGCATTCGGCGACCAGCGGTTGACCATGAACTCGACCATCTGCTGTCCCGTTCCGTACTCCGGGCTCAGCGACACGGCGTTGGCGGTGAACCGCTCGGGGTGTCCGTTCGATTGCGCGAAGGCGAGAGAACAGACGAGGACGACGAATGCGGGGGCTGCCGTAATTGGACGGATTTTCATGGCCTGAACTCCTGTTGGGCGGTCCCTGCCCGCCGTCGCCGGAAGCTCGGGCGGGTCCGCCGCTATAGAAGTTCATTCACGATGGGTGCCCGGCCAACCTCGAGATGTACGCGCGCTCATCAGGACCCAGCCACGGCGGCGCGCCCGCGGCGGCATTGGCGCGCAGGTGTTCCGGCGACGAGGTCGCCGGTATCGCCACGTGGCACCGGGGGTCGCTCAGGATCCACTTGAGCAGCGCCTGCGGCCACGACGTGATGCCGAACGGCGCCAGCGGCGCGAGCTCGTCGCCGCTCACCGGCGTGCGCAGCAGCGATCCCTGGCCAAAGGGACGCATCACGATCACGCCGAGGCCGGAATCGGCGGCGGCCGGGAGGACCCGCTGCTCGATCAGGCGCTCGCCGGGGTTGTACGGCACCTGGATCGCCTGCACCCGCGGGTCTTTCATCGCCTGCAGCAGCTCGTCGAACGAGCTCGCGTTGTAATGCGTGACGCCGATGACGCGGACGTTGCCCGCCTCCTTGAGGCGCTGCAGCTGCCCGAGACGTGTCCGCCACGCGAGGAGGTTGTGGACCTGGTACACGTCCACGCACCGGTCGAAGTAGCGGAGCGCCGCGGTCACCTGTTGTTCCGCCTCCTTGTCGTGCGACGTCCACACCTTCGTCGCGACGATGGCGCGTCCGCGGCGTCCTCGAAGCGTGCGGCCGAGCACGCGCTCGGCTTCGCCGTACATGGGCGAGGAGTCGAAGAACGTGGCGCCCGCGTCGAACGCGGCGTCCGTGACCTTCGACCGCTCGTCGGCGGCCGCGCCGCGGACGTCGAACGTCTGCCACGTCCCCATGCCGACCACGGGCACGTCGAGGCCGGTCGATCCAAAGGCGCGATACTCCATCGAGTGCGACGCTCGCCGTGCCGACGCCTGGATCACGGCTCGCCGATCTCGAGCAGCAGCGGAAAGTGATCGGAGGCCGCGGCGACGTCAGGCGTCCTGACGATCTCGCACGACCGGACGTGCTGCGCGAACGCGCCCGGCACGAACGCGTAGTCGAGGCGCACGTGGGGGTCCGGCGTCGGCAGCGTATAACCGACCTCGTTCGGGTGCAGCTGACGGAACGAATCGACGTAACCGGCGGCCAGCACGGTGGCGATCGTGCGCCACCGGATGTGCCCGCCGCTCAGCCAGACGAGCGCGCGCAGGCGCCGCGGCAGCTTGCGCGGGTCGAAGATGTCGCCCGGCGCCACGGTGTTGAAGTCGCCGATGAGGACATGCGGACCCGGTCCACCTGCGGCCACGCCGCGCAGGAGCGCGCGCAGCTCGAACTGGCGGCGCCGCTCCGTCCACGCCGCATGCACCGCGCTGAGATGCACGCCGAACACCCGCCAGCTCGTCGTCGACGGCGCGATTTCCAGGAAAGCGTGGCGCGAAATCGCGGGCTGGCGCGCCGCATAGTTCGCCACGGGATGACGGCTCATGAACGCCAGCGACTTGCCGGCGCGCGCCGACCACTGGTTCATCCCCGCGTCGCGCGCGATGCGCTCGACGACCTCGGGCCTCGTCGCCTCCTCGAGCACGACGATGTCCGGGGCGACGGAGCGGATGACGGCGGCCAGTGGCTGCTCGCGGCCCGCGCCACCGCGCCTGATGTTGTACGAGAGGATGCGAAGCGTCACTCGTGTTTGTCGATGAGCGTCAGGTAGGGCTGGTCGAGCAGGCCCCCGCGAAACTGGATCACGATATCGCGCGACGCCTGGATGTTCACCGGCCTTCCGGTCATCACCATCAGCGCCTCCCGCAGCGGGATCAACGAGGGCGCAATGTCGGGATCGTCCTCCGAGACGGGGCGGGAGTGCACGCCCGGCACGAAGAACCCCGTCGGCTTGAACAGCGCCACCGCCTCCTCGCCGACCAGCGTCACGTCGAGATCGCTCGTTCCCGGACCGTCCGAATCGAAGGGCGCGCCGTCCTTCCACCGCTCGCCGGTGACCGCGCTGCCGCGCAGGATCACCGCGGTTCCTTCGGGAATTTCCTGGCGGATCAGGCCGATGAAGGCATCGAGCCGCTCCTGGTCGCCGCCGAAGGCCAGCCGCAGCACGTTACGGCGTTTCTCATCGTCCGTCAGCCCGCCCTGGACCTCGTCCTGCGCGTGATCGGCCATCAGTTTGGAGTTCTCCCGATGTTTTGTGTAAGCTCAGGCGCAATGGCCTTCATCATCACCGACCCGTGCATCACGACCAAGGACACCGCCTGCGTGGACGTCTGCCCGGTGGACTGCATCCACCCGCGGAAAGACGAGGCCGAGTTCGCCGAATCGCCGATGCTCTTCATCCATCCCGACGAGTGCATCGACTGCGGCGCCTGCGTGCCGGCGTGTCCGGTCTCCGCTATCTACGACAGCCCGGAGGCGACGCCCGCGAGCCAGAAGGACCTCGTCGACGCGAACGCGAAGTACCGCTCGGGGGATGCCGCCGCCTTTGCCGAGGCAACCAACATCGTCAACGCGCACATGTCGGCGCACCCGGAGCTGATCAACATTCCCGCGGCCGAACGCGCGGCCGCGCACCAGGGATAAGCGTTCACCGCACGCGGGTCTTGCGCACGTCCCCGGCGAGAATCGTCCACGCCATCCAGAATCCGCCGGCGGCGGCGGCGAGGAACAGCAGCATCGCAATCCACGGGTAGCCGAAGATCGTCAGGCTCGTCGGCACGCGCATCAGCATCGCCGCGCCGACGATGAGCGCGGCGAGGACGAGGCCGAGCGCAATGCGGTTCGCGACCTTCTGCAGCCCCTCGATGATCGAGCCCTGATCGATCACCTCGACCTTGAAGCGCAGGTCGCTGGCCGCCAGCGAATCCAGGATCTTGTTGACGCGCCCCGGCAGCCGCTCGGCGAACTCGCGGACGTCCATCGCCGCGGAAAAGAGGTTGGCGGGCGTCGCGCTCTTCATCATCCGCCGCCGCATGACGGAGGTGGCGTTGCGGCGCAGCGACGCGTTGACGTCGAACTCCGGGTCGAGGACGCGTCCCACCTCGTCGAGGTGCAGCAGCGTCTTGCCGAGGAGCGCCAGCTCCGGCGGCATCTTGAGGCCGTGCTCGGCGGCGCTGCGCGACGTCTCGATCACCACGCGTCCGACGTTCATCTCGCGCATGGTCAGGCGGTGGAACCGGCCGACGAGGTCGGCGATGGCGCGCCGCATGTCCGCCTCGTGGAAGTCCTCGCGGCGCTCGCCGAGGCACATCAGCACGTCGGCGGCCTCGTCGCCGCGCCCTTCGCTGATGGCGAGAATCAGCTTGAACAGCTGCTCCTGGATCGGCGGCGAAATGCGGCCGACCATGCCGAGATCGATCAGCGCGACGCGGCGGTCGGGCGTCAGCAGCACGTTGCCCGGATGCGGGTCGGCGTGGAAGACCCCGTCGATGAGGATCTGCTGCAGGTAGGCCTGGAACAGCTCCTCGGCGAGCGCCGCCCCGTCCACCTCGGTCCACTCGACGCGGCTGATGGCGGTGATCTTGGCTCCGCACACGTAATCCATCGTCAGGACGCGGGCGGTGGTGAAATCGTCCACCGGCAGCGGGACGACGATGTTGTCGAAATCACGGAGCTGGTGCGCGACGGTCACGAGATTGCGCGCCTCTTCCCGGTAATCGAGCTCGGAGAGCAGCGTGCGGCGGAATTCCTCGAGGACGCGCGTGGCGTCCACGTTGCGCGCCGCGCCCACGCGGTCGATCACCTTCGCGATTTCGTGGAACGCCGCCAGGTCCTTTTCGATGAGCTCGTGGATGCCCGGCCGCTGCACCTTGACGGCGACTTCGCGCCCGCCGCGGAGCACGGCGCGATGCACCTGCCCGAGCGACGCGGCGGCAATCGGCAACCGATCGAACTCGACGAACGCGTGCGAAACGCGGACACCGAGCTCCTCGCGGATCGTCCGCTCGACGTCTTCGTAGGGAAATGGCTCGACGTTGTCCTGCAGGCGGGCGAGCGCCTCGAGGTACGCGGGCGGAAGGAGGTCCGCGCGCGTCGAGAGGAGCTGACCGAGCTTGATGAACGTCGGGCCGAGCGACTCGAGGTCGCGCGCGAACGCCTCGGCGCCCGCGGGATCGGCTGAGCCGGCCTCTTCTCCGTGGAGGGCCTTGCTGACGAAATCAGCGCGGCCGTACTTGGCGACGAACCACGCAAGATCCTTGTAACGCCCCAGGCGCCCATTCATGCATCAACGCCTGAGCAACCTTCAGGCCGTTCCTGGCGTCGCGTGCAACGCTGGCTGCCATCCGGCGCTGCATCATTTTCCACTTTCATTCCTTCCCTAATACTCATTCGTACGGAGCGTTGTTGCCGGCAAAAGCGCAGTTAGTCGAGCTTTCAAAACGCGCCGAGGTGATAAGCTCGCCTCATGAGCGACGACAAGCGAATCCGGGAGTTTTCCGATCGTCGAGCACGGCCGCGCGGCGGCCGCCGTGAAAACGATTCGCAGAAGCCGTGGTACATGCGACGCCGTCTGTGGCTCGCCGCGGTGTCGATGTTCTTCGTCGGCTGGAAGCGCGTCAGGCGGATCGTCTGATGGACTTCACCATTCGGCACACCTTCGAGAAGCTCCGCACGGTGGGGGCAGCCCGGCAGTGCCCGCAGTGCCGTACGGATGCGCTCATCCTGCTCAGGCGTCACGTCAGCCCCGCCCGCCTCGGCGCGCCGCTCGTGACCGAGTACTACGAGTGCGAGCGCTGCGAGTCGCAGTACCAGTACTCGCCGGCGACCGATCGTTGGAAACCGGTTTACCAATAAACAGCGGGCAGCGGGCAGCACGCAGCGGGCAGCAAACATCGCTGGTCCGCACTCCGAGCTGCGCGCTGCCAGCTGCCAGCTGACCTAGATTTTCATCAGCACCCCGCGCGTCGGGCGCCCCGTCGCCAGGGCGATGGCGTGCGCGTAGATCTGGACCTGCCGCCGGTACGTCTCCATCGCCCCTTCCAGCTCGCGATCGGTCTTGAAGTCGACGACCACGACCTCGCCCTCCGCCTGATACGCGAGATCGACGATGCCTTCGACGAGGGCACCCGACTCGAGGCGCAGCGTGACGGGCGTTTCCCGATAGCAGAGGCCGGCCTGCGCCGCACGCGCGGCGTCGGCGAACAGCGGATGGCCGACAACGCGCCGGACGACGGCGACCGCCGCCTCGATCTCCCCGGCCTCGGCGCCGAGCACGCGGCCGTGCGCGGCCGCGAGGCGGTTGACGAGGCGATCGTCCGGCGGCGCGAGCGGCACGTCGGCGAGGAGTGCGTGCACGAGCGTTCCAAAGCGGCGGCCGCCCGGGCGGACCACGTCGGGGGCGACGTCGGTCACCGCGACGTCGATTGGGAAGCCATCGCCGCGCAGCGCAGCCTCGGTCGCGGTGATCACGTCGATTGACGGTGCCTGCGCGCGCGAAACCGCCTGCTGACGTCCATCGCGCCAGGCCATGTACTCGCGCAGGTAGCGTGCGCGGACGTCCGGCGACACGTCCTTCACGATCAGGTCGTCGCGGCGGAGGCCGAGCGGCGCTTCCGCGTCGAGGTTCAGCACGGCCGGCTCTGGCGACCACCACACGACCGCACAGGTGTCCGCCCCCGACCCGATACGATGCTCGCCCGGGCAGACGGTGCGCGACGTCGCCGGATCGCCCTCGGGACGTTCGAGCACGCTGTCCTTGCTCGTGAACGCCGGGCAGCCGGCCGCCCGCGCCGGCGTGCGGCGCGCGTTGTCGGGCGGGTAGATCGCCGCGTTCAATGGCGCCACCCATCCGTCGGCGTACGGCCCGTCGCCGACGGCCGGCACGACGAGCAGATCGCGCGCGCGCGTCGCGGCGACGTAGGCGACACGCTCGCCCTCGCGCTGTTCGCGGCGCAGCTCGAGGTCCCTGTTGTCGTTCAAATCCTTCGGCGACCAGCCGCCGATGCGGAGGGCGCACACGCCCCGGCCGGCATCCACGAACCGGCCTGCTTCGTACGGCGTCAGGCGCGCGGTCATGTCCGCGAGGATGACGACCGGGAATTCGAGCCCCTTGGCCTTGTGAACGGTCATCAGGCGGACGCCGTCGCTCCCTTCCTCGAGGATCGGCGCCTCGGCGGCCTGGGCCGTGGCGGAACGCGCCTGCAGCGTCTCGACGAAGCCGCGAAACGACATGCCGCCTTCCATTTCGTATTGCCGCGCCAGCTCGGCGACGTGCAGGACGTTGGCGAGCGCCTGCTCGCCGCCGGGCCGCAGCACGAAGCCGACGTGGGCGCGCGTGTGATCGAGCAGCGCGGTGATGGTGTCGGCGGCCGGCCGGCGATTGCGCTGCGCGTGCAGCGATTTCAGCTGTTCGAGCGCGCCGCCGACGTGCGCGAGGTGGGCCGGCAGCGCCGCAGGGACGCGGAACGGATGGAAACGTCCCCCCAGGTGGTGATACTCGAGCAGCTCCTCGTCGCCGATCGCGAACAGCGCGCCGCGCAGCGTCGCAAAGACCGAGAGCTGATCGTCGGGCCATTCAATCGCGGTGAGCGCGGCGCGGAGCGTCTCGATCTCTTCGCGGTCGTGGAACGTCTTGCCGCCGACGAGCAGGTGGCGGATGCCGCGCGCCTCGAGCGCTTCCACGTAGCCGCGGGTGATGTCGGCGCCGAAGCTGACGAACCGGCGGAACAGCAGGCAGATGTGCTGCGGCTCGAGCGGGATCCTGCGCTCGGGATGCCGCCGCTCCGTGACGGTCCATCCGCTGCTCTTCACCAGCCACTCGACGTAAGCGCCGATGGCCGACGGCAGCGACTTCTCGATTTCCATCGCGGCGACCGAGTAGCGTCCGTACGGCCTCGGCACCGGGAGCGCGACGACCGACGGTTGTGATGTGTCCGTCCGCGACGGTTCGAGCGGCATGTAGCGCGCCTGCAGCCCCTCGACGTCGCCGTCCATCACCGGCGCGAACGCCGCGTTGATGACGCGCTGGATGTTCGGCACAGCGCGGAAACTCTGGCGCAGCTCCACGCGGGTGGCGCCGGCGGCCTCCAGCTGGTTGCAGACGCGCCGGTAGACGTCCACGTCAGCCCGCCGGAACCGGTAGATCGACTGCTTCGGATCGCCGACGACGAACAGCTTTCCAGGCTCCGGCACGACGTCTTCCCAGCGCGTCTGCTCCGGGTCGTTCGCGGCCAGCAGCATCAGCAGCTCCGCCTGCAGCGGGTCGGTGTCCTGGAACTCGTCGACGAAGATGCGCTTGAACCGTTTCTGGAAATCGCGCCTCACCGTCGCGTCGTCGCGCACCAGGTTGCGGGCGCGGAGGAGCAGGTCGAGGAAGTCGAGCGCGCCTTCACGCTCCTTCAGCGCCTCGTAGCGATCCACGCACGCGAGCAAGTCGCGTTGCAGCAGCGCCGCCAGGTCGGCGTCGGCCCGCAGCTGGAAATCGGTGAGCGCCGCGGTCAGGGCGTCGCGCGCGTCGAGCACCTGCGCGCGGGTCACGCCCTTGCCGTAGGTCGGGCCGCTGCCCTTGCGCCGCCGCTTGAAGTCGCGGTTCTTGTGCAGGTCGATGAGGCGCGCTTCGAGGGCGTCGAGGTCCGAAGCTGGTTCCGGTCGGGATCCGGGATCCGGGATGCGGGATCCGCTCTCTCTGAAGTCGCGACTCAGGCGCCGCACGGGTTCGGTATCGACGAAGAAGTTGTCGCCGGAGTACGACGGCTTCGCCGACAGGTCGGTCAGTTGGTGAACCAGTTCGACGATCGCCGCGATCGCGGCGGCGCGATCGAACGGCGCGCGCGCCCAGTCGCCCCTGAAGTCGCGCCACTGCGCGAGCTCGAATGCCGCCCGCCGCAGCCGCTGCACGGGGCCATCCTCGTCGTCTTCTCCGGGACGCCTGGCACGGCTCGAGCGCCGCAGCGACCGGCGAACCCCTTCCGGCGGGTCCTCGAGATGCGCCTGGAGCCAGCCATCGAACGCCTCGCCGAACAGGCGCTCGGACTGCCCTTCGGTCAGCACCCGAAACAGCGGATCGACGCGCGCCTCGACCGGACGCTCGCGCAGCAGGTCCGCACAGAACCCGTGAATCGTGCTGACGTGTGCCTCCTCCAGCCGCTGGATGGCGCCCTCGAGACGCGTGCGCACCTTCAGGTCGTGAGCGTCGCGGCGCTCCTTCTCGAGCTCCTGGCGCAGGCGAAGCTTCAACTCGCCCGCCGCCTTTTCGGTGAACGTCACGGCGACGATCTCGCGCACTTCCGCGCGTCCTTCGCGCAGCACCGCGATGATGCGGTGCACCAGCTCCGTCGTCTTGCCCGTACCCGCGGCGGCCTCGACGAGGATGGTGTCGTCGATCGAATCGCGGATGACGCGGCGGGCCTCCTTGTCCGATCGGTCCAGGACGCCGCTCATGGCCGGCTCCGAAGCGCGTCGAGGTCCGCGAGCTTGTCCTGCGGCTTGCGGGCGACACGCCTGGCGACCTCGCGTCCGCAGACCGCGATGAAGTCGCACCGGTCGCACGCCTCCTCGGCGGGCGAGGCGGCGAGGAACCCGCTCTCGATGGCGCGGTCGATCACGCGCAGGACCTCGAGGCCGGCGCTGCGTGTCGTCTCGTTGAGCGGGATGGGATGCTCGAAGAAGCTGCCGGCAGCGGTGCAGTAGAACAGCCGGCCGCAGCTGACCGGCGTGTTCAGCGCCCGTTCCACGACCATCGCGTACAGCACCGGCTGCAGGACGGCGCCGCCGCCGATAATCGTCTTCTCGATCTTGTCCGGCTTGCGGCCGGTCTTGTGGTCGGTGACACGCAGCACCTTCGTCTGACGATGCGTCTCGATCAGGTCGATGGCGCCGCGCAGCCGGAACCCGCCGTCGAGCACGACGTCCTCCCCGAGGCTCGTCGCGTCGCGAAGCCCCGGCACGCGGCCGAAGGCGAACTCGAAACGTGCCGGTTCCCACTCCTCGCCATCGCGAACGAGGTAATGGAGCCACGCCACCAGGTCGCGCCGGATGGACGCGACTTCGTCGGCCCACACCCGCTCCACTGCGGGCGCGAGCGTCTCGTGCTCGCGCGTCGTCACCTCTTCGAGCGTCTGCTCGAGAACCGCCCGCGCCGCGTCCACGTTCGCCGCCGTGACGGGCAGTCCCCCGCGCGACTGCAGCACCCTGAAAAAGCGCGCCTGGATGTCGTGAAAGATGCTGCCGCGCGTCAGCGGGTCCATCCGCTGCAGCGGTTCCGGCGCCGCGAGCGGCTCGAGCCGGTACAACGCGGAGAGGACGAACTGATACGGACAGGCGGTGAACTTCTGGAGCGCTGATAGCGAATACGACCGCGCGGTCATTCGCGCCGCGGCCAGCGCGGGCGCGGTCGCGGGAGAGACTCCGATCAAGCCGTCGTTCGGGTACCAGCGGGTCCGGCCGCGCGCCCATCGATCGACGACCGAGCGCCGCAGGCACTCGTTCAATCCGAGCAGATAGTGCGCGTGACCTTTGACGGCGGCCCCGTCCTTCTCGCGCAGCAGGCCGCGCAGCACCGCCAGGTCGTGCTCCTGGTCGTCGATTGCCTCGTCCGAGCGCTCCGGCGCCGGCCAGGCGAGCGTGGCGTTTCCCACCGCGCGGGCGCTCTCCTCCAGCGTCTCGTGATCGGGGACCTTGCCAGTGACCGCGCGCATCATGTCCAGGGCGTAAAACGACGGGACCCGGGCGCGCGATTCGGTGAGCTCGATGCGCGGATATGAGACGTAGAGCCGCTCCGATGCCGCGCCGGCGGCGATCTGCAGGAGCAGCCGCTCGGATTCCAGGCGATCGTCCTGCGTGATCAGCGCGTCGCCGAGCTCGCGCCGGCGGTCGTCGAGCAGGAGCGGATCCTCGCGCGGCTTCTGCGGGAACATCCGCTCGGCGAGGCCGGGGACGAACGCGACCCGGAACGCGCGGCCGCGCGCGTGGTTCGGGGTGCCGACGAAAATACGGCCGAACCGGCGCGCTGGCGGATCGGTATCGAGCGTCAACAGGCGATCGGCGAGGACGCGGCGTGCCTCGTCGAGGTCCACGGGGCCGACCTCCGCCATCGGGCGCAGGTCCGCGAGCACGCGGAGCACGTAGGCCGGCATCCGGAGGACGCGCGGCGCGAGGCGCTCGAAGCGATCGATCCATTCGCCCCACGTCGCCCGCGGCGGCCACGCCGCAAGCTCGTTGACAATCGGGAGCGCGAACGCCTTGAGATGCTCGCACTGGCTGCGCACCAGCTCGAGCGACTGCGCCCTGGTGCTGCCCCTGCCTTCCTGACGATCGAGCTCGTCGATCTGCAGCTGCAGCTCACGCAGATGGCCGTCGAGACGCCGCTGCCAGCGCGGCGCATCCTGCCCGATGACGACCGCGTCGGAGAGCAGCCGCTCCCAGCGCCACGGCGCGCGAAGCGTGCCTGCCACGACCGCCCGCTCGCCAGCGTCGGTCTCCGGTTCGAGCGATTCCTCGTCTTGCGGATCCCCGGCCCCGGCTGCCGGATCCCCTCCGGCGAAAGCGCCCCCCAGCGCCTCGTCGCGCGAAGCCGACCACCCGCCGGGTCCCTGCGCCTGCGCGGCATCGAGCTGCGGGACCTGGCCGAGCGAGAGGTACTCCGCGAAGCGCGCGGCGGAGAGATGCTCGGCGCCGCAGGCGAGCAACGCGAGGAACGCGCGTCCCGCGGGATGCGGCCGCCGCGTGCCACGGTCGAACCAGGCCGGGATTTCCGCCCGCCGCAGCGCGTGTTCGAGCAGGCCGAAGTAGCTCTGTGGCGAGCGGACGAAGATGGCGATCTCGTCGAAACGAACCCCGCGCCGCGCTTCCGTCAGGATGCGGCGCGCAATCTCGACGCACTCGCGCCCTTCGCCCGGCGCCGAAAAGAGCTCGAGCGAACCGTCGGGCGTGCGCTCCGGCGGCTGATGCCCGGTCTCGAAGAGGAAACGCCGCAGCGACGCGAGATCGTTCGTGCCACGCTCGTCGGCGCGCTCGACGGTCGCGCCCATCCGGGCGAAACGCGCGCTCGAGTGGCGATCGCCGCGCGGCACCGTGGCAAGGACCGCGTCCGCGCCATGCGCCAGCGCCGCTATCAACGCGGCCTCCGCGGCGTCGTTGACGGCGACATCGAGCAGCAGCACCGCGCCCCGCACGGGGCGCTCGCCGAGCAGCCGCGCCGCGGTGTGCAGCAGGTCGGCACGATCGGCGGCCGCGACAGCGGCGAAGGACTCGTCGAAGCGGGTGAGGAGGACGGCCAGGTCGGCTCGTGCCGGGCCGGCGCCGCGCACGGCGTCGGTCGTGATGCCCGCGAGCCGCAGCTCCTGCAGCGTGCGCGACAGCGCGCGAGGAAAGCCGGGCAGGGCGGCGACGGGGCCGAAATAGCGCAGCGAGCCGTCGCGCGTCGCGGTGAAGACGGCCCGCGCGGCGACGGCCTCCGCGCCGAGACCGCTGCTCGGCGTCCGGCCATCCGCCGCGAGCGCGACCACCGCGGCCCTCGCCGCGAGCTGCGTGAGGCTCAGGCGCGCGAGGCCGAGCGTCGCGCCGCGCTCGACGGCGATGGTTCGCGCGAAGTCATCGGCCGCCCCGCGCGTGGCGGAGACCAAGGTGATCGGATGATGTGCGGGAAACTGCCTGACGAAGGTTGACGCGGCATCGAGCCGCGCGGCGGCGGACGCCGCCTCGAAGATGCGGAAGGATGGTCGTTGGTTCATTGCCTTGCCTGCCCCGGGCGCCATGCCGGGAATCCGGAAACGGCAGCACTACGCCGCCGTGCGAAGCGAACACTATCACGGAACCGGGTGGTTCACGCTTCTGCGTTCTGGGTGCTCCGTTCGTGTTCAGGTCCGGTTCGGAGTTCGGGGTTCGTTACGGCTTGAACGGAGTGCCCTGTTTGCGCAGCCAGCCCTCGAGCCGCTTCGTGCAGTCGCAGCCGCAGCACGCCCACGGCTCGGTGCCGTTCTCGTCGCGGCACGTGCTTCGTGCGTGCGCGTCCTTGATGGAGTCGAACTCGAAGAACTCCTCCCAGTACGGCCGCTCTTCCTGCAGCGGCGTCGCGCAGAAGCAGGTCTCGACCCACTTGACGCGGCCGTCGGCGAGCGCGCGCGCGTGCGCCATGTCGCGCAGGTATTCACCGCCCGCGATGGAACCGTCGCCGAGCGATCCGTCATCGATGGCGCGTCGCAGCGCGTCGCGCTGTCCCTGCTTGAGCCGTGCGGTGACGAGGTATCGCATGTCGTCTCCGGCGGGTCCGCCTCCGTCGGGCACGAGCCTCGGCGGGACCCGCCCCACGGTGGCTACGGGGCTAATCGCTCGCGCCGCCAGCTTCCATCAACGTTCTTCACATAGCGAAGTCTATCGTGCAGGCGGCTGGTGCGCCCCTGCCAGAATTCGAGCTCGTCGGGGACGACGCGATAGCCGCCCCACCAGTCGGGACGCGGCACAGGTCCGTCGCCGAAGCGGCGCTTGACGCGCTCGAACGCGTCCTCGAGCACCTCGCGGCTGCCGAGCGCTTCGCTTTGCCGCGACGCGTAGACGCTCAGCCGGCTGTCGAGCGGCCGCGTGTCGAAGTACGCGTCCGATTCGACCGCGCTGACGCGCACGACCATCCCGTCGATCCGCACCTGGCGCTCGACGGAACGCCAGAAGAACAGGAGGCTCGCGCGGCCCGTCGCCTCCATCTCGCGCGCCTTCCGGCTCCCGTAGTTCGTGTAGAAGACGAAGCCGCGCTCGTCCACGCCCTTGAGGAGCACGGTGCGGACCGATGGGCGGCCGTCCGGAGAGGCGGTGGCGAGCGCCATCGCGGTAGGATCCGATTCGAGCTCCCGCACCTGGTCGAACCAGCGGGCGAACTGCCGCAAGGGGTCGGCCTCGCAGTTGGTCTCGCTCAGCGGCTCCCCGAGGTACTCGCGCCGGATATCGGCCAGGGACATCTGGTCGTCAGTCGGTGGTCGGTGGTCGGTGGTCGTTCGTCGTTGGTCGTTGGTCGTTCGTCGTCGTTGCCACGACCTTCACGTCGTCGCCCTCGACCACGATCCGAGCGGCGCCGCCCTCCGCAAGCGACCCGAACAGCATCGCCTCGGAGAGCGGCTTCTTCACCTTGCGCTCGATGAGCCGCGCCATCGGCCGAGCGCCGAATGCCCGGTCGAAACCCGAGGCCGCCAGCCACGCCCGCGCGAGCGGATCGAGCTCGATGGTGACGCCCTTGGCCGACACCATCGCGCGCAGCTCGTCGATCTGCTTGTCCACCACGCGCTCGATCTGTGCCGGGCCCAGCGCGTTGAAGTGGACGATGGCGTCGAGGCGGTTGCGGAACTCGGGCGTGAACATCTTCTCCAGCGCGCCGCGCGAGGAGACGCCCGTGCCCGCCTCCGCGAAACCAAGGCGGCGATCCGAGAGATCGCGTGCGCCGGCGTTGGTCGTCATGATGAGGATGACGTGGCGGAAGTCGGCCTTGCGCCCGTGCGAATCGGTCAGCGTCGCGTGGTCCATCACCTGGAGCAGGATGCTGACCATGTCGGGATGCGCCTTCTCGACCTCGTCCAGCAACAGCACCGCGTGCGGCGACTTGCGGATCGCGTCGATGAGCAGGCCGCCCTCCTCGTAGCCGATGTAGCCCGGAGGCGCGCCAATCAGCCGTGAGACGGCGTGCTTCTCCATGTACTCCGACATGTCGTAGCGGATGAAATCGATGCCGAGGATGCGCGCCAGCTGCCGTGCGAGCTCGGTCTTGCCGACGCCGGTGGGCCCCGCGAACAGGAAGTTGCCGATCGGCTTGTCGGGCGATCGCAGCCCCGAGCGCGACAGCTTGATGGCGGAGGCGACCTCGTCGATGGCCCCCTCCTGGCCGAAGATCACCAGCTTCAGCTGCGCGTCGAGCGTCGCCAGCGCGGCGCGGTCGTCGCTCGACACGGCCTGGACGGGCACGCGCGCCATCCGCGCGACGATCTGTTCGATCTGCGCCGGCCCGATCGCGGCGACGCGCTGGTCCGGCGGCAGGAGCTTCTGCGCGGCGCCGACTTCGTCGAGCACGTCAATCGCCTTGTCGGGCAGGTGGAGGTCCTTGAGGTGCTTGGCCGACAGCGCCACGGCGGCGGCAACGGCCTCGTCGGTGTAGCGGACGCCGTGATGCGCCTCGTAGTGCGGCCTGAGGCCCTTGAGGATGTCGATCGTTTCCTCCTCCGACGGCTCGAGCACGTCGATCTTCTGGAACCGGCGCGACAGCGCGCGATCGCGATCGAACGACTGCTTGACGTCGTTGAACGTCGTCGAGCCGATGCAGCGCAGCGACCCGTTGGCCAGCGCGGGCTTCAGCAGGTTGCCGGCGTCCATCGCTCCGCCCGACGCGGCGCCCGCGCCCACCAGCGAGTGAATCTCGTCGATGAACAGGATGGCGTTCGGTTCCTTCTCCAGGCGCTCGAGCACCTGCTTGACGCGCTCCTCGAAGTCGCCGCGATACCTGGTGCCGGCGAGCAGCGCGCCGAGGTCCAGCGCGTAGACCTTCGAGCTGCGCAGCGGTTCGGGGACCTGGCCCTCTTGGATGCGCAGCGCCAGGCCTTCGGCCAGCGCGGTCTTGCCCACACCCGGCTCCCCGACGAGGAGCGGGTTGTTCTTCCGCCGCCGGCAGAGCACCTGGATCATTCGCTCGAGCTCGAGCGCGCGGCCGATGAGCGGGTCGATCTGTCCGGCGGCGGCGCGGGCGACGAGGTCCGTCGCGTACGCCTCGAGCGGATCGGTGGAGGGCGGGCCGGACGGCCCGGCCTCCCCGTCGTGCGGCGCGGGCCGACCGCGGCCGCCGTGCGAGATCACGCGCAGCAGCGTCAGCCGATCGAGCCCCTGGTTCTGGAGGAAGAAGGCGGCGTGGCTTTCCTCCTCCTGCAGCATGAAGACGAGGAGGCTCCCCGTGTCGACCTGCTTCGCGCTCGACACCGCCGCGTGCACGACCGCCTGCTGGACGACGCGGTCGAAGGCCACCGACGGCTCCGGTTCGACCGCGGTCGTCGCCGGGACCGGCGTGAATGCCTTGACGAGCACCTCGTCCACCTGCTTGCGGAGCGCGTCGAGGTTCACGCCGCAGGTCGCCAGCAGCGCGCGCGCCTGCGGCTCCTCCGTGATGGCGCGCAGCAGGTGCTCCAGGCCGACCGTGTCGTGGCGGCGGTCGGTCGCCAGCCGAAACGCCCGCTGAATGGTCTCGAGCGTTTCGGGCGCGAAGGGAACGGGAGGTTTGCTCATGGGTGCTCCGGCGGGGACCGCGTCGCGCTGACATGTCTCGCGCCGCGGGACCCGCCCTACTTAAGACTCTTTGCTCTCGGATTCCGGTTCCATCGTCACGAGCAGCGGAAACTCGTGCTCCTCCGCCAGCTGCTTGGTCGCCTTCACCTTCGTCTCGGCGATGTCGTGCGTATACACGCCCGCCAGCCCCAGCCCCGACTGGTGCACGCTCATCATGATCGCGAACGCCTCGCCGCGCGCCTTGTGAAAGATCGTTTCGAGAATCCAGACGACGAAGTCCTGCGTGGTGTAGTCGTCATTGTGCAGGAGGACGCGCCAGAGGCGCGGGCGCTGGAGCTTCCGCTCCTGGCGCTGCTCGGTCAGCGTGGATTCGTTCGATAACGGATCGGCCATTCGTAGGTAGGGCGGGTCCCGCCGAGGACCGGGGCCGCCCCGAAGGCGGACCCGCCGGACAATTTCATTTTACAGGCCGTTCATCAGATCGGGCTCGATCTGCCACGGTAGCGTGACGCCAGGCTGCGCCGTGCCTGCGCGCACGCCGCGCAGGAAGTCGTCGCGCGGAATCTCGCGCGCGCCGAGCGAGGCCAGGTGCCCGGTGGCCATCTGGCAGTCGATGAGGACGAACTTCCAGCGCTCCAGCTGACGCGCCAGGTAGGCGAGCGCTACCTTCGACGCATCGCGGCGCCGGCTGAACATCGACTCGCCATAGAACACGCGTCCAAGCGCGACGCCGTACAGGCCGCCGACGAGCTCGCCGTCGTCCCAGGCCTCCACCGAGTGCGCATAGCCGAGCTGCGCCAGCCGCGCGTAGGCGAGCATCATGTCGCCGGTGATCCACGTCCCGTCCTGGTGGGCGCGCGGCGCGGCGCACCCCTCGACCACCCCGTCGAACGCGCGGTCGAGCGTCACCGCAAACTGGCCGGAGCGGATCGCGCGGCGCAGCGACCGCGAGACGTGCAGTTCCGCCGGAAAGAGCACCATGCGCGGGTCGGGGCTCCACCAGAGGACAGGATCCTCTTCGTTGAACCACGGGAAAATCCCGCGCGCGTAGGCGTCGAGCAGCCGTTCCGGCGACAGGTCGCCGCCGGCGGCGAGGAGCCCGTTGGGCTCGACGAGCGCCTGTTCGACCGGCGGGAACGGATCGCGCAATCCGAGCCAGGGGATGGACATGAAACCCGGTTCAATTTTCGGCGACGACGAGTCGAAAATTAAACCAGGTTTTTTCCCGATGCTGACGCGGTACGCGCCGTCGCCAACCGGCCACCTGCACCTCGGTCACGTGGTCAACGCGATCTACGTCTGGGGACTGGCGGGCGCGGCGGGCGGCCGCGTGCTGCTGCGGATGGAGGATCACGACCGCATCCGCTGCCGGCCCGAGTACGAGGCGAGCATCCTCGACGATCTCGCGTGGCTTGGCTTCACACCGGACGAAGGGCTGCACCCGCTGGTACGCCAGAGCGACCGGAACGACATCTACCGCGACGCACTCGAGCGCCTTCGCCGGACCCACCACGTGTATGTCTGCGACTGCTCGCGCAAGCGTATCGCCGGCGAGCAGTACGACGGCTTCTGCCGGTCGCGCGGCCTGGTTGAAGGGCCCGGGTGCGGGCTGCGCGTGCAGATGGACGACGGCGGCGACCTGCTGCTGCGCGATCGCGATCGAAACTGGACGTATCACTTCGCGGTCACGGTCGACGACATCGATCAGCGCATCACGCACATCATCCGCGGCGACGATCTCCTGCCGTCGACCGTCCGCCAGCTGCAGCTCCGCCGGATGCTCGGCGCGGCGGCTTCTCCAGCCTACGTGCATCACCCGCTGGTCTTGAAACCGAACGGCGAGAAATTGAGCAAGAGCGCCGGCGACACGGGCGTGCGCGAGCTGAGAGGAGCCGGCATGAGCGCGGAGGATGTGATTGGCCGGGCCGCCGCGGCGGTGGGATTGATCGAGCGGGTCAGGCCGACGGCAGCGGGCGACGTACGGACACTGTTTCGCACACCACCGTCGACCTGATGCCTTGCCGCGTCAGAGATTGGCAGCGCGGCGGAAGTACTCGCCGCGCTCTGTCTGATCGAGAAACCCTTCGTTCGTGAGATGCCACAGCACCCACGTCGCGGCCTGATCAGGCAGGCCGAAGAGACGCCGTGCCTCGGGAAGCGTGACGCGCAGGCACGGCATCTCGTCGAACTCGGCGCGAACACGGTCGAGCGCGGCATGCCAGAGCCCGTCCGGCATCCGATCCGGGCTCCGCTCGCGCCACGCCGGGTCCAGCATGATCGCCACTATTTTGAGCTCTTCCCGACGTGAAGCCGATCGACCACCTGCGTCACGCCATCGGTTCCGCGCGCAACCGTGAGCGCGTGCTGCTTCGCGGCGGTCGACGGCACGGTGCCCTGCAGCAGGACGACGCCGTTCTTCGCGGTGACGTCGATGGCCGCGCCTTTCACCTGCGCGTCGGACGACAGCTGCGTCTTCACGCGCGTGCCGAGCGAGTCGTCGCCGTCCGCGACTGCGGGCGATGCCGGCGACGCGGCGGCGGCAGCGGGCGATGCGGCGGTGGCGGCAGGCGATGCGGCGGTCACGGTCAAGCTGTCCTCGACACGCGTGACGCCGTCGGTCGTGCGCGCCAGCAGCAACGCTTCGGCGCGCTCGGTGTCATCGGCGACCTCGCCGTTCAGCGTGACAACGCCGCCGCTGCTCGTCACGTTCACGTGACGTCCCTTCAGGCGATCGCTGATGAAGTATTTCGACTGGATGCTCGACATGATCCGCCCGTCGTCGGCACCGGCGGCGGTAGACGAGGACGAGCCGGTGGTCGCCACGGCGCCCGGCGTCGCGCCGTTCTGCGCGCGCGCGGGCGCGAGCGGACCCGCGATTTCGACGTCGAGCTGGTTGACGACCTGCTTCACGCCGTCGGTGTCCTTCGCAATCGCGAGCGCGAGCTGCCGCATCGGCTCGTTGAGCACGCGGCCCTTCAGCGTCACCACCCCGTCCTTCGTCGACACGCTGACATCTTTCGCGTCGATGTCGCGGTCGCCGACGAACTTCGAGTGAATTTTCGTACTGAGCCATACGTCGGCAAGCTGGTCGCGCGCCTGCGCGCCTTCGACCTTGATCTTGGCCGCAGCGTCGCTCGCGGTCTGCTTCACGTCCGCCTCTGACGCCTGGCGGTGACAGCCGCCGGCGCCGAGCGCAAGCGCAAGAACGCCGCAAAAGAGCTGAGGTGCTTTCATGGATCCCCCTCCGGCACGTCGAGGTGCAAACGGTTTACCATGGGTGCGCATGAGGCTTTTCGCCGCCGTCGCGTGCGCGATGGCGATATCCACTGTGGCATTCGCGCAGGCGGTCGCCGGGCGCGATGGCTGGGATGCTATTCGCGAGGGCAGGAACGAGGACGCGGCCGTCGTGTTTGCCGACGCGCTTCGCGCCGAGCCTCGCAACCCCTCGCTTCACCTTGGCGCCGGCCTGGCAGCCCAGCTGCTCGGCGATACCGCGAAGGCACGGGAGTCGTTCGAGCAGGCCCTCAGGCTCGCCCCGAACTTCACGCCCGCGTCGCTCGTGCTCGGTGATCTCCTCTACAAGCAGAGCGATCTGCAGGGCGCCATTGCCGTCTACGAGGCGGCGCGCAAGTACGCGCCGGAGAACAAGACGCTGCTGGCGCGTCTCGCGCGGCTGCGCGACGAGCCGTCTGCCGAGAAGGGCTTCTTCCAGTCGCAGAGCGCACACTTCACCGTGCTGTTCGAGGGCCCGGCCGACGACGAGTTGGCGCGCCGCGCCGTGGACATCCTCGAGGCGGCGTACTGGCGGGTGGGCACCGCGCTCTACACATTTCCCGACCACGTCATCACGGTGGTTCTCTACACGGAGGAGCAATTCCGCGACACGACGCGGACGCCGTCATGGGCCGCGGCCGCTTACGACGGACGCATCCGCATCCCGATGCGCGGCGCGCTCGACCAGAAGCCCGGCGAGCTCGAGCGGGTGCTGACGCACGAGCTGACGCACGCGATGATTCGTGCAATTGCCCCTCGCGGCGTCCCGACGTGGCTCAACGAGGGGCTGGCGGTGTTGTTCGAGCCTGACGGCACCGAATGGGCCGCCACGACACTGTCGGCATCGGCCGAGCGCATTCCGCTCGACGAGCTCGCCGGCAGTTTCGAAAAACTGACGGACAACCAGGCACGGGCGGCGTATGCGGAAAGCGCGGACGCGGCGCGGCGCCTGTTCGACGAGATCGGCGGAGCAGGCGTCGTCGCCCTCCTGCAGGACATCGCGCGCGGCGTCCCGCTGGCGGAAGCCTTCCAGCGGAGGACGCTCACACCTTATTCGGCGTTTGCCGCAAGCCTGAGATAGAATCTGTCCGGTTCAACCAAAAGGCTGTGGCTGTCCGTCTCTTCATAGGGAACCTTCCCTACGGGGCATCCGAACAGGATCTCCGAGCTCACTTCAGGCCTATCGCCGAGCCGACGCATGTGGTCATGCCTGTCGACCGGGAAACCGGACGGCCGCGTGGCTTTGCATTCGTGGAGTTCGCCGAGCGGCCCGTCGCGGAGCAGGTCATCGAGAAGTTCAACGCGCAGCCGTTCATGGGGCGCAACCTGGCGGTCAGCGAGGCGCGCGCGCGCGAAGATCGTCCGCCGGGCCCGCGTCCTCCCGGTGGCGGCTTCGGCGGGCCTCGTCCAGGCGGCGGCTTCGGCGGGCCGCGGCCCGGGGGCGGCGGGTTCGGTGGACCGCGGCCCGGCGGCTTTGGTGGCGGCGGAGGCGGCGGCTTTGGCGGCCCGCGGCCGGGCGGCCCTGGCGGCGCACGCGATCGCTCCGCGAATTTTGGTCCACCCGCGCCGCCCAAGCGCCTGCGCGGCAAGAAGAGCTCCCAGCAGGAACACAAACCGCGAGGACCGATCAAGGAGCGCTCGGGCGGCCGCATCTACGCCGTGGACGACCTGGAAGACGACGATTCGGTCGAAGTCGACAACGTCGCGACGAGCGAGCCCGACGACGAAGTGGACGAGAAGAAGGCGGACGCAGATACCGATACGGAAGAAACCGATACGGAAGAATAAGGATTACAGCACTCGCCGGTAATCGAACCAGTCGAGCGCGAAGTTGATCGTCAGCTTCCTGAAGAGCAGCGCCCGTCCTTCCCCATTGAACCGAATCGACACCGGCAGCCAGAGGTTGGCGTCGATCGGTTGCCGCCGCACGGTCACGGTGGCCCCCTCGTTCAATCGTCCGAGCACGCCGTAGCCGAACGAGAGATCGTCGATTGCGGTCGCGGTCACCCTCGCCACCTCCCTCGCCTGCTCGTCGATCCAGATCTGGCCGGCGAAGCCGCGCGCGAGCCGGCCCTCGCGCGTCCGCGGCTTCGCGTCGCGCTTCGGCGTGAACGTGACGACGATGGTGTCGCGGCCGTCGAGCACGTCGCGGCGGGCGATCGCCACGTCCAGCATCGCCGCGACGTCCTCGACCACCGATCTGCCGCGCTCGGAGCGGCGCACCTCGCGCCGTGTGGGCACGCTGTCGGGGACCGGCTTGCCGTCACGTTCGAGCAACTGCCGGGTAATCGCCGCGCCTCCCTCGATCGGCATCACGCCGATGACGCGCGTGTTGCCGGTGCCGAGACGCCCGAACGGATTGAAGTCGAGGTCCGTGCGCCGCTCCTTGTAGGCGAAACGGTTCTGTTCGTCCTGGGACCGCGCGAGGTTGGCGCGAACGGCGTCGAAGAACGGCTGCGGATCGGGAAGTGGACGCGAGTCCCTCGGGGTTGCGGCCTGGAGCAGCAGCGCGGCGGCGACCGTGCGCGCCGCGAACGTCATACCTTGACGAGGCGCTCCGCGGCACGCTCGAGCGTCTCGTCGCGCTTGGCGAAACAGAGCCGCAGCAACGGCCCCGATTGCACGCCGCTGAGGAAAGACGAGGGCGGAATGGAGGCGACGCCATGCTCCTCGAGCAGCCACATCGCCACCTCGGTGTCGGGCCGTGACGTGATCGCCGAGTAGTCGACCATCTGGTAGAACGTGCCGCGGCACGGCAGCGGACGGAACCGGGAGCCGGCGATCAGCGAGAGAAACAGGTCGCGCTTGCGCTGATAGAACTCGGCGACGCTGCGCCGCTCGGGGTCGGCGCGCAGCATCTCGGCGTAAGCCATCTGGATCGCGCCGTTGACGGCGAAGGTGACCCACTGGTGGATGCTCTGCACTTCGGCGCTCAACGCTTTCGGCGCCGCGGCCCATCCCACTTTCCAGCCCGTGGTGGTAAACGTCTTCGCGAACGAACCGATGACGATCGCCCGTTCGGCGATCGCCGGGTCGCGCGACAGGCTCTCGTGGCGCGCGCCGTCGAAGACGATGTGCTCGTAGGCTTCGTCGGAGACGACGAACGCGTCGGTGTGCTCGAGCAGCCGCGCCAACTCGCGCAGGTCGTCGGCCGAGAGCGTCATGCCGGTCGGGTTGTGCGGCGAGTTCAGCACGATGGCGCGCGTGCGGGGAGTGATCGCGCGCCGCGCCGCGTCCCAGTCGATCTGGTAGTCGGGCGGGTGAAGCGTGACGAACGTCGGCGTGCCGCCACTCAGCTGGATGGCGGGAACGTACGAATCGTAGGCGGGCTGGAACAGCAGCACCTCGTCGCCCGGATGCACGAGCGCGGTGAGCGCCGCGAACAGCGCTTCGGTCGCGCCCGAGGTGACGGTGATCTCGGTGACGGGATCGTACTTGTGCCCGTAGAGGCGCTCGATCTTCATCGCCAGCGCCTCGCGCAGCGGGATGACGCCGGGCATCGGGGCGTACTGGTTGTAGCCCTCGCGCATGTAGCGGGTGACGGCGTCGATCAGCTCCGGCGCGCAGTTGAAGTCCGGAAACCCCTGCGACAGGTTGATCGCGCCGTGCTCCAGCGCGAGCCGCGACATCGTCGTGAAGATCGTCACGCCGGTGCCGGGCAATTTCGAGCGCATGGACACAGTGCGCATGGCGGGTATTAGGTTACAGGCAGTTGCTTACTCGACAAACTCCGCTGGCCGGAGGGCCAGCACGGAATACTTGTTGCGCAGCGTGACGACGCGATCGAGATAGGTATGTTTGGGAAACTCGCCGCGCAGCAGGCGGTCGCGCAGCTGGCGAATCTCGTAGCGATAGAGGTCGTTCACGAACTCGCGCACGAGCTCCGGCCGCGTGGTCGGATGCGGCCGGATGCCGTGCGTTTCCAGACGCGCGAGCACGTCCGATCTGTAACGGTAGGTCACCGAGTCGAAGGCCCGACGCGGAGGCGGACCTGAAGGTCCGCCTCTACGCCAACCGCCAACCACCAACCACTAACCACCAACCAGCAACCAGCTAGTAGCGGTAGTGATTCGGCTTGTACGGCCCTTCCGGTGGGACGCCGATGTAGTCGGCCTGCTCGGGCGTCAGCTTCGTCAGCTTGACGCCGAGGTGCTCGAGATGCAGCCGCGCGACCTCCTCGTCGAGTGCCTTGGGCAGCATCGTCACCGTCTTGCCGTACTTCTCGGCGTTCGCATTGAGCTCGAGCTGCGCGAGCACCTGGTTGGTGAACGACGCCGACATCACGAAGCTCGGATGACCGGTCGCGCAGCCGAGGTTCAGCAGCCGCCCCTCCGCGAGGACGAGCACGCTGTGACCGTCCGCGAACCTCCACTCGTCGTACTGCGGCTTGATGTTGATCCGCTGGATGCCCTTCTGCTTCTTCAGGCCGGCCATGTCGATCTCGTTGTCGAAGTGGCCGATGTTGCCGACGATCGCCTTGTCCTTCATCCGCTGCATGTGGTCGACGGTGATGATGTTCAGGTTGCCCGTCGCGGTGATGAAGATGTCGGCGGTGGTGACGGCGTCTTCGAGCGTCTTCACCTCGAAGCCTTCCATCGCCGCCTGCAGCGCGCAGATGGGATCGATCTCGGTGACGATCACGCGGCATCCCTGCCCGCGCAGCGCCTGCGCGCATCCCTTGCCGACCTCGCCGTACCCCATCACGACGGCCACCTTGCCGCCGAGCATCACGTCGGTCGCGCGCGCGAGGCCGTCGGGCAGCGAGTGGCGGCAGCCGTAGATGTTGTCGAACTTGCTCTTGGTCACCGAGTCGTTGACGTTGATCGCCGGGAACAGCAGCGTGCCCGCTTCCATCATCTGATAGAGACGATGGACGCCCGTCGTCGTCTCCTCGCTGACGCCGCGGATGCCCTTCGCGACGCTGGTCCAGCGTCCCGGGTTGGACTTCAGCTCACGCGAGATCGCGTTGAGGATGACGCCCCACTCCTCGGGCTCGCGGTCCGGGTTGAACGCCGGCACCTGGCCTGCCTTCTCGAACTCGGCGGCCTTGTGGACGAACAGCGTCGCGTCGCCGCCGTCGTCGACGATGAGCGTCGGCCCGGCGCCGTCGGGCCACACGAGCGCTTCGACCGTGCACCACCAGTACTCGTCGAGCGTCTCGCCCTTCCACGCGAACACGGGCGTCCCCTTCGGCGACTCCGGCGTGCCGCCGGTCTCCGTGCGGCCGACGACGACGGCGGCGGCCGCGTGATCCTGCGTCGAGAAGATGTTGCACGACACCCAGCGGACGTCGGCGCCGAGCTCGGTGAGCGTCTCGATCAGCACCGCGGTCTGGATCGTCATGTGGAGGCTGCCCATGATGCGCGCGCCGGCGAGCGGCTTCTTCCCCGCGTGCCGCTGGCGCAGCGCCATCAGGCCGGGCATCTCGTGCTCGGCGAGGCGAATCTCCTTGCGTCCCCAGTCGGCGAGCTCGAGGTTCGCGACCTTGTAGGGCGGACGCGCGGCCTTGGCCGCCGCTTCGAACGCGTGCATCTTCTCGAATAGAACCGTAGCCATCTATTTCTCCTCCGGGCCGCCTGAAGCGGGCCCCTACGTACGCATCGTTATGCGCGTGTTGCAATAGCCGCGAAGAGCGCCGGACCCTTCGCCGCGGGATCGACCGGCAGGGCACGCACGCGCGCGTCCGCAAATCCTGCGGCGGTCAGAAACTTCACGATCTGCTTGTCCGAGAACCCGAGCCACACGTGGCCCATCTGCTGCTGATACTCCTGGTGGTGATGCGGCAGCATGTCGACGACGAGAAGCTTGGCGCCGGGACGGCAGACGCGCGCCACCTCCGCCAGCGTGCGCGCCGGGTCCGGCGAGTAATGCAGCACGAGCGACAGCAGCGCCGCATCGAGCTCGCCGTCCTTGATCGGGAGCGTCTCGAGCTCGCCGCGGCGGATATCGACGTTGCGGAAGTCGGCCAGGCGCGTACGCGCGGCGTCGAGCATCTCGGTCGATCCGTCGACCGCGATGACGCGCCGCACGTAGGGCGCAACGGTCTCCGTCAGCTGCCCGGTGCCGCATCCGAGGTCGCCGACGGTCAGCGCCGGATCGATCAGGCCGAGCACCGCCCACAGATAGAAGGTGTCGCCGAACAGGCCCTCGCGCAGCCGGTCCCACTTGCCGGCCGCGGTGGCGAAGAACGCCTGCGACTTGACGCGGCGGCGCTCGAGGACGCCGCGAAGCCGCCGCTCGTCGTGGGCCGCCGCCGTCGTCGACGCGACCTGTTCGCGGATGAGCGGCCAGAGGCGGCTGGCCGCGGAGTCCAGATCGTCGAGCGGCATCGTGTAGAAGCGGCTCGTCGCATCGCGGCGCGACGTGATCCAGTTGTCGTCGGCCAGTGTCTTGAGGTGCCGGCTGACGCTCGATTGCGGCATCTGCAGCACGGAGCAGAGCTCCGAGACGGTCAGTTCGTGCCGTTCGAGCATGAGCAGCATGCGGCAGCGCGTCGGGTCCGACAACGCCGACATGTGCTCGAGAATTTCAACCATCCGTTAATCCGGATGGATGATACCACAGGTAGCAAGTCCCGGCGCCTAGGCCCCTCCCGGTGCCACCTGCCCCTGAAACGATTACGACCAGCGGGAGACGTTTACCCCAGGTCCTGTTCGAGACGTCCGACCAGCGTGTCGAGCTCCGCGGATACGGCTCTCACCGTATCCGGTTGACTGAGATCGACGCCGGCGCGCGCGAGCAGGTTCATCGGGTAGTCGCTGCCGCCCGCCTTCAACAGCGTGAGATAGCGGTTGACCGCGTCGTCCCGCTGCCCCTGGTCCGACGATCGGATGCCCTGCATGAGCCGCGCGGTCGACGCGAAGCAGGTCGCGTACTGATAGACGTAGTACGGCGTGCTGAAGAAGTGCGGGATGCGTGCCCACGTCACGCGCGAGACCTCTTCCCTGTCGATCACGTCGCCGTAGTAGGCGTCGAGCAGCGACGAGTAGATCGCATTGAGCGCGTCGGCGGTGACCGGCTGGTCCTGCTCGACGAGGCGATGCGCCTGCAGCTCGTAATCGGCGAACATGACCTGCGTGTAGAACGTGCTGGCGATGCTGTCGATGGCGTGCTGCAGCAGCACGACGCGCTCGTCGCGGCTGCGCGCGCGCTCGAGCATCAGGTCGAGGAAGAGCGCCTCGTTGAGCGTCGACGGCACTTCCGCCACGAAGATCGTGTAGCCCGCATAGACGAACGGCTGCGTCTGGTGCGACAGCAGCGTGTGCATCGAGTGGCCCATCTCGTGCGCGAGCGTGAAGACCGCATCGAGCGTCTCGTTGTAATTGAGCAGCATGTACGGATGGGCGCCGTAGACGGGCGCCGAGTAGGCCCCGCTCCGCTTGCCGCTGTTCTCGAACACGTCGATCCAGCGGCCGTCGAACGCGCGCTTCACGTGCTGCTGGTACGTCGCGCCGAGCGGCGAGACCGAATCGACGATCCAGGCCCCGACGTCGTCGTAGGGGTACTTCACCGTGTGCTCCACGAGCGGCACGAACACGTCGAAGAGGCGATAGGTGGACAACCCGAGGACGCGGCGGCGGAGCCGGTGGTAGCGCCGCAGCGGCGCGACGCCCTCCTTCGTCACCGCGATCAGGTTCTCGACCACCGACGTCGGGATGTTGTTGCCGTGCAGCGCCCCGTCCAGCGTCGTCTTGTAGCCGCGCGCGCGGGCATGGAACCAGTCGCGCTGCAGGACGCCGTTGTAGAGCGCGGCGTAGGTGTTCTGGTTGTCCGCGAACGTCTGGTGGAACGTCCGGTAGGCGTTCGCGCGGTCGTCCTGGTTGCGATTGGTCTCGAGCAGCGCGCGATACTGGCCGTAGGTCAGCGTCACCTTGCTGCCGCTGGTCAGGGTGATCGACGGGTACTTGACGTCCGCCGTGGTCAACGCCGCGTAGCTGTCGTACGGCACGCTGTTGAAGCGCCCGGCGAACGACATCAGCCGCTCGCCCTGCTCGTCGAGCACGTGCTCCTGCTCGTGGAACAGGCTTTCGATGGCAAAGCGATAGAGGGCCAGGTCCGTGTTCGCGTCGAACCAGCCGCGAACCGTCTCGATCGGAATCGACAGCACTTCCGGGTTGAACCAGGAGCTCGCCTGCTGCTGCTTGGCGAACAGGATCTGCACCTGCTGCCGGCGCGCATTGATCTCGTTGTTCCGCTGGTCCTCGTCGTAGTGGAGCGACGCGTAGTACCAGACCCGATAGCTGAGCGCGCCCATCTCGTCCATCGCCCTGAAGGCGGCGACCAGCTGCTCCGGCCCTGTGGCGAGCGTGCCCTGAAAGGAGGAGAACGCCGCAATGGCCGCGTCCAGCTGCTTATAGCCCGCCTGCCACTCCTCCCAGCTCTGGCAGATCGACGTCAGGTCCCACTGGTAGCGGGGCGGGATCGCGTCGCGCGTCGGAAGGGAGCCCGGCTCAGGTCGGAAGGTGTCCAGCGTCGGCATCATCGGATCTTACGGTGGCGAGAGGAAAAGTGGAAAAGTGGAAGAAGTGGAAAAGTGGAAAAGTAAGTTGAAAGTGCGAAGTGAAAAGTTGAAGTCCCTATCTGGACTGTGCGAGAAGGAGGCTCTTGAGCGCCGGATAGTCGACGGCCAGCCGCTCGGCATGACGCGGCCGCTTGATGGCGTCCGCGAGCACTGGCGGCAGCGGGATGGACTTGCCGATCGCGGGTTCGACCACCTCGCGGAACTTCGCCGGGTGAGCGGTGGCGAGGAACACGCCTCGCTCCCCCGCCGAGAGCGACTGGCGCAGGCCCAGCCACGCGATGGCGCCGTGCGGATCGAGCAGGTAGCCGTGCCGCCGATAGACATCGCCGATCTCCGCCACGACCGCGGCATCGTCGAACGCGGCGCCGGCGATGTCGCAGCGGAGCGACTCGAAGCTGTCGCCGTACATCGCGCGCATCCGCTCGAAATTGCTCGGCGCGCCGACGTCCATGGCATTGGCCACCGTGCGCACGGACGCGCGTGGCTTGTACTCGCCGGTGCGGAGGTATTCGGGGACGACGTCGTTGACGTTGGTGGCCGCGACGAACCGCTTCACCGGCAACCCGATCCTCTTCGCTATGAGTCCGGCGGTGAGGTTGCCGAAATTGCCGCTGGGGACCGACACCACCGGACCGCCGTCAGGCGGACCGACGCTCGCGACGACGAAATAATAAAAAGCCTGCGGCAGCAGCCGGCCCAGGTTGATCGAATTCGCGGGCGTCAGCCACACATGTGACCGCAGGTCGTCGTCAGCAAACGCCTGCTTGACCAGCCGCTGGCAATCGTCGAACGTCCCGTGCACCGCCACCGCGGCGATGTTGTCGCCGAGCGAGGCCATCTGCGCTTCCTGGACGTCGGTGACCTTCCCCTCGGGATACAGCACGACGACGCGCGTGTCGGGGACGCCGTGAAAAGCCTGGGCTACGGCGCTGCCGGTGTCGCCCGACGTGGCGACCAGGATCGTCAGCGGCGTCCCGTCGGTGAAGTGATGAAGGAGCCGCGCCTGCGTCCGCGCGCCGACGTCCTTGAAGGCCAGCGTCGGGCCGTGAAAGAGCTCCAGCGCCCAGATGCTGTCGGTCACCTGGACGAGCGGAATCGGGAAATCGAGCGCGTCGCGCACCAGCGCGCGCATGGCGTCGGCCGTGATCTCGTCCCGCAGCAGGTGCGAACCGACGATGGTGCCGATTTCGACGATGTCGCCGTTGGCCGCGTGGATGGCATCCAGCTGCCCGGGCGAGAGCGGGTCGAGCCGCTCGGGCATATAGAGGCCCCCGTCAGGCGCGGTGCCGGCAAACAGCGCGTCGATGAACGGCACCGCGGGCGAGGCGCCGCGGCTGCTGACCCACCTCATGCCTTCACGGGCTCCTGGCGGATCGGCACCGGGCGTCCTTCCGCATCGACCGCGACGAGGATCACTTCGGCCTCGGTGACCTTGACCTTCTCACCGCGCCCGATTCCGCGCTTGGCGGCGTCCCAGCCCCACCGCTCGGCCTCGACCTCGACGCGGATCGTCACCGACGTGCGTCCGACCCGTACCAGCGACGGAAAAAAGCTGACGAGGTCGCCCGTATACACGGGCTCGTGGAACTCGACCTCGCGCATCGCCTTCGTGACGTAGAGATGCGGAGCGACCTTGAACGCTTCGACGCCCGACGCGAGGTCGATGTTCGAGAGGATCACGCCGCCGAAGATCGTGCCGTGCGCGTTGGTGTCCTTCGGCATCATGACGACCTTGATCGCGGGCATGCGGTCGCTCATCACGTGAGCATAAGTGTGGACGCTGCCGCGCTCCAAGAAATTTGCGCACGTGACCAAATAGTTACGATCAGATTGAGCGAAAAGCGTTTATCATCAACTGCCAGATGAGCACGATGACCAACGGCCGGCCGGTGCCGCCTCCGCTCGCCGCGAGCACCTCGTCGACGACCGCGTGGACCGTGCACGACGCGAGCGAGCTCTATGAAGTGCCGCGCTGGAGCAACGGGTACTTTTCCGTCAACGGCGAGGGGCACGTCCAGGTTCATCCGACGAGGGAGCCGGCGCGCGGCATCGATCTCAAGGAACTCATCGATCGGCTCCAGCTGCGCGGCATCAGCCTGCCCGTGCTCGTGCGCTTCACCGACATCCTCAAGCATCGGCTGGGCGACATCCACGCCGCGTTTCAGGGCGCCATCACGCAGCACCAGTACCAGGGCGGCTACAGCTGCGTGTATCCGATCAAGGTGAATCAGCAGCGGCAGGTCGTCGAGGAGGTGCTCGACTTCGGGCGGCCGTACCGCTTCGGCCTCGAGGCCGGTTCCAAGCCCGAGCTGCTCGCGGTCGTCGCCGTCGCCGACAACGAGACGCCGATCATCTGCAACGGGTTCAAGGACGCCGAGTTCATCGAGACCGCGATGCTGGCGCACAAGATCGGCCGCAACATCATCCCGGTGGTCGAGAAATACACGGAACTCGGCCTGATTCTCGAGGCCGCGCAGAAAATCGGCGTGCGGCCGCAAATCGGGATGCGCGTCAAGCTGGCGGCCCGCGGCAGCGGCCGCTGGCAGTCGTCAGGCGGCTTTCGCTCGAAATTCGGCTTGACAGTCAGCGAAATCGTCCGCGGGCTCGAGGAGCTGAAGGCGCGCGGGATGGAGGACTGCCTCAAGCTGCTGCACTTCCACCTTGGCAGCCAGATCACGAACATCCGCATCGTCAAGGGGGCGCTCAACGAGGCGGCGCGCTGCTATACGGAGCTGGCGAAGCTGGGCGCCGGGCTCCAGTACATCGACGTCGGCGGCGGGCTGGGCGTGGACTACGACGGATCGCAGACGAACTTCGAGTCGAGCATGAACTACACGCTCCAGGAGTACGCCAACGACGTCGTCTATCACATCCAGACCGTGTGCGACGAAGCGGGAATCCCGCATCCGACCATCATCTCCGAAAGCGGCCGCGCGGTCGTCGCGTATCACAGCGTGCTGGTCTTCAACGTCCTCGGCGTCTCCGGGTTCGGCGACGAAAAGGTGCCGACGGCGGCCAACCCCGACTGGGAGCAGCCGATCGCGGATCTCATCGACACCTACAACAACGTCACCGCGAGAAACGCGCTCGAGGCGTTCCACGACGCGCAGCAGGCGCTCGACATGGCGCTCAGCCTCTTCAACGGCGGCTACCTGCCGCTCGACCAGCGCAGCATGGCCGAGAACCTGTTCTGGGCGATCTGCACCAAGCTGCAGAAGATCGTCCAGACGATGGCCGAGGTGCCGGAGGACCTGCAGAACCTGGACGAGCAGCTGTCGGACACCTATTTCTGCAACTTCTCGCTCTTCCAGTCGATTCCCGACAGCTGGGCGATCAAGCAGCTGTTCCCGGTGATGCCGATCCACCGGCTGAACGAGAAGCCGCAGAACCACGCGGTGCTCGGCGACATCACGTGCGACTCCGACGGCAAGCTCGATCGCTTCGTCGACCGGCGCGACGTGAAGAAGACGCTGCCACTGCACACGCTGAACGCCGACGACTACTACCTCGGGGTGTTCCTCGTCGGCGCCTACCAGGAAATCCTCGGCGACCTGCACAACCTGTTCGGCGACACGCACGCGGTGCACGTCTCGCTCGACGAGCACGGCAACGCGAAGCTCGACGCGCTGATCAAGGGCGACACGGTCAAGGAAGTGCTCGACTACGTGGAGTTCGACGCGGAGTCCTTGATGTCCAAACTGCGCACGGATGTCGAGACGGCTGTTCGCGCCGGGCGGATGGACTACGAGGGCGCGGGCCGCCTGCTCCGATTCTACGAAGACGGTCTGCACGGCTACACCTACCTCGAAGGGTAGAACTTCCCCTCCCCGCTGGCATTACGAGCCGCAGAGACACAGAGATTTTCAGTACGCGACCGGTGTGTCGGCCGTAGGTGTCGGTGGGGACGTTCGCGTGTACGCCCAGGGAGATTGCCGCGACGCAATCTCCTTGGGAGTTGGCTCCTGGAAGTTGGGAGTTGACCTACGACGCTTTCCGTCGTGAATCGTAGAACCGGCGGACGGCGCGCTGGAACCGCTCGTTGAGCGGACCCGCGACCTCGGGCGGCACGGGGCCGAGCCGCGTCCACTGCGACTGCGCGCTCCGCACCTCCTGCTCGGCGTTGCGCCAGCGGATTTCCTCGGTCTCCTCGGCCGCGCGGCTGCCCGCGATCGTGTTGGCCGCGAGCCGCTCGCGCCACTTCTCGGCCAGCAGCTCGGTCGGCGTGAGCTGGCGCTTCTGCACGCGCTCCTGCGCGACGGGCAGCAGCTCTTCCACCTTGGCGAGCAGCCGTTCCATCCGCTTGCGCGTCGTCTCGGGATCGAGGTCGGTGCCGGCGAACGCGCCCGGCCACGTCCCGATCAACTGTCCAACCGCCTGGTGGTAGCGCGCCGCCAGATCCTGCTGGACCTGCCGCGGCACTTCCGGCGCGTGCTGCCATTTGGTCCGCGCGTCGTGCACGGTGGCGTAGAGGTTCTCCGGCGCGTCGCCGACGCTGCCGTTCTGCGGCACCAGCGCCTCCAGGTCGCGGATGATCTGGTCGCGCGCCGCGGCCTTCTGCTGCAGCGCCACCTGGTCGCGGTGCTTGTAGCGATCGAAGAAGCGATCGCACGCGCCGCGGAACCGCTGCCACACGGCCTCGGACTTCGATTTCCGCACCGGCCCGACCGTCTTCCACTCCGCCTGCAGGCGTTTCAGCTGCGACGCGGCGTTGTCCCACTCCGTCGAATCGGCCAGCGCTTCCGCCTTCTCGCAGAGCGCTTCCTTCTTCGCGAGGTTCGACGCCCACTCTTCCTTGCGGTGCTTGAGATCCTCCTGCCGCCGCGTGAAGAAGCGATCGCACGCGGCGCGGAAGCGCTCCCACACGGCCTTCTCGTGGCCGCGGCTGACGGGGCCGATCTTTTTCCAGTCGGCCTGCAGGCCCTGGATTTCCGCCGCCGTCTTCACCCAGTCGGTCGAGTCCGCCAGCGCCTCGGCGCGCTCGCACAACGCCTGCTTGGCGACGAGGTTCGACGCGCGCTCCTCGTTCTGCGCCGCCAGGTGCGCGGACGTCCGGCCGAAGACCTCGTCCTGCGAGGTCTTGAACCGCCGCCACATCGCCTCGCCCTGGGCACGCGGCGCGAGCGCCACCTGCTTCCAGCGCGCCTGCAGCTCGCGCATCCGGCGGCTCGCCGTGTCGAGGTTCTCCTCGGCCTTGAGCGTCTCCATCTCCTTGCAGAGCTCTTCCTGCACCTGCAGGTTCGCCCAGCGCTGCCACTCGTCGGCATCGCGCAGTTCCTGCACGCGCGGCCCGAGTGTGGCGCGCGCGGCTTCGAGCCGCGCCTGCAGCTCCTGCCGGTCCTTCTTCGACGGCAGCGGCGCGCGATCCTCGATGGCGGTCTTGATGTCGCGCAGCGCGCGGTCGCCAGCCTTCAGCGAGATCTGCTCGGCCGCCGCCAGCGTCTCGACCTGCCGCGCCACCTGCTGCAGCCGTTTCAGGTTGTCCTGTTCGACCTTCGTCCTGTGCTGCTGGTGCTCCTGCTCTTTCTGCTCGAGCGTCGCGACCGCCTGCTCGAGCCGGGCGCCCGCGTCGGGGTTGGCGGCGACGTGCTCCCGCAGCACGTCCGCGTCGCGCCGCAGGCCGCGCCAGCGGGCGACAATCTCTTCGAGCGGCTGCGTCGAGGCGATCAGCTGTTCGAGCTCGGTGGCGAGCGTCTCGAGACGGCCGACGGCCGCCTGCGCCAGGATCCGCCGCCGCTCGCGATCCTCGAACGCGCGGCACGCGTCCTGGAAGCGCCGCGTGAGCGAGGCCGCGTACTCCGACGGCATCGGCGGAAGGCCGTCCCACCGCACCTTCAGCTCCGCGATGCGGTCCATCGCGGGCTCGCCGCCGAGACCCTCGATCTCGTGGCAGATGGCCACGCGGTCGGCCTGCTCGCGCGCGACCGCTTCCGCGCGCTCCCGTTCCGCCGCGAGTTCCTGCTGCCGTTCGGCAATCGCTTCACGCGCCGCGTCGGACGCCGACTCGAACTGCTGCGCGAGCGCCGCGTCGACGACGACGTCGGCCTGGAACTCGGCCCAGGCGAGGCGCGCCTGCGACAGCTTCGACGCCGCCTCGCCGGGATCGGCGATCGCGACGAGCGCCTCGGCGCGCTGCAGCAGTTCCTTCGCGCGCTGCTGGTCGGCCGCGCTCATCGAGACCGCATCGGCCGGCGGCGCCTGCTGCGGCTCCTCGAGCATGCGCAGCTTCGTGCGCGCGCGGCGCGCCGCCACCTTGTTGCGGGCGCGCTGCGCGATGGCGGCGAGCGGCTCCGCCGCTTCGATGCGCTCGAGCGCGGCCACCGCGACATCCGTGTGCTCCGCCTTCAACGCGACGTTCAGCAGCTCCTCGGCATCGGTTACGCGCGCGAGCGCCCGCAGGCGTGTCGAGTTGTCGGCGGCATGGCGGCTCAGCGAGCCGAGCGCTTTCTGATCCTCGAGCAGATCGACGATTGCCTCGCGCACCTCCGCGCTCGTGCTGGCGCGCGCCACGACGACGACTTCCTTCACGCGCCCGAGCGCGAGCAGGTGGCGCACCGCACTAGTCGCGGCGGACACGTCGTCGGCTTCGGCGGCCAGTCCCGCGAGCCCGCGAATCGCCTCGCCGCGGACCTCTTCGTCCGGGTCGGTGCGCGCGACGTCGGCCAGCACGTCGGCTTCGTCGAGCCGCGTCACCGCCGCGCGGCGCACGCGGGTGTCGGCGTCCTCGCGCGCGAGCGCGCGCAGCGCCTCGCCGTCCTCGGGTCCTAATTCGTACACAGCCGCCGCGCGCACGGATGGATCCGTGTGCTTCCAGCGAGGGGTGGGACGAAGCTTCTCGAGAATGCCCATGGCCTCTGACCGTCACTAATCACGACCGGCTGTGGCCTGCCTCTCGGCAGGTGTGCCGGCGCGCTGGGGCGCGACGGCGGCCGGATCGCTTGGTTTAGACTTGTTCATCCGGAACTTTGGATTGGATCCAGAAGCCCGGACCGTTTGTTCCGCTATCTCCGCCGCAAATTTCCGTAACTGCTTACATGCCCCGTAGAACCGGGTTCGCCAACCTTCCGTTACATCCCGGCCGGGCGCCCGCGTGGCTCTTCACGCGCATGACTCGCCTGGCCCGGGAAATCGCGACCCACGTCGTCGCCGATCGCGGTCCGGAGGAGCTGCTGCGTCGCCTGTCCGATCCCTTCTGGTTCCAGGCGTTCGGCTGCGTCCTCGGATTCGACTGGCATTCCAGCGGTGTTACGACCACCGCGACCGGCGCACTCAAAGAGGGCCTCCGCGGCATCGAACACGAACTCGGCGTTTACTCCCAGGGGGGTAAGGGCGCCACGTCACGAAAGACCCCAGCCGAAATCCGTGACCGCTGCGAGCGGCTGGCCATCGATTCCGGCCCGTTTATTTACGCGAGCCGGATGGCAGCCAAGGTCGATAGTGCTGCTGTGCAGGATGGGTACCAGCTTTACCACCATGCCTTCTTTTTTTCCGCCGCGGGCCACTGGTGCGTCGTTCAGCAGGGAATGAGCGATCGGGCACGCTCGGCGCGCCGGTATCACTGGCTTTCGGAGTCGGTGGCGAGCTTCGTCAACGAGCCGCACGAAGCGATCTGCTGCGACCAGACCGCCCCCACGCTGAATCTTGTCTCCGCGGAGCACGAACCTGTGCGCCTCGCGTCGGTGGCGCTCGCGGCGGATGCTCCGGATCGCGTGATGGAGGTGGTGCGCCGCGTCTCCAGTCGACGCGCGGGAGCAGCGACGCGGGCGGGTCTGCATGCGCGCCCCTGCACTGGCAGCCTGCCGTTCACCAATTTGCCGGCCCTTGACGATCCGCCGACGCTCGACATGCCCGCGCGTCACGCGCTCGAACTGCAGGACGTCGACCCGCGCCGCCTGCACTCGGTCCTGCTCACGACCTACGAGCGCGCGCCGGAGGACTTCGAGACGCTGCTCGGCCTGGAGGGTGTGGGAGCCAAGACGTTACGGGCGCTGGCCCTCGTGTCGGAGGTGATCTACGGCACGCCCGCGAGCACGCGAGACCCGGCGCGCTTCGCGTTCGCGCACGGCGGGAAGGACGGCACGCCGTTCCCGGTCGACCGCGCGACCTACGACCGGACGATCGACACGCTCCACCGCGCGATGGCCCGCGCCAAAGTCGATCGATCGGAAAAGGTGGATGCGTTGAAGAGACTTTCGAGGTTTGCGAGGAGTACGGAGCCGGAGCGGCGGACCTGAAGGTCCGCCGCTCCGTCGTGCGCGGTGTCAGCTACTTGACGAACAACATCTCGCGATAGGTCGGCAGCGGCCAGATCTCGTGCGGCGTCAGCACCTCGATCTCGTCGCCGACCTCGCGCAGCTTCGCCATCGCGGGGACGATCTTGTCGCGCATGTACTTGGCGTGCTTCTCCGCCGAGCCCGAGGCGTGGTTCTCGAGCGCGGCCGCGAGCGCGTCGGCCTGCGTCTTGAACTGATCGACGAGCTTGCTGTACGTCGTCAGCAGCTTCTTGGTCTGCGGGCTCGACCCGCCCGCCTGCTTGACCGCCGTCACGCTCTGGCCGATGCGCTTCTGGTACTCGAGCGCCGCCGGGAGGATGTAGCGGTTCGCCATCAGGACCATCAACTGCCCTTCGACGTTGACGGTCTTGTTGTAGTTCTCGAGGAACACCTCGTAGCGCGCGTGCGTCTCGCGCTCGTTGAGGATCTTGTACTTGTCGAGCAGCGCGACGGCCGGCGTCGCGATCAGCTCCGGCAGCGCGTCGACGGTGTTCTTCAGGTTCAGGAGCTTCCGCTTGCCTGCCTCCTTCTCCCACTCTGGCGCGTAGTTGTTGCCGTTGAAGACGATCCGCTTGTGCTCCTTGACAACCTTCGTCAGGAGCTTGGCAACCGCCTTGCTCAAGTCCTCGCCCTTCTTCGTCGCGGCCTCGAGCTCGGTGGCGATGCCGTCGAGCGCATCGGCCATCGCGGCGTTGAGCACCGTGTTCGGGAACGCGATGTTCTGCCCCGACGAGACGGCGCGGAACTCGAACTTGTTGCCGGTGAAGGCGAACGGGCTCGTGCGGTTGCGATCGCCCGCGTCGCGCGGCAGCTTCGGCAGCACGCTGACGCCGATGTCGAGCGTGCCGCCGTGCTTGGTGGACTTGGCGCTGCCCTTTTCGATCTGCTCGAAGATGTCGGTCAGCTGCTCGCCGAGGAACACCGACAGGATGGCTGGCGGCGCTTCGTTCGCGCCCAGGCGGTGATCATTGCCGGCGCTGGCGATGGAGGCGCGGAGCAGCCCCTGCCACCGATCGACGGCGCGCAGCACGGCGGCGCAGAACACGAGGAACTGCATGTTGTCGTGCGGCGTGTCGCCGGGGCTGAGCAGGTTGTTGCCGAACTCGTCGGAGAGCGACCAGTTGTTGTGCTTGCCCGAGCCGTTGACGCCCGCGAACGGCTTCTCGTGCAGCAGCGCCGCGAGGCCGTACTTCGGCGCGATCTTCCGCAGCGTCTCCATCGTCATCATCTGATGGTCGGCGGCGACGTTGGCGTTCTCGAAGACCGGCGCGATTTCGTACTGGCTCGGCGCGACCTCGTTGTGGCGCGTCTTCACCGGCACGCCGGTCTTATAGAGCTCGAGCTCGACTTCGGACATGCACGCGAGGATGCGCTCCGGGATGGCGCCGAAGTACTGGTCCTCCATCTCCTGGCCCTTGGGTGGCGTCGCGCCGAACAGCGTGCGGCCGGCGTTGATCAGATCCGGGCGCGCGAAGTAGAAGTTGCGATCGATGAGGAAGTATTCCTGCTCGGGACCGCAGGTCGCGAACACGCGCTCGGCGGACGATCCGAACAGCTTCAGCACGCGCACGGCCTGCTTGCTCACCGCCTCCATCGAGCGCAGCAGCGGCGTCTTCTTGTCGAGCGCTTCGCCGGTCCAGCTCACGAAGGCGGTCGGAATGACGAGCGTGACGCTGCTGCCGTTGCCATTGACGTGCAGCCAGGGCGGGCTCGTCGGGTCCCACGCCGTGTAGCCGCGCGCCTCGAACGTGGAGCGCATGCCGCCCGAGGGAAAACTCGAGGCGTCGGGCTCGCCCTTGATCAGTTCCTTGCCGCGGAACTCCGCCAGCGCGGTCCCCTCGCTGGTCGGCGCGAGAAACGAGTCGTGCTTCTCGGCGGTGATCCCCGTCAGCGGCTGGAACCAGTGGGTGTAGTGGGTGGCGCCGTGCTCGACCGCCCACTCCTTCAGCGCGGTCGCCACCGCGTCGGCCGTGGAGACGTCGAGCGGCTCGCCACGCGTGATCGTCGCGCGCAGCGCGTTGTACGCCGACTTCGGCAGGCGCGCCTTCTGCTCCTTGTCGTTGAACACGAGACTGCCGAACAGCTCGGCGGTCTTCGACGGCGCAACCGACGCGGTGCGGTTCGCAATCGACCAGTCGCGGATGCTCCTGGCGGCTTCGGCTAACGCTGCAGATCCCATAACGGTAATGGTCCTTTCATTCCGGTTGTCGCTGAATGATGGAGACGACCGACACGACCGCGAACGGTCTCGAGCGGGAGCTCCAAGTTCGATGAGTCGCGATTATGACCGACGCCGCGAGAGCGGCGCAATGGCTCGCGGCGCACAAATATGTCGGAGCAGTCAAAATCCACTACGTGATCGTCAGAACCGCTCGATCGCACCTCTTCCGCGCTATTCTTCCGGCCCATCCACAGAACTGTTCTTTGACGGAAGGTGAGGTGTATCGATGGCCTCGGACGACTTCCCGAAGACCCCCCGCGATTTCTTCGACTACGCCAAGAAGAACCAGGCCGAGATGGTGGACCTGAAATTCGTCGACATGCTCGGCTCCTGGCAGCACTGCTCGTATCCGATCGACCACCTGGATGAAGGCACGTTCGAGGAAGGCCTCGGCTTCGACGGCTCGTCGATTCGAGGCTGGATGGGCATCCACGAATCCGACATGATGGCCGTGCCGGTCGCCGACACGGCGCGGCTGGATCCGTTCTACGCGCGGCCGACGGTCAGCGTCATCGCCAATGTCGTCGACCCGATCACGCGCCAGGACTTCTCGCGCGACCCGCGCAACGTCGCCCGCAAGGCCGAAGCGTACCTGAAGGACAGCGGCGTCGCCGACACCTGCTTCATCGGTCCCGAGCCGGAGTTCTTCATCTTCGACGAGGTCCGCTACGAGCAGAACCAGCATCGCGGCGTCTACGAGATCGAGTCGGCGGAAGGCGCCTGGAACACGGCGCGCCACGAGGAACCGAACCTCGGATACAAGCCAAGCTTCAAGGGCGGCTACTTTCCCGTGAGTCCCACCGACACGTACCACGATCTGCGCGGCGAGATGGTCTACGAGATGCGCAAGATCGGCATCGTCGTCGAGGCACATCATCACGAAGTGGCGACCGCCGGGCAGAGCGAGATCGACATGCAGTTCATGCCGCTGCTGAAGATGGCCGATCAGTTCATGTGGTACAAGTACATCTGCAAGAACGTCGCGAAGCGCAACGGCAAGACCGTGACGTTCATGCCGAAGCCGATCTTCGAGGACAACGGCAGCGGCATGCACAGCCACACCTCGCTGTGGAAGGGCGGCAAGCCGCTGTTCGCCGGCGACGGATACGCAGGCCTCAGCGAGATGGGCCTCTGGGCGGCCGGCGGGTTGCTGAAGCACGCGCCCGCGATTCTCGCGTTCGCGGCGCCGACGACCAACTCGTACCGGCGCCTGGTGCCAGGCTTCGAAGCGCCCGTCAACCTCGCCGTCTCCGCGCGCAACCGCTCGGCCTCGATCCGCATCCCGATGTACTCGAAGAGCCCCAAGTCGAAGCGGCTCGAGTTCCGCTGCCCGGACCCGAGCGCCAACGGCTACCTGGCCTGGTCGGCGATGCTGATGGCGATGCTCGACGGCATCCAGGGCAAGATTGACGCGGGCAAGCCGCTCGACCGCGACATCTACGAGATGACGCGCGAGGAGATGAAGCACGAGGGGATCCGCACGACGCCGGGCTCGCTGCCGGAGGCGATCGACGCGCTCGAGGAGGATCACGCGTTCCTGACCAAGGGCGGCGTGTTCACCGACGACCTGATCAGCACCTGGATCGACTACAAGCGCTCGAAGGAGCTCGACCCGATCCGGCTGCGGCCGCATCCGTACGAGTTCTACCTGTATTACGACAATTAGCTGGCAGCGGGCAGCTGGCAGTGGGCAGTAGGGGCCGGCTTCAGCCGGCGCTTCGGCGCAGTACGGAGGGGCCGCCTTCAGGCGGCCCTTTTTTTCCCCGGTTGACCAATCCGTATCTATATATGTAGATTTATAGATGTGCAGCAGGCCTCGTCCCTCTTCCGGCTCCTGTCCGACTCCACGCGCCTCCGGCTGCTCCGGATCCTCGCGCAGGACCGGTTCAACGTCACCGAGCTGACGGGCATCCTGGGCGTCGCGCAGTCGAACGTCTCGCGGCATCTCGGCCTGCTGAAGGACGCCGGGCTCGTCGCCGAGGAACGCGAGGCGGGATTCGTCTATTACCGCGTCGCCGAGGACGCCCGCAGCAACGGCCAGGGCGCGCTCTGGGCGATGCTCGACGGCCACTTCGAGTCGGCGGCAACCGACCGCGCGGTGCGCGCGGACGAGGCGCGCATGCAGGAGGTCCTGCGGCTGCGCAAGGAGAACTTCGACACGCACGGCGACGCGCGACAGCTCGTGCCGGGCCGCAGCTGGGCGGCGTGGGCGCGCGCGCTCGGGCACCTGCTCCCGCCGCTCGACGTCGCGGACATCGGCTGCGGCGACGGCTACCTCACGCTCGAGACGGCGAAATGGGCGCGCACCGTCGTCGGCATCGACCGCTCGAGCGAGGTGCTGGAACGCGCGAAGGCGCTCGCCGACCGGCGCCACGTGACGAACGTCACCTGGAAGAAGGGGCAGCTGACGAAGCTGCCGCTCAAGGATCGATCGGTGGATGTCGCGCTGCTCTCGCAGTCGTTGCACCACGCCGACGATCTCGAGCGCGCGATTGCCGAATCGGCGCGGGTGCTGCGCCCCGGCGGCCGCGTCCTCATCCTGGACCTGCGGGAACACGACCAGGGGTGGGTGCGCAGGCGGTTCGGCGATCGCCATCTGGGATTCTCCAGCGCCGCGCTCGAGACGCTGCTGCGCCGCACGGGTCTCGACGACGTGAAAGTCAACGTCGGCGCCAGCAAGGCCGGAGATCCGTTCGCGGTGCTCATCGCGAGCGGTGTGAAGAAGGAACGAGCCCTCGCATGACCACAGTCGACCGCCTGCACGACCTCCTCGCGAAACGCATCCTCCTCCTCGACGGGGCGATGGGGACGATGATCCAGCGGCACCGGCTGACGGAGGCGGACTTCCGGGGCGAGCGGTTCCGGACCCATGGACGCGACCTGAAGGGCAACAACGACCTGCTGATCCTGACGCGCCCCGACGTGATCGGCGAGATTCACCGCGATTACCTCGCGGCAGGCGCGGACATCATCGAGACCAACACGTTCTCCTCGACCGCCATCGCCCAGGCCGACTACGGCCTCGAGTCGATCGCCTACGAGCTGAGCCTCGAAGGGGCGCGGCTCGCGCGCGCGGCGGCCGACGAGTGGAACCGCCGGACGCCCGATCGCCCGCGGTTCGTGGCGGGCGCCATCGGACCGACCAACCGGACGCTCTCGATTTCGCCCGATGTCGGCAACCCCGCGCTGCGCGCGGTCACCTTCGACCAGGTCGTGGCCGCGTACACGGACCACGTGCGCGGCCTCGTCGAGGGGGGCGCCGACCTGCTGCTCATCGAGACGATCTTCGACACGCTGAACGCCAAGGCGGCCATCGCCGCCGTGCTGGACGTCTTCGAGGAGACGCGCGTCGAGCTGCCGCTGATGATCTCGGTGACGATCACCGACCGCAGCGGCCGGACGCTCTCGGGGCAGACGCTCGACGCGTTCTACACGTCGGTCCGCCATGCGAAGCCGTTCAGCATCGGGTTGAACTGCGCGCTCGGCGCGCGCGAGATGCGTCCGCACCTCGCCGAGCTCGCGCGTATCGCAGACACCTATGTCACCTGTTATCCGAACGCCGGGCTGCCGAACGCATTCGGCGACTACGACGAGCTGCCGGACGAAACCGCGGCGCTGCTGCGCGACTTCGCCGAATCCGAGTTCGTGAACATCGTCGGCGGCTGCTGCGGCACGACGCCAGACCACATCCGCGCGGTTGCCTCGGCGGTGAAGGCGCTCCCGCCTCGGCCTCGCGCGACGGCGAACTCCCAACCGCCAACTCCCAACTCCCAACCGGCAACTCCCAACTCCCGACTCCCAACTGCCAACGCCCAAGGCGTCTCTTCGAGCGCGTTTACGCAACTGTCTGGACTCGAGACGCTCACCATAAGACCCGACAGCAACTTCATCATGATCGGCGAGCGCACGAACGTCACCGGCTCGAAGCGCTTCGCCCGTCTCGTCACCAGCGGCGACTTCGCCGAAGCGGCGCACGTGGCGCTCGACCAGGTGCGCGGCGGCGCGAACATCCTCGACGTCAACATGGACGAGGGGATGCTCGACTCCGAGGCGGCGATGACGACGTTCCTCAACCTGATCGCCACCGAGCCCGAGATCGCGCGCGTGCCCGTCATGGTGGACAGCTCGAAGTGGAGCGTCCTCGAAGCCGGGCTCAAGTGCCTCCAGGGCAAGGGGGTCGTCAACTCGATCAGCCTCAAGGAAGGCGAAGACGATTTCCTCCGCAAGGCGCGCGCGGTCCACCGCTACGGCGCCGCCGTCATCGTCATGGCGTTCGACGAGCAGGGCCAGGCGGACACGATCGCGCGCAAGGTCGCAATCTGCCAGCGCGCCTACCGGCTGCTGACCGAGCGGGCCGGCTTCGATCCGCTCGACATCATCTTCGACCCGAACATCCTCGCGATCGCAACCGGCCTCGAGGAGCACAACGACTACGCCATCAACTTCATCGAGGCGACGAAGGCGATCAAGGCCACGTGTCCGGGCGTGAAGGTGAGCGGCGGCGTCAGCAACCTGTCGTTCTCGTTCCGCGGCAACGACGTCGTGCGAGAGGCGATTCACTCCGCGTTTCTCTTCCACGCCATCAAGGCCGGCCTCGACATGGGCATCGTCAACGCCGGCCAGCTCGTGGTCTACGAAGACATCCCGAAGGACCTGCTCGAGCACGTCGAGGACGTGATCTTCAACCGGCGGCCCGACGCGACCGAGCGCCTGGTGCAGTTCGCCGAGACCGTCAAGGGCGACGGCAGGAAGAAGACGATCGATCTCGCCTGGCGCGACGCGCCGGTGGGGCAGCGGCTCGCGCACGCGCTCGTGCACGGCGTCGTGGACTTCATCGAGGCGGACGTCGAGGAGGCGCGGCAGGAGCTGCCGCGGCCGCTCGACGTCATCGAAGGGCCGCTGATGGACGGGATGAAGATTGTCGGCGACCTGTTCGGCGCGGGAAAGATGTTCCTGCCGCAGGTGGTCAAGAGCGCGCGCGCGATGAAGAAGGCGGTCGCGTATCTGCTCCCGTACATGGAGGAGGAGAAGCGCCGCGGCGGCGACGCGCGGCGGGCGCAGGGCACGCTCGTCATGGCCACCGTCAAGGGCGACGTGCACGACATCGGCAAGAACATCGTCGGCGTCGTCCTCGGCTGCAACAACTACCAGGTGATCGACCTCGGCGTGATGGTGCCGGCCGACCGGATTCTGCAGACCGCCATCGACGAGAAGGCCGACATGATCGGCCTCAGCGGGCTGATCACGCCGTCGCTCGACGAGATGGTGTTCGTCGCGCGCGAGATGGAACGGCGCGGCATGACGCTGCCACTCCTCATCGGCGGCGCGACGACGAGCAAGCCGCACACGGCGGTGAAGATTGCGCCCGAATACAGCCAGCCGGTGGTGCACGTGCTCGACGCGTCGCGCGCGGTGGATGTCGTCTCGAGCCTGCTCAACCCGGCGCAGCGCCCGGGGTTTGTCGACGCCACGCGCGCCGATCAGCAGCGCGTGCGCGAGCAGCACGGCGCCGTGCGGCGGCGGCCGCTGCTCGCCTGGCAGGCCGCGAAGGCGAACCGGCTCCGGCTCGACTGGCGCGCGGACGCCATCGCGACGCCCGCCTTCACCGGCGTCCGCGAGCTGCAGGACGTGCGCCTGGAAGACGTCGTGCCGTACATCGACTGGACGTTCTTCTTCTCCGCGTGGGAGTTGAAGGGGCGCTTTCCGGCCATCCTCGAGCATCCGCAATACGGCGGCGCCGCGCGGGAGCTGTACGAGCACGCGCAGGCGCTGCTGAAGCAGATCGTCGAGCAGAGGCTGCTGACGCTTCGGGGGGCGTACGGCTTCTGGCGTGCGAACAGCAATGGCGAGGACATCCAGCTGCTCGATGCGGACGTGCGCTTCAACATGCTGCGGCAGCAGGAAGAGATCGGTGACGGCAAGCCGAATCGCTCGCTCGCGGACTTCATCGCGCCCGTCGACAGCGGCATCGTCGATTACCTCGGCGCGTTCGCCGTGACCGCGGGGCTCGGCGCGAACGAGCTGGCCGCCCGCTACGAGGCCGACCACGACGACTATCACGCGATCATGGTGAAGGCGCTTGCCGATCGGCTTGCCGAGGCGTTTGCCGAGTATCTGCACGCGAGGGCCCGCCGCGACTGGGGCTACGGCGCCGGCGAGCGGTTGTCGAACGACGACCTCGTGCACGAACGGTATCGCGGCATCCGCCCCGCGTTCGGCTACCCGGCCTGCCCCGATCACAGCGAGAAGAAAAAGCTGTTCGCGCTGCTCGGCGCGGAGCGGACGGGCATGTCGCTCACCGAGTCGTGCGCAATGCTGCCGGCGGCGTCGGTCAGCGGCCTCTACTTCGCGCACCCGCAGGCGAAGTACTTCAACGTCGGCCGCATCGGCCGCGATCAGCTCGAGGACTACGCCACACGCACGCGCATGGACGTCGCCGAAGCCGAGCGGTGGCTCGCCTCGAACCTCGCCTACGAGCCATCGCTCGCGCCCGTGTAACAGCGTTGCGTGCCGGCTACGCCCGCCGCGCGCGGCAGTAGAGGAGCATCCCGAGCTGTCGAAACAGCGCGTGCATGACGGCGTCTGGAATTCGCGCCTCGACAGCCTTGCGCCTCGCGCCCGGCAGCCACCACGTCAGCGCCGCCTTCTGTTCGAACGTCCGCATCTCCAGCACGTCGAAGCCGCGCAGCGCGCGCCGCAGCTCACCAGGGCTGTCATAGCGGACGAACGGGCAGCCGCCGATGTCGCGCCCGTCGGAGTACCGGCTCCACAGGTCGGGCACCGAGTAACGCAGCAGCTGCAGCCGGAAGATCCCGTATCGCGCGATGACACCGAGCCAGTTATAGACGGAGTGACGGTTGTAGACCATCAGCCGGAGCTCGCCGCCGGGCCGCAGCACGCGACGGATCTCCGCGAGCGCCGCCGCCAGATCGGGCACGTAGAGCAGCACGCCCCACGACCAGACGGCGTCGAACGACTCGGCGGCGAACGGCAGCCGTGACACGTCGCCCTGCACGGCGGATGCGGAGACGCGATCGAGGCAGAAGCGGCGCTTGACCGACGTGGCGCCCGTCCATGTCAGGTCGAGCGCGGTGACCGATGCGCCCTGCCGGGCGAGCTCCGCCGAAATCGCGCCGAGACCGCATCCGATTTCGAGCACGCGCCGTCCGCGCAGCGCCGCATAATCGACGAGGCCGCCAAAGAGCGGCTCCCCCGCCCCCTGCGCGAACCAGGCGGCGCGCCGGAATTCGCCGTCGATGCGGCCGAAGAAACCGCGCGCGGCCGCGTCGTCGGACAGGTCGGGCCGCCCCCGATGCCCGAGATAGTCCATTGGATGTTGGTCCCACCAGAGACGGATGCGGCGGGTGATGTCGTCGGCGGTGGGCGTCAGGGTGGGACCCGGCGCGCCATTATAGAATCGTCCTCGTGCTGGACTTGGAGTTGGTTTGGAGTACCTGATCAAACAGTACCCGCTCGACACGGGCGCGCTCGAAATTCAATACATCGAGGAGTTCTTCGGCGAGTTCCCGCGGAAGAAGACCGCGCAGGAGATCATGACGCGCCTGCGCGACCGCGAGTACCTCATCCTCATGGCGGAGGCGCCGCTGCCCGCCGATCCCGGCCTCGTGGTGCCGGTCTCGTACAAGATCGTCCACGAGCTGCGGGAGCAGGAAGCGGAGACGAAGCTGTCGGACCTGGTCGCGCGCCTGAGGAACTCCATCCGGTTCGAGGGGCGCAAGGTGCTCTACAGCTGGATCGGCGGCACGCGCCGCGACTGGCGCGGCCAGGGGCACTTCCGCGCGCTGACGGAGGAATCCGAGGCGTGGGCGCACGCGTCCGGCTATCACGAGGTCGTGGTCAAGACGAAGAACCGCTTCTACGACATGCGCGGCACGCTCGACCAGCTCGAGTTCAACGTCATCAAGTACGAGGTCAATCCGTTCGACAACCGCGAATCGAAGGTCTATCTCAGCAAGCAGCTCACCTCCGACGTCGTCCGCGCCCACACGAGCACGCGCACGGTGGTGTACGCGGACTGATCGGCGATGAAGTCCGACCGCAGCCTCGCGCGCTCGGTCAGCTTTCCGCGCGTCGTCAACATCAGCGATTTCCGCCGCCTGGCCAGGAAGCGGCTGCCCGCGGTCGTCTTCGCCTACATCGACGGCGGCGCCGAGGACGAAGTCACGCTGCGGGAGAACTGCCGCGCCTTCCGTGACATCACCTTCCGTCCACGGCAATGCGTCGCCGTGCCGACGTGCGATCTGCGCACCACGGTGCTCGGCACGACGTTCGAGCTGCCCTTCCTCCTCGCACCCGTTGGCTTCTGCCGGATGTTCTATCCGAGAGGCGAGCTGCACGCCGCGCGTGCCGCCAACGACGCGGGCACCGGCTACATCCTGTCGACCTTCTCCGGCACCCGTCTCGAGGAGGTGCGCGCAGGGACCTCCGGCCCGCTGTGGTTTCAGCTCTATGTGCCGGGCGGCCGCGCGATCGCCGAGGCCACGATGGCGCGGGCGAAGGCTGCCGGCTACACGGTGCTCGTGGTCACGATCGACACGCCGGTGTCCGGGATGCGCGAGCGCGACTTCCGCCACGGCGTGCGCCCGATCCTGCAGGGGGACCTCCTGGGCAGCGTTCCGTACGCCTGGCAGTTCGTCACGCGCCCGCGCTGGGTGCTCGACTACTTCGCCGACGGACGGCCGCGCGTCTTTCCAAACGTGGAGCTGCCCGGCAAAGGCGCCATGCCGTGCGGCGACGTCGGCCTCATCCTCGAGAGCACGATCGTCACCTGGCAGGATCTGCGCTGGATGCGCGACGCGTGGCAGGGCCCTGTCGTCGTCAAGGGCGTGCACACGGGCGACGATGCGAGACGCGCAATGGACGCGGGCGCCGACGCCGTGATCGTGTCGAACCACGGCGGCCGCCAGCTCGATGGCGTGCCGGCGAGCCTGCGCGCGCTGCCCGAGGTCCTCGACGCGGTGAACGGCCGCATCGAGGTGCTGATGGATGGCGGCGTCCGTCGCGGCGGCGACATCGTCAAGGCCATCTGCCTCGGCGCGAAGGCCGTGCTCGTCGGACGCGCCTATGCATGGGCGCTCGGCGCGGCGGGAGGGCCGGGCGTCGCGCGCGCCATCGACATCCTGCGCACGGACCTCGTACGCACGATGCGGCTGCTCGGCTGCCCCTCGATCGGGCAGCTCGATCGCTCGTATATCGAACGTCGCGCCGCTACGGCTGCATCACCGATCGATTGATCCAGACGATGTTGTCCCAGCTCAGGACCTTCTCGGTGCCATCGAACAGCTTTGCGTAGCTGCCGCCGGAACCCTTGAACGAAAACTCCTTCACGCGATCCGGCGGGGTCGTGGTGACGTTGCGCAGGATGTCGAGCACCTGCTCCTGGCGGGAGATCTGCGCGATGCCGGGATTTTTCGCCGAATAGAACTTCGTGTCGGCCGGCATTCCCTTGTTGCCGACGCCGTGCTCGTACTTGATGTGCAGCTCGAGGTGCTCGCCGCTCGCGGCCTGGAACACCCAGTCCTGCGAATCGAGGACCGGCCCGTTCCCTTTACTGCTGGTCGAGCGCTGCATCGTGTGTGTGGCCGCCGGCAGGTAGACGCCGAATGGTCCGGGCGCGTCCGCCGGATCCGCCGTCAGGCCGCCGATGACGAGCTGCGCGTTGGCGCCGGACGGGTCCTTGACGGGTGCGGCGAGATAGACGAGCCGATTCGAGCCGGTCTTTCCGACCGGCTTGCCGTCGGGACCGTTGATCGTCATGCGATCGACGAAGATGACCCGGATATTCGCGTCCTTCGCGGGCCCCTGCGTGGCGACGTTCGGCATGAATCCCTGTGGCAGCATCGCGGCCAGCGCCGCGTCGGGCACGTGGAAATCCAGCTGAAAGCGGGCCTCGGCGCTGAACTCCTGCAGGGTCTGGCTGCCGGCGGTGCCCGCGCCGCCGGCGAAGACGGTCAGAAACAGCGCGCAGAGCGCCCGCCGGGAAGGATATGCAGTCATGCCGCTCGCGTGTACCATGTGTCCCTCCAGCGACGTGATTGATAACACAAAACGCTGAGGAGGCGCCTCCATGACTTCGCGCGTGACGGCCGCCGCCGTCGTGCTCCTCTGTGGACTGGTTGCGTGTGGCCGTTCGGAACCTCCGGCGGCGACCGCCACGCCCGCGCCCGCGCCGCCGCAGGATCGAACGCCGGCGCTCGGCGTCTACGTCACGAATGAAACCGGCGGCGATCTGTCGGTGATCGACGCCGCGACCAGCACGGTCGTGGCGACGATTCCTCTCGGCAAGCGGCCGCGCGGCATCGTCGCCAGCCCCGACGGCGCGCTGCTCTACGTCGCGCTCAGCGGATCGCCGATTGGCGGTCCCAACGTCGACGAGTCGAAGCTGCCGCCGCCCGATCGCAGCGCCGACGGCATCGGCGTCGTCGACGTACGCCAGCGCAAGCTGGTGAAGGTACTGCCGTCGGGCCCCGATCCCGAGCAGGTGGCCGTCAGCCCCGACGGCAAAGAGATTTACGTGGCGAATGAAGACATCGGGCAACTGAGCGTCATCGACACCGGCGACGGCCACCTGATTCAGAGCTTCAAGGTTGGCGACGAACCCGAAGGCGTGACGGTGGAGCCTGGCGGGAAGCGTGTGTGGGTGACGTCCGAGGCCGATGGCGCGGTGTTCGTCGCGGATCTGGCCGCGAAGAAGATCGTCAAGCCGGTGAAGGTCGGTGCGCGGCCGCGGTCGATCGCGTTCACGCCCGACGGCGCCCGCGCCTACGTCCCGTCGGAAAACGGCGCCACGCTGACCGCGATCGACGTCAAGCGGCTCGTGCCCGCGAAGACCATCGACCTCGGCAAGGGCATGCGGCCGATGGGGACGCGCATGAGCGCCGACGGCAAGTTCCTCTACGTGAGCACCGGGCGCAGCAAGATGGCGCTCGTGCTCGACACCGCCACGGACACCGTGATTGGATCGATCGAAGCCGGCGACCGCCCCTGGGGCATCGGCGTCTCGCCCGACGCGAAAACGCTCTACACCGCCAACGGTCCATCGGACGACGTGTCGGTGATCGACATCGCGTCGAAGATGGTCACCAAGAAGATTCCTGTAGGACATGGACCATGGGGACTGACAGTCGTCGCCGCACCGTGACGCGGCTCGCCGCCGGCGTCGTCGCCGTTCTCCTCTGCATCGCGACGCCGGTTGCGGCGCAGTCTGTCGACACCTTGAACGGCAGGGTGCTCGACTCGTCGGGCGGCGCGGTGGCCGACGCCGACGTGCGCATTCACATCGGCGGGACCATCGCCGCCGGCGCGCGGACCGACGCCGAGGGACGCTTCCAGGTTGCCGTGCGCGCCGACGGCGCCCGCGACATCGTGGTCACCGCGCCCGGCTTCGCGCCGTCGTCGACGACGGTGCCTGCGGGCGAGCGCACGGTGGAGGTGACGCTGCAGGCGGCGCCGTTCTTCGAGGCCGTCAACGTCACGTCCTCGCGCACGGATGTCGCACGCGTCGATCCGACATCCACCGTCACCGTCATCTCGTCCACCGAGCTGCTGAACAGCGGCCCGCTGGCCATCGACGACGCGTTGAAGACGATTCCGGGCTTTACGCTCTTCCGCCGCACGTCCTCGCGCAACGCGAACCCGACCGCCCAGGGCGTGGCGCTGCGGGGGATTGGCGGCACCTCTCCGAGCCGCTCGCTCGTGCTGGTGGACGGGGTGCCGCTCAACGACGCGTTTGGCGGCTGGGTGTTCTGGGACAAGGTGCCGCAGGCGGCGATCGACCGCATCGAGGTCGATCGCGGCAGCGGCGGCGATCTCTATGGCGCCGACGCGCTCGGCGGCGTCGTGCAGCTGCTCACCGTGCGGCCGAACCGCCCGATGGGGCGCGTGATGATCGAAGGCGGCAACCTGGGTACCGGCAGCGTGTCGGTCTTCGGCGGCGGCCGCGCGCGCGGCTGGCGCTACAGCGGCGCGGGCGAGTGGTTCAACACCGACGGCTACATCCCGGTCGCCGAGGAGCAGGATCCGGGCATCGCGCCGCGCGGTCCCGTCGATTCTCTCCTCGGGTCCGCACACCGTTCGGCACAGGTGGCCGCCGGCTATCAGACCGACAGCGGCTGGAGGTTCGATCTGACGGGCAACGTCTTCTCGGAAGATCGGGACAACGGCACCCCGCTGTCGATCAACAGCACCGCGTCACGGCATGGATCGGCGGACGTCACCGGCCGGCTTGCCGGCGGTGTGTTCACGGTGCAGGGCTACGGCGGCACGCAGCAGTACCGCCAGACTTTCACGACGGTGAACGCGCTGCGGACGGCGGAGGTGTTCATCCGCGATCAGCACGTGCCGACGAGGTTCGGCGGCGGCGGCGGGCAATGGCTGCGCGGGTGGGGAGACCACACCTTGCTCGTCGGCGCCGAGGGACGGTACGTCAAGGGCGACTCGGTGGAAACGCCATTCACGCAAGGGGTGGCACAGGCCACGACGAGGGCCGGTGGCATCGACCGCCGCTGGTCGGGGTTCGTCCAGGACACGTGGCAGGCGACCGGCCGCCTGACGATCGTCGTCGGCGCGCACGGCGACACCTGGGACTCGGAAGCCACGCAGACATCGTTCACGAAGACGTCGCAGGCGTTCAGCCCGCGCGCCGCGGGCGCCTATCGCATCAGCGACCTGGTCAGCGTGCGCGGCGCGGTGTACCACGGCTTCCGCGCGCCGACGCTCAACGAGCTCTATCGCAACTTCAGCGCGGGCAATACGCAGACGCGGGCGAACCCGGCGCTCGGTGCGGAACGGATGACGGGCGGCGACACCGGCGTGCTGATCGGCAACGCGCGCCTGTCGGCGAGGATCACCGGCTTTTGGAACCGGCTCGACAATGCGATCACCGCCATCACCTGCTCGCCCGCGGGCGTGTGTCCGGGCGGACTGGTCGGCACGGCAACCCAGATCATCCGCCTGCGCGCCAACGCCGACCGGCTGCAGTCGAACGGCGCCGAGCTCGAAGGCAACGTCCGCCTCGTGGACGGGTTTGCCGTGAACGCGGCGCTGGGCGTGACGAGCGTGCACTACAGCGGCAACACGGCGCTGCACGGCAACCGCGTACCGCAGGTGCCGTCGTACAACTTCGGCGGGGGCGTGCAGTACAACCGGCTGCCGTGGACCGCGTCCGCGCAGCTGCGGGTGACCGGCGCGCAGTTCGAGGACGACCTGAACCTCTTCACGCTGCGCCGCGCAACGGTCGTCGATATCTTTGGCAGCCGCTCGATTGCCCGATGGGTCAGTGCGTTCGCCGCGGTCGAAAATCTCTTCGACTCGATCTACGACGTCGGCCGCACGCCCGTGCTGACGACGGGCCTGCCGCGCTCGGCGCGCGTCGGCGTCAGGATCTTCCTGCCGTAGACGGGATCACCACGAAGGGCGCGAAGAACACGAAGAATAATTTCTATTTCTTCGTGCCCTTCGTGTCCTTCGCGGTTTCCTACTGCCGGCCGCGGCCCTCGCCTCCGCGACCTGCCTCACCTCCGCGCCCACGACCGGCGCCGAACGGCGGATACGTGCGCGGGTTGATCACGTGGCGCTCGATGAAGAAGTCGGCGAGCTGCGCCGTCGACTCCGCGAACTCCGGGATGCCGACGAACTCGTGCGGCACGCCGGCGAAGGTGTGGAGCTCGGACGGAATGTTCGCCCCGCGCAGCTCCTTGAGGAAATCCATGCTGCTCTCGGCCGGCACGGTCACGTCGGCCAGGCCGTGGAAGAGAATCGTCGGCGGGAAGCTGTTGATGTAGGTGCCAGGCGTCGCCGCCCGCCACGCGTCCTCGCTGCTCCCCTCCGGCATGGGGAACTGCCGCCGGAAGCCCTCCCACGACGACCCGGTGACCGCGTAATACGCGAGGCAGGCCGCGACATCCGTCGGCACGCCGGCGTTGCCGCCCTTGCCCTCGAACTCGGGACGGTTCGCGGTCCCCGCGGCAAAAAGCGCCAGGTGGCCACCCGCGGAATAACCGGCCACGGCGATGCGCGCCGGATCGATGCCGAGCCGCGACGCGTTCGCCCGCGTCCAGCGGATGGCGGCCTTCACGTCCTCGATCTGCGTCGGCCAGCGCGCGGCGCCGTTGGCGGCGAGGCGGTACTGCGCCGCGATGTTCACGTAGCCGCGGCCGCTCATCGTCTGCAGCCGGGCGGCAAGGCCGTTCTTGTTCCCGCCCGTGAACCCGCCGCCGTGGAAGTGGACGATCGCCATCCGTTTGCTGGCCGCGCCGGTCGGCTTGTAGATGTCGAGATGGAGGTCGGTGCCGCCGCCCTTCGCATAGACGACGTCGGGTTCGACATTCGCGGCGGGCGCGGCCGGCGCCGGGCCTTGCGCGAACGCGCGCATTTCGGGGAGCGCGAGCGTCGCCCCGAGGCTCCCAAGGAACAGCCGGCGCGTCAGATCATGGCTTGGCATCGATCGTCTCCTCACATGAAAAAAGCCGCCCGCATTCTAAGTCACGAGGATGATCTTTCCCACGTGCTCGCTCGATTCCATCAACGCGTGTGCCGCCGCGGCCTGCTCGAGCGGAAACGTCCGGTAGACGACCGGCTTGACGGCGCCGCGTTCGACGAGCGGCCACACGTCGCGCCGCAGCGCGGCGGCGATGTCGCCTTTCTCCGCGACGCTGCGCGGGCGCAGCGTCGACCCCGTGATGGTGAGGCGGCGCCCGAGGATGCGCCTGAAGTCCAGCGTCGCGGTGTCGCCGCCCATGAACCCGATGACGACCAGGCGCCCTTCGACGGCGAGCGCCACCAGGTCGCGGGCGATGTAGTCGCCGCCGACGATGTCGAGGATCAGATCGACGCCGCGGCCGTCGGTCACCTGCTTGATGACGGTGACGAAATCCTCCGAGCGGTAATTGATCCCGCGTTCCGCGCCGAGCCGCTCGCACGCGCGGCACTTCTCGTCGGAGCCGGCGGTGGCGAACACGCGCGCGCCGCGCGCGACGGCAAGCTGGATCGCCGTCGTGCCGATGCCGCTCGACCCGCCGTGAAAGAGCGCGGTCTCGCCCGCGCGGAGACGGCCGCGGTCGAAGACGTTGGTCCAGACGGTGAAGAAGGTCTCGGGGATCGCCGCGGCGGTGATGAAATCCATCGCGGCCGGAACGGGCAGGCACTGCACCGCCGGAGCGGTGCAGAGCGTGGCGTAACCTCCGCCGGATACGAGCGCGCAGACGCGGTCGCCGGGGCGCCACTCCGACACGCCCTCGCCGCAGGCCTCGACGACGCCGGCCACTTCGAGCCCGGGCAGGTCGCTCGCGCCGGGCGGCGGCGGATAGGCGCCGCGCCGCTGCAGCACGTCCGGGCGGTTGATGCCCGCGGCGGCGACGCGGATCAGCACCTCGCCCGTGCCGGGAACGGGATCCGGGCGCTCGACGGCTTTCAGGACTTCGGGTGGACCTGGTGTCGAGATCTCAACAGCGCGCATGTTCATTTCCAGGCGGACCTGAAGGTCCGCCTCTACGACCGTCATCGTAGAGGCGGGTCTTCAGACCCGCCTACCGGTGGACCGCCAGTGCCGACGGCAATCGCGGCGACGAGATGAGACGGGCGAATTCGGCCCAGCGCCGGTCGCTGTTGGCGGCGGTGCCGCCGCGCGATTCGATGTAGGCCGCCACCATGTCCTTCCCGAGGTTGTAGTTGATGACGTAGCTGCGGTACTGATCGATGAACCGCACGCGCTGCTCGGCGCGCGGCCGCGAGTAGAGCCCGTACTTCTCGAGCCAGTCGGCCGCCGCCTTCGCATCGATGGTGCCGTCGAGATACCGGCGCGCCGCTTCGTTGCCGGCGTACGAGAGGCGATCGACGAGCGCCAGCACCTCGTAGTACTGGACGGCGTCGGCGGGCGTGAGGCCCGCCGCGGGGAAGAGCACGCGACGCTCGAAGGCGAGCCGCTCGGCGCGCGGAAACGCCACCTCGATGCCGTAGTTCGCCGTGCCCTCGGCGATGAGCGACTGCGGCGAGAACAGCGGGTAGACGGAGAATTCGATCCAGCCGCGATCGCGCAGCAGGTTCTTCTCGAGCAGCACGTTGTAGACGTGATGTCCCGGGTATCCCTCGTGGCACGCCAGATCGATCGCGCGGTCGATATAGATCGGCAGGTCGGTGTTGACCTGGATCAGGCTCCGGTAGGAGCCCTGGTACCAGTTGTAGCCGCTCCAGCTCTTGTTGGTGACGTATTCGACGGTGAAGCTTTCGCCGGCCGGCAGCGTGATGTGCTGAATCGTGCGGCTGCGGCAGCCGTCGATCGCCGCCTTGAAGACGGCGTCCAGCCGGTCGCGCGGGACGACGAAACGGGAGCGGAACCGGTCGTAGCGGTCGATGAGCGGGCCGGCGCCCGGCAGGTTCGCCTCGAGCTGCTGCAGCACGCCGGCGAAGTCGGCCTCGGCGTGCGTCGGCGCCACGGCGTCGTACAGCGCCCTCGACTCCTCGTCGAAGCGCAGCTTCGTGCCGGTCAGCATCGACACGCGGGCGCGAACGGCCTCGAGCTGGCGGGCGAGGTAATGATGCCGCAACTGCGTCATCTCGTCGGCGGTGAGCGGCGGCTTGGTGGCGGCAACCGCGTCCGCGAGCGCCGACGCGCGCGCCGCAATCTCGCCGAGCGGCAGCTTCTGGGCTTCCGCCTCCTTCCGCCATTCCGGCGGCCCGTAGAACGCGTCGACATAGTCGGGGTCGTGCTGCCCCACCGCGAGCACGAGTTTCACGTAGCGCTCCGCCAGCATGTTCATCGACGTGCCCTGCGCGCGAATGGTCGCCGCCAGGACCACGGCGCACAGCCCGAGGCTGGCCGCCCAGTATTCAAGGCCGAACTTCATGTGCGTACCTCTCGCGAATCGTGGGGATGAGATATTCGTCGAACGCGCGCCTGAAATCGTAGCGCGGCGCGAACCCCCAGTCGCGCCGCGCCGCGCCGTCGTTGACGTCCACGGGCCAGGAGTCGACGATCGCCTGCCGCTTGTTGTCGGTGCGCCACGTGATGCGCGCGTCCGGAAACGCCTGCTGCACCACCTCGCAGATCTCCTTGGCCGTCGGGTTGAATGCCGTGACGTTGTAGGCCGTCCGCGACAGCTTCGCGCGCGGCGATGCCGCCAGCGTGAGCAGCCCGTCGATGGCGTCCGGCATCGCCATGAACGGGATGCGCGTGTCGGGCCGGACGAAGCACGCGTACGGCTCGCCGCGGGCGGCCGCGTGGATCATCTCGGGCGCGTAGTCCGACGTGCCGCCCGCCGGCACCGTGATGGCGGAGATGAGGCCGGGGAACCTGACGCACCGGAAGTCGACGCGCCCCGGCGGCGTGTCCACCGCCAGCTGCTTGTAGTACTTCGCGTAATACCGCCCCAGCTGCTCGCAGTACAGCTTGTTGCACCCGTACATCGTCGTCGGCGTGTTCCATTCGTCCTCGTGCACGCGGCCGGCGCGCATCTTCGTGTCGAGGTCCGGCAGCCCGTAGGCGGCGATGGACGACGGATAGAGAAAGACGACGGGACGGCCGTGCGATTCGCCCTCGTGCTGCGCGAACTCCAGCAGGCGCAGCGTCCCCTCGACGTTGACCTCGTGCGCGGTGACGGGCGTGAACTCCGAGCGCGTGGAGAGCAGCGCGGCCAGGTGGAAGACGAGATCGACCTCGAACTCGGCGAGGACGCGCTCGAGGATCCACTTGTCGGTGATCGACCCGGTGAACTCGCGGCGAACCTTGCGGGCCAGCGCCGGCTCGAGCGGCGCGATGTCGACGGTGACGATCGATCGGCCCGTCTGCGCGAGCTGGTGGATCAGGCCGTGGCCGATTTCCCCGCTCGCCCCCGTCACGAGCACGGATGCGGTGCGCATCTGGCGATATTACGAGAATTCGATCAGCAGGCGGCGCAGCTCGTCGCGAACGGCGACGAGGTCGGCGAGCACCTGCTCCGCCTCCTCGACCGTGCGGCGCAGGTCTTCCTGCTTCGGCATGCCGCCGCGCTGGACCTCGAGTGCCAGGTCGCGCGTGGTCTCCGCGCACGCGTCGCAGATCTCGACCGTCCGGGCGTGCGCGTGGAGGATTTTCAGGAATTCATCACGGTCTTCGCGAGTCATCACGAATCGGTGGAGTCCGCCTTCGGGCGGACTAGGTCCGATACAGGTCCGGCTGCCACTGGACGATGGCGCGCTTGATCTGGTCGGCGCTGAGATTTTCGGCGAGCGTCCGGTCCAGCAGAGCCGGCAGCTCCGCATCCGACGCAAATCGAAGGGCGACGATCTGGCGGGTCGAGAGCCGTTCGAATTCGCGATCGCGGCCGAGGCGCTGCAATCGTCCGTGCACCTCGAGGCGGATGATGCGGTCCTGGAGACGGACCGTGTACGCGCGGCTGATCCAGACGAGCGTGAACACGCCGCACGACAGCAACAGGACGCCGAGCGAGCCGATCGACGGATACCGGATGACGAACAGCAGGAGCAGCACCATCGAGGCGATGGTGAAGAGTCCCGCGATCGTGGTCAGCGTGGGACGATGTGCGTGACGTGCGTAGCTCTGCTCTGCCACCGTGCTCCTTGTAGGCGGACCTGAAGGTCCGCCTCTACGTGCCTACGAATCGCCGTACCTACGAATCGCCGTCGAGGAGGTCGCCGATGCCGCCGAGGATCGATCCTTCCTCTCGACGGCTGCCGCCGATGCCCGGGATCGCCTTGTAGATCCGTCCCGCCAGGCGGCTGAGCGGCAGCGACTGCAGCCACACGCGCCCGGGACCGCTCAGCGTCGCGAAGAACAACCCTTCGCCGCCGAAGAGCGCGGTCTTGATGCCGCCCACCAGCTGGATGTCGTAGTTCACCGACGGCTGCAGCGCGACGATGCAGCCGGTGTCCACGCGCAGCGTCTGGCCGGCCTGCAGTTCGAGCTCGTGCAGCGTTCCGCCCGCGTGGACGAAGCAGAGGCCGTCGCCGTCGAGGCGCTGCATGATGAACCCCTCGCCGCCGAACAGGCCGACGCCGATGCGCCGCTGGAACGCGATGCCGATGGAGACGCCGCGCGCCGCGCAGAGGAAGGAATCCTTCTGGCAGATCAGCGTGCCGCCGAGCTGTTTCAGGTCCATCGCGAGGATCTTCCCCGGATAGGGCGCCGCGAAGGCGACGTGCTGCTTGCCGCTTCCCTGGTTGGTGAAGACGGTCATGAAGAGGCTCTCGCCGGTCAGCAGCCGCTTGCCGGCGCCGAGCAGCATGCCCATCACGCCGCCGGCCTGCTGCCCGCTGCCGTCGCCGAAGATGGTCTGCATGCCGATCGCGGCGGACATGTACATCATCGCGCCGGCTTCCGCGACCGCGCTCTCCCCGGGATCGAGCTCCACCTCGACGAATTGCATGTCGTCGCCGTGAATCTTGTAGTCGACTTCGTGTGCCGGCATTCGCGTCTCGTCTTCGTGTCCTTCGTGAAGGCCGTCAGGCCTTCGTGGTTGTCAGATAGCGTTAGAGACGCGAGGCGCGGGAACCTTGGGCTTCTCCGGCTCCGGCGTAAAGTCCTCGCCCGGGTTGATGAAGCGATCGGTCTCGAACTTGTACTGCTTGTCGTACAGCTGGCGGTAGCGGCCGTTGAGCGCGAGCAGCTCCTGGTGCGAGCCGCGCTCGACGATCTCGCCGGCTTCGAGCACGAGAATCTGGTCGGCGCTGCGGATGGTCGAGAGGCGATGGGCGATGACGAACGTGGTGCGCCCCGACCGCAGGCGCCTGAGGCCGTCCTGGATCATCTGCTCGCTCTCGCTGTCGAGGCTCGAGGTCGCCTCGTCCAGGATCAGGATGCGGGGGTCCGCGAGAATCGCGCGCGCTATCGAGACACGCTGCCGCTGGCCGCCCGACAGCTTGATGCCGCGCTCGCCCACCACCGTGTCGTACCCCTGCGGGAACTGGGTGATGAACTCGTCGCAGTGCGCGATGCGGCACGCCTCCTTGATGTCCTCGACCGTCGCCGACGGGTTCGCATAGCCGACGTTGTCCGCGATCGTGCCGTCGAAGAGGAAGTTCTCCTGCAGCACCGAGGCGAGCTGCTGGCGATAGTCGAACAGGCGCAGCTGCGCGAGGTCGACGCCGTCGACCAGCACCCGGCCCTGCGTCGGCCGATTGAACGCCATCACGATGCTGATGAGCGTGCTCTTGCCGGAGCCGCTCGAGCCGACCAGCGCGGTCGTGGTCCCCGGCGCCGCGTGGAACGAGACGCCGCGCAGCACAGGCTGACCGGGGTTGTACTCGAACCAGACCTTGTCGAAGGCGACGTCTCCGGCCAGACGCTCCACCGGCGCGCGCGACCTGTCCTCGTCCAGTTCCGTCGTCATGTTGAGGATTTCGCGGATGCGGTCGAGGCCGGCAAACGCCTCGGTGATCTGCGTGCCGATCGACGCGATGGAGACGAGCGGCGCCGCGACGAGGCCGATGAAGAAGATGTACATCATCAGGTCGCCGAGCGTCATCTCGCCGGCAATGATCGCGCGGCCGCCGAGCCCGATAATCAGGATGCCGATGAGGCCGACGATCACCGTGCTGCCGGCCGTCGTCGCCGACACGCCGGTCATCGACTGCGCGACGTTGCGGAACAGCCGGTGCGCCCCCTTGGTGAAGACGATCTCCTCGCGCTTCTCCGCCGTGTACGACTTGACGACGCGAATGCCGCCGAGCGCCTCGGTGAGGCGGCCGGTGACCTCCGCGTTGATCTTGCCGCGCTCGCGGAAGAGCGGCCGCAGCGTCTTGAACGCGTAGGCCATGCCGCCGCTGAAGGCGCCGAGCACGATGAGGGTGATGACGGTCAGTCGCCAGTTCAACCAGAACAGCACGCCGAGGCCGAGCACGGCGGTGACGAAGCCGCCCACGAGCTGCACGAGCCCCGTGCCGACCAGGTTCCGGATGCCCTCGGCATCGCTCATGATGCGCGAGATCAGCACGCCGGTCTGTGTGGAGTCGAAGTAGCGCACGGGCAGGCGCATCACGTGCGCCTGCACACGCTTGCGCATGTCCGTGATGGCGCGCTGCGCGGCCACGCCGAGGGTCTGCGAGAGGGCGAACGACGTCACCGCCTGTACGACGGTCGCGGCGCCGGCGGCGAGCGCAATCGGCAGCAGCAGGTCGGTGCGATTCTTGCCGACGACGTCGTCGATGAGCCATTTCGAGCTCGCGGGTAGCACGAGGCCCGCGAGGCGGCTGATCAGCATGAGCACCAGGCCGAGCGTCAGGCGCCGGCGGTGAAGCCACAGCAGTTCGCGCGCTTCGCGCCAGGCGTCGGCGGCCGACACCGGCTTCTTCTTCGGGGGCTCGGCCGGCAGCGGGCCGACGAGCCTGCGGCCGGAACGTTCGCCGGTCGGCTGGCGGAAACCTAGATTTGCGGCCATGTAATAATCAGAAACCCGTGAGCGACACTACCAAGCCCAAGAACCAGGATGCGTTCGAGGCCGGAACGGGGCCGCCGTCCCAGGGCGTCAAGCCCCATGGCGTCCGCACCAGCGATACTACGACGCGCGGCGTCCGGATCGAGGTGCAGAGCTTCTACATGCCCGAACGGAGCGCGCCGAAGGACTCGCAGTATCTCTTTGAGTATCACGTTCGCATCTCGAATGTCGGCACGGAAACGGCGCAGCTCATCTCGCGCGAGTGGATCATCACCAACGCCGATGGCGAGGTCGAGCGCGTCAAAGGCCCTGGGGTGGTCGGGGAGCAGCCCATTCTGACACCCGGCGCGTCGTTCGAGTACCGCAGCTTCTGTCCCCTGAAGACCTCGGTCGGCTCGATGCACGGCAGCTACCAGATGGTCACGGCGGGGGGCGACCGCTTCGACGCCATCATCTCACCGTTCACCCTGGCGGTCCCCAACGCGCTGAATTAGTCGGTGGGCCGCCTCAAGGCGGCCCCTACGTACGCTCGCGTTCCCACGGTCGTAGGGGCCGGCTTCAGCCGGCCCTTGCATGCTTCGGGCATCCCTAATCCAGACTCGCCCGGGTGGAGTCGCCCATCTCCACCTTGCCGCCCGGAAAATACTCGTTCCAGCGCTCGGTGACCGTGCGCGCGGTTGCTTCGTCGCAGCTCAGCTCCTTCGGAAAGCCCGGCTTCAGCCGCGCGTCGATGACGACCGGCCCGCTGTAGGCGATGTGATTGCGCACGATGCGCCGCTCGCCCGCGTGGATGTCCGCCGCCGGTTCGAAACGCGTGAACGTCGTCCAGAGGAAGTTCATCGAGCTGGCAGCCACGCGCGCCGGCTCCTCGGTCAGCACGATGAGCGGCCAGTCGCGGAACGCGGCATCGCCCGCGAGGCGCGACGGCGCATCGGGTTCGGATGCGCGCGAACCGACTCCGACGACGAGGCAGCCCCCACAGAAGACGCGCACGTCGCTGACTCCTCGCGGCGCGGGGCCGGCGAACTGCCGCGGCAACTCGCGGACCGGGTCGCCCAGGCCGAGCCACACGCCCTTTGATCCCTGGTTGACCGCCGGTCCCGTGTAGTCGAGGGTGTCCATCGAGAGATTCGAGAAGACGTAGAGATCCGTTTCCGGATGCGTGCGCGCGAGCAGGTGCTCGAGCGTCGCCTTGAAGTTCCGGAGGTCGACGTGGCGATCCGTCAGCAGGAGGAACTTCGTCAGCGACAGCTGGCCCTCGCCGAGGATGCGGAACGCGCTCGCCATCGCCTCGCGCGCGTAACGCTGCTTGACGATCGCCGCGGCCAGCGAGTGATACCCGGTCTCGCCGTACGACCAGAGCCGCTCGACCGCCGGCATCACGAGCGGGAACAGCGGCGACAGCAGCTCCTGCAGCAGGTCGCCGATGTAGAAGTCCTCCTGGCGCGGCTTGCCGACGACGGTCGCCGGATAGATGGCATCGGTGCGGTGCGCCAGACGCTGCACCTCGAACACCGGGTAATCGTGCTGCAGCGAGTAATAACCGTAATGATCGCCGAACGGGCCTTCAGGCTTGCGCACCCCCGGCGGCACCGTCCCGAGCAGTGCGAACTCCGCGTTGGCGACGAGCGGGTGCGGACCGTAGCCGTGCACCTGCGGAAGGCGCACGCCGGCAATCAGCGACGCGAGCATCAGCTCGGGCACGTTCTCCGGCAGCGGTGCGATGGCCGACAGCATCAGCGCCGGGGGCCCGCCGAGGAACACCGTGACCGGCAGCGTCGCGCCGCGTGCTTCCGCCGCGGCGTAGTGAAAACCGCCGCCCTTGCCAATCTGCCAGTGCATCCCCGTCGTCCGCGCGTCGTACACCTGCATCCGGTACATGCCGAGGTTGCTTGCCCCGCCGAAGCTTTGCGAAGGGGGGGGACCAGGCCGATCCGGGTGCGTCGTGAACACGAGCGGCAGCGTGATGAACGGCCCGCCGTCCTCGGGCCAGCAGGTGATGACCGGCAGCCGACCGAGGTCCACGTCCGAGGTGACGTTCTCGACAACCGGCCCCGATTGCACCTTCCGCGTGCCGACCTTCAGCAGCTCGAGGCCGACATCGCGCGCGTTCCACAGCTTCCCCGGCGTCGGCGGCAGCAGCGACTCCGCCAGGCCCACGACGCGCCGAATCAGGCGCAGCGGGCGCTCGCCGAAGGCGAGCTCCGCGCGCCGCGCGGTACCGAACAGGTTGGTGACGAGGCGGAACGATGATGGTCCGCCTGAAGGCGGACTCGACCGCGGATCCCGGATCCCGGCTCCCGGATCCCGGCCCGAGACCACATTGGTGAACAGCAGCGCGGGACCGCCCGCCGCGATCACGCGACGATGGATTTCGGCGGCTTCGAGATGGCGATCGACCGGCGCCTCCACCGTGACAAGGTCGTCGTCACGGCGGAGACGGTCGATGAAAGCCCGGAGATCCGGAAACGACAACTAGCTCGCCGCGGCCGCCTGGAACGGCTCGTCCGCGCTGCCGCCGTAGATCGACGGCACCGCCGACCCCATCGCCCGCAGGTAGGCGGCAAGCTGCCCGCGATGATGGACGCTGTGATTCTGCGCCATCGCGAGGAACGTCACCGCCGGCGCCTTCATGAAGCCGAAGAAGTCGACCTCCCGCGCGAGCGCGTCAGGCGACGCCGCGCGCAGCCGGTTGACCTTATCGCGCATGGACTTTTCGTAGAACGCGGCTGCGTCGCCGGCGGTGGCGAGCGACGCCTCATGCTTCTCGGCCGCAGCCTGGTCGAATTCGAACTTCCCGTCGAGCACCGACTGGACGAACCATCCATCGGAGGTCGCAATGTGCCGCGCCAGCTGGATGGCCGACCGCGACTTCGGGTCCGGCTTGTAGTCGCCGTTGCCCTTGCCAACGGCGTTGAGCACCTTCGCCGTCGTGGGGATTTCGCTTTCGATTATGCGCGCGTAGTGTTCGGCAAGAAATTTCGCCTGGTCCGTATTCATTGGAACCTCCCAATCTGGCGGGTCCGAAAGGACCCGCCCTACGAGTTGCCGGCGGGTCCGAAAGGACCGCCCTACCGTGTCAACTTCCGGTACTTGATCCGATGCGGCGTGTCGGCCTCCGCGCCGAGCCGCCGCTTTCGATCCGCCTCGTAGTCCTGGTAATTGCCCTCGAACCAGACGACGCGGCTGTCGCCCTCGAAGGCGAGCATGTGCGTGGCGATGCGGTCGAGGAACCACCGGTCGTGGCTGATGACCACGGCGCACCCCGCGTAATTGAGCAGCGCTTCCTCGAGCGCGCGGAGCGTGTCGACGTCCAGGTCGTTGGTCGGCTCGTCGAGCAGCAGCAGGTTCGAGCCGCGCTGCAGCAGCTTGGCGAGGTGAACGCGGTTCCGCTCGCCGCCCGACAGCGTGCCGACCTTCCGCTGCTGCTGCGCACCCTTGAAGTTGAACCACGAGACGTAGGCGCGCGACGGGACCGGCCGCTTGCCGATCGTCAACTCGTCTTCCCCGCCGGAGATTTCCTCCCACACGCTCTTGTTCGGTGACAACGCGTCGCGGCTCTGGTCGACGTAGCCGGGCTGCACCGTCTCGCCGATGCGCAGCGTGCCGCCGTCGGGCTTTTCCTGCCCGGTGATCATCCTGAACAGTGTCGTCTTACCGGCGCCGTTGGGCCCGATGACGCCGACGATGCCGCCACGCGGCAGCGTGAAGTTCAGGTCGTCGATCAGCAGGAGGTCGCCGTACGCCTTGCGCAGGCCCCGCGCCTCGACGACGATGTCGCCCAGGCGCGGGCCGGGCGGGATGTAGATCTCGACCTGCTCGATCTTCTGCGCCGCGTCCTCGTTGAGCAGCTGTTCGTAGGCGTTGAGGCGCGCTTTCCCCTTCGCCTGGCGGGCGCGCGGCGCCATGCGGATCCATTCCAGCTCGCGCGCGAGCGTCTTCTGGCGCTTGCTCTCGCTCTTCTCTTCCTGCGCGAGCCGCTGCTGTTTCTGGTCCAGCCACGACGAGTAGTTGCCCTTCCACGGGATGCCGGATCCGCGATCGAGCTCGAGAATCCACTCGGCGGCGTTGTCGAGGAAGTAGCGGTCGTGCGTCACGGCGACGACGGTGCCCTTGTATTCCTTCAGGAAGCGCTCGAGCCACGCGACCGACTCGGCGTCGAGATGGTTGGTCGGCTCGTCGAGCAGCAGCAGGTCGGGCGACTTGAGCAGCAGGCGGCACAGCGCGACGCGGCGCCGCTCGCCGCCCGAGAGCTTCGAGACGTCCGCGTCGGGCGGCGGGCAGCGCAGCGCGTCCATCGCCAGCTCGAGCTGCGAGTCGATGTCCCACGCGTTGACGGCGTCGATGCGGTCCTGCAGGCGGCCCTGCTCCTCGAGCAGCTTGTCCATCGCCTCGGGCGACATGTCCTCGCCGAGCTTCATGTTCAGCTCGTCGTAGCGCTCGAGCAGCGCCTTGATCTCGGCGACGCCTTCTTCGACGTTCCCCTTCACGTCCTTGGTGGCGTCGAGACGCGGCTCCTGCGGCAGGAATCCGACGGAGATGCCGTCGGCAGGAAACGCCTCGCCGATGAACTCGTGATCCTCCCCCGCCATGATCTTGAGGAGCGAGCTCTTGCCCGCGCCGTTCAACCCGAGCACGCCAATCTTCGCGCCGGGAAAAAACGAGAGCCAGATGTCTTTGAGAACGACGGCGTCGGGAGGGTGAACCTTCCCCAGCCCCTTCATTGTGTAGATGTACTGCATGGCACCGGTGGGGATCCCGGATCGGGGATCCGGGATCCGTTGGAAACGCTCAGTATAGCTTCGCTATTGAGACGATGCCTGCTTTTCCGGCAGGAGCGTCAGCTGCGTGTAGCGATCCACCGGGAAGTACTTGCGGAACGCCTCGTGGATGTTCTCGGCCGTCAGCGTCTCCGTGCGCTCGGTGCGGTGGACGATGCTGACCGGATCCCAGCCGAGCATCTGCGCGGTCTGCAGCGCGCCGAGCCAGAAGCCGTTCTGCTTGTACGACGTCTCGAGCCCTTCCTTCTCCGTTTCCTTCACCTTCTGCACGTCGTCGGCGCTCGGGCCTTCGCGGCGCATGCGATCGAGCTCGGTCATCACGGTCGAGACGAGGCTATCGACGCGGTCGGGCGCGCTGCCGAACGTCACGCTCGTCGAGCCGTAGCCGGGCTGCGGCAGCGTGTTGGAGTAGTCGACGCCGACGCTGTAGGTGCCGCCCAGCTCCTCGCGCAGCTGATCGCGGAGGTGGCGCTCGAGGATGGCCGTCGCGGCCCGCAGCCGGTGCATCTCGAGCTCGTTCAGCGCGGTGTCCGCGTAGAAGGTGATGACGGTCTGCGCCTTCGGCTCCTGCCCCTTGTTCACGACCTCCTTTTTCACGCCGGTCGGGAACTGCAGCCGGTCGGTGGTGTAGGCCGACGTGGGCTTCCCCTGCGACGGCAGCGAGCCGATGTAGGTCGCCAGCAGCGGGGCGATCTTGTCCACGTCGAACGCGCCGACGAAGAAGAAGGTGAAATCGGCGGCGTTGGCGTATTGCGACCTGTAGAACGCCTCCATCTTCGCCTGGTCGAGCGCGTCGACGTCCCCGAGCTTCATCGACTTCGACATGTAGTTGTTCGAGGTGTTGACGAGGCGCACGCGCTCGCCGAAGACCGCCCCCGGGCTCTGCGCCTGGTTCTCGAGGTTGGCGCGCAGCCGCCGCTTCATCAGGTCGAACGCGGCGGGGTCGTGATTGGCGGCGGTGAACGACAGGTACATGAGCTGCAGCGCCGTTTCGAGGTCCTTCGGGGTGCTGCCGCCGGACAGGCCGTGTGTGTACGAGCCCATCGAGAGGGAGGCATTGGCGATCTGGCCCGAGAGCATCTTCCCGAGATCGACGGGCGAGAGGCCGCCGACGCCCGAGATGCCGACCAGGCCCGTCATCAACGACGCGTTGCGGTAGTCGGCTTCGGGGACGTTCGTCGTGCCGCCTTTCGCATACGCGGTAAAAACAATCTGATCGTTCTTGAAGTCGGTCGGCTTCAACCAGACCTGCACGCCGTTGGACAGCGTGAGAACGGTGACGCCGATCTCCGGAATCTGCCGCCGCGCGGTAACCGTTCCGGGCGCCGGCTTGTCCGGCATCAGCTCCTTGCCCTTCGACTCGTCCCGCCACGCGGTGAGCGTCGCCGCCGCACCCGAGCGGAGCGCCTCGCGCACCGCGGCCTCGGTCGGCGGCATCACGCCCTTCTTCTCCGGCGCGACCGCAATCACCACGCGGTTGGTGTCGGTCACCAGCTCGCGCGCCAGCGCCGCCGTCTCCGTGGTCGTGATCGTCGGGATGAACCGCTTCGCGAGCTCGTATTCCGTGGCGATGCCCGGCGCCGGGACGTCGTTGAGAAAGAGCGCCACCAGCTCGGAGGCGTAGCCGGGGGTCTCGGACTTGTCGCGCTCGTTGTAGGCGCGCTCGTACGAGGCGAGCGTCGCCTTCTTCACGCGATCGAGCTCCGCGTCGCCGAAGCCGAACTGCCGCACGCGCGCCAGCTCCTGCTCGAGCGCGTCGATCCCCGTCGGGATGCCGCCTTCGTTCACGCGCGCGGAGACGCCGAACGCTTCCACGGTGCGGCCGAGCGTGTCGTCGCCGGCGGAGGCGCCGAGGAACGGCGCCTCGGGCCGCCGCGCGATCTCGCCGAGGCGCGCGTTGAGCATCGACTCGAAGAGGCTGCGCACCAGGTCGCGGCGGTAGTCGCCGACCGTCAGCGACTTCCGCAGCGGGCGGGTGTGGAACACCGAGGCCGACGAGGACTGCGCCTCGGGATCGGTCGCCACCGCAACACGCGTGTCCTTGTGCGGCGGCACGGGATAGACCGGCCGCTTCGCCGACTTCCGCGCCGGGATCACCCCGAAGTACTGACGAACGAGCGCCTCCGCCTGCGCGGCGTCGAGGTCGCCGGCGACCACGACGCCAATCCGGTCGGGCGTGTAGTTCTGCCGGTAGAAGTCGCGCACGCGCTGATACGGCGCCTTCTGGATCGTGTCGGGCAAGCCAATCGGCAGGCGCTCGGCGTATTTCGACGCGCCGTACACCGCGCGATCGGTGATCCCCTGGAGCCGTGACGCGACGCCGAGACGCTGGCGCCACTCCTCGAGCACGACGCCGCGCTCCTTGTCGATCTCCTTGTCCTCGAGGCTCATGCCGCCCGCGAAGTCGGCGAGCGCCTGCAGGGCGCGATCGACCGCGCCGGCGCGATCGGTGGGCACGTCCAGCATATAGACCGTCTCGTCGTATCCCGTATACGCGTTGACGTGCGGACCGAACGAGACGCCGACCGATTCGAAGTAGGCGACGAGCTCGCCCGGCTTGAAGTGCGCCGTGCCGTTGAAGGCCATGTGCTCGAGCATGTGCGCGAGCCCGCGCTGGTCGTCGGCCTCGTCGATGGAGCCCGCCTTCACCGCCATCCGCAGCGACACCCGTTTGGCCGGCCGGTCGTTCTGGCGCAGCAGGTAGGTGATGCCGTTCGGCAGCTTGCCGACGTGGATGGCGGCGTTGAGCGGCAGCTTTGCCGACATCGACTGTGTCGATTGCGGCGAGGCCGGCGCGGCGGCGACGAGCAGCACGAGCGCGATCGCGTATGCTGCAGCAACGATGCGCCTCAAGATCAGACGGCTGGACTCCACTATTTCCCTCCCAACGTACGCGACCGAGGAAGCGGCCGGCTTCGACCTGGCCGCGTCACAGGATGTGAGGCTGGCGCCCGGGCAGATCGCGCTCGTCCCGACGGGCCTCGTCATCGAGGTCCCGCCCGGATTTTTCCTTGCCATTTTTGCCCGAAGCAGCACCCCGCTCAAGCGCGGATTGATCGTCGCCAATGGGGTGGGCGTGCTGGATCCCGACTATTGCGGCCCAAATGACGAGGTCAAGATCCAGCTGCTCAACATCAGTGGCGCCGAAGTGCAGGTGAAGCGGGGCGATCGCCTGGCCCAGGGCATCGTGCTCCCCGCGCCCCGCGTGAGCTGGCAGGAAGTCAGTGACCTCCGCGAGGTCACCCGCGGCGGCTTCGGCGCCACTGGACATTAGACGTGTAATAGGGAGTGTAGGCCGGGCCTGTTGGACCCGGCACATCAGCCGGTGCCAGCATCTCGTCTCCGCCGCATCCTGCACGTCGATATGGATGCGTTTTACGCCTCGGTCGAGCAGCGCGACAACCCCTCGCTGCGCGGGCTCCCTGTCGCCGTCGGCGGCGATCCCGACAAGCGCGGCGTCGTCGCGGCCGCCAGCTACGAGGCGCGCACCTTCGGCGTCCGCTCCGCGATCCCGATGTCGCGGGCAGTCCGCCTCTGCCCGTCGCTCGTCATCGTCCACCCCGACTTCGGCAAGTACCGCGCGGTCTCGCAGGAGGTGTTCGCGCTCTTCCGCTCGATCACCCCGCTCGTCGAGCCGATGTCACTCGACGAGGCGTATCTCGACGTCACGGAGAACGCGTGGAACGAGCCGCTGGGGATGAACGTGGCGCGGCGGCTGAAGGAGGCGATTCGCGCGGCGACCGGGCTCACGGCGTCGGCGGGCGTGGCGCCGAACAAGTTCCTGGCGAAGATCGCCTCGGGCTGGAAGAAGCCGGACGGCCTGACGGTGATCGCGCCCGAACGCGTCGAATCGTTCCTGCACGGGCTGCCCGTCGATGCGCTCTGGGGCGTCGGCCCGGTGACGGCGAAGAAGCTGCGCGCGCAGGGGATCGAGAAGCTGATCGACGTGCGCGCGGCCGATCCGGCGCTGCTGCACGACACGGTCGGCTCGCTGGCCGAGTGGCTGCAGCAGCTGGCGCGCGGCGAAGACGACCGCGCGGTGGTCGCCGAGCACGAACCGAAGTCGTCGGGCAGTGAGAACACCTTCGCGCACGATCTCAGCGACATCGCCGACATCCGCGACGAGATCGGCGCGATGGCGCGCGACGCCGCGTCGTGGCTGAGCAAGCAGGCGCTCTACGCGCGGACGGTGACGATCAAGGTGCGGTATCACGACTTCACGACCATCACGCGGAGCCACACGGAGCAGGCGACACGCGACGAAGAGAACATCGTCCGCCGCGCGATCGCGCTCCTCGCCAAAACGGATGCCGGGGCGCGGCCTGTGCGATTGCTCGGCGTGAGCGTGCACAACCTGTCGGAAACGCCGTTCATGCCGCCGGACAACCCGCAGCCTCGACTCCCCTTCGAGGCGCCGACCCTGTAACCTATACACCTCATGCTGAAAGGGTCGCGCGAAGGAATCCTGCACAAGCTGCAGCCAATCAGCATTCACGGCCAGCTGTCGTACGACGTGCACTACGAGTTCGCGGACGACCCGGAAGGGCAGATGCGCGTTGCGCGGGTGGGGCCCGAAGCGCTTGGACAGGGCCTGCAGCAAGGCGAGCGGATTCGGCTCGACTTCCTCGTCGGCGTGGTCACGGGCGTGCACAAAGTCTAGGCGGCGCGAGGTCTGCGCTGTCGCGCTGTGACGGCCGGAGCTACAATCGCGCCCTGTCTCTCTGGAGGACCGTATGACACAAGACCGTCGCGTGAAATCCGCCGCTGCCGTCGTCGCCCTCCTCGTGATGGCTGCCGTCAGCCTCGCAGGCCAGAATGGCGGCGCTGCAAATCCATTCAGGGAGGATGCGAACTGGGCGAAGCTGCCCGCCGGCGCGAAATGGGCAGGCGTGATCTCGGTCGACCCCGCGTCGAACGGCGACATCTGGGTCTTTCATCGATCCGATCCGCCGATTCTCCGCTTCGATCCGTCCGGGAAGGTCGTCAAGAGCTTCGGGCAGGGACTGATCGTGCAGGCGCACGGCATGACGATCGATCGCGACGGGAACGTGTGGGTCACCGACGCGCAGATCAAGGACGGCAAGGGCAACCAGGTGCTGAAGTTCAGCCCGGACGGCAAGCTCCTGATGGCGCTCGGCAAGGCGGGTGTGGCGGGCGCCGGCACCGACGTCTTCAGCGGGCCCTGTGACGTCGCCATCGCGCAGAACGGCGACATCTTCGTCGCCGACGGCCACATCGCGGACGTCCCCGTCAACCGCATCATGAAGTTCTCGAAGGACGGGAAGTTCATCAAGGCGTGGGGCAAGCGGGGGTCGGGGCCCGGCGAGTTCGACACGCCGCACAGCATCGCGATCGACTCGCGCGGCCGCATCTTCGTCGCCGACCGCAGCAACAGCCGGGTGCAGATCTTCGATCAGGACGGAAAGTTCCTCGAGCAGTGGAAGCAGTTCGGAAGGCCGAGCGGGATCTACATCGACCGCAACGACAACATGGCGGTCGCCGACTCGCAGTCCAACGCCAAGCAGAACCCCGGCTACACGCGCGGCATCCGGGTCGGCAACGCGAAGGACGGCAAGGTTACCGCGCTGATCCCGTTCGTCGAGCCCGACCCCGAGAAGAACAACAACGCCGGCGTCGAAGGCGTCGCCATCGACGCGCGCGGGAATGTCTACGGCGCGGAGGTGAGCACGGAGGCGCTCAAGAAGTACGTGAAGGGGACAAGCACCTTCTGACGCTGCGAGGATGGGGCCGCGGTGCGTATCGCCCGCGGCCCGCGCGGCGAGGGAAACCCGCGCGGTTAGAAGTTGTCAGCCTGGCTCGCGGTGCCGGAGCTCGACATCAGAATCGTCGAGAGCCATCCCTCGGTGGGCGCCGAGTAGATGCACCACCAAAGCACCGCCCAGAATGCGATCAGCTTCCAGTTGATCTTCTGCATAGCGAAGTGCCGCGCGCGGGAGACTTTTCTCCGAGCCGAACGCACCGGCCGCATGTCGTGCCGCGAGAAACCCGCGATCGCGGCGGCAGGGTTCGATGTCATGCGCATTCTGGACCAACTGGCTGCATCGTGCTGCCCATCAAATCTGTAATTACAAAATTTGCGTGGACGCGCGCGTCGCACCGCGCCGTCGCCAATCGTCACCGCCGTTGACGGGCTGACCATCTCCTGGCCGCGCGTCGATCGCCGGTCGACGAGAAGCGGCGGTTCGACAAGGCGACGTTCGATCGGTGCTCGCGCGAGAACGCTCGGCGCGCCTCTCAGCCGTCGACGGCTCGTGCGCGGAACGACCCGCGTGAGCCAGGGAGGCGGCTGCACGCTTCCCGATCAGCGTTCGAAGAAACCATCATCGATTTCGTCGCGGCTGGCAGTAAGATGCCGCGTATCGCTGAGGTCGACGGGTGTTGCCCCCCGCGCTGGGTCCGATAACCGGTACAAGCCTCCCAATCCGGGTGAGATCCAGCTCTGCTGTTCAGGTTCCTCTCCCCCCTGCGCGCGAGCGTCGTTAGTCAGCGCAACGGTTCAGACGCCATGAAATTCAGTGTTCGAACGCCCGTTCGCCGGATCGCGCATCAGCACCAGTGGGTCCCGCTGGCCGTGCTGCTGCTCGGCTGCGCCGTGACGACGGCAGCCGTCGTCAACCTCGCGGCGCGCGAGGAGGCGGCCGCCGCCAGCACGTTCCGCGCGGACACCCTCGCGGTGCAGCGCCTCGTCCAGGCGCAATTCGACGCCATGGTGGGGGTGACGCACGCCGCGGCGGCGCTGCTCGCCGCCAGCCCCGAGATCAACTTCACCGAGTTCCGCGCGTTCGTCTCGGAGCTGCACCTGGCGACGCGCTACCCGGGGCTGAACGGAATCGGCTTTGCGGCCCGCGTCGGGCGCCGCGGCCTGCAGGACTTCGTTCGCACTGCGTCGCTCGACGGCGTGGATCTCGCCGTCCGGCCGGACGGCGCACGGCCTGTCTACTACCCCGTCGTCCTGATGGACCCGCGCGTCGAGGGCAACGAGTCGGTCATCGGGTTCGACCTGGCGTCCGATGCGGAGCAGCAGGCCGCCATGGACCGCGCCCGCGATTCGAACGCGGCTGCCGTCACCGGGCTGATCGATACGTCCGCGCTGTTCGGCGCCGCGCGGCGGGAATTGATCCTCTACCTGCCCGTATACCAGCGCGGTGCGCCGGTGGCAACGGTCGAGCAGCGGAGGCGGGCCCTGCTGGGATTCGTGTTCAGCCGCCTCAACCCCGAAACGATGTTCGGGGAAAGTATGGCCGCGGCGGCGTCACGTTCGCTGGCGATGGCGATCTACGACAGCACGACTTCCGCCGATGCGATGCTGGTGTCGTCGGGCGAGCCGCCCGCCACGCGGCGATCGACGGCGGGCGTCCTCATCGCCGGCCGCGAATGGCTCGTCGTCGCGAGCGCGCGCGAGGCGCGGTCCGCCGTGCTGCCGCCCGAGGCGCGGCGCATCCTCGCCGCCGGCGGGCTGCTCTCGCTGCTGCTTTTCGCGCTGATGCGGGCGCAGGTGGGCGCGTGGCACACGGCGGAAATGCACGCGGCCGAACTGCACGCCACGGATCGCGCCAAGGACGAATTCCTCGCGGTCCTGTCGCACGAGCTGCGGACGCCGCTCAACGCGATGCTCGGCTGGCTGCAGATGCTGCGCAACGGCAGCGTGCGCGAGGATCGGCGCACCTACGCGCTCGACATCATCGAGCGGAACGCGCGGTCGCAGGCCCAGCTCATCGACGACCTCCTCGAGATGTCGCGCATCATGATGGGCAAGATGCGGCTGGAGAAACGGCCGCTGTCCGTGGTGGCGGCCACCACCGCGGTGGTCGATTCGCTGCGTCCCGACGCGGACGCGAAGGGTGTGACGCTGCACGGCGTCGAAGCCGGCAAGGGCGAGGACCCGATGATCGTCGCGGACCCGGGACGGTTCGCGCAGATCATCACGAACCTCGTGTCGAACGGCGTCAAGTTCACGCCCGCCGGGGGCGCCGTCTGGGTGAACATCGAAGCCGACCCGCAGAACGTCCGCATCTTCGTGCACGACACGGGTGTCGGCATTTCGCCGGAGTTCCTGCCCTACGTCTTCGACCGGTTCCGCCAGGCCGATTCGTCGACCACGCGTTCCCACAGCGGCCTCGGGATGGGTCTCGCCATCGTGCGGGACCTGGTGCGGCTCCATCGAGGCCATATCGAGGCGTACAGCAACGGCCCCAAGCAGGGCTCGCTGTTCGTGGTCACCCTGCCGCGGATGGTGGCGGAGGGCGACGACTCGGACGGTCCCGAGCTCGTCGCCAGCCACGCCTGACGCGGTCCCGACCCGCACGGAACGACGAGCATTCGCCGTCTGCACGCCGGCCTGCGCTGCGCTCAACCAGCGATCGGCTGAAGCAGCTCCTGGCGGGCGAGGCTCATGCGCAGCGACGTCACGTCGTCGCCGCGCAGCTCGCGCAACGCGCAGGTGACGAGCGTGCGCACCATCCGTTTTCGCCACACCAGCTCGAAATCGGCGTTGTCCATCGGCTTGGCGATCTCGAACGCCGCGTCGGCCGCCGACGCGATGACGGCGTCGGTCAGGTCCACGTCGCGCAGGATCGCTTCGGCGCCGGCAGACGCAAGCGGGCGCGACGCGACCGCCCCCAGCACCACGCGCGCCTCGAGCACGCGAGCGCCGTCGATGCGCGCCGCCACGGCCGCCGACGCAACCGGGAAGTCGAACGAGCCGCGGCGGCGCAGCTTCCAGTAGGCGCTGCGCCAGCCGGTCTGGTCGGGCACGTGGATCCGCGTGAGGATCTCGTCGGGACGGCGCGTCAGGTAGTACATGCCGTCGTTGGCGAAGAGGTCGGCGACCGCGATGACCCGTTCGCCTGCGGCGCTGACCAGCCGCACGGTGGCTCCGAGCGCCTGCAGCATCGGCGCCGTGTCGGTGGACGACACGGCGAGGCAGCGGGGGCTCGACGTCGCGACCCAGCAGATCTCGCCCGCCTTCTTCATGCAGAAGCCGATCGCCTGCCGCCACTCGTAGGTCTGGTCGTAGTACGTGCACCGCGTGTCGAGACACAGGTTGCCGCCGATGGTACCCATGTTCCGCAGGTGCGGCGTGGCCACCTGCGCGGCCGCCTGCCACAGCCCGGCGCACGTCTTCATGACCTGCGGGCTGCGCACGAGCTCCGTCAGCGTCACCCCCGCACCGATCGTGAGCCCGGCGCCGTTGCCAATGCGGCGGAGCGCGTCCACCTGGCGCAGGCTGACGAGCGTCCGCGGCACCTGTTGACGCCGCTTCATGTTCGGCAGCAGGTCGGTCCCGCCGGCGAGCAGCATCGTGTCGAGTGGCGCGTCGGCCAGCGCCGCCGCGGCTTCCTCGATCGTCCGCGGCGCGACGAAACGGAATCGCGGCAGCCGCATCATGCGCGCACGCCCGCGGTGGCTTCGACGCCGGCTTCGGCTTTCCGTTTCTTCCGCGACGGCTCGTTGCTGGCGCGGCCGTCGCCGCCTTCCCACGGCGGGGCCACGAGCAGCGGTTCCGGCCACCGGATCGGCGGGAATGCCGCGGGCCCGTACCGGGCGTCGCGTCCGGCGGCTTTCGCCTGCAGCGCCTTCACGATCTTCTGCGGCGTGATCGGGACCTCGTCGATGCGCACGCCGACGGCGTCGTAGACGGCATTGGCCACCGCCGGCATGATCGGCAGCAGCGGTCCCTGCCCGACCTCCTTCGCGCCGAATGGTCCCGCCGCGTCCGGGTGCTCGATCAGGTCCGTGAAGATCTCCGGCATGTCGAGCGTCGTCGGGCTCTTGTATTCGAGGATCGACGGGAACTTGTGGACGAGCGCATGCGACAGGCGCGCCGGCAGCCGCCTGAACGCCTGCTCTTCCA
>DATNCQ010000226.1:0-7714 GCA_035571515.1 Vicinamibacterales bacterium
GTCAACGAGGATCCGTTCTCGATTCAGTTCCGCGACGCGAAGAGCGTCCTGCACTCCTTCTTCAAGAACGAGCTCGCCGAGCTCGCGAAGGATGAAGGCAAGACGCCGATGCCGGGCTATCGCGACCGCCTGGACGCGACAGCGCTCGACGATCTCGTGGCCTACCTCGTGTCGCTGGAGGGATCGCGATGAGAACCGTGCTGCCGGTCCTGCTCGCGGTCGTGTTCGCCGCCCGCCCGTCGGCGCAGCTGACCTACGAACGGATCCGCGAGGCCGCGCGCGAACCGGGCAGCTGGCTCACCTACCACGGCACCTACGACGGGAAACGATTCTCCGCGCTGGACGAGATCAGCCGCGCCAACGTGCAGCAGCTGCGCCCGGTGTGGATGTACCAGGTGCAGGGACGGCATCATTTCGAGGCCACGCCCCTGGTGTTCGATGGCGTGATGTACCTGAGCGATCCGCCGAGCGATGTCGTCGCGCTGGACGTCAAGACGGGACGGCCGCTGTGGACCTACCGGCGAAGCCTGCCCGAGGACCTCAGGGCCTGCTGCGGCGATGTGAACCGCGGCGTCGCCGCCCTCGGCGACCAGATCTTCATCGCCACGATCGACGCGCATCTGGTCGCGCTCGACATGCGGACCGGCCGCGTGCGGTGGGATGTCGAGGTCGCCGACTACAAGACCGGGCACTCGCTGACCGCCGCCCCGCTGGCGGTCAAAGACAAGGTGATCGTCGGCATGGCTGGCGCCGAGTACGGCGTCCGCGGTTTTCTCGACGCCTACGATGCGGCGAGCGGCAAGCGGGCCTGGCGCCTGTGGACCGTACCGGGGCCAGGGGAGCCGGGTCACGAGACATGGAGCGGCGACAGCTGGCAGCACGGCGGCGCGACCACGTGGGTGACCGGCGCCTACGATCCCGACACCAACCTGACCTACTGGGGCACAGGCAACCCGGGCCCCGACTACATCGGCGACGTTCGCGCAGGCGACAACCTGTACTCCGATTCGCTTCTGGCCGTCGACGTGGACACCGGAGCGCTTCGCTGGCACTTCCAGTTCACCCCACACGACGTCAACGACATCGACGCCACCGAGATCCCGATTCTGCTCGATGCCGACTTCGGTGGGCGCCCGCGCAAGCTCCTGCTCTTCGCCAACAGGAATGGCTTCTACTACATCCTCGATCGCGTCACCGGCGAATACCTTCACGGCAAAGCGTTCGCGCGTCAGAACTGGACGAAGGGCCTGGACGCGAAAGGCCGTCCCATTCCCAATCCCGACACGGTGCCCAGCGCGCAGGGCGCGCTCGTCTATCCCGACGACGACGGCGTCACCAACTGGTTCAGCCCGTCCTACAGCCCGCAGGCGAAAACCTTCTACCAGAACGTGCGCGAGAAGGGCGGCATCTACTATCGGAACGATGCGGTCTACCAGCCGGGCCGGATGTACCTCGGCGCCAGCAAGCGCGCCGTGCGCGGCGAAGAGCCCTGGGGAGCGCTGCGCGCGCTGGACCCGCTGACCGGCGATGTGAAATGGGACTTCAGGGTGACGACGCCTCCATGGTGCGGCCTGCTCTCGACGGCAGGTGGACTGGTGTTTTCGGGGACCATGGAAGGGATGTTCTTCGCGCTCGATGCCGAATCGGGCAAGCCGCTGTGGCAGTTTCAGACCGGCGGGGCGATCTGGTCCAACCCGATCAGCTATCAGGCCGGTGGCCGTCAGTTCGTGGCGATCGCAGCCGGCAGCGCGCTGATGGTGTTCGGGCTGGCAGCACCCTGATGATGGGTTCGAGGTCTGCGCCCCTTACTTCACGCACCTGTAGCTGGACGCGCTCTTCGGATCACCCGCCCCCTGGAACCGCGGGTAGGTGGGATAGCGGCACATCGGAAACGTCGCGCGGACCGCGAATGGCGGCGTCAGGTCCATGTCGGTCAGCACCTGCGTGTCGGCGGGCGCCTTGCCGTGCTCGACCCAGTCGTCGAGCATGGCGATGAAATCCACATACATCGGCACGGGCGCGCCGGTCAGCGGATTGCGGCCGATGTTGCGGTTGTGGAACAGGCCGACGGCGACATAGAAGCGCAGGAACTCGTCGACCGGTCCGGCGCCCATCGTCTCCACGACCTTGTCGTAGTACTGCATCACCCAGCGCGGGTTGACCGTGTAGTCGGTGGTGTTGACCTTCATGATCAGCTTGCCGCCGCGGCGCCTGAACGCCGACAGGTCCGGATCGGCGGCGTCGAGCAGCGCCGACAACTGCTGAATCTCCTTCGCGTATTTCGCGAGGTCGGCCTCGAGGACGTTGACGTTCGGATCGCGGACGATGCGGCTGCGCAGCAGACCGCTGTTCGCGGACGCCGGCGTCGGCTTCTCGTTGAACGTCTTCCAGTTCGTCGCCGACTCGCTGCCGGTCCCCCAGCCGGCAAACGTCGTCCACCCCTTGTCGAGCGGGAACGGATACACCGTTGCCGCGTGGAGGGCATCGGCCGCCTTGATCTGCGCGTCGGAGAGACAGGTCTCGCCGGTGTCGGCGCCGCCGGCGCAGCGCACCGCCGCCAGCGGATTCGGCGTGACGCCTGGGTCGAACCGGCGGTTGCAGGCGACGTAGTTGCTGACCAGGCCGTCCTCGATGCCATCGAGCGCGTCGCACTGCCGCCGCACTTCGCCGGCGACGACGGCGACCTTCGCCGGTGGAATCCATCCGTCGCCGGCCTGCATCCTGGCGCGCGCGAGCGGATCGCCGACCGCCAGCTGCACGTAGGTGTTCGCCGGCACCTGCGCGAAGACGCCGTCGTAGTCCTGCGGGAATCGCTGCGCGACGATCAAGGCTTCGCGCCCGCCCTGGGAGGCCCCGAGGTAATAGCTGCGGCGGATCGGCTCGCCGTAGAACTTCGCGACCAGCGCCACGGCCACGTCGTGCGTCTTCTTCATCTGCGCGTAGGCGAAGTTGGCCAGCGCCTCGTCATTCGTCGTCCAGTCCGGCGCCGGCGGCGCCGCGGCCGCGCCGGCGGCGCCTCGCCCCGGCGGATTCTGATGACCCGAGTCGCTGCCGTAGGTCACGAACCCGCGCGACAGCGCGTAGGGCGCGTTCGGCGGAATCGACTCCGGCCCCCACTGCATGCCGGTCGTCAGCGCGACGGGAATGACGCCGTTGTTGCCGCTGCCGCCCATCTGCGCGATCTTGCGATTCCACGCCGTCGGCAGATTGACCTGGAAGTTGATCGGTGGCGCGGACGGATCGACGGGGGCGATGCTGCCCGTGACCCTGCAGTACTCCGGCGTCGCCAGGACCGCGCGCTCACCGACGACCGTCTCCGACGCCGCGGCCACACGATCGGCCGCCGCGATGGTGGCGCCCTTGGTGGGCAGGCCAATCGAGGCCGCCGGAACGGTGAGCCCCTTGAGCGCGTCGCACGTCGCCTGGTTCCTGGCCGTCGTCTTCTGCGCGGCGGCGCCGCCGGATACGGCGGCAATCGCGATCGCGACGCCGGTGGTGATCACATTCGCATGCTGCATGGCCATCTCCCCGATCGGCGGACGTAATATACGCTGCTGAAGCGCTCAACGAGCGCGCGTTTGCGGTGATAATCGCGTGCCAGCCACGGAGCCGAACCATGCCGCACCTCTTCAGCCAACGACGCGTTGCCTTCGCCGCTCTTGCCCTGCTCGCCACGGTGGCGACGGCCCGGACCGACGAAGAACGGGCGCCGCGAACCGCCGCCGAGTTCGATGCCATGTTTCGGGAGATCAACAACTGGCGCCGCTGGGGCGCCGGCGACGAGCTCGGCACGATGAACCTGGTCACCGCGCAGAAGGTCCGTGAGGCGGCGGCCCTCGTCCGCCGCGGCCTCACCGTGTCGCTCTCGCACAACCCGATGCCCGACGAGGCGCCGGACAACACGGCCGGCGCCTTCAGGCACACCATGGGCGCGTCGCGGCGGACCGACACCTACGAATTCACGTATCACGGCTACGGCGTGAGTCACATGGATTCGCTGTGTCACTTCCTCTGGAACGACCGGCTCTACAACGACATCGCGGCGTCGGCGAGCACGGCGAAAGGATGCGGCAAGCTCGGGATCCAGAACCTGAAGCGCGGCATCGTCACGCGCGGCATCCTGCTCGACTTCGCGCGTCTCAAGGGTGTGCCGTACCTGGAGCCCGGGACGCCGATCTACGTCGAGGACATCGAGGCGTGGGAACGGCGGGCGAAGATCAAGGTCTCACCGGGGGACGCGATTTTCGTGCGCACGGGGAGGTGGGCGCGCCGCAGCGCGCTCGGCCCGTGGCAGGTGTCGACCAGCAGCGCCGGGTTCCATGCATCTGTGCTCCCGTGGATCAAAACGCGCGGGGTCGCGATTGTCGGCAGCGATGCGGCGACCGACGTGATGCCGTCGCGCGTCGAAGGCGTCGTGCAACCGGTCCACACCATGCTGCTGGCCGGGTTCGGCACGAACATCTTCGACAACATGGACCTCGAGGCGTTGGCGGAGGCAGCCGCCACGGAAAACCGATGGGAGTTCATGCTGACCGCCGGTCCCATTCCGGTGGACGGCGGCACCGGATCGCCGCTCAACCCGATCGCGATCTTCTGAGCACGCTGGAGTCGCCGCCGAGGTGAAACCGTCATTTTCCGGAGAACGCCAACATGGATGATCCGACACGGCGCAACATACTGAAGGCCGGGGCCGCGGCGGCGGCGATGGCCGCGATGCCACGTGCGCTTGCTCAGCAGGCGGGAAGCGGCGGGACCGGCAGGTTCTACGAACGAGGCCCCGTTCGCATCCGCTACGAGGAGGCCGGGGCCGGTTTTCCGCTGATGCTGCTTCCCGGCGGGGGATTGAACGCGACCATCGCGTTCTTCACGGGCAACTCGCCGTTCAACGCGATTGAAGAGTTCAAGGGCGAGTATCGTTGCATCACCGCCGACCTGCGCAACGCCACCACCGGTCAGTCCACCGGCCCTGTCGAAGTCGATCGGCCATGGGAGTCGTACGCCGACGACCAACTCGGCCTGATGGATCATCTGGGCATCGACAAGTTCATGGTGATGGGGTTCTGCATCGGCGGCCCGTTCATCTGGAGTCTCCTGAAGCGCGCGCCCAATCGTGTCGTCGCGGCGGTGCTGGCGCAGCCCGTGGGATGGCGGCCGGAGATGCGCGACCCGAAGTACCCGGGCGTATTCTGGAAGGCCTGGGGTCCGGCGCTGACGGCCAAGCGGCCCGAGATCACGCTGCCGACGGTCGAGAAATTCGTGACCAGGATGTTCGAGACCGATCCCGACTTCGTGTTCACCGTGACGCGGGATTTCGTCCGTGGTTGCCAGACACCGGTTCTGGTCCTGCCCGACGATTCCCCGGCTCACCCTTACGACGTCGCCATGGAAAGCGCGATGCTCGCCCCGAAAGCCGAAGTGAGCATGTTCCCCTGGAAAGAACCGAAAGAGCGGATTCCGCTGGCCGTGCGCCAAATCCATTCCTTTCTCAAGGCGCATCGGCCCGCTTAGGAAGGCATGACGAGGAGAGTTATGACGAACAAGATCTGGCCACGCCGGTCGTTGATGTCGGGGATGAGCGCCGTCGCAGCTGCCTTTGCGCTTGGCGCCCGCCCGGCGAGCGGGCAGCCCGCCGCCACCTCATTCCAACCCGCCCGCCATCCTCAGGACGAGTGGCTGGACAAGATTCGCGGGAAACACCGCGTCGTCTTCGACGTGATCTCCGCCCGGGGCGTCCCCGAGGCGCTGCACTTTGCCTACAACACCTTCACCGGGAACAAGAGCATGTACGGCCTCGAGGAGGCCGATCTCGCCGTGGTCATCATTCTCAGACACGCCGCGACGGCGTTCGGCTACTCGGACGCGATGTGGGCGAAGCACGGCAAGTCCCTGATCGCGGCCAGCAGCTACACCGACCCCAAGAGCAGCGAGCCGCCGAAGGGCAACCCGTTCAATGTCAACCCGACCGAAGCGATCGACGTGATGGCGAAGTGCGGCGTCCAGTTCGGCGTCTGCGACACGGCGAGCCACGGCCTCGCGCGCAGGATCGCGGGCCCGGGTGGAGATGCCGATGCGGCCTACAAGGAGATCGTCGCCAGCATGATCCCCGGCAGCCGCCTCGTGGTTGCCGGCGTCATCGCGGTCGCGCGCGCCCAGGAATACGGCTACAGCGTCGTGCACGCCGGGTAGCCGCTCGACGCTCGACGCGTTGGCGGGTCAGAAGCACAGGCCGCGCGGGATCAGGCCGTGCTCGTACGCTTGGCGCTCCAGGCCTTCGCGAAAATCAGGATGCGCGATGCCGATCAGCGCCCGCGCGCGCTCGGCGACGGACTTCCCCTTGAGATTGACCATGCCGTACTCGGTGACGAGGAACATGACGTCTGAGCGCGGCGTGGTCACGATGTTGCCTGTCGTCAGGTTCAACACAATCCGGCTGCGGCGCTCGCCGCGCTTGTCATAGGTCGACGACAGGCAGATGAACGACTTGCCGCCCTTCGAGGCGTAGGCGCCGCGCACGAACTGCAATTGCCCGCCGGTGCCGCTGAGATGGCGGTGACCGTCGGATTCGGAAGCGGCCTGTCCCTGCAGGTCGACCTGCGTCGTGTTGTTGATCGAGATCAGGCGGTCGTTCTGCATGATGACGTGCGGGGCATTGGTGTAGTCGACCGGGCAGCAGTGCATGTCGCGATTGCGGTCGAGGGTGGCGTAGAGATCGCGCGAGCCGAGGGCAAACGTGTAGATCATCTTGCCCGGGTTCAGCGTTTTCGATACGCCCGTGATCCGTCCGGCCTTGTACAGGTCGGCCAGGCCGTCGGTCATCATCTCGGTGTGCACGCCGAGATCGTGTGCTCCGCTTTCGAGCAGGGTCGCGCAAACCGCATTGGGCATGCCGCCGATGCCGATTTGGAGGCAGTCGCCGTCGTTGATTTCAGCCGCGATCAGCCGCCCCACCGCGCAGTCGACCGCGGTTGGCGGCGGGTTCGGCAGTTCGGCCGCCGGGGCGTCGTCGCCCTCGATGACGTAGTCGACTTCGCTGACGTGCACGCCCGTCTGCTCGCCATAGACGTAGGGCAGCCCGCGGGTCGTCTCGACGATCACCATCCTGGCGCGTTCGACGATCGCGCGGTGCCAGAGATTCGCTGCGCTCAGATTGAAATAGCCGTCTTCATCGATCGGGCACGTCTTGAGGATGACGATGTCGACCGGGTCGATGAAGCGCCGGTAGTAATCCGGGATCTCACCGAGATTGACCGGGATGTAGTTGCAGCGGCCGCCGTCATGCTGCCTTCGGTCGTAGCCGGAGTAGTGCAGGCTGAACCCATGAACATGACGGCCTTCGGGATCGGCGTCGAGCACGGCTCGCGGACGCATCGTCAGGCAGTGCCGGATCTTGACGTTGGTGACTTCCTGGATGCGCGCGCCGAGCGCCTTGTCGAAGACATCCGGCTGGCACAGCCCCGTGCCGTAGTCGAGCCACATGCCGGACTCGACGAAACCGGCGGCACGCTCAGCGGAAATCGCTTGCGCCGGAGCGCTGGCGACTCTCCTCGTCATCGGTTCCTCCGACCCGCTCCCACCGCCTACTGAAGCCCGCCGCGCACGGACGTGATGCGCTGGGTGTTGAAGCCAAGCCAGTGCATCCGTCCGAGGTAACGGGCGTGCTCCACCTTGATGCAGCGATCCATGACGACCGACACGCCGCCGGCCTCGGCGACGC
>DATNCQ010000227.1:0-5773 GCA_035571515.1 Vicinamibacterales bacterium
GACGGTCACGTCGTATGCGACGCGCACCTCGCCCGTGCTGCGCGGCGTGTGGGTTCTCGACAACATCTTCGGCGCGCCTCCTCCGCCTCCGCCCCCGAATGTGCCCGCGCTCGAAGACGCCTCGGTGTCTGCCAGCCTGCCCATGCGGCAGCGGCTGGGCGCGCATCGCGCCAACCCGGCGTGCGCGAGCTGTCACCGCACGATCGACCCGGTGGGGTTTGCGCTGGAGAACTTCGACGCCGTGGGACGCTGGCGCGATGACGACGGTGACAGCGGGGCGATCGACGTCTCTGGAGCGCTGCCTGGTGCCGGCGAGTTCCGCGGCGTCGCTGGTCTCGAAGCAGCTTTGCTGAGCCACCCGGATCTGTTCGCGGGAAGGCTGACGGAAAAGCTGTTGACGTTTGCGCTGGGACGAGGCGTGGAGCCTTACGATGCGCCGGCGGTCCGGAAGATTCTTCGCGACGCCGAGCCTGGCGGCTACCGCTTCTCGTCGCTGCTGCTGGGCATCGTCAAGAGCGTCCCGTTTCAGATGAGGACATCGTCATGATCATCACGAAGAAGGCACTTCCGCGGCGCACGTTCCTGAAGGGCGTGAACGCCGCCCTGGCCCTTCCTCTGCTCGACGCGATGATTCCGGCGGCGACCGCCCTGGCGAAAACACCGGCCAAGCCCGTGGCCAGGCTCGGCTTCGTGTTCATCCCGATGGGATGCGATCATTCGCGCTGGACACCGGCGGGGCAGGACACTCTTGGCGAGCTGTCACCCATCCTCGCCTCGCTGGCGCCGGTCAAGGATCACCTGACCGTCGTCAGCAATCTCAGGCTGGAGAACGCCTATCCCGGCACGCACGACACCTCGAACGCCGGGTTCCTGAGCGCGGCCTTCGCCAAACACACCGAGAGCTCGGACTATTACCTGGGCACGACGGTCGACCAGGTCGCGGCCAGGCAGATGGGTCAGGACACGCAGCTGCGGTCGCTCGAGCTGTCGATGGATCTGAGCTCGCGCGCCGGCGTGTGCAACAACGGCTACGCCTGCGTCTATTCGAACAGCCTCTCCTGGTCGTCCCCGACGACCCCGCTTCCGTCCGAAGCGCACCCGCGCCTCGTGTTCGAGCGCCTGTTCGGCGAGGGCGGCAGTGCCGCCGAGCGGCGCGCCTTGCTGCGGAGCCGGGCCAGCCTGCTCGATTCGTTCAGCGAAGACATCGCCCGCCTCAAGCGCCGGGTGGGAATCGGCGACCGCGCGCGCGTCGATCACTATCTCGACAGCGTCCGCGACGTCGAGCACCAGATTCAGCGCGCCGAAGCGGCGGCGGCGGATAATCCCGTGACCGATCTGGATCGACCGGAGGGCGTTCCGGCGGCATTCGCCGATCATGCGAAGCTGATGTTCGACCTGCAGGTCCTGGCGTTCCAGGCGGACATCACCCGCGTCATCACCTTCCAGCTGACGCGGGAGTTGAGCAATCGCACGTATCCGGAAATCGGCGTGCCGGACCCGCACCATCCGATCAGCCATCACGGCAACGACCCGGAAAAGATCGCGATGATTGCCAAGATCAACGCGTTCCACGTGTCGCTGTTCTCGCAGTTTCTCGAGAAGCTGAAAGCCACGCCCGACGGCGACGGCTCGCTGCTCGATCACACCGTCTACCTGTACGGCAGCGGGATGGGCAATCCCAGCGTGCACGACCACGAGAACCTTCCCATCCTGGTCGCGGGCGGCGCGGCGTCCGGCCTGCGGGGCGGCCGCCACATCAAGTACAAGAACGGCACGCCGCTGGCCAATCTCCATCTCACCTTGATGGACCGCGTTGGCGTCCATCTGGATGCCTTCGGCGACAGCAACGGCAAGATCGAAGAGCTCTTCGAGCCGGTGTCCCTGTAACTGATCGAGTGTCGAACACGCTTCGACGGAGCGATGGGAGAACGGCCATGGATGGGCGACAGATAGCAGCGCTCGTTGTTCTGATGTTCGGCCTGGCCGGCGCCGCGCCCGCGGCCGAGACGCCGACGCTGGCGGACGCGGCCGAGCGGGGCAACATCAGCCTCGTCCGAACCCTGCTCGATGCGCGCGCGGACGTCAACGCCGCGCAGGTCGACGGGATGACCGCCCTGCACTGGGCGGTGTACCGCGAGGATCTGGAGACCTCACGCCTGCTGGTGCGGGCGGGGGCCAACGTCAACGCGGTGACTCGCTACGGCGTGCCCCCGCTGTCGCTGGCCTGCACGAACGGCAACCCGGGTCTCGTCGCGCTGCTGCTCGATGCCGGCGCCGACGCGAACGCGTCCCTCCCTGGCGGCGAAACGGTGCTCATGACGGCGGCGCGCACCGGCAATCTCGACGCGGTCAAGGCGCTGCTTGCGAAAGGCGCCAACCCCAACGCCAAGGAACGGAGCGACCAGACACCCTTGATGTGGGCCGCCGCCGAAGGCCACACCGCGATCGTGCAGGCCCTCGTCGCGAGCGGCGCCGACATCCGCGCCACGCTCACGTCCGGGTTCACGCCGTTGTTCTTCGCGGTCCGTGAGGGCCACATCGAGGTGACGCGCGCGCTGCTGAAAGCCGGCCTCGATGTGAACGAGACGCTGCGTGCGCCGGACGGACCCCAGCGGGAGGTCAACAACGCGAGCTACAAGCCGGTCGGAAAGGGGACGAGCCCGTTGCTGATGGCCGTGCAGAACGGCCACTTCGAGCTCGCCATCGCGCTGGTCGACGCGGGGGCCGACCCGAACGATCGCCGGACGGGATTCACCCCGCTGCACACGCTGACCTGGGTGCGGAAGCCGGATGCGAGCGACTCCGGCGATCCGTCGCCGATCGGGTCCGGTCGCCTGACCAGCCTCGAGTTCGTGCGCGCACTCAAAGAGCGGGGAGCCGACGTCAATGCGCGGCTGCCCGAAGGTGCGCCGCGCCCGCCGAACACGGCGTCGCGCATCGGCACGGCGGGGGCGACGCCGTTTCTGATGGCGGCCGATCGGGCCGATGCCGCGCTGATGCGTGTCCTCATCGAGATGGGTGCGGACCCGTTGTTGCCCAATCTCGACCACACCACACCGCTGATGGCTGCGGCCGGCCTCGGCACCACCGCCCCCCTCGAGGAGGCCGGCACCGAACCCGAAGCGCTCGAAGCGGTACGGCTGCTGCTCGATCGCGGAGCCGACATCGACGCGGTGAACGACGCCGGCGACACGGCGATGCACGGCGCGGCGTTCGGGAATTTTCCGACGGTGGCCCGGCTGCTTGCGGATCGCGGCGCCAGCGCCGACGTCTGGAAACGGCCCGACAAGCTGGGAAGGACGCCGCTGTTCATTGCCGAGGGCTATCGGGGCGGACCGCTCAGGCCCTCCCGGCCCACCATCGACGAGATCACTCGCCTCATGCTCGCTAAGGGCCTTTCGCTCGACGGACCAAGACCGCTGGGCGTCGTGCGAGATACCTACGAGAAGCCGGCGCCCGTGCCTCCCCGAAAGCCCTAGTGGCGCTATTGCAGGCGAGCGTACTCCGTCCGTGCCGCCTTGAGGACGGGCACGTCGGGATCAGCCTCCTTCCAGAGCCCGAGAAATCTGTCGTAGGCCTGGCGTGCACCGACGAGATCGCCGCTTTGGGCCTTTGCGCGCCCGAGTTGCAGGTGCGCCAGCGCCCCGAGCACGAAATTCAGGGCGACACCGCGGTGGTCGATGAGTTTCTGGAATTCTGCGGCGGCCTCACGTGCCCGACCGGCCTTGAGATACGCGTCGCCGCGCACGTACACCGGATAGAGCGTGCCGCTGACGTGCGAATCCGGCTCGGGCACGCCCAGCTCGTACCTGAGGACGGGGGTCAACACGTCGATCGCGGCCGCGGCCTCGCTCCGGCTGCGCGCCATCGATGCGCGAATCGCGGGCAGCCAGAAGTTCTGGAGCGGCGTGCTATTCGGCAGGGTTCGATTGAGCTCGTCGACGAGCGCCGTCGCGCCGTCGGCATCGCCACACCGAGACAACGCGAGCGCTGCGAGAATATGCACGTTGTCCGACGACGCCGATCCCAAAGCCGTCCGTACCAATTGGCGCGCCTCGGATAGCCGTCCCACTTCGGCTTCGTTCAGGGCGGCATTCAACCAATAGATCGCTGCGGTTTCCTTCAGGCCGCTTCGTTCGGCAATCGCGGCGGCCTGCCGTGTCAGCGACCGGGCCTGCCTCAGACGTCCGAAGTACGCCTCGGTGTCCGCCTGAAATGACAACTGCTTGTCCTCGTCACCGTGCCTGCCGGCTACCCAACGGGCCTGCCGGTGCATTTCAGCGACATCACCGTCATAAAAGGCCATGGCATATCGGGTGAGGTGCAGCCGCTGATGGTCCGGTTGTTGAGCGATCGCGCGTTCATATATCGCCCGCGCGTCGAGCGGCCGGTTCAACGCCAGGTAGATATAAATCAGGTTCACTGAATGACTGATCGCGCCGGGGAACAATCGCAACGCTTCGAGACTGGGCGCAACGCTTGCTTCCAGCTGTCCCAACGACAGCTGATTTCGCGCCAGGCGCCCGAACGCCTTGTAGTCGCGCGGATAGGCCCGGGCCCACTGTTCGAAGACGAGATTCGCTCGCTCCAGTTCTCCAGTCACGAAGACGAAATACTCCGCGGTGATTCTGTAACGTTCGCGTTCGCTCGCACGATCCCGAAGCGCGTACGCTTTCTCGAAGCTTTCGATGGCGGAGCGAGACTGCGAGAGATTGACGTAATGGGCTCCGAGCGAGACGTAGGCCATCGCGAACTGCGGGTCGAGCTCGACAGCCCGGTTGAAGAACACCAGCGCAGCCGCATCCCCTGCTTCGAGGAACGCCTTTTCCCCGAGGCTGTATGCCCGCAGCGCCTCGAGGGAAGGCGTCGTGACTTGCGCCAGCGGCGCATCGAACTTGTCCAATGTGCCGCGAGATTCGCCGAGCGCCTTTCGGACACTTCCAGCGGCCTTGTCCAGCGCCTTGAGCACGTCTTCCTTCCGGCCCGCTTCCACCTGCTCTTGCGCGAGGTCGGCGCGGAGGAGGCAATCCTGAGCGCGCAGTCCGAGGATGTACTGCGATCCCAGCTTCGCGATCGTGCCGGTCAGCACCGCCTTGCTCTTCGTTCGAATGCACACGTCGTGCGCCAGGTCGGCCGTCACGGTGTCGCTCGGGGCGCGCCCCATCAACGTCAGCGTCTCGGCCACCGTCTGATCCGGCAGGATGTTCAGAAACGGCGATTGCCGCAGCTGCACGGACAGCCCGAGCTTGAGCGTGTCATCGAACACCGGATCACCGGTGGTGTTCGCGAAGTCGGCGAGGACGATGGTGTCCTTGTCTGTCAACGGCGCCGAGCGCAGACGCGGCGACACCAGCGTCGCGATGCCGATGACCGTGGCGACCAACCCGATCGCGCTGAGCCTCGTGCCCAGGCGAGGCCGCCAGCGCCCTGCTCCGCCTGCGGCCGGTGACAGCGCCGCCAACATCTCCCGGCACGACGCGAATCGCATGGCGGGATCTGGATCCAGTGCGCGGCTGATGACGCCGGCCCACACCGGATTCAATATGGGCGCGCCCTCGGTCGGCTGCCGCGACGGCTGGACCGGCCAAGGTCGTGTGACCTCGAACGGATCGCCGGGATACGGAACACCCGTGACCATTTCATGGAGCACGACACCGAACGAATAGATGTCGGACCGGACCGATGGCTCGGCGCCGCGGAATTGCTCCGGCGCCATGTACCGCGGCGTGCCGACGATGGTACCGACGCGTAGATGAGTGGACGCGTCCGGTCG
>DATNCQ010000228.1:0-50051 GCA_035571515.1 Vicinamibacterales bacterium
AAGAAGGCCGAGAAGAAGCTGGCGCAGGAGCTGGCGGCGCTGCGCGACCAGGTCAAGGACCAGGCAAAAGACCTGGACGAGGCGCGGCGCACCGAGCTGGCGATGCGCAGGCGCGAGCGCGAGCTCGAACGGAAGCAGCAGGATCTCGAGCTCGAGGTCGCGCGGCAGCTTGGAGAGGGACGCGCGAAGCTCGTCGCCGAGACCCAGGAACGGGTGACCGAGGAGCATCGGCTCAAGGACGCCGAGAAAGAACGGCAGCTCTCCGACATGCGCCGGCAGATCGAGGATCTAAAGCGCAAGGCGGAGCAGGGGTCGCAACAGCTGCAGGGCGAAGTCGGCGAGGAAGAGCTCGAGACGCTCCTGCGCAGCACCTTCCCGTCAGACGACATCAGCGCCATCGGCCAGGGCGTCCGCGGCGCCGACCTGCACCAGGTCGTCATCGACCCGCGCGGCCGGACGTGCGGCTCCATCCTGTGGGAGTGCAAGAACACCCGCCACTGGAGCGACGCGTGGGTGCCCAAGCTGAAACAGGATCAGCGCGCGCGGCATGCGGATCTCGCGGTGCTCGTCACCGCGGTGCTGCCGAAAGGGTGCACGCGCTTCACGCTCATCGACGGCGTGCTGGTGACCGATGTCGCCTGCGCGCCGTGCCTCGCCGGCGTACTCCGCGCCAACCTGTTCGAGCTCGCGCAGACGCGCAGCGCGGCGATGCACAAGGAGGAGAAGCTCGAGCTCCTGCACCGCTACCTCTCCGGCGTCGAGTTCCGCCAGCGCGTCGAAGCCGTCGTCGACGCGTTTACGGCCATGCGCCACGATTTGGAGCAGGAGCGGCGGGCGGCGGAACGGCAGTGGGCCCGCCGCGCGCGTCAGATCGATGCGGTGACGCTCAACGTCTCGGGCATGTACGGCGACCTGCAGGGCATCCTGCCGGCGCTGCCGTCGATCCGGCTGCTCGAACTGCCTGCCGACGCCGACGTCGAGGCCTCTGCCTGAGGAGCCGGCGAGGTGACGTCCGCTGGCTAGCCGACGTGGAATCCGAGCTTGATGCCGAACTCGCGGGTCGTGTTCAGCGGTTCGAATGCGCCCAGCTGTTCCCGGGCGGTGATGCCATTGACGGTAAACGTCGCGGTTTCGTCGCTCACCGGCGAGGCGCTCACGCGCCAGTACACGTAGTACGGTTCCACCGACCAGTGCCTGCTCACCTGGTACTGCGCGCTCGCGCGGACCGCCCATCCCGCGTGCTGCGAGAACGACACGTCGCTGAAGCCGTTGATCGTGAACGCGGGCGCTGTGGGTGTCGCTGGAATATCGCCGCCGCCCAGCTCCGAGTCGCGGGTCTTCTGCCAGCCGTGAATCAGCGGATCGACTTCCAGGTTGAAGCTGATCGCCCTCCGTGCAGCAACGGTGGTCCGCGTCGTCATGCCGACAGGCGCGTACAGATACTCGTCGGTCCGGAATCCCTTGATGCCCGTCGTCCCGTTCGACAAGTGACGGAGTCCGATGCCGGAATACGGCGAGTACGTCCATCGCCCACGGATCAGGTCCTTGCCGGCAAGCGCGCGTCCTTCGAGATACCAGTCGCTGTCGCCGTCCTCGGTGCACGGCGACGGGTCGCCGATATCGAGCTCGTAGCCGTTCGGAGACGAGTTGTTCGGCCTGATCAGGAACGGTGAACACCAGCCGGTATACGTCGCGGCGCCAATCGTCCCCTTCGCATCGGCCTGCGCAAACCAGTGCCGCCGTCTGTTGAGCGGCAGCGTCGCCTTGTATTCGCCGCCAATCTTCGGACCGTGGATCGAGATGCTGTGCGCTCCTGGTTCGGCGTAGGTGTAGCCGGTCACGGTGGCGTTCACGTCCTGGCCCGTCGGCGTCTGCGCACGCGCCGCAGACGCCGCCAGCATCAGCACCAGCGGCACGCTCGGAAGCAGCTTCATGGCGACTGGCCTTGCCAGACTGATGCCGCAGGCTCGCAGGGGCTCCGGCTTAAGCCGGACCCTATCGGCTGGCTGGCTGCTTCGTTGTGACGCGGAACAGGCCGCCGGGATTGGCGTCCTCGAGCATCCAGAGCGCGCCGTCGGGACCTTGCTCCACGTCGCGAATCCGGTGCCCCACCTCCCAGCGTTCGGCGGGCGCGGCGCCCCCCTTGCCGTCGAACGTGATGCGATTGAGCGTTTGCGTCGCCATGCCCCCCATCAGCGCCGAGCCGCGCCACTGCGGAAACATGGCGCCGCTGTAGAACATCAGGTTGCCCGGCGCGATGATCGGCGTCCAGTAGATCACCGGCTTGGCGAGATCCGCCCGCGTATCCGGACTCGGAATCGGCACGCCGTTGTAGTTGGTGGCGTAGGAGGCGAGCGGCCAGCCGTAGTTCTTGCCAGGCTCGATCAGGTTGAGCTCGTCGCCGCCGCGCGGCCCGTGCTCGACCTCCCACAGCCGGCCGTCGGGCGCGAAGGCCAGGCCGTACGGCGTTCGATGCCCGCTCGTCCACGTCTCTGCCGGCGCGAGATTCGGCTCCGTCAACGTGTAGGTGCTCACGACCTCCGCGGTCTTCGCGGCTTCCGTGTCGCTCGGCGGATTGATCAGCGGCCTGGTTGCCGCGCCGGTCTTCCCGGCCATCGGGTTGCCCGGCGCCGGCTTGCCGTCGAGCGTCAGGCGCAGGATCTTGCCGACTTCCGTGTTGGGATCCTGCGCGGGCGTCATGCGCTGCCGATCGCCGACGGTGAGGAACAGATACTGACCGTCCGGTGAAAACGCGATCTGCGCGCCGAACTGCCCACCGCGCCCCTTCGGCACGTCGCGCCACAGCACCTGCAGGCCTTCGAGGCTCGCCTTGCCGTCACCGAGATTCAGCCGCGCGCGCGCCAACGCCAGGCCCGAAGCCCCGGCGACGTCACCCGGTTCGGAATAGGTGAGATAGATGCTGCGGTCGGTCGCGTAATGCGGCGACACGAAGACGCCCAGCATGCCGCCCTGCCGCTCGTACAAGACCTCGGGCACGTTTTCGACCGGCGTCTTCTGCCCCTGCTGCGTCACCAGCCAGACGGGGCCGACCTTCTCGGTGAGGAGCATGCGTCCGTCGGGCAGGAAGGCCATGCGCCAGGGCAGGTTGAACGTGGCGACCTGCGTCATCGTGAACGGCCGGTCCGATTCCGCCTTGAGGTTGCCCGCGTTGACCTGGGCCCATGCCGTGGACGACACCAGCGCGAGAAGGAGCACCGTCTTCAGAAGCGTCTTCATATAGAGAGATTCTATGGCAACGTCTGGCATGATGGAGAGACCGGGGCGCGCAATGGTATCTGAGCTGTTCGCATCGCTGAAGCGGCAGGTCTCTCGATGGCAGCATCCCTCGCGCGTGACGCGCGCGGATGTGCGTCTCGCCTACGCGGTCGCCGTGACGGTTGACGTCGCGCAACTCCTGCTCGGGCCGCTCGGCTGGGCGGGTCTCGATGAAATCCTCGACGCGATCGGGATGGTCGTGATCTCGCGCCTGATCGGCTTCCACCCGCTGCTGTTGCCGACCTTCCTCCTGGAATTCGTTCCCTTCACGGACATGCTGCCGACGTGGACGGGCTGCACGGCGCTTGTCGTCCGCGCCCGCAGGCGTCACGGGCTGATTACCGACGATGCGATGCCGGCGATTGAAGTGAAGGCCGAGAAGGTGGAGTAAAGTGCAGTGCCATTCCGGGGAAACAGCGATGAAGACCCGAATTCAGTTGGTGCTCCCGGCTGCCGCGGTCGTTCTCGTCCTCCTGTCTGCACTCGGTGCGGCGGCACAGCAGGCGGGCGGCGCAAACGCGTGACCGGCGCTTCCCCGCACCGCTGACGGCAAGCCGGATCTCTCCGGCGTCTGGGCCGTCATGAACACGGCGAACTGGAACATCCTTCCGCATGCGGCCTCTGCCGACGGCCCTGCCGGCCGCGGCGTCGTGGTGGGTGACGAGCTGCCCTATGTCCCCTCGGCGCTCGCAAAACAGCGGGAGAACTACCGCACCCGGACCACCGCGGACACCGACATGCGCTGCCTGCTCCCCGGCGTGCCTCGTGTCATGTACGAGCCTTATCCGTTCGAGATCTTCCAGACGCCCGGCGTGGTGCGGATGGCATTCGAGTACGTCCACGCGACGCGCAACATCTACATGAATTCGCCGCATCCGAAAGGTCCGATCGAGTGGTGGATGGGCGACTCACGCGGCAGCTGGCAGGGGGACACGCTCGTCGTCGACGCGATGCACTTCTCGGACGACACGTGGTTCGATCGCGCGGGCAATTACCACAGTGCCGACATGCACGTGGTGGAACGCTATACGCTGCTGGATCGCGACCACCTTCAGTACGAGGCGACGATCGAGGATCCGAAAGTGTTCGCGCGCCCCTGGACGATGCAGATGGTCCTGTATCGCCATGTCGAGCCGCAATTCCAGCTGCTCGAGTACGACTGCATCGCGTTTCCGGACGAGGCCGCGGGGAACCTCGGCCCGCCAGCGCCAGGTGCACAGTAACCATCCGTGTGTGAGAGAGGCGCTGAGATGAGGACTCGCACCATCCGTTTCGTGGCACTGACGGGTGCCGCCGCCGCGGCGGCGATGCTCTCGATTCCGGCCGCTGCGCAGCAGCCGTCGATCGCCGGGAAATGGGACGTCGGGGCCGGCCAGGCCAACTACACGCTGGAGTTCGGCTGGCCCGAGGAACACGCGAAGCTGATGGGCGCGCCGTCCACCGGCCGCAGCGTCGTCATCGATCCGCCCGACGGCAAGATTCCGTTCCAGCCGTGGGCGATGGCGATCCGGAACGCGCGCGACAGGATTCACACGGAACCTGCCCGCATGAAGAGCAGAGACCTCGACTCGCAGGCGAAGTGCTATCCGACCGGCGTCCCGCGGTTCGCGAACCGCGGCGGACCGGTCATCACGGTCTTCCCGGACAAAGTGCTGATGCAGATCGAGTACGGGCACGAGTACCGAATCATCTACACCGACGGGCGGCCGCGCCTGCCGCGACAGATCAAGCTGTGGAACGGCGACGCACGCGGCCGCTGGGAAGGCGCGACGTTCGTCGTGGAAACGACGAACCTGAACGGCTATGCGTGGCTCGACGTCATCGGCAGCTTCCTCTCCGACCAGGCGACGGTCGTCGAGCGGTTCACGCCGACCGATGCCAACACCATGAAGTGGACCGGCACCGTGACCGATCCGTCCGTCTTCACGAGGCCGTGGACGATGGGGTGGAACTACACGCGCAGCAAGGCGCAGGGTTCCGAGGCGGAACTGTGGGAACAGGCCTGCGCGGAGGGGAATCACTTCCCGGAGTGGGACGAGATCTACGCCCGGGAGGTCGCGCCGAAGTCCACCAAGCCGTAGGCCCGCGTTCGTGTCACAATTCGGCCGCCAATCAGATCCTGCGGAAGGAGAAGTCGCATGCGCATTCAGCGTGGTCTGCTCGTGCTTTCCGTTTTGGTCGCGGGAACCTTCGCCGGCACCGCGTCCGCGCAGGTGGCCGGCGACGCGAAGCTGACGAGGAACGTCACCGTCATTTCGAGCGCCGGCGCGCGGGCGCTGGCCGATGCCTGCACGGCGTGGGCCGAGAAGAACAAGATCACCGTGGCGATGGCCATCCTGGACTGGGGCGGCAACGTCATCGAGTCGCACGCCATGGAGGGCGCGGCGGGCAACGCGATCGACACGGCGCTCCTCAAGGCGAAGTCGGCCCTGCGCTGGCGGCGCCCGACGTCGGAGACGAACAAGATCGTCCGGAGCGGGGAAAACCTGGCGCCGACGTTCATGAACGACTTTCCGCAACCAGGCGCGGTGCCGATCGTGCTCAACGGTCAGGTCATCGGCGCCATGGGCGTGTCGAGCGGCGACGGCGAGAAGTGTGCGGGGGCCGCCATCGACGCCGTGTTCAAGGGACAGGCGAAGTCGTCGACGCAATAGCCACGAGGTCAGGATGAAACGGAAGAACGAGTCACCCCCGTCGCGCCGCACCTTTCTGAAGACGGCGGCCGGCGTTTCGGCGGGCACGATGCTGGGGCGGCAGCGGCTGTGGGCCCAGGGTGCCACGACGACGAGGTCTTTACTCGTCGTGAAGCCGGCGATCCATCAGCCGTTCCTGATCACGCCGAAGCAGGCGCTGGACTGGCACGTGTTCAAGGCGCAGTGCGGGCCGACCTACGCCGGCAGCACGGGGTGGAAGCGCTACACCGACTTCCTGATCGCGAAGATGCCGGAGTTCGGCGGCGTCGATCTCGACTACGTCGAGATCCCGTACGACCACTACATCGTCGAGGACTGGCCCGACCGGCGGACGCACATGCACGATGCGCCGAATGCGGTCGAGAAGCTCGTCACGGACGGAACGCCGGTACCGGTCGTCGCAGGCTACGGGATGACGTCGGGCTCCACGCCGCCGGAGGGCATCACGGCGCCAATGCTCTTCTACGATCCGGCACACCCGCCTGCCGAGTCGCAGATCGCCGGCAGGATTCTCGTGTTCCAGACGCAGAAGCAGCCGGCGCCGCCGTACAACGAGAACTTCCTCGACAACTACACGCCCACCGACTACGAGTGGCGTTCGCCCGGCAAGTGGCCGGAGCTGTTCGTGACGCCACCGCTCACCTACGGGACGTCATTCAAGGGCCGCTGGGAGTGGAGCCAGGTGAACCGCTTCGCGGAGGTCGGCATCAAGGGGAAGGCCGCCGGCATCGTCATCGTCTACGACCTGTCGCCAGGGATGGCCCTCGGCCTCGTGCAGCGCAGCGTCTACACCGAGAACGGCCGCGCGGGTCTCGGCACGACCTACATCAACTGTCCGACGCTGACGCTCGATCGCGTGAACGGCGCGAAGGTGCTGACCGACGCGAAAGCGGGGAAGATGGCGACGCTGACGCTGCGCGCGCGCTTCCAGCGCGACACGGGCAAGGCGATCATCGCCTACCTGCCCGGCAAGAACTACGGCACGCCGCAAGACGAGCAGGTGCTGCTCGCGACGCACACCGACGCGATGTCGCTCATCGAAGAGAACGGCGGGCTCGGCATGCTCGGCATCATGTCGTATTTCAACAAGCTGCCGAAGAGCGCGCGCGAGCGGACGCTCATCTTCTACTTCGACTGCCGGCACTTCATGCCGGGCGCCGAAGCGAGCTGGCCGCAGTACGACTACTACAACATCCATCCCGAGAAGCTGAAGACCATCGTCGCGACCGTCGGCATGGAACACATGGGCGGACGGCAGACGATCGAGACCGGCCCAGGCAACAACACCTACGCCTACTCGCCGGCGCGCCCCGAGGATGGCGGCGTCATCACCAGCCTCATCGACGTCAACAACAACAACATCTGGATGGTCGAGATGATCGCCCGCGCGGCGCTCGCCAATCAGTGGCCGCGCGTGGACGTGAAGGCGGGACGCGGCGTGACCGGCGTCAACGGCGGCTTCCAGGGGCAGGTCAAGAGTCCGATGAACAAGGGGCGCGCCTGGAAGATTCCCGGCTGCGGCCTCGCGGGCGACTGGCCTGGCGCCTGGACACAGACCTTCGCGCAGGTGGACACCGAGGCCGGCATGCACGGCTTCGACGAGAACTACTTCGTGGCGCAGGTCGCCGGCCTCTCGCAGATCGCCGGCGAGTTCATGCAGGTCAGGCCGCTCGTGATCGATCTCGGGTGGGGCGAGCTGAAGACGGCTGTCGTCGCGCTGAAGGATCCCGCCGCGCTCGCGCAGTACGTCGAGATCTTCAGAAACGTGGAGGTAGGCAAGAACGAGCAGGCGCGCAGAGGGCTGAAGGATCTCGCCGCGAAGCACGCCGGGTTGAGCACGCAGATCGAGGCACAGCTCGCGAAGTTGTCCTCATAAAGACGTGATGGAGGAGCACATGAAGAGCGATGTCTCCGGGCGGCAGGAATGGGCCTTTCTCGCGCAGCAGCTGAGGAGAGCGTCATGAAGAGCATGCTTCCGAAGGTCGCGTTGGTCGGCGTGGCAGCCGCAATCGTGGCGGCGGCCGCGCTGGCGAGGGCGGCCGATACCGCACCCAAATTCGAGATCGATGCGAGCTGGCCCAAGCCGCTGCCCAACAACTGGATCCTCGGACAGATCGGCGGCATCTTCGTCGACAAGGACGACAACGTCTGGATCAGCCAGCGTCCCCGTTCCGTCAACGATCGCGACAAGCGCGCCGAGCGCGGCGACAAGTCCGTCTGCTGCTATACCGCGCCGTCGGTCATCGCCTTCAACCAGGCGGGCGACGTCATCAAGTCGTGGGGCGGGCCGAAATCGGCCCAGGGCTACGACTGGCCGCAGAACGAGCACGGCATGTTCGTCGACTACAAGGGCAATGTCTGGCTCGCCGGCAACGGCGAGAACGACGGCATGGTCCTGAAGTTCACCAACGACGGCAAGTTCCTGATGGCCATCGGGCGTTCCGCGCCGCAGACCAACAGCAAGGAGCAGGCGCGCGTCGGCCGCGCCGCGGACATGGTCGTCGATCAGGCCACCAACGAGGTCTACGTCGCCGACGGCTATTTCAACCACCGCATCGTCGTCTTCGACGCGGATACGGGCGCCTTCAAGCGGACGTGGGGCGCCTACGGAAAGCCGCCGACCGACGAGAAGATCACCTACGACGCGAACGTGCTGCCGCAGCAGTTCAACAACCCGGTGCACGGCGTCCGCATCACCAGCGACGGGCAGGTGGTGGTCTCGGACCGCGGCAACAACCGTATCCAGATCTTCCAGAAGGACGGGACCTTCATCCGCGAACTGCCGGTGATGCGTGACTCGACGGCGCCCGGCGTCACGGGATCGACCGTGTTCTGGCCGGACAAGGGACAGACCTACTGGTTCACGTCAGACGATCCCAACGGGCAGATCCACGTCCTCCGCCGCGCCGACGGTGCGGTCGTCGGCAGCTTCGGACGCGTCGGCCGCGGACCGGGCGAATTCGAGAACCTGCACAACATCGGCATCGACAGCAAGGGCAACATCTACACCGCCGAAGTGCAGGGCCAGCGCGTCCAGCGTTTCCGCTATAAGAGCGGGCTGCCGCCAATCAAGTAGGACAGACGTAGGGCGGGTTCCGCGACGCGGCTGCATCCAGCGCCTCGCGGACCCGCCACTGCAGTCTACAGTTCGCGCTAGCATATCGGCCGTCACGAGGGGAGATGCATGACGACCAGACTTGCGATGCTCCTGGTGGTTTGCTGTGCGGTGTCCGGCGCCACTGCGGCGCAGGGGCCCGCCGCCGGGCCAGCGCCCACCACGGGAACCCTGCGGCAGATCATCCCCGGTCACTACGTGTACACGCAGAACAACGCGGGACGGCTGTTCAACAGCGGGATCGTCGCCGGCAGCGACGGTGTCCTGGTGTTCGACGCGCTCGATTCGGACGCGCTCGCGCGCTCGGAGCGGCAGGCGATTGCCGATGTCGTCAAACAGCCGGTTCGCTACCTCGTGATGTCTCCGTTCCACGATCCGTTCAACGGCGGCAGCGCGGTCTACGCCGACGTCTTCAAGATCGCGCACGAGAACTACCGCGTCGGGCTGATCGATCAGATGCAGCGGGGCAACGTCCCGGCCGACGTGCAGCAGAAGCGGTTGCCGAACGCGACGTATCGCGACCGGATGACGTTCTACCTGGGTGGCAAGGAGATCCAGGTTCTTCATTTCGGGAACGCGCACACCAAGGGCGACAGCGTGCTGTTCGTCCCGCAGGATCGCATCGTCTACATGAGCGAGGTCTTCTTCAACGAGGAATTCCCGAACATGGGCGGCGGCTACGGCGTCTCGTGGATCAAGGTGCTGGATGCGGTGCGGGCGCTCGACGCCGACATCTTCATCCCTGGTCACGGACCGATCCCCGACGACCCGAAGCAGACGCGCGCGGCGCTCGACCGGGCGCGGCAGATCCTCGTCGAGGCGCGGGACGGCGTCCAGGCTCAGATCGCGCAGGGCGCGACGGAAGATCAGGCGGTCGCGGCGGTCAAGCTCGATCAGTACTCAAAGCTGTTTGCGTTCGGCAATCAACGTGAAGTGGTGCTGCGGCGGATCTACAAAGAACTGAAAGGGACGCTGCAATGAATCGACGCGAATTTTCGATGCTCGTCGTCGGCGCGGCGGCCACGTGGTCGCAACGGGCGCTCGCACAACAACAGACGGCCGCGCCGGGGAACCCGGCGCCTCGCCTGGATTGGCTTGCGCGCCACAAAGAACCGATTCTCGAACCAGGGCTGCCGATCATCGATCCGCATCACCATTTGTGGCAGCGCCCCGGATGGCGATACCTGCTGGATGACCTGCTGACGGACACCGGCAGCGGCCACAATATCGTCGCGACCGTGTACATGGAAGCGAGCTCGATGTATCGCGAGAAGGGCCCCGAGGAAATGCGGCCTGTCGGTGAGGTGGAGTTCGCCAACGGCGTCGCGGCGATGTGCGACAGCGGCGTGTTCGGAAAAACCAGGGTAGCGGCCGGCATCGTCGGGCACGCGGACATGATGTTGGGGAGCCGTGTCGAGCCGGTCTTGAAGGCGCTGATGCGCGCGGGGGGCGATCGCTTTCGCGGGATCCGCCACGGCGTCTCATGGGAGGCCGAGGCTGCCAGCGTGAGGCCGAACCCGAATACCCACGCGGGGATGCTCGCCGACAAGAAGTTCCGGGAAGGCGTCGCGGTGGTCGGCCGTCTTGGTCTTGCCTACGACGTGTCGCTCTACCACACTCAGATCGGCGAAGTCGCCGACCTGGCAGGTGCGTTACCCGATACCAGAATCGTCCTCAATCATGTCGGCGGCGTTCTCGGGCTGGGCTCGTACCAGAGCAAGCAAAAGGACGTGTTTTCGCGTTGGGCGTCATCGATCAAGGCCCTCGCCGCCCGGCCCAACGTGTTCGTCAAGCTCGGTGGCCTCGGTCAAAGCTACACGGCCTTGCGCTTCGATGGGGACGCGGAACCGCCAGCGTCTGCACAGGTGGCCGCGCGATTCCGCCCCTACGTCGAAACCTGTATCACCGCTTTCGGGGCGTCGCGGTGCATGTTCGAGAGCAACTTCCCCGTCGACAAGATCTCCTACAGTTATCCCGTCTTCTGGAATGCCTGCAAGTTGATGGCGAAGGGCGCGAGCAGCAGCGAGAAAGCCGATCTGTTCGCCGGTTCCGCGGCGCGCTGCTACCGGCTGAACGGGTTTGTGTAGCCCGCGCTGCGTTTCACTTGATGCTCCTGATCCACATCAGAATCGGACCCGTCACGCTGTCGTCCGCGGTGTTGGGTGACATCACTTCCGAAATGTGGCTGTGATCCTTCAACACGAGATATGTGGGGCAGCGGCCGGCCTTGCACAGTTGATCTTTCAGCGTCTCGGCGAACGCAATGATGCTGGGTGGATCGAGTTCCGCGGTCGTGATCAGGAACGGCACCTTCGAGTTGGTGAGGCCCGGCAGGTTCGAGCGCGCCAACTGCGTCGCTGCATCCGGCTGCGTCGCGCGTCCGGGCCCGGCCGCGGGCGCTTGTGCCGGCGCGGCCGCGGAGGCGGGCTGCGGTCCGCACGGCGGGTTTGGACCTGTTCGTGGAGGCGCAGCCGGGAGGATATCGAACGTCGCCGGCGACATGAAGATCACGCCCTTGAGGCCGATACCCTTGGCGCCGTAGAGCTCGGGATGGCCGACATACGTGCCGGTCGGCACGTTTCCGGCCGACTGCGCCCACAGGAACGCTCGTCCCGGGTCGCCCTTGTAGTGCGCGATATTCTGCTCCACCCACCGAACAACCTTCCCGATGTCTTTCGCCGGATCGTCCCACGCATTGCCGGGACGCCGCTGCATGAGGACGCCGACCATGCCGTTCTTGACGGCCCACACCGGGATGTTGTCGTAGAACACCTCGTTGTTGGGCACATCCAGATGCCTGTTCCCAGGCCCGCCGGGAACGTAGATCAACACGGGCCGGGAGCCGCCGCCGTCTTCAGGCGCGAACACGTCGACCACGTTCCTGGGGTCCGATCCGGTGGAAATGTCGCGGGCAATGGAGACGCCCCGGTACGGTGGCTTGGCGTGCAGCGGTAAATAGAGTTGCGCCGTCTCCGGCGGGCAGACGCCGCGGCCGATCGCCACGAGCTGTTTCGCGATCTGCGGAGGTACCTGCGCGTCCGCGACCGTCGCGGCACTCATCAAGATCGCAAAGATCACTGGCGTCTGCTGCTTCACTCCCACATGAACCTCCTGTCGTGGCGCCGACCCTACCGATTCAGGTACGTAGGGGCCGCCTTCAGGCGGCCCAACGATCAAAACATCGCGATCGGATTGACCGGCGACCCCGTCGCGTTGGGCAGCGCCAGCGGCGTCACCGTCAGCATGAACTCCCACCGGTTCCTTGACGCCGCCGCTTCGCTCAACGCCTCCAGGTCGGCGCGGTCGAGAATGTGAATGCCGAGGATCGCCTGGACGAAGTTGTGGACGGCGTTCCGAAACAGGTCGCCCTGCGGCTGCGGTGAATAGCCGGCCGTCTCCCAGACGATCAGCGCGACGTCGCGCTGCTTCAGCCACGGCAGGATCGTGTTGTCGAAGCCGGCGGCCCCATCGTCCGGTCCAAGCTTTGCCCGCCGGCCGTAGCGGCCCCAGCGAAGGACGATCGCGTCTCCCGGTCCCGCCTTGACACCGGCTTTCTTCTCCCACGCTTCCATGTCCGCGGGGAAGATGCGATCGCCGGGCGCGAGGTAGGGGACGCCCTTCAGCCGCGCGATGTCGTACAGGACCGCGCGTGTGACGATGCCGGTCTTCATCGACAGCATGTTGTTCCTGGCGGCGCCCTTCTCCTTCGTGACGAGCGTGGCCGTGTCGAACCCGTTCCACATTTTTCCCGCGAAGAACGTGTGCGCGAGCGAATCGAGGTGCGTGGCGGCCGCGCCGTGAATGCAGGGATACGCCACGCGATCGGTGGCTCCCGTGTCGGTGGCGGTCAACATGCCCCATTCGGCCGGGCACGGAACGTCAACCTCCTTCTCGAAGAAGGTGTTGGTCGAGAGCGACACCGGCACGCCTTCCTTGACGAGCGCCAGCGCCGCGCGACGCTTGGCTGGCGTGATGAGGTTGAGGGTGCCGATCTGATCGTCGCGTCCCCACCGGCCCCAGTTCGACAACTCCTTCTGCCACGCGTCGTACTGCGCCTGGCTGACGAGCGGGTGGGAAGACGCTCCCTGCGAGGCCGCGTCACGGGTGAGCGCTGCGCCGATGGCGAGCGCGCACAGGAGGACGGGGACCGCGGTGCGAATGGCGACGGCTCTCATCAATGTCCTCCTCGCTACTGCAGGCGTGCGGTCTGCGGCCGCGCGGCGTCGGGCAGCGCGAACACGAGTATCGAGTTCCCGCTCGCGGGCCGCTTGATCTCGGGTGTCAGCTCGATCGGAATCTGCGACGTCCAGCTGCCGCCGCCGAAGCCCGCCGGCACCGCGACGTATTGCCGTCCGCGCACCGAGTAGGTGATGGGAAAGCCCTGCGCGGACGTCGGCGTCCTCGTCTGCCACAGCAGCGCACCCGTCTGCGTGTCGTAGGCGTAGAAGTGACGATCCCAGTCGCCGACAAACGCGAGGCCGCCGGCCGTGGTGAGCGCCGCAGTGTTGTACGGCGTGCGCACGCGCTGCTTCCAGAGGACGCGGCCGTCGCGCGACATCGCCACGAACTCGCCAAGCTGGTTCGGCGACTTCGGGTGGAACGTGTTGATGCGCTTCACCGCGCCGGTGCCGCCGCCGCCCGCCACCCGATCCACGGCGTGGAAGGTGCCCTTCTCGCACGTCAGGCTGAGCGGGATGTAAAACGCCTGCGCCTGCGGTTGATAGGCCATCGCGCGCCAGCTCTTGAAGCCGGCCGTGCTCGGGCACCACTCGACCTCGACGTCGACCAGCGGAACCATGCCGGGACCATACGAGACCTTGCCGGTCTTCGGGTCGACGGTCATCAGCGTCTGGTAGCCCAGGTCGAACGCGTTCACGAACTTGCCGGTTCGACGATCGAGCTCCCACAGCACGCCGATCTTCCCCATCTTGAAGAGCGACTGGCGGCCGCCGGCATCGACGAGGATGCTCTCGAACACTTCGTCCATGTCGTGCGTCTCGCCGGGGATGTGCTGGTAGTACCAGGTGATGCGCCCGGTATCAGGATCGAGCGCGAGCGTGGAATTCGTGTAGAGCGCGTCACCATTGGTGCCGCGGACCGCTCGCGCCCACGGTTTGGCCTGTGCGGTGCCCCAGTAAATCAGGTTCGTAGCCGGATCGTAGCTGCCGGGAATCCACGCGTCGCTGCCGGCGCGGAACATCGGCGCCAGGTCGCCCCACGAATCGCCGCCCGGCTCGCCCGGCCGCGCTACCGTGGACGTGCGCCACGCTTCCTTGCCCGTCTTCGCGTCGAGCGCCGTGATGAAGCAGAGGTCTTCCTTGTAGCGCGTGCACCCGGTCATGCCCGATACGACCTTGCCGCGGACGACAATCGGGCCGCTCGTGTACTCGTAACCCTTGCTGTGATCGGCGACCCTCGTATCCCACACCACCGCGCCGGTGCGCGCGTTCAGCGCGACGACGTGAGCGTCGGCGGTGTTGATGAAGATCTTGTCGTCGAAGATCGCCAGGTTCCGCTGCGGCTCGCCCATCGGCGCCTGGCCGTTCTGCGGGAACTCGCGTCGATACTCCCAGAGCAGATCGCCGGTGGCGGCGTCGAGCGCCTGCACGATGCTGTTCGGGTTCGGGAGGTACATCACGCCGTCGTGCACGAGCGGCGTCGCCTGGTTCGACCCCGGTTGCATCGCCCACGACCAGGCGAGCTGCAGCTGGCCGACGTTCTGGCGGTTGATCTGGTTCAACGGGCTGTAGCCCCAGCCGTCGAGCGTGCGCCGCCAGTTGAGCCAGTCATCCGGGCTCGGGGTGCGCAGCATCGCGTCGGTCACGGGCGTGAACGCTCGGGCCGGCGAAGTCGCGGGGCTCTGCGCCGCGAGGGGAGCGAGCACCAGCACGCACAGCGCAGCCACACCGACCATCGTCAGGATGATTCGAGTCTTCATTCGCCACCTCGCAAACCAGCTACGTAGGCCGGGTGCCGCCGGGCAACTGATGCCACGCGGAGGCGGACCCGGCTTCGCCTTCAGTTACGGTGTTCGAGTCGTGGAGGCGTTGGGAAATACCGCCTTGATCGCGGCCTGCGCACATTCGTCATCCTGGTTCCCGACGCCTCCGCCAGCGCCTATTGCCCCCACCATCTCGTCGCCGATGAAAATCGGAAAGCCACCGGGCTGGGCGAAATCGCCCATCCATTCGGGCGCGCGGTTGACTTGCTTGTTCACGCGTTCCCACAGCTCGATTGTCGGGCGCCGCCAGTGCGCCGCCGTCGTCGCCTTCAATTCGGCCGTCTCGAGCGCCGTCTGGGTTGCGCCTTCGGTCCCCTGGAACGACACGAGCGTTCCATCTGGATCCACGACCGCAATGCCGAGCGCCGTGTACTTCTTCTGCCCGGCATACGTGACGCACGCATCCACGAGCGCGCGTGCGGTGGCGGTCGTGATGACCTTGCGTGTCACAAGGAGCGGCTGCGGGCTCGCCGGCGGCGATGTCTTGCCGTCGCCGAACACCGACTTGATGGCGTTCTGCGCGCACTCCTCGTCCCTGCCGCCCGACAGTCCCGCCGCCCCCGCGCCGATGGCGCCGACGACTTCGCCCTGGACCACGATGGGGAAGCCGCCAGGGACCGGGAAATAACCCATCCACTCGGGGGCGCGGTTGATCTGTTTGTTCACGCGTTCGTACAGCTCGCTGGTCGGCCGGCGGAACTTGGCGGCGGTCTTCGCCTTCAACTGCGCCGTCACCCCTGTGTTACCCGTCGCCCCGTCCGTCGCCTGATACGAAAGCAGATAGCCGGCGGAATCGACGACCGCGAGCGCGATCGGGTAGCGGTCGCGCGCGGCCTGCGCCAGGCACGCCTCGATGATCCTTCGCGCGGCAAAACCGGTGATGTCCTTCTTCTCGGTGACGAGCGACTGGGCACCTGCGTGTGCAGCAGCCAGGACGAACATGCACGCGAAGGACACGGTCCACCGCCTGCTTCCTCTCATAGCGGTTCCTCCAGAACAGGTTCTGACTCTCGCGCGGGCGGTTTTCCGCGTTAGCATACGCCCATGACGAGGCTGCAGCACGTGGCGATCGCGTTGGGGATGGGCGTTGCACTCTTAACGCTGCCCGTGCCGCTCTCCGGTCAGGGTCAGGGCCAGAACAGGCCGCCAGCGGCCCGGCCGTGGCCGCCGGCGAAGACTCCCGACGGCCAGCCGAACGTCGAAGGAACGTGGCGGCCCGTCAGCGGCGGCACCCATTCGCTCGATCCGGCGTTGAGCAGCGCGCAGGAGTTCGACCAGCGCATATCGGGTGTCATCAAGCGCAACCCGAGCTTCGTCGTGGATCCGCCCGACGGCCACATCCCGTATCAGCCATGGGCGGCCGCGCTGCGAAAAAATCTCGAGGCGAACTACGAAAACCCGACCAGGCCGGAGCACGTCGATACGCAGACGCGATGCCTCGTGCCGGGTATCCCGCGCCTCTACTACTTCCCGTCGTTCCGCATCATCCAGACGTCGGGCACGGTCACCTTCGTCTGGGACGAATACCACACCTATCGCGTGATCCCGCTGGACAACCGGCCGCACCCTGCCGCGAACGTGAAGCTGTGGATGGGCGACGGCCGCGGGCACTGGGAAGGGAACACGCTGGTCGTTGACACGACCAACCTCAACGCGAAAGCACGTCTCGACGTGGTCGGCGATTTCTACAGCGAGAACGCGCACATCGTCGAGCGGTTCGTCTTCGTCGACGCGAACACGTTGAACTACGAAGCAACGATCACGGACCCGACCGTGTTCACGCGTCCCTGGACGCTGCGCATCCCGCAGCGGCGGCTGGCGGACGACGAGTTCTGGGAGTTCGCGTGTCACGAGGGCAACCAGGATCCGGAGGTTCTCGTGGATCAGATCCGGCAACGGTGAGAACCACGACGGGCACGAAGAGCGCGAAGATCTTTTTTTTTGATTCCCCGAGTCCCACCGAGGTGCGCATGATTCGCCGCGACTTTTTCAAGACGCCTCTCGCGTTCGCCGGATTGACCATGCGCGCGCCCGCCCGGGCTGCGGCGGCAGCCGCCGGCGAGGAGCTGGCACAGGCGCCAGGCCTGACACGCTACGTGGCGGAGTTCATCGCCGGCACGCGATACGAGGACATTCCCGACGAGGTCGTCGCACTCGGCAAGAAAACATTGCTCGACGGATTCGGTCTCGCCCTCGCGGGCTCTGCGTCGGTCGTCGCACCGGTCGTGCGGCAATACATCGGGACGCTCGGAGTGGCCGGGAAGTCATCGACGGTGGCTGGCACGGCCATGAAGGTGCCGGCGCGTTTCGCGGCGTTCGCCAACGGCGTGTCGATTCACGCGGATGACTACGACGACACCGGGTCGGCGCTCCACGTCGCGGCGCCGGTGCTGCCGCCCGCGTTCGCGCTCTGCGAGGAAGGGCGCCGCAGCGGCAGGGACCTGATGCTGGCGTTTCACGTCGGCGTCGAAGCCGCGAGCAAGATCGGCGACGCGATCTTCCCGCGCCACGATCGCGAGGGCTTTCACACCACCGGCACCATGGGATCGTTCGGCAGCGCCGCCGCCTGCGCGAAGCTGCGTGGCCTCACGGTGCCGCAGACCGCATATGCGCTGGGAATCGCCGCGTCGCAGGCCGGCGGCATCCGCCGCAATTTCGGCTCGATGACGAAAGCCTTTCACGCCGGGCACGCCGCCGAAAACGGATCGGTGGCCACCGATCTCGCCGCGCTTGGCTTCACGGCCGCCAGCGACGTGCTCGAGACGCCGCTCGGGTTCTTCCAGGCCGCCGGCGGCGGGTTCGATCCCTCCGCCATCGTCAATCGTCTCGGGCGTCCCTGGATGTTTGCGTCGCCGGGCGATCTCATCAAGCGGTTCCCGTGTGGCACGATCCAGCAGCCGGTGATGGACGCGACGCTGCGGCTGATCGCGCAACACGGGATCAAGGCAGCCGACGTCGAACGCGCCGAAGTCGGTGGAAACCAGAGCAACGTCAACACGCTCATGCGTCACCGGCCGACGACAGGTCTGGAGGCGAAGTTCAGCATGGAATTCGCCGTCGCGATTCTGCTCGTGGACGGCAAGGCAGGCCTGGGACAGTTCACCGACGCCTCCGTCCAGCGTGCCGCGGTCCAAGACATGATCGGACGGGTGCGGTACTACGCGGACCCGGAGTTCGACACGCTCGGGCGCGACGGTGCGTTTCAGGCGGTGCTCGAGGAGCCGGCGGTCGTGAAGATCTACATGCGGGACGGCCGCCTGCTTACAACTCGTACCGAGCCGGCGAAAGGGAGCCCCAAGAACCCGATGACCTACGAGGAAGTCGCCGACAAATTCAGGACCAACGCGGAATTCGCACGGTGGCCGCCGGCGAAAACGGAATCGATCATCTCCCTGGTGAGATCGCTCGAACGCGCGCCGAACATGGCGGCGCTCACCGCCGCGCTGACGGCCTGATCCCTCAGAGCAAGAGCGTCTCGACGCGGTGCGCGTGCACCATGTCGGCGCACGGCGACCAGGCGAACACGGTGAAGTGGCCGTCCTGCCCCGCGACGAGCGCCACCGAGTCGCGCTGATCGTGGACGAACTGCGCCGCCGACAAATGCCTGGTGCCACCAAACGTCGTCGGGTTGATGACGACGGGAGCGTTGGCCTCCACGGGTTCGGTGACCGTCATCTGTTCGACCTGCGGCTGCCCGCGACGCCGGACGATCTTGGCGCCGAAGGCCAGCACCTCGTACTTCGACGTCATGAGCGTGGCGCCATCCACGGCCGTCAGCCCGGCGACCGCATCGACGGCGCGGGTGAGCGAATCCTCCCACTGGCGCTGCGCGTCGCGGCCACCGCCGCGCGCGACCAGGTTCGCCAGCTCGGAGAACGCCGGGCTCACCGCGTACGCAATTGGCTGCACGATGGAATCGCGCCACGCGTCGCTGCCAGGCGGCGTGACGATCAGCAGCCCGCCGCGACGATGCGCGCGCATCGACACCGCGAGCTGCACGAGGACGTCCGTCCGGGATGCCGCACTCCGGCTTTCACGGGACTCGAAGCCGAGCAGCGTACTGAGCAGCGTCGGGCAATCGGGGAGCGCCGATGCCTGCTCGTCGATCACCTTGATCCGATCGCCCTCGAGCACGGCGACGTTGACGAACTTGGCAGCCTCGCTCGCGCGCCGGTGCTTCACGACGATCAGTCCCGGCTCGACGACCTCGGCCACGAAGCAGTGCGTCGGTATCGACCGCGCGGTACCCCAGACGCGCAGTTCGCCATCGAGGTAGGCGACGCCGAGGTGAATACCGGGCCGTTCCACGGCCGGCGACACCCGCGTCAGCACAGTGGGATCGAGCGGCAGCGACCGTGCGAGCACGAGCGGATCGTCCGTATCGGCGGGGGCCAGGAACGCGAGCGAGATCTTCGGCACGTAGCCTTCCTCGCGCCTGAGGCTCGCCCAGAAAACGGTGTCGATCATCGCCTCGATCGCGGCGATGTCAGGGATCGTATCCACGGCAACGGCGCCGGGGCCGCGGTCGAGGTCTCGATGCGAGGAGAAATGCGCATGGAGCCGCGGCGCGACCAGCCGCGCGACCGCGTACGCGCGCTCGTTCATGCGCTCATTATCGCGTGCGGGCGCGTCAAGTGCGCGCGTCTACGCGCGGCGCCTGGTGGGGACGACGAGCAGCAGGATGCCGCCGACGAGCGCGAGCCCGCCAATCACGGGCGGAATCGGCACCGTCTTGTGCTCCTCGGTCGTGGCCTTCAGGGGCCCGACGTCGATGACGGTCTTCTGCTGCGTCCAGCGGAAACCGCCGAGCAGCAGGGAAACCAGCCCGATCACGAGGAGGAGGGAACCGACGAGGTATCTCGCATTCATGCTGAGGTCGCGTGCAATAGACGGGCCCCCGCCGAGCCTGCGCATCAGGTTGGCTGGCTGGCAGGGCGGCTACCTGGCCGGCGCCCGCGGAACCTTCCCGTCAGCCACCGCCGCCTGCCACGCGAAGGTCGCCATGAAGATGGCGGACTGCTTCAGTTCGTCCTCGCTCATGCGCTCGGGGTAGTCGGCGTTGGTGTGGCGCGTGCGCTCGTCGTACCCGGCGAAGTCCTTGATGACGTTGAAGCCGGGGAGCCCCGCCTGGTTGAACGGCACGTGGTCGGTGGCGCCGATCCCCTCGATGACGTTGCGCGTGGCGCCGAGGTCCTTCAACGGCTCGAGCCAGCGATCGAAGATCGCCTTCGCCTCGCGATTCCCTTCCATGTAGAACCCGAGCGTCTTGCCGCTTCCGGGATCGTCGTTGAGATAGACGGCCAGGCGGTCGCGATCGGCCGGACTGTTGTAGTGCTGCATCAGGTAGGCGGTCGCGCCGAGCAGGCCCTGTTCCTCGCCGCTCCAGAGCGCCGCCCGTATCGTGCGCCGCGGCTCGGCGCCGAGCGCGCCCAGGATGCGCATCGCTTCCATCACGGCCACGGCGCCGTCGGCGTTGTCGGTGGCGCCGCTGCCGGTGTGCCACGAGTCGATATGCGCGCCAACGAGCACGACCTGATCCCGCAGCGCGGGATCGCGGCCCGGGATCTCGGCGATCACGTTGTAGCTGTTCCGATCGTCTTCCAGGTAGCGCGTCCGCAGTTCGACCCGGAGGGAAGCGGGATGTCCGGCGGCGGCCAGCCGCGCGAGCACGTTGTACTGCTCCCCGGCCACGACGATGGTCGGCACGGCGCCGGGATCGTTGCCGCGGTTGCCGGTGACGCCGACGGTGCCGTCGCGGTACGCGCTCGGCCGCAGCGCCACCGCCGCGCCGGCACGCAGGAGGATCGGCATCAGCTCGCCGGTCGGCGTGGTGCTCCGCGCGCCGGGCAGCGTCGGATTGCCCGTCGCAACAGGACGATCGTCGAGGCCGGGCTGCGGGCGATCGTGGTCGACCCACTCCATCTGCGGAAGATGGGTGAGGACGATCGCGCCGCGCAGCTGTCCGGCCATCGCCTGGATCTGCGACGCGTTCTTGTCGCCGACGTAGACGGCGCGTCCGCTCACGACGCCAGAGGTGGATGGCGACCAGGCATCGGCGTAGGCGATGAGCGGCTGGTAGCGCGGTTCCGTCATCTCGACCGAGATGCGTTCGAGCTGCCATCCGCGGCCGAACTCGTACGGCTCGAGACGCGGGTTGGCGAGGCCCCACTCCGCGAAGCGATCGCGCGCCCAGCGCGCGGCCTGCATGTGGGCGGGCGACCCGGTCAGCCGCGCGCCGATGTCGTCGGTGAGCGTGCGGTACAACGCCAGCGCCCGCGAGCGCTGCAGCCCCTCCGCCCTGATGCGCGCGACCATATCGCCGGCGCCGCGCTGCTGCGTCAGCACGAACGCGATGCCGGGCACCAGTACCAGGACGAGGGCAAGAACCAGCGAGCGACGCATCATCGTGCTCCTTCCAGGGGACTAATTGTATAGTTCGCACGCGGCAGCCACCTTGGGTAACGCGGACAAAAACCGCTGGACGGCAGGCGATTACCTCACTCACCGCTTCAATCCCGAGCTCGGCGTCGGACGTGTCACGGCCGTCGAGGGGCGCGCGCTCGTCGTGCACTTCCCGCGGACCGGGGCGACGCTGCGCATCGCCGCCGGCAGCGACGCGCTGGCGCGTGTCGCCTCTGACAGCGCCGAACCGATCGCCCCACCGAAGGTCACGCTGCTGCCCGCCGATGTCGAGATCCGCCGCGACATCGCGCGCCTGCGCTCGATTCGCGAGGACGACGTCGTCGGGTCGTTCCTGGGCGGACGCGTCCGGTTGTTTCCACACCAGCTCTACGTCGCGGAGCGCGTGACGGCTCGCTCGGACCAGGGCCCGGTGCGCTGGCTGCTCGCGGACGAAGTCGGGCTCGGAAAAACGATCGAGGCGTGCCTCATCCTCAATCGCCTGGTGCACACGCGGAACGTCGACCGCTGCCTCGTCGTCGTGCCCGAGGCGCTGACGGTGCAATGGCTGGGCGAGCTGTGGCGCAAATATCACCAGGTCTTCACGCTGCTGGACGGGCCGCGGCTCGCCGACGTGGCGCGCGACTTCGGGGCCACGTTCAACCCGTTCGACGTGCACCGACAGGTGGTAATTGCGCTCGAGACGCTGATCGAGCGGCCGGAGCTGACCGGCCAGGCGGTGCGCGCGGGCATCGACCTCCTCGTCGTCGACGAGGCGCAGCGCATTCGACGGCCGCGCGGCCATCCGGGCGACGCGGGGTGGCGCGCCATCGCGCCGATCGCCGGCCTTGGCCGGCACGTCCTGCTTCTCAGCGCAACACCGCTCGAGGACGACGCGCACGGCTTCTTCCGCATGCTGCAGCTGCTCCGCCCCGAGGAGTTTCCCGACGAGGTGAGCTTCGACGATCGGCTCGCGCGCGGCACGCCGCTGCCGCCGTGCACCAGCTCGACGCGGCGTGCCGATATCGGAGGGTTGCCGCCGCGCATCGGGACGCCAATCGACCTTCCGGACACGGACGGCTGGCAGCTTCGGCACCAGGTCGAAGCGCGCCTGCGGCACGCCGCACCGAACGCCGTCGCGCGACGGCAGACGCTCGATCGCCTCCGCCGTGCGCTCGCGTCTGGCGCGGCCCTGCACGCAGTGCTCGGGCCGGACGAACACGCGCTGCGCCAGAAGGCGAGGGCGATGGACGCAGCCGACCCGCGCGTCGAGTGGCTGCTCTCGAACGCGCCGCGGTGGCGCAACGCGAAGGAAAAGACGCTGGTGTTCGTCGCGCACCGCGAGACGCTCGAGATGCTGCGCACGGTGTTGAGCCACCGCGCGCAGCTGGCGAGCGGTGTGTTCCACGAAGAGCTGTCGGCGGCGAGGCGCGACACGGAGGTCGCGCGCTTCCGCGAGCCGGACGGTCCCAGCGTGCTGGTCTCCACCGAGTGCGGCGGCGAGGGGCGCAACTTCGAATTCTGCCGGCGGCTGGTCCTCTTCGACCTCCCCTGGAAACCGACCGTCGTCGAGCAGCGGATCGGCCGCCTCGATCGGATCGGGCGGCGCATCCCGGTGGAGATCGTCTACTTTCGTCCGCCCGGCGGCATCGGCGCGGACGTGGTGCGCCTGCTCGAGGCGCTCGGCGTGTTCCGCGAGCCGCTCGCGGGCCTCGAGCCGCAGCTGGCGCACGTCGAGGGCGCGCTCGAGGAGATCGCCCTCGACGCCGGCGCGTCGCTGACCGACGAGCGGCTCGATCGACTCGTCGCCGACGCGCGCGCCGCCCGCACGCGCATCCGCGAGGCCGCGTATCAGCAACTGCATCGCGATCCCTATCGTCCCGACATGGCGCCGGTGATCCTCGCGCGCGTGCCGCCGGACCTTGACGCGCTGACCGAGCGCATCGTCACCGGCGCCTGCACGCGCCTCGGGTTTCGCGTCGAGCACCTGCGCGGCCGCAAGATCTTCGCCATCGAGTTCGGCAGCGAGGCCCTCGTCGACAGCCTGCCGGGCGTGCCGGGTGGATCCGCGTATGTCGGCACCTTCGATCGCGAGGAAGCCGTGGAAGATGAGTCGATCGACTTCTTCGCGTCCGGGCACCCGCTCGTCGAGGGGGTGCTCGCCTATTTCGAGGACATTCCCGCCGATTAGTTCAGCGCGGTCTGCTCCATCGGTCACATTTCCTCGTGCGCATCCGTCATCACGGTAGAACCACGCGGCCCGGTGCAACGGGCGCGAAAGGAGAAACCGATGAAATCACGGATGAACAACCCGGCGTTGCTCGTGCCGCAGGCGATGCATGCGCTGCACGCGCTCGGCAAGACGACCGAAGGCAGCGTGCCGCAATCGACCATCAACCTGGTGCAGCTGCGCGCGAGTCAAATCAACGGCTGCGGCGTCTGCGTCGACATGCACGCACGCGACATGAAGAGAACCGGCGAAACGGACGAGCGCCTCTTCGCGGTCGCCGCCTGGCGGGACGCGCCGTATTTCACCGACGCGGAGCGCGCGGCACTGGCGCTTGGGGAAGCGGTCACGCGCCTCAGCGATCGCCCCGACCCGGTTCCGGACGAGGTGTGGAACGAGGCGGCGCGTCATTACGACGAGCGCGGGCTCTCGGCCCTGGTGCTGGCGATCGCGCTGATCAACGTCTGGAATCGCCTGAACGTGGCCACCCGGCAGGTGGCGGGCGAATGGGTGAAAACGGCAGCGGCCGCTCGCGGATAAGGAACGGGCTGATTCATTCGCCGCAACCTCGGTCGCTGCGGGTGTAGACTCCGCCGCGAGGAGGGCTTCATATGCACCGCTTCGCTGCGATCCTGGCAACCGCGATCGCGCTCGCGACCGCGATTGCCTCCGCGCAACAGCCATCATCGGGACCCTACAAGGTGCTCAAGACCGCGCGCGTCGGCGGCGAGGGCAACTGGGATTACATCTACGCCGATGTCGCGGGACGGCGGCTCTACATCCCGCGCCGCGCGCCGGCGGTGCCGGCAGGCGCCGAAGGGCCAGCGCCGTCGGAGGTGCGGACGCGGCTCACCATTTTCAACCTCGACACGCTCGAGCCGATCGGTGAGATCGACGGCGTCGGCGGCAACGGCGCCGCCGTGGATCCGAAGTCGGGTCACGGCTTCACCAGCAGCAAGCCGGTGTCGATGTTCGATACGAAGGCGATGAAGGCGATCAAGACCATCGAGGTCGGCGACATCCAGCCCGACGGCATCACCTTCGACCCGTTCAACGAACGCGTCTATGTCTTCAGCCACCCGACGAAGGACGCGACGGTGATCGATGCGAAGGACGGGACGGTGCTCGGCCGGATCGATCTCGGCGGGGTCCCGGAGCAGGGCGTGCCCGACGGCAAGGGCACGCTGTATGTCGTGATGCAGGATGCCCAGGGCGGGGTCGCCGTCGTCGACGTCAAGACGATGAAGACGACGACCCACTATCCGTTCGGCGACAAGGGCGGCGGCTGCAACGGGCTGGCGTTGGATCGGAAGAACCAGGTGCTGTTCGCGGCATGCGCCCGCTCGGGCGCCGAGACGACGCAGGCGCCGCCGCCCGGGCCGCCGCAGGCTGCGCACCCGGAGATGGTGATCCTGAGCGCAAAGGACGGGAAGATTCTCGCGACGCTGCCGCTGGCTGGGGGTTCCGACGGCGCGGTCTTCAACCCGGCGACGATGGAAGCGTTCAGCTCGCACGGCAACGGCACGCTGACCATCGTCAGGGAGACGAGCCCGACGACCTTCGAGGTCGAGCAGAACCTGCAGACGATGAATTTTGCGCGAACGGTGACGTTCGACGGCAAGACGCAGCACCTGTTCGTGATGGCGGACGAACGAGGACCGGCGCCGCCGACGCCGCCCGGCGGACGCGCGGGGCGCGGCGCCCCCATCGCGGGGACGTTCACGATCCTGATGATTGGGAAGTAGGCGGTTGCGGGCCGACCTAAAGGTCGGCCCCTACGATCGGGAGCTGTGGGGCCGGCCGTCAGGCCTGATGGGCGTAGGGGCCGACCTTCAGGTCGGCCCAACGGCTACGCGGCGAAGCTCCACTGGTTGCGGCCGGCGCGCTTCGCTGCGTACAGCGCCTGGTCGGCGCGCGTCAGCACCGCGTCCACCTTGTCGTCCTGCGCCTTCACTTCCGTGACGCCGATGCTGCACGAGCACTTGCCCTCGCCGGCCAGCGGGTCGACGATGATCGAGAGGCAGGCCTGCGTGATGCGCGTGGCGAGGCTCTGCGCGGCCTCGGCGGAGGTCTCGGGGAGGAGCACGGCGAACTCCTCGCCGCCCAGGCGGCCGATGACGTCGGACTTGCGGCACGTCTTGCGCAGCATGTCGCCGAACTGGTTCAGCACCTTGTCGCCCGCTTCGTGGCCGTAGGTGTCGTTGATCTGCTTGAAGAAGTCGAGATCCGCCATCAGCAGGCTGAAGGTCCGGTCGTAGCGGCGCGCGCGCGAGAATTCCTTCTCCGCCATGTCGAACCACCACCGACGCGAATTGACGCCGGTGAGGACGTCGGTGCTCGCCATCTTCGCGAGGTGATCGCGCGCCGAGCTCAGCTCCCGCACGTGCTGCGCCAGGTTGTGCTGCAGCTTCGCGACGCGCGTGCCGACGCTGATGCGCGCCTGCAACTCCGCCATGTTGATCGGCTTCGCCATGTAATCGTCGGCGCCCGCCTCGAGCCCCGCGACCAAATCCTCGCGGCTGTCGCGCGCCGTGACCAGGATGACGTACATGCCGGCCAGGCGCGGCGTGCTGCGGATACGGCGGCACAGCTCCAGCCCATCGAGGTTGGGCATCATCCAGTCGAGGATGGCCAGCGCCGGCGGCTGCATCGAGTTGAGGGCCTGCCACGCCACGTCCCCGTCGTGCGCGACCGTCACCTGCATGCCGCTGCGGGTGAGCGCGTTCGAGAGGATCGTCGTGATAATGAGGTCGTCGTCGGCAACGAGGGTACGCATAGCGCCACGCGTTACCGCAAGGGCGATGCCGGGAAATTCGCCCGTGTTTGCACGCCATTGCCAGCGCGCGGAGCGGGGCGCACACCGCGCACGCGTGCGGTGCCGCACGCTCCGTTACACTGATCCCGGCATGCGGATCGTCTCGGTCAACGTGGGCCAGCCGCGCGAGGTCGTCGACCTGGCGGGCAACCGCGTCGTCACGTCCATCTACAAGTCGCCGGTGAGCGGCGCGGTCCGCGTCGGCGCGCTGAACCTCGACGGCGATCGCCAGTCGGATCTCGTCAAGCACGGTGGGCCGCTGCGGGCCGTGTTCATGTATCCGTCGGAGCATTACGCGTTCTGGCGAACGGAGCTGCCCGGAACAGAGCTGCCGTGGGGCGCCTTCGGCGAGAACCTGACGATCGAAGGACTGGTCGAGGACGAGGTCCGGATCGGCGATCGGCTGCGCGTCGGCTCGTCCGAGCTCGTCGTCACACGGCCGCGAAAACCGTGCTACAAGCTCGGTATCCGCCTGGGGCGCCGGGACATGGCCTCGAGGTTCCGCGCCAGCGGGCGCAGCGGTTTCTACCTCAGCGTCGCGCGCGAAGGCGAGCTTCGCGCCGGCGATTCGATCGCGCGGCTCGAGCGGGGCAGCGGCCCGACGATCCGCGAGATGCTTGCGGACGCCTACGCCATGCAGACACGCATCACGCTTCCTCGTCCGGATGCCAATGAGTTCGATCCTGCGACGGCCGCCTACGTGGCGCGCGTCGAGGACGTTGCCGACGCCGGCCGTGCATTGGAGAGGCAGCGCGACCGCGTGGTCGCGCTGCTGTCGGTCGTCTCGAACGAGAAGGCGGCCTTCCGCTACGCGCCGGGCAAATGGAGCGTCACGGAAATCATCGGACACCTGGCCGACACGGAGCGCATCCTCGCGTATCGCGTGCTGCGCATCGGGCGGGGCGACCAGACGCCGCTGCCCGGGTTCGACGAGAACACCTACGTGCCCGGCGGCGCGTTCGACCGGCGACCCGTTGCCGACGTCGTCGAGGAGTGGGTGGCGACCCGCAATGCGACCATCGCGCTCGTCCGCGGCATGCCGTCGGAGGCGTGGACACGGAGAGGCCGCGCGAATGAGCGCGACGTGTCGGCGCGCGCGCTCATGTACATCATCCTCGGCCACGTCGAGCATCACCTGGCGATGCTCGCGGAGCGCTACGGCGTCGGACCGCGGACCGACCAGGCGAAGTCCGCGACGTAGCGCGGATCCATTTCTCTGTGGCGCGAACCCTGCCGGGTTCGCGAGGCGAGCGTGACAAGGGCTCGGCCCCACCGCTTCAATTCGTGCCGGGTGAGAGTGCTCCCTCGCAGTCGCTTCGTCCCCGACAAGCCTCGTCCACATAGCGCTGCGAGCCGACCTGCTGATACTTGAGAATCGTCGCCTGTCCCGATGACGCGGGGTCCGAGCGGAGCACCCGGCGCTGGAAGCCCGGACGACGCGGCCCGCCGGACAGCGCTTCCGAGATCACCCGTCCCCGCAGCATGCCGATGGCGGGCAGCGTGATGCCCATCACGCGCGCGAGCGTGGGAGCAATGTCCACGTTGCCCACGGGCGCGTCATCGACGAAGCGCTTCTTGAAATCGGGCCCGATGGCGGCCATGTTGTTGAACGTGTTCGAGCGGGCGAACGCGCCGTGGGCGCCCTGCCCCTCCTGGACACCATCGCTCACCACGACCGACGTCATGTCCCGGTGTTCGGGGTCGATCGCGAACTCGCGCGGCGCCACGACCACCGCGGGCGCCACGATGGACGAGGTCCCGACATAGCCGATCGCGCTCAAGGGGAGTGCGCCCGCAATCGTGCCATACGAGTCGTGCACGAACAGCGGGCCGACGTAGTCGAGCGTCGACAGGATACCGACGGTCCTGCGAACGATCTGGACGTCGTGGTCAGGGACGTAGATCGACCCGCCTGCCACGATCAGCCTCGCATCGAGGTTCCCGACACGGCCGGTACCGCCGATCAGCGCTCCGCCCAGCGGACGCTGACGCATGGTCGCCGTTGGACGAGCGATGGACGGGTCGATGGGGGCAAACACGGGCATGCCGTGTTCGTCGTTCACCTGCGCGTCGGGCGCGTAGAGCGGCAGCCCGAGGCCGTGCGCGAGATCGATCGCGAGCGCGCCCTGCGGCAGGTACCCCTGGTTCACCTCCTGGCGCCCGGTGAGGTCTCGGTAACTGAATCCAGCCGCGTAGCTGTTGGTGACATGGCGAGCGGTGTCGAGTTCATGGCGACTGTTCGTGGAGAAGCCATGATCCGACGTCACGATGATGTCGGTGTGCTCGCGGAGTGCCGGCTGTGCATCGACGAAGCCGACGAGTTGCGCGAGCACCGCGTCGGCATTGCGGACGGCCGCGCGCGAGGTCGGCCCGTTGATACCCGGCGCGAGCGCATTCAGGCTGTCGCCGTGCGCGTGCTGCGTCTGATCCGGGTCGCCGCACCAGAAGACGAGGATGAACGGCTTCCCGCTTGCCGCCAGCGACGGAAGGATGGCCTTCGTCGTCGCGTCCGCCAGCCAGCGGTAATGTTCGACGTTCGCCGACAAGGAGCCGGGCGTCGCGTTGGTGCCGGCCGGTTGGAGCCGCGCCGGCGGGCCGGTGCCCAGGCCCGCATCCGCGATCAGCTTCGCGACCCCGGGTGCGAGCGGAAGTCCCGCCGCCGTCCCCGTAAGGCCATCGACGACGATGGTGGAGGGAACCGTGAACCGGCCGTCCGCGATGCCTACCTGCGGCAGATCCTGCATCGCCGTGGGACCGATCTTGCCTACCGCCGCGGTGCTGTACCCGTGCGCGCGCGCAACCGAGAGCAGCGACGCCTCGCGAACGAAATTGCCTCCGAACTGTTCGTTGATGTCGGCGAGCACCTGGTCGTTCTCGACGTTCGGGATCACCGTTCCCGGCGGCTGGCCAAAATTGCCGGTGGAGAACAGGCGGCGGGCGATGAACAGGTTGTTGCCGAATTGACCGGTATCGCCCGGGTAGTGTCCGGTGGCGATCGCCGCGGCGTTCGACATCGTCACGGTCGGGAACACCGAGTGGCTGTTCACGAAGTTGACGCCGTCCTGTCGCAGCCTGAAGAGCGTGGGGGCATCGGTCAGGTTCACGGAGCCGGGCCGCAGCCCGTCGGCGACGAAGATGATGACGTTGGGGCGGCGTTCCGGGTCCGCGGCCGACAGGAGTAACGACGAGGCAGCCAGCGCGCAGGCAGCAGCAAGGAACGACAACCCGGTTCGGCGGCTCACCATCGTGGCAATTCTAGGTCCTTCCGATGCCCGTCCACACCAGGCGGTGGAACATCGCATCCATCTCTTCGGGTGGCACGGGCGATCCGCGATCGATCCACCACTCCAGCAGCGCGAAGAGGCTTCCGGCGAGCGCGTGTGCCTGCGCCTTGAGCAACGCCGGCTCCATGGCCACGCCCGCGGCGACGAGTCGCTCCTCGATCGACTTCGCGAGGATCCCTCGACCGAGCTCGAGCACGTCCTGCATTTTTCCGGACGAGGCGAACGCGGCGCGAACGTCCCGTGCGTCCCGCACGTGCGCGAACAGCTCCCGGACGGGCGCCACGCGATCGGGCGCGGCCTGACGGCGGTCGAGGAGCGCCGCGATCATCCCGAAGAAGTCTTCCACGTCGCTCATGAACAGGTCGTTCTTGTCGCGGTAATGCGCGTAGAACGTCGAGCGGCCGATGCCCGCGCGATCGAGCACCTCCTGGACGGTGATGTCGTCGAACGGCTTCTGCTGCATGAGCGCGATGAGCGCGTCACCGAGCTTGTCGCGCGTGCGCGCGGTGCGCGGGTCGGTCTCGTTCTCGGACATATGGCCTCGGTTTGTTCGATATCGTCGCGGCGGCGCGCATTCGCGCTGGCGTGCGCGCGCATCTTCCTCTAAGGTCGGCCCATGACCGACAACCAGAAGTCGTGCATCGCGCTCGCCGCCGGCTCCGCCTGCGGCCTCGTGGCGATGGCGATGCATCCGACCGGGCCGGGCGGCGCGCCGCGCGCCGCGTACGAGCACCTCGCGTTCGTCTCCGGCGCCGTCCATTCCATCGCCATCGTCAGCGTCGCGGTCGGCTTTCTTGGCGCCTGCGGGTTGACGCGCCGCCTCCACTCGCCCGATCGTTTCGCGCTCGCAGCGCTCGTCGCTTACGGCGTCGCCGTGGTGTCGGCACTCGTGGCCGCCGCGATCAGCGGCTTCGTCGAGCCCGGCATCATGCTTCGCATGACGCGCGACGTTCCCGCCGCGGCGCCGCAATGGCACATCGTCATCGACGCCGTGTTTCAAATCAACCAGGCGTTCGACCGCATCTTCGCCATTGCCGCGTCCGCCGCGGTATGCCTGTGGTCGGCGGCCGCCTTGCGCAACGGCCGGTTGGGACGAGGGCTCGCCACCTATGGTTGCGTCCTTGCCCCGGCGATCGTCGCGGCGGTCCTGATGGGCCACCTCCGCATGGACGTGCACGGCTTCACGGCGATCGTCGTCGCGCAGGCGAGCTGGTTTGCAGGCGCGGCCGCGCAACTGTGGCGAGCCGAGGAAGCTGTGCCGGCCCTCGAGCACGCCTGAAGGCAAACGACCAACCGCTCGTGACCTCGGTTGTCAGCGACCCGTGCGACGTTCGACGCACGTACCGATCGACGCCGTCGCGTCGAATCCATCGTCGTAGAATGGCGCATTCCGTGAATCCATGTCCCTTCGAGCTGTCAACGCAGGACGCCGTGGCCTGGCTGCAGGAGCTGCCAGGCGAGTCCGTGGACCTCGTCATCACCGATCCGGCGTATGAATCGCTCGAGAAGCATCGCGCGGTCGGCACGACGACGAGGCTGAAGCACAGCAAGGCGTCGAGCAACGACTGGTTCACGATCTTCCCGAACGCGCGGTTCGGCGAGCTGTTCCGCGAAGTCCATCGCGTGCTCCGCGACGACACGCACTTCTACCTGCTGTGCGACGCGGAGACGATGTTCGTCGCCAAGCCCGAGGCCGAGCGGGCGGGCTTCCGGTTCTGGAAGCCGCTCGTGTGGGACAAGTGCACCATCGGCATGGGCTATCACTACCGCGCGCGGTACGAGTTCATCCTGTTCTTCGAGAAAGGGAAGCGGCGCCTCAGCGACCTCGGGGTGCCCGACATCATTTCCGTGCCGCGCATCCGCGGCGGCTATCCCGCGGAGAAGCCGGCGGAGGTGGCCGACGTCCTGATCCGGCAAAGCTCCAACGCGGGCGATGTCGTCGCCGATCCGTTCATGGGATCGGGAAGCGTCGGCATCGCGGCGGCACGCCTCGGCCGGCGCTTTCTCGGCAACGACGTGAACCCGGAAGCGGTGCGGGTTGCGGCGTTGCGGCTGCGCGGGTTTGGCGAAGGCCGCGTCCCGGCCGACATCGCCGCGGCGTGCGCCAGCGGCCAACCGGATCTGCTCGATTCGCTTCCGCGATGAGACAGCCTGGCATGCCGGAGTTCCAGCCAAGCCTGCCGGGGACGACGCTCAAGTTGAGCGGAACGGACTACGCGAATCTCGTGGCGTCGTACGTCGCGCGCCGGTTCGGCGGGCGATCGCTGAAGGTCTATCGCGAGATCCGCATCGGCAAGACGATCATCGGCAAGAACCGCTGCATCGACATCTTCTGCGTCGCCGACGACTCGCAGAAGGCGTTTGCCATCGAGTGCAAGTTCCAGGACAGCCAGGGGACGGTGGACGAGAAGATCCCGTACGCGCTCGACGACCTGCTCGCACTGCCGATGGCGGGCTGCATCGCGTACGCCGGCCAGGGGTTTTCGGACGGCGTCCGCCACATGCTCGCCGCCTCGCGCCACGCGGCGTACTGCCTGCCGACCGAAGGGCAAACGGAGACGACGACCGAGACGCGCGAGCTCGATCACGTGCTCGCGGTGCACTTCGGATGGTGGGACGTGCTCGTCCAGGAGAAGAGGCCTGTCTAGCGGGCAGTTGGTGGTTGGTGGTTGGTAGTTGGTAGTTAGCGGCCCGCGAGGCATGACGCATGGACGTCGTCACTGACATCGTCATAGACCGTCCCCCAGACGTCGTGGCCGCTTACGCGGCAAATCCCGACAATGTTCCCGCCTGGTACGCCAACATTTCGTCCGTCGACTGGAAGACCGAACGGCCCGCGCGGGTCGGATCGAAGGTCGCGTTCGTCGCGCATTTCCTCGGCAGGACGCTCGCCTACACCTACGAGATCGTCGAGCTCGACGCGCGGCACCTGGTGATGCGCACCGCCGAGGGGCCGTTTCCGATGGAGACCACGTATACGTGGGAAGCGGCCGGCGCGGGGCGGACGTGCATGACGCTGCGCAACCGGGGCAATCCCTCCGGCTTCTCGCGATGGGTCGCGCCGTTCATGGCGATGGCCGTTCGCCGCGCGAACAGGAAAGATCTCGCGTTGTTGAAGGAGCGGCTCGAAGCTGGGCCGACCTGAAGATTAGCGGGCAGCGGGCAGCGGGCAGTGGGCAGCATCACGGCACCCGCGCGGCCACGACCGGCACGTGCCACACGCCGTAACCAGACGGATCGCGAATCGTCGCGAGCATGTCCTCGAAATAGTCGACGAACTCCTGGCGGCCGATCGACGAGTGCGCCGACACCGCGTCGGCGAAGCCGTCGCGCCACGCCGTCCAGATGGCCGCGAACGTCTCGCGCGGCACGCGCAGCGGATCGACGACGACGTAATCGATCGAGATGTCGGCGAGGCCGAGGCGATGCAGGATGCCGAACGTCTTGCGGCCGACCCGCAGGTCCACGCCAATCGCGTCGCCGAACTGCCGCGGCCCGCGCGTCCAGAAATCGTCCGCGTCGAGGCGCCGCGGCTCGAAATTGATCATCAGGTAGTCCTCGGCAATCAGGTGCAGCCAGCCGCCGCGCCGCGTCACTCGCGCAAGCTCCGCGATGACGCGCTCGGGGTGCGGAATCGCCTGCAGCACGTGACGGCACACGACGAGATCGAACGTGCCGTCGGGAAGCCCGAGGTCGTAGATGCTGCGGTGCTCGAAGCGCGCGCGGTCGCCGAACCGCGCGCAGCGGGCGCGCGCCCGCGCGAGATGCGCGTCGATGACGTCCACGCCGAGAAGATGCGCCTCGTCGAACATCCCGGCCAGCCGCATCGAGATCTCGCCGGTGCCGCACCCCGCGTCAAGGATGCGCGGCTCTCGCCCCAGCGCATAGCGCGTGAAGAGCGGCTGCTCCTGCGGCCAGATCGCCTCGGCCTGCGCGGCCAGGTTGCGCACCATCGACTCGTCCGCCATCTCCCTCGCCTGCGGGTTCAGTGGGTCGGCCATCTGCCTATTCTCGAGCATTGAGGATTGAGCTTTGGGCCTTGCGCTGTTCTAATGGCGCGCGGCACCCATGCTCGTCGGACTGCTGGGCCTCGTCGGCGTCGTCTTCGTCGTGCTCCCGCTGCTCTCGTTCGTTCGCAGCGTGCAGCTGGGGCGCGAGCTCGACGCGCTGCGGCGGCGGATGGAGCGTCTCGAGGGCCGTCTCAACACGGCCGAGCCGGTGGCGCCGCGAGGAGCCGCGCGCGTCCCGCCACCGGCGGTACCCGTTGCCGCGCCATCGGTGTCCGGCGAATCGCCCGTCACGACATCGCCGCCGATTCCGGATTGGGCGCGCGAGCCCTCACCTGCCGTCGCAGGTTCCCGACCGGCGCCAGGACACGCAGCCGCCGCTTCGCGCGATCTCGATCTCGAGGAGCGGATCGGCGGCCGCTGGCTGCAGCACGCCGGGCTGATCGTCCTCCTCCTCGGGATCGCCTTCTTCCTCCGCTATGCGTTCGAACACGAGTGGCTGTCGCCCGCCATTCGCGTCGGCCTCGGCGTCGCCGCCGGCATGGGCATGGCGTGGGGCGGCGTGCGGCTCGCCGCGCACTACCGGAACTACGGCCTGCTGATCGCCGGCGGCGGCATCGCGGCGCTGTACCTGTCGTTCTACGCGGGGCTGAATCTCTACGCGCTCTTTGGCCCGCAGGCCGCCTTCACGCTGCTGGTCGCGGTGACGATGGGCGCGGCGGCGCTGGCCGACCGCACCGACTCGCAGGCCATCGCGCTGATGGCCGTCTGCGGCGGCTTCGCGACGCCGTTCTTCGTCGGTGGAACGACCGACCAGCAGGTCACGCTTTTTTCCTACGTCGCGCTGCTCATCGCCGCGACGACGTACCTCGCGCACCGGCGACGGTGGCGGTGGCTGAACGTCGCGAGCCTCGTGCTGACGATGATCACGGTCGCGGCGTGGGCGGCCGAGTACTACACCGACGCGAAGTACCTGCGGACGGAGCTCTTCCTCACGCTCTACTGCGCGATGTTCGTCGACATCCTGCGGCGCTCCTGGAGCACCTCGCCGCAGGACGCGCCGTTTGTCGCCTCGCTCCTCTTTGGCCCGGTCGCCTATCACGCCTGGTCGGTCGTCACCCTCGCCCCGCATGGCCTGGCGTTTCTGATCTACCTGATTGCCTTCACCGCGCTCGCGGTGATGCTCGGCGTCGCGAGCGGATCCACGCTCGTCCGCGCGGCGGCGTTTCTCGCGATGGCGCTGCCGCTCGGCGCGTGGATCCAGGCGCATCACTGGCGCGGATGGGTATGGACGTCGGTCGCCGCCATCGCCGGCATCTACGCCATTCACCTGGCGGCGCAGCTCCGGGCCGCTGCAACGGACGAGGAATTCGACGAACGCGAGGTGGCGCTGCTGCACGCCAACGGCGTCGGCGTCTACGTCGCGCTCTACCAGGTCCTCGTCGACACGTTTTCCGTCGCGCAGCTTGCAGGCGTTGCCGTCCTGCTCGCCGGGCTCAACGCCGCGATCTGGTGGCTGTTGCGATCCCGTTCTCCGGTGCGCGCGCTGCACTGGGTGGGCGTCGCGTTCACGCTCGTCGCCGCGGCGGTGTGGCTGCAGTTCGGCGGCCCATGGGCCGTGGCGATCTGGGCGACCGAAGGGGCCGTCGTCTTCTGGACCGCGCTCAGGTCGGACAGCAAATGGCTGCGCGCGGGCGCCTGGCTGCTGCTCGGGATGGCGACGTTCAGGTGGGCGCTCCCGGACATCCAGCAGACGACCACCGCGTACAAGGTGCTCCTCAACGCCCGGGCGCTTACCGGGCTCTACCTGATCGCGGTGTTCTATCTCGCGGCGTGGAAGGGCGCGGGACAGGAGCGCGCCGTCATGATGGTCGCGGCGAGCGTCCTCACCGTCATCGTGATATCCACGGAGATCGTGTCGTTCTGGCAGACCAGGATCGACAGCGCCGACGCGTACGTCGCGCGCGAGATGATGCTCTCGGCGTCATGGGTGAGCTATGCCGCTGTCCTCGTCGTGCTCGGCATGCGGCGGAAGTACGCGCCGATCCGCTACTTCGCCATCGTTCTCTTCGGCGTCGCACTGCTCAAGGTATTCTTCGTCGATCTGGAGACGCTCGGCGGCGTCTACCGGATTGCCGGCTTCATGGTGGTGGGACTCGTTCTCCTCGTCGTCTCGTTCCTGTACCAGCGGAATGCAGCCGCGGCGAGGCTCAAGTAGGCTGCGCTCGTGACTGACATTCTTCTCGGCAAGGGCGAGCACCAGATCTTCCTGCTCGCCAAGTACGCCAACCGCCACGGCCTCGTCTCGGGAGCGACAGGGACGGGCAAGACCGTGTCGCTGCTCGTCATCGCCGAAGGGCTCTCGCGCATCGGCGTTCCCGTGTTCATCGCCGACGTGAAAGGGGACGTCGCCGGCCTCGCGATGCCGGGTGCGTCGACCCCGCAGGTCGAGAAGCGCGCGCGCGAGATCGGTCTCCCCGGGTTTGCGCCCGAGGCCTCACCGGTCGTCTTCTGGGATCTGTACGGGAAGGACGGGCATCCGATCCGCACGACGGTCAGCGAAATCGGCCCGGCGCTCTTCGCGCGGATCCTGGAGCTGAACGACGTGCAGTCCGGCGTGCTCGACATCACGTTCAAGCTCGCCGACGAGCAGGGGTTGCTGCTGCTCGACCTCGACGACCTGCGCTCGCTGCTGGCGCTCGTGTCCGACAAGCGCACGGAGGTGTCGCAGCGCTACGGCCTCGTCAGCACGCAGTCGATCGCCGCCATTCAACGCGCGCTGTTGCGCCTCGAGGGCGACGGCAAGCAGTTCTTCGGCGAGCCGGCCCTCGAGCTGACCGACCTGCTGCGCACCGATCTGACCGGCCGCGGCGTCGTCAGCATCCTCGCCGCCGACAGGCTGGTCCTCGAGCCGCGCCTCTACTCGACCTTCCTGCTCTGGCTGCTCTCGGAGCTCTTCGAGCAGCTGCCCGAGGTCGGCGATCTCGACAAGCCGAAGCTCGCCTTCATCTTCGACGAAGCGCACCTGCTGTTCGACGATGCGCCGCCCGCGTTGATGCATCGCATCGAGCAGGTCGTGCGCTTGATCCGGTCGAAAGGCGTCGGCGTCTATTTCTGCTCGCAGTTCCCCGACGACGTCCCGGGCGAGATCCTCGGCCAGCTCGGCAACCGCATCCAGCACGCGCTGCGCGCGTTCACGCCGCGCGACCAGAAGGCGGTGAAGACCGCGGCGGAGACGTTCGTGCCGAACCCGAAGATCGACGTCGCGCAGGTGATCTCGCAGCTCGGCGTCGGCGAGGCGCTCGTCTCGACGCTGCAGGCCAACGGCGTGCCGATGCCGGTCGAGCGCGCGCTGATGGCGCCGCCGCGCTGCCGGATGGGGACGATCACGGCCGAAGAACGGGCGGCGATCCTGGCGCGCAGCCCGGTCGGCGGCAAGTACAACACCGCGGTGAATCGGGAGTCCGCGTACGAGATCCTCGCGCGCCGGCGGAGCGATGTGGCGCCGCCGGAAAAACCTGCGGCGAAGGACGCGAAGGATGCGAAGGGCGCGCAGCAGGGCGACATGCTGCACGACTGGCTGTGGGGCACGGGGCGGCGGCAGGGGATGGTGGAAACGATGGCCAAGCAGGCGGCGCGAACCGTCGGCAGCCAGCTTGGGCGTCAGATCCTGCGCGGCGTGCTTGGAGGAATATCGGGAAGGCGGCGGTAAAGGCGGACCTGACGGTCCGCCTCTATGTTCACAACCTCCGAGGCGCGCTCGGAGGAATTACTTCGCGGCGCCGATCGACGTGACCGCGATCTTCTTCGTCTTCGCGTCCAGCGTGCCGACGACCCGCACGCGCTGGCCGGCGAACTTCTCCGGCGCCTTCTGATCGCTCAGCTCGTAGACGCTCGTGCCATCGTAGAGCACGTAGGTCGCGCCATGCGCGGCGACGCATGCCTTGACGCACTCGGCGTCGGTCGGCCCCATCTGCATCTGCGAGTGGTCGGCCTTCGCGCACATGTTGTCCGTGATCGTCCCCACGAACGTCTGCGTCTTCGCCGCCTGCGCCGCCGACAGCGTCGTCAGCGCAAGGACAGCGACGGCGAGCAGCGCCTGAAACCTCCAGGCCCGCGACTGACTGCCCACTGGTTACTCTCCTGGCGTCATGAGATGCGCGGTCGTCGTCCCCGCGTTCATGATCCACACGCCTCCGCTCCTGCCGTTCTCCGGCAGCCCCATCGACGCCATCGTGGCGCCGGGCACCGCGATGGTCATGTGCGTGCGGGCCATCTCCTTGCTCATGCCCATCAGGTGATACCAGACGGAGCCGAACACCGGCTTCACGCGTGTGCCGGCCTTTTCCAGCTCGTTCAACTTCGCTTCGGACTTCATCCTGTCGCCGAGCGCCTCGGCCTCCATGTTCTGCTTGACGCGGTCGAGGTTGCGCTGATCGGTGCACTCGAGCGAGAACGGCTGCTGCGTCGGGAAGCCGGAGCGGTCGTAGCAGACGAGCATATTCTTCGACGGCTTCAGCGTCTCGTAGGTGTGATCGGCTTGCTTCCACTTGATGACGCCCGCGTCGGCGCGCAGGTTCGCCGGCAGCGCCATCAGCGGCGTGTCGATGTCCGGCGTCTGCGCGAACGCGCCGGTCGAAGCGGCGAAAACCCCGAGAGCTATCAAAACGATGCGTTTCATGCTGACCTCCGAACCCCAGCACGATAGCACAGGCATTTACATATTTACGAATTGACGAATGACGAATTGACGAATTGGCGCGCGGCACTTTCAATTCGTAGATTCGTCGATTCGATTCGTAGATTCGTCAATTCGTAAATTCGTCAATACGAGAATCCGACTCCGACCGACCCGACCAGCTTCTGCTGATTGCCGGCGTTGAAGGCCTCCGGCGTGTCGCCAAGGGACAGGAACTCGAACCCGCCGTGGACGTTCCACGTGCCGTAGTTGTTGCTGCGCCCCAGCGGAACGCTCGCCAGCGCGCCGAGGCTCAGAAACCCGAACCTGTGATCGACGCCCGCGAGCTCGTAGTAGTGGTTCAGGCTCAAGCCAATCTTGATCGGAAACGTGACCGACAGCGGCGCGTCCGCCCAGCCTGGGGCCCCGCCGATCTCGAGGTAGGTGCCGGCGTTCGCCCCGCCGTCCGCCTGCCCGAGCCCGGGCGCCGTATCGAGCTCGAAGGCGACCAGCGCGTACGGGTGCAGGACGATGCCCGCCGGGGCATCCGAGTCGTTCGCCGCCACCTTGAACGACAGCTCCTTGACGGTGCTGAAGGAGCTGTTCGGGCTCGTGTAGGCCGTGAACGTCGTCCCGAGATCGAGGCCGGGCAGGAGCGTCAGGGCGAGTGTCGCGTAGAAATCGCTCTCATACCAGAGACGGCCCGTCGGGCCCTGAGTCCCGGTCACGCCGGTGTGCAGGCTGTTCCAGCTGCCGATGTGCAGCGCGGCGTCGGAAGCGCCGTTCCGGTCCGAGTGCAGCCGGATGCCGGCGTCGGTCGACGGCCACATGATGAGCCGGGTGTCGTCCTGGCGCAGGCCGCGGAACATGTACGCGTTGGCGAAGTCGAAGCTGGCGGACAGGTTGATGTTCCCCCGATTCTCGTCGGCGGGAACGGCGGGCACCTGTGTCTGCACCTGCGTCTGCGCGGACGCCGTGGACGCGACGCATGCGAGGAGAGCTAACACAACCATCCACATGTCGTTCCTCCAGGAGGACAAAGGAAATTTTTTCACGGTGCGTCTGCTGCTGTTGCAGCGCTGGCGGCGAATCGGGCGCCGGCGGCCGCACCGCTGCAACTTCGCCGCCTGAAGCACACACGGGTGCGCGTCTTGCGTAGTCGCCCCCTCGCGACACGAACCAGGAGGGGACCAGCATGCGTGCGCCGTTCTTCGTCATCGTCGTCTTCGCGCTCGTGGCCAGTGGCTGCGGCTCCGTGGAGCCGGCCTCGCCGACGACCCCGACGCCCGTAGCCGGTGGCGTCCCGTCACGATCCAACAACCCCGGGACGGCGCCCGCGCCGAGTCCGACCCCAAGTCCCACCCCGAGGCCGTCTCCGACTCCGTCACCAACACCAACACCAACGCCGGCTCCGCCGGCTGCGGGAACCGGAACCGGGGCGGTGCAGGTCACCGTGTCGCCCAACCCGGTGCCGTTCAGCGGACAGGCGATCACCGATCTCGCCAGCTGCGCGACGCGCCCGAACACGTGGTTCTACGACCAGGTGCTGAGGGAAACGGGCGGCGTGGCGGTCACCATAACGAGGCGCGTCGACACGTTCGATGGCGCGGCCGGCTCAGCGACAAATCCGAACCTGCGCATCGCCGCCAGCGCAACGACGTCGGTTCGAACCCGGTGGTGCAGCGTGTCGGCGGCCGCCCACACCGCGCAGACGACGTTCAGCGGCACCGACGCGAACGGGAAGGCGTGGAGCGTGACGGGTCCTCTCGTGCGGCTCAGCGCGAAATAGTTGACTGGCGGGCGGCGCGCCATCTAGGCTGCGACGCATGAAGACTGCAGGTGTGCGGCTGCTGAGAGCCGCCGTGCTGGTGGCGTCGTGCGTCGCCGCGGCGTGGACCTTCCAGGCCGGTGAGCTGTTCGGCCAGGACATCGATCCGTTCCCGCAGCCGATCAACATCAAGGACGATGTCGTCCGCGTGAACCTGGCGGAGTTCGCGACGATTCCGGATGCAGGCACGGAAGCCGCGCGGATGATGCTGCTCGTCAACGAGCCGGGGACGCGCCGGCTGTTCGTCAACGACATGCGCGGTCCGCTCTACAGCGTCAGCTACGACGGAAAGACCGTCGTCAAGTACGTCGACATCAACGCGCCGAACTGGGGCGTGAGCGTCCAGTCACAGGGACGCGAGCGCGGTTTCCAGAGCTTTGCGTTCCACCCGCAGTTCAACCAGCAGGGGACGCGCGGCTACGGGAAGTTCTACACCTATACCGACTCGAGCAACATGCAGCCGAAGCCGGACTTCGTGCCCGCCGGCGGCATGAACACGCACGACACGGTGCTCTACGAGTGGACGGCGAAGAACCCGGCGGCGGCGGCCTACGACGGCGGTCCGCCGCGCGAGATGGTGCGCTTCCGCCAGCCGTTTGCGAACCACAACGGCGGGCTGGCGTCGTTCAATCCGCTGGCGACGCCCAGTGCCGCCGATTACGGCCTCCTCTACTTCACGCTCGCCGACGGCGGCAGCGGCGGCGATCCGTTCAACGCCGCGCAGAACCTCGGCACGCCGTACGGGAAGATGCTGCGCATCGATCCGCTCGGCACCAACAGCGCCAACGGCAAGTACGGCATTCCCGCGGGCAATCCGTTCGCGAGCGACAACAAGCCGGAGACGCTCGGCGAGATCTACGCCTATGGCGTCCGCAACCCGCAGCGCTTCGGCTGGGACTCGAAGAACGGCACGCTCTTCGTCGCCGAGATCGGCCAGAACATCGTCGAGGAGATCAGCATTGCGACGCCCGGCGCCAACCTGGGATGGCACGACTGGGAGGCGAGCTTCCGGTTCATCGATCGGACGCACATCGAGCTCGACAAGCCGCGCGCGGATCCGAAAGTGACGTATCCGATCGTCGAATTCGATCACCACGACGCGCTGCTCGGCAACAACGTCTCCGTGACGGGCGTGATCGCCTACCGCGGCACCGCCGTGCCGCAGCTCTCCGACAAGCTGCTGTTCGGCGACATCCCGAGCGGGGAAGTCTTCTACGTGAGCGCCGACCAGCTGCCGAAGGGCGGACAGGACGCGATTCGCCGCGTGCTGTTCTCGAGCGGCGGCTCGGCGAAGACGCTGCTCACGCTGATCCGCGAGAAAAACGCGGCGCAGAAGCGAACGGCCGCCGACCGCGCCGACCTGCGCTTCGGTACTGGGCCGGAGAATCGCGTCTTCCTGCTCAACAAGCAGGACGGAACGATTCGCGAGATCGTGCGGTAAAATTTCGCGCATGAAGAAGAGACTGTTCGTGCTCGCGCTCCTCGGAGCGTCGGTGGCCACGCCTGCGTTCGCGCAGCAGGGCCAGCAGCCGCAGGCGCCCCCGACCACGTCGGGGTTCCTGCGCAACATGTACAACGGCAACAAGAACAACATCGTCCGCTCCGCGGAGAAGGTCACGGAGGACATGTACGGCCTTCGCCCGGGGCCGCAGCAGGAGGTGCGGACCTTCGGCCAGCACCTGGCGCACGTCGCGAACTACAACTACCTCTGGTGCTCGCAGGCCAAGGGCGAGAAGAACCCGAACGCCGGCGTCGACCTGGAGAAGACGCTGAAGACGAAAGCGGAATTCCAGAAGGCGCTCGCCGACTCGTTCGCCTGGTGCGATCCCGTCTACGCCTCGCTGAACGACGAGAACGGCGCGCAGGTCGTCGAGATCCAGCAGGAGAACGGCCGCGTCACGCGCAACACGCGGATGGCGCTGCTGATGCTCAACGTGGTCCACAACAACGAGATCTACGGCAACCTCGTGACGACGATGCGCATCAAGAGCATCGTGCCGCCGTCATCGGAGCCACGTCCCGCGCAGCGGTAGTTGAACATCTTCATCGCCGGCGGAACCGGTGTCGTCGGCACCCGGGTGGTGCCGATGCTCGCGTCCGCCGGCCATTCCATCACGGCGATTGTCCGCACAGCGGAAAAGCGGGCCGCGCTCTCGCGGTACGGGGTGAAGCCTGTCGACGCGAGCCTCTTCAACGCCGACCGGCTGCGGCAGGCGGTCGTGGGCCACGACGCGGTGATCAACCTGGCGACCGCCATTCCGCCCGCATCGAAGGCGCTGATGCCCGGCGCGTGGCGCGAGAACGCCCGCATCCGGCGCATCGGGGCGGCGAACCTCGCGCGCGCCGCGGCCAGCGGCGGCGCGACGCGCTACATCCAGGAATCGTTCGCGCCGATTTACGAGGACGCGGGCGACCGATGGATTGACGAGAGCTCGCCCATCCGCCCCGCCCGCTACAACCGCGCGGTCGTCGATGCCGAGCGCGCGGCGCAGTCGTTCAGCAGCGCCCGGCGCGAGGGCATCGTGCTCCGGTTCGCCTTCTTCTACGGGCCGGACAGCGACTTCCTGCACGGAATGATCGCCAACGTGCGCCGCGGCTGGGCGCCGGGCTTCGGGCCCGACGCTTACATCTCCTCGATCTCGCACGACGACGCGGCGTCCGCGGTCGCCGCGGCGCTGGAGCTGCCCGCGGGGATCTACAACGTCACCGACAACGAACCCGTGACCAAGCGCGAATTCTTCCAGACGCTCGCCGCCGCGGTCGGCGCGCCCGAGCCGCGCTTCCCCCCGTCGTGGCTCTCGCTCCTGCTCGGCTCGCTCGGCGAGACGCTCGCGCGGTCGCAGCGCCTGTCCAACCGGAAGCTGCGCACCGCGTGCGCGTGGTCGCCGAAGTATCCGACCGTGCGCGAGGGACTGGTCGAAGCGGTCGCGAAACGCAGGCGGACCTAAAGGTCCGCCTCTACGGCCGATCGGGTCGGCAGAACCGCGCGTTTGGCGCAACAGGCGAGCGTAGAGGCGGACCTTCAGGTCCGCCTATGCTGGCGCCGCCTGCTGTTGATGCGACTCGTGCAGCGGCCGCACCTCGATGCTGCCGATGCGCGCGGACGGAATGCGCGACGCAATCTGCAGCGCCTCGTTCAGGTCGGCGGCCTCGATCAGGAAATACCCGCCCAGCTGCTCCTTCGTTTCCGCGAACGGGCCGTCGGTCGCCGACATCTTGCCGTTGCGCACGCGCACCGTCGACGCCGACCGCACCGGCGCCAGCTGATGGCCGGCGATGTAGTGGCCGGACTGCCGGATGCCGTCGCTGAACGCGCGGTATTCCTTCATGAGCGCGTCGATCTGGGTCTTCGGCATCGCGGCGAACGTGCGCTCCTCGTCGTAAATCAGGCACAAATACTTCATGATTCGGTTCCTCCCTCGGGGCGTTCGGCGGCCCCACCAGCTAGTCGCCGGCGGCCCCCGGGAATCGACATTTCGGCTAACTCCTTATCCATCAATTGTCAGAAGGCGCGTTCCGGGTGTATGGTGCAGCACCTTCGTAGAGAGGGGAGGAGTTGCCGTGAAAAAGCTGCTTTCGGTTCTGTGGGTGCTCTCGCTGCTCGTGCCGGCCGCGGCATGGGCCCAGCCGTTCCCGGTCAATGCCGCCGGCGTGACCAACGGCCATTGGCACATGAATTCGCGAGACATCGAAGCCAACAAGAAGATATTCGTCGCGATGGGCGGCACCGCGATCAAGGCGGGGAATTTCGACATCGTGCGGTTCCCCGGCGTGCTGGTGTACCTGAACCAGGGCCCAGGCGCCGCGCCGGCCGTCGGCGGCAGCGTCGGCAGCGTCGTGAACCACGTCGGCTTCACGGTGCCGAACACGCAGGAGGCCATCGCGAAATGGAAAGCCGCGGGCGTCACGGTGCTGCCGGGCGGCGCGGGCCGCACCGACCAGGCATTCGTCGAGACACCCGACGGCCTGCGCATCGAGATTCTCGAGAACAAGGACCAGAAGTTCCCGATCCAGAGCCAGCACGTGCACTTCAACATTCCCGAGTCGGAGATTCCGAAGATGCAGGCGTGGTACGCCGCCTGGTTCGGCGCGGTGCCGGGCAAGCGCGGCGCCAACATCGCCGCGGATCTCCCGGGCATCAACCTGTCGTTCGCGAAGGCGATGAACGACACGCCGCAGGTGACGACGAAAGGGCGCGTGCTCGATCACATCGGCTTCGACGTCAAGAACCTCGAGGCGTTCCTGAAGCGATACGAGGCGGCCGGCGGGAAGATCGATCGGCCGTATACGAAGAACGCGCAGACCAACAGCGCGCTCGCGTTCATCACGGACCCATGGGGGACCTACATCGAGCTGAACGAGCGGCCGGATACGCCGTCCGCGACGACTGCCGCTAGATAGAATGATCAGGCGCGAGTTTCTGAAGGCCGCCTCGACCGCGGTCGGGGCGGCCACGCTCGCGCCCTGGCTCCTCGAGCGTGAAGCGGCCGCGGCCGCGGAGGTCGACGCCGTCAAGAGCGCGCTGGCGGAGGCGGCGCTCACGCGAGCCAGGGTGCTCGGCGCGTCGTACGCCGACATCCGCATCAACCGCTATCGGTCCGAGTCGATCACAACGCGCGAGCAGCAGGTGCAGAACGTCGCGCGCAGCCAGGACTTCGGCTTTGGCATCCGCGTGCTCGTCAACGGCGCCTGGGGCTTCGCGGCCAGCAGCGTCGTGACCGCGGACGAAGTCCGGCGGGTCGCGCAGGTCGCGGTCGACATCGCCCGCGCGAACGCGGCCTTCCAGCGCAAGCGCGTGACGCTCGCCCCGGTCGATTCCGTGACCGCAAACTGGAAGAGCGCGTTCGAGAAGGATCCGTTCGACGTCCCGCTCGACGACAAGATCGAGCTCCTGCTCGCGTTGAACGCCATCGCGATGAAGACGACCGGCGTCAGCTTCGTCAACTCCTCGATGGCATGGGTCAACGAGCAGCGGTTCCTCGCGACGTCAGAGGGCTCGCGCATCGAGCAGTACCTCATTCGCGGTCAGCCGCAGTTCAACGTGACCGCCGTCAATCGCGAGAGCGGCGACTTCCAGACCCGGCGCTCCTTCGGCGGTCCGCAGGCGCGGGGCTACGAGTACATGGAGAAGTACCCGTGGAAGGCCGAGGTCCAGCAGGCCGCGGACGAGGCCGTCGCCAAGCTGAAGGCGACGCCGGTCGAACCGGGCCGCTACGACCTGGTGATCCATCCGACCAATCTCTGGCTGACCATCCACGAATCGTGCGGACACTCGACGGAGCTCGATCGCGCGCTCTGGTGGGAAGCCGACTACGCAGGAACGAGTTTCCTGACGCCCGATCAGGCCGGCAAGCTCCGCTTCGGTTCACCGCTCGTCAACATCGTCGCCGACCGCGTGCAGACGACTGGTCTGGCGACGGTCGCCTACGACGACGATGGGGTGCCGGCGCAGCGGTGGTACCTGGTGAAGGACGGCATCTTCGTGGACTGGCAGACGACGCGCGATCTGGCGCCGCTCATCGGGCGGAAGACATCGTACGGCTGTCTCAACGCGGATTCGTGGGGCAGCGTGCCGTTCGCGCGGATGCCGAACGTCTCGCTCGAGCCGGGCGCGCAGGACACGTCGCTCGACGAGCTGGTTGCCGGCGTCGAGAAGGGGATCCTGATCTACGGCGACGGCAGCTGGTCGATCGATCAGCAGCGCTACAACTTCCAGTTCGGCGGCCAGACGTTCTGGGAGATCAGCAAGGGGAAGGTCGCGGGCATGATGCGCGACGTCGCGTATCAGTCGCGGTCCACCGACTTCTGGGGCGCGTGCGACGCCCTCGGGGGACGGTCCACGTACCAGCTGAACGGATCGTTCGTCGACGGCAAAGGAGAGCCGGGGCAGGTCGGCGTCGTCAGCCACGGCTGCCCGGCGGCGCGCTTCCGCCAGATCAACGTGCTGAACACGTCGGTCTCGATGACGTGAGGCGGATGTCATGCTGCTGACCGAAGCCGCCTCGCGCGAGATCACACGAAAGGTGCTCGGCTCCGTCACCGCGGACGACGCGGTCGTGACCGTCGACAGCCTCGACTACTCGCACCTGCGGTTTGCCGCGAACACGTTTCTGACCAGCGGCCGGCGCGAGGGCGTCTCGGTGCGTGTCACCACCTGGATCGGCAGGCGCCGCGGCTCGGCGTCGACCACCGACGTCAGCGACGCGGCGCTGAAGCAGGCGGTCGAGGACGCGCAGGCGTTCGCGAAGCTGTCGCCGATTGACGTCGAGTACCTGCCGTCGCTGTCGCAACAGACGTACAAGCCGGGCGGAGGATATGTCGACGCGACCGCCCGAGTGGACCTGCCTGCCCGGGCGCGGCAGATCAGCGAGGCGATTGCGCAGTCGGAGAAGGTGAAGGTCGTCGGCGCGGGCTTTCACCAGGCCCGTCTCACCGCACGCGCGAGCGCCACCGCGCATGGCAACTTCCACTACGAGCGCGAGTCGCTCGTCGGCCTCGGGATGACCGCGCGCACGCCCGACGGCGCCGGCTCGGGCTACTTCTCGCGCAACCACTTCGACGTGGCACGCCTCGACACCGCGCGCATCGCGCGCGAGGCGATCCGGCGCGCGTCCGACTCGCGCGGCGCGCGCATGCTGCCGGCCGGCGCGTATCCGGTGATTCTCGAAGCGCAGGCCGTCGCCGACCTCCTCGATTCCGGCGGCATGTCGTTCGACGCGCGCAACGCCGACGAAGGGCGCAGCGTCTTCTCGCTTCCGGGCGGCGCGACGCGCGTCGGCACGCGGCTCTTCGACCCGCGCGTCAACATCGTCAGCGACCCGTGGCGGCCGGAGCTCTCGAAGTTCACCGCGGCAGACGACGGCCTGCCGGCGCAGACGATGTACCTGGTACGCAACGGGATGGTGGAATCGCTCCGCTACACGCGATTCTGGGCGCAGCAGAAGAACCGGCAGCCGAGCGGGCCGCTGGCGCTGATCCTCGAGCCGTCCACGCCGGGCGTGAGCGTCGACGAGATGATCAGGACGGCGAAGCGCGCGCTGCTCGTCACGCGCTTCTTCTACATCCGGACGGTGGATCCGCGATCCGCCTCGGTGACGGGGCTGACGCGCGACGGCGTCTGGTACGTCGAAGACGGGGAGATCAAGTACCCGGTGCGCAACTTCCGCTTCAACCAGAGCATCGTCCTGATGCTCGGGCCCGGCAACGTCGATCAGATCGGCGTGCCCGAACGCGTCGCCAGCAGCGAAGGCGGGATCGACCCGCTGCTCGTGCCCGCGCTGCGGCTCAACGCGTTCAATTTCACGTCGCAGTCGGACGCGGTCTAGCGGTTGGGCGGTTGGGCCGGCTAAAGCCGGCCCCTACGACTCACAGCAGCGAACGTAGAGGCCGCCCTTCAGGTCGGCCCTTCCGGTCATATTTCCAACAAATCTTTACCGACGATCACCGTGCCCTTGAAGTGCGTGCGCGCGGCGTCCAGCCACATCTTGTCGGTGACATTCGGATCGTCGGCTGGGACCAGATGCGACAGCACGAGCGTCTTCACTCCGGCTGTCTGCGCGACACGTCCAGCGTCCTCCGCCGACGTCTGATGCGCGATGATGCTCGCCTTCAGCTCGCTCGCGTTGGGGACGCGCGCGACGAGCCGATCAACGGCGGGGACGTACAACACGGAGTGGACCAGGACGTCCGCGCTGCGGGCGAGCGCGATGAGATTGTCCGACGGCGTGGTATCGCCCGAGATGACGATGGACCGATCCGGACCATCGAACCGGTAGGCGAACGCCGGCACGACGGGCGGATGATCGACCAGCGCTGCGGTGACTCGCAGGTGGGCGTCGCGCAGCACTTCGCCACCGGCATGCAGGTCGTGGACGTGGACGAGAGGCGCGAGCGGCACGCGTCCTTCGTTGGCGATGCGCGTGTCGATGTCGTACGCATTCATGCGCAAGAACAGCGTCGTCATCTCCTCGAGCGGCGGCGGTCCCCACGTATCAACACGCGTGCTCAATCCGGAGGCCCACGCGAGCCAGATCAGGTTTCCATAGTCCGCGTTGTGATCCGAATGCTGGTGCGTGATGAAAATGTGACGAAGCGCGGCCAGGGGAACGCCGGCGAACGCCAGCTGCCGCGCCACGCCGTCACCGCAGTCGACGACATAGGCGGCGCCGTTGCAGACGACGACTTGCGCCGCTGCGGAGTTTTCTTTGCGCGGTCGCGGCCCGCCGCCGGTGCCCAGGAGGATCAGCCGCGTCCTCGCCTGCTGCGCGTCAGCCGGTGAGGCGAGCGGGAGACTCGCCGCGAGGGCGAGGCTCCCGCCGAGGAACGCGCGCCGCGTGATCACGGGGAGAGGCGGACCTGAAGGTCCGCCTCCACGATCGGCCCACTGCCCACTGCCGACCGACTACTGCGTCTGGTTCACCCGGAACGCCGCGCGATCGACCTGCGCGCCGCGCAGGTAGACCGACGAGATCTTCCGCGTGTTGGTGATGTTGTCGAGCGGGTTCGCGTCGAGCACGACGAAGTCGGCGCTCTTGTTCGCCTCGATCGTCCCGACGTCGTTCAGCCGCAGGAACTGCGCGCCGTTGCGCGTCGCCGCGGTGAGCACCTGCATCGGCGTCATCCCCGCCGCGACCATGTCCTCCATCTCGATGTGCGGCGCGTACGGCGTGTTGCCGTCGGTGCCGACGACAATCTTGATCCCCGCCGCGTTCAGCTTCGCGAGGTTGCGCCCCTGGATGCTCCAGAACTCGTGCGCCTTCGCATCGTCCTTGTTGGCGGCCTCGAGCTTGGCGAAGTCCGCCGCCGGGACGCTCGCGCGCAGGAACGAGAGATCGGTGCGCACGCCGCGCTCCGGCATGTTGGGCCCGATGACGAAGTTGGGGTTCTTCTTGACGAGCGCCATGAACTCCTCGTCGACGTCCTTGTCGCGCACGTCGTGCGCGAAGGCGTCCACGCCGGCTTTCAGCATCCCCTTCGCGTCCTCCAGCGTGTAGATGTGCGTGATGGTGCGGAGGCCTTTCTTGTGCGCTTCGTCAATGGCCGCGCCGTAGATGTCGGGCGTCAGCTTCTTCACCGTGCCCATCCGGTCGTCGACCCAGATCTTGATGAGGTCGACTTTCTTGGCGGCTTCCTCGTCCACCGCCGCGCGTGCTTCCGCGGGGTTCGATACCCAGTGCGGCGCCATGGTGCGTCCGGGCTCGACGCCGGTGATGCCGCGTCCGGCGGTGAAGAAGCGGGCGGCGCCGGGAATCCTGCCGGCATTCGTCTCTTCACGGATCTGGAACGAGACGTTGGTGGTGTCCTGCCCCATGCTCTGCGCGGCGGTGACGCCGTAGTACGCGCGCCGCTTCAAGTCGTCGATGAGCATCTCGCGCGTCTGGCTGAGGTGATTGTGCGTGTCGATGATCCCGGGGATGACGGTCTTACCCGCCAGGTTGACGCGTGTCGCGCCCGCCGGGACACGAACGTCCGCCGCGCGTCCGACCGCGGTGAACCGGTTGCCGGTCACGATAAACGTGGCGTTCTCGATCGGAGCGCGACCGTCGCCGACGATGACGCGCGCGCCTTCGAAGACGGTGACGCCCGCCCCCTGCGCCAGCATCGACGCCGACCACGCCGCGATCACGGCCACCGCCGCCAGGACGAGAAGTTTTGCTCGATTCATCGATCCCTCCAGCGAGGGAAACTCTATCACCAGCGGGCAGCGGGCAGCGGGCAATGGGCAGGGG
>DATNCQ010000229.1:0-6864 GCA_035571515.1 Vicinamibacterales bacterium
CCACGTACAAGACAGCGACGTAGGTGGCGTCCGCCTTTAGGCGGACCTATCCGACTTTCAACAGTTCTTTCAACCGCGCTTCGACATCTTCGCCAATCGCGTCGCGCACGAAATCGTGCGAGCGCCGCAGGCGCGCGAGCGACTGGGCGTAGGAGAGCTGCGCCTTCTCCATCACGATCGCCGCCTTGACGTTCCAGTGCGCGCGCCGCAGCAGCGCGTCCGCGGCGTCGTAGTCGAGGCCGGTCACGATCGCGATGATCCGCCGGGCGCGATCCTTGAGCTTTTCGGATCCCACCTGCACGTCGACCATCAGGTTGCCGTAGGTCTTGCCCGTGCGGATCATCGCCGCCGTGGTCAGCATGTTGAGCACCATCTTCGTCGCGGTGCCGGCCTTCAGGCGGGTGGACCCCGCAATCACCTCCGCGCCGACCCCGGGCGAAATCGTCAGGTCCACGAAGGTCTGCAGCTCGGTGGCCGGGTCGCACGTCACGAAGATGATCCTGGCGCCGGCGCGCCGCGCGCGTGTGAGCGCGCCGCGCACGAACTGCGTCATGCCGCTCGCCGACACGCCCACGACGATGTCGCGCTTGGTGGGCCGCAGCCGCATGATCGAGCGCGCGCCTTCCTCGTAGTTGTCCTCGACGCCTTCCTTGGCGGCGAAGATCGCGCCGCGTCCGCCGGCCATGATGGCCTGCACCAGCGTCGGATCCGTGCTGAAGGTCGGCGGCATCTCGGCCGACTCGAGGATGCCGAGGCGGCCGCTCGTGCCGGCGCCGACGAAGATGACGCGCCCCTCTTTCCGGAGCGCGCCGGCGATCATCTCGACACCGACGGCAATGCGTTCGTGCTCGCGCTGGACCGCCGCCAGCATCTTGCGGTCCTCGCTGAGCATCAGTTCGACGATGTCGTCGGCCGAGAGCTTGTCGATGCCGAGTGTCGCGGGGTTGATGGCTTCGGTCGGGAGGGACTGCCACTTCGAGCGCACAGGCATAAGTTCGCTACAATTCTACAATCGCGCGCCCTTCGACCCGCCTCGTTCGCTCAGGGCCAGCCCCGATCGATGCCTACCTCACCCACCTGACGGTAGAACGGCGGTTGTCCGTCAATTCCGTCGAAAGCTACGCGCGCGACCTCGTGCTGCTCGCGGAGTTCGCGGCCGGCCACAAGACGCCGGTCGAACGGCTGACGCGCCAGCGGCTCGAAGAGCTGGTTCGGACGCTGATGTCCGAGGGGCGCTCGCCGCGATCGGTGGCGCGGGCCATTGCGTGCTATCGCGGCTTCTTCCGGTTCCTGGTCATCGAGGGGCGCCTGAAGACGAACCCGGCCGGCGAACTGCGCGCGCCCCGGGCCTTCAAGGCGCTGCCGCGGCATCTCTCGGTCGAGGAGGTCGACCGGCTGCTCGAACAGCCCGACGTGACCACGTCGCGCGGCCTTCGGGACCGCGCGCTCATCGAGCTGTTGTATGCGACCGGTCTTCGGGTCTCCGAGCTGATCTCGCTGCGGCCGGCCGACGTGAACCTCGAGGCGTCGTACCTGACGTGCACGGGCAAGGGCGAAAGGCAGCGGATCGTGCCGATGGGCGACGAGGCCACGGCGTGGGTCCGGCGCTACCTGCGCGACGCCAGGCCGGCGCTCCTCGGCAAGCGATCGAGCCCGCGGCTCTTCGTGAACGCGCGGCGGGGCGGGCCGGGGCTGACGCGCGTCGGCTTCTGGAAGATCCTGAAGGCGTACGGGCGCGGCGCCGGCGTCACCGCCGCACTCAGCCCGCACATGCTGCGGCATTCGTTCGCCACGCACCTGCTCGAGCGCGGCGCCGACCTCCGCGCCATCCAGATGATGCTCGGCCACGCCGACCTGTCGACGACGCAGATTTACACGCACGTGCTGCAGCAGCGAATGCGGACGGTGTACGACCGCTTTCATCCCAGGGCGTGAGCGCGCAGCCGTGTTTCGCCTGATGCGGCGTTTCGCTGTGCTGGCCGTCGCGGCGATCGCGCTCGTTGCGATGCTGCCGGCACGCGCGCGGACGCTGCCGGCGCCGCCCTCGGGGGGCGTGCCCGCGGTTCGCGGCGTCGTGCACGTCCACACGAATCGCTCCGACGGAACCGGTTCCATCGACGACGTGATTCGCGCGGCCGCGACCGCCGGCCTGAAATTCGTCATCGTCACCGACCACGGGGACGCGACCCGCGCGCCCGACCTGCCGGATTACCGCGACGGCGTCCTCTACATCGACGCCGTCGAAATCAGCACCCGCGACGGCCACCTCGTCGCGCTCGGGTTGCCGCGGGCGCCATATCCGCTCGGCGGGGAAGGGCGTGATGTCGTCGACGACATTCACCGGATGGGCGGCCTGGCCATTGCCGCGCATCCCGGATCGTCGAAGCCCGAGTTGCAATGGACCGACTGGAGTGCGTCGCTCGACGGGCTCGAATGGCTCAACGCCGACAGCGAATGGCGCGACGAGCGTCCGTGGACGCTGGCGCGGGCGCTGCTGACGTATCCGTTCCGTCCGCCGCAGGCGCTCGCGCTGCTGCTCGATCGGCCCGAGGGGGTCATCCGCCGGTGGGACGATCTGGCCCAGCATCGTCGCGTCGCCGGCCTCGCGGCCGTCGATGCGCACGCGCGCGTCGGCGTGCGCTCTCTCGGCGAGCCGTACGACACCGCGGGCTCGCTGCACTTCCCGTCCTATGTCAATTCGTTCCGTGAGTTCTCGGTCGAGCTCTCGAACGCGCGGCTGAACGGCAACGCAGAGGCGGATGCGCGAACGGTGATCGATGCCATCCGCGAGGGCGCTTTCTATTCGACCGTTGACGCGCTTGCCGGGCCGGCGGCGCTGAGCGTCGCGGCAGGCGGCGAGGAGCGCGCGCATCTCCACGTCGAGGCGCAGGCGCCGGGCGCCGCGACGATCACACTGTTTCGCGACGGTGCACCGGTCGCCACCGCGCAGGGCGGCCAACTGGATCACGATGCCTCGACGGCGCCGGGTGTCTACCGTGTCGAGGTCGCATTGCCGGGCTCGCCGGGAACGCCGCCGGTTCCATGGCTGATGTCGAACCCGATCTACGTGAAGCGCGCCCCCGACGGGTCCCCGCCACAGCCGCAATCACCGCCGCGCACCTCAGCGACGCTGTACAACGGCGGTCCCGCTCGCGGCTGGACGATCGAGAAGAGCGCCAGCTCCGATGCCGCGATGGACGTCATCGGCGCGCTTCCCGGATCGCAGCTGCGGCTGCGCTTCGCGATTTCGGGTACCGCCGCCGACAGTCCGTACGTCGCCTTCGTGGCGTCAGCCGGCCCGGCGATTGCGATGTACGACCGGATCGGGTTCACCGCGCGGGCGGACAGGCCCATGCGGCTGTCGATACAGCTGCGTGCCTCCGCCGGGGAAGGGGAGCGATGGCACCGCTCGGTCTATCTCGATCAAACGCCGCGGACCATCGACCTGCCGTTTGCGGACTTCCGGCCGCGCGGCACGACGACCAGCGCGCAGCCGGTGCTGTCGAAGGTGGATGCCATTCTCTTCGTGGTCGATACCGTCAACGCGAAGATCGGCTCGAACGGGCAGGTTCAGATCGACGACGTGAGACTTGCCAGGTGAGTCGCGGGCCGGCGGGCCGGCTGAAGCCGGCCCCTACGTGCGGCCCATCAGGTGCGAACGGTCAGCAGCAGGTACGCCGCGCCCGCGCCGAACAGGATATTGGGCGCCCAAGCGGCGAGTATCGGCGCGACCACGCCGCCGGTGCCAAGCGCGGCAAAGACGCTGAAGGCGACCCAGTAGGTGATGGCGAGGACGATGCCGACGCCGATGCCGTACATCGCGCCGCGGCGTCCGGCCGTCACCGCGAAGGGCACCGCGATGAGCGTCATGATCAGCGTCACGAAGGGGAACGACGCCTTGCGCTCGAGCGCCACCTGCTGGGCGATGACGTCGAAGCCACTGCGCCGCAGCTGGTCGATGTAAGTCTGGAGCTGCGAATAGCTCATGAACTGCGGCTCGGGCTGCCGCGTGCCGAAATACGACGGCGGGTCGAGCGCCAGCTCGGCGACCGGCTGCGAGGAGAACCGGCGCGTGTCGCCCGACGGCAGCAGCTCACGCGACCAGGTGCGCTCGGCGCGCCACGTGTCGGGCTTGCCGGCCTCCGGCGCATAGCGCGCGACGTCCGCGTACGACCGGCGTGCGAGCGAGCGCATGTTGCCCGAGAACTCGTACACCGACAGCCCCATCAGCGCGTTCGCCTTCGGGTCGAAGTAGTTGTAGTGATAGATCTCGCCGTGGGTGCCGACGACCCACTGGCGCGTCAGCATGTCGAGCGTCTCCGGCGCGACGCCGTTCATCACGCGCTTGATGGTGTCGGACTTCTGGTTCCACTCGCCGAGGATGGTCTGCTCGAGCGCGAACAGCGTCCCGCCCGCCAGCAGCGCGACGCCGAGCATCGGGATCGCGACGCGATAGAGGCTGATGCCGCACGCCTTCATCACGATGAGCTCGCTGTTCTTCGTCAGCACGCCGATGGTGACGAGCGAGGCCAGCAGCACCGACATCGGCAGCACGTAGTAGACGTACTGCGGCAGCAGGTACCAGAGGTACGCGCCCATCATGCTCCATGTCGCCGCGCCCTTGAACACCTTGTCGGACCGGTCGATGAACGTCGAGATGTAGAAGAGCGCGAGCAGGCCGAGCGCGCAGAGCAGGAACACGCGCACGTACATCGACGTCACGTAGCGGTCGAGGATGCTCGGCTTCGGCAGCCGGGCGACCAGGCCGGGCGGCGAGGGCTCCGCGTCGGCCGCGCGGTGATGCGCGCGTCTCGGCTGCGGCGTGGCGGCACGGCGCTGCAGCCAGAGCGGCAGCGCGAGGCGGAACTCGCGGTCCGCAGCGCGCGAGCGCCAGAAGAACAGCCCCGCGCCCACGGCGCTCAGGATGATGTTCGGCCCCCAGACGGCGAGCCAGGGGGGAATCAGGTGCCCCTTGGCCAGCGCCGGTCCGAGCGTCAGCGGGATGTAGTACGCGAAGATGACGCCGAGGCCGAAGACGAAGCTCCCGAGCTTGCCGTCGCGGCGGTTGGTGGCGCCAAGCGCCAGCCCGATCACGCCGAACACGAGGCAGGCGACCGGGATCGCGAACTTGCGGTGAATCGCCATGACCTGGTTGTGCGACGACTGGCCGAGCCCCTCGAGCTCCGCCGCGCGGACCCGCAGGTCGAAGATCGTCATCTCCGGGTCGCCGCGCTGCGGACCCTGCCGCGGAAAGACCGACTCGGGGTTGACGCTGACTACCTGCCGCGCGAACTTGACGACCTGGTAGCTGCCGTCGGCGTTGGCGACGTGACGCGTGCCGTCTTCGAGCACCAACTCGACCGTGCGCTGCTTCGCGTTGAGCACCACGCGGCCGTGGCGCACCAGGTAGATGGCCTCGGCCCGCCCCGGCGAGCTGTCGGCGAGGAACACGTCGTTCCAGCCGCCTTCCGGCGGAATATCGCGCACGTAGATGACGAGGTTGGGGAACTCGGTGAAGAAGACGCGCGGCTTCACCTCGCCTTCGGCGCGCTCGGCGAGGACGTTGAACGCAATCTGCCGGAACGCCTGGTTCGCGTCCGGCAGCGCCTCGATCATCACGTACGAGGTCGTGGCCCAGCCGACCACCGCGATAATCCCGACGGGCCACAGCAGCCGCGCCACGCTGACGCCGCACGCCTGCATGGCGACGAATTCGCGGTCGCCCGAGAGGCGGCCGAAGGCGATGAGCAGCGCGATGAGCAGCGCGGAGGGAATCGACAGCGCCAGCGACGAGGGCAGCAGCGTCGCCATCGCGCGCAGCACGACCGTCGTCGGCACGCCCTTGGCGATGAACGCCTCGGCGTACTGCATCATCGACGGCACAATTAAGATGAACGTGAAGACCAGCAGGGCAATAACGAAGGGAAGCAGCACCTCGCGGATCACGTAGCGGTCGATAATGCGCATCAACGTCCAATCTCAAGAATACAGGACCCTTCTACCTTCTGGAATCCAGCCGTGACACGTGTAGCCCTGCTTTGGCACATGCACCAGCCGTTCTACCAGGACCTTGCGACCGGCGAGCACGTCCTGCCATGGGTGCGGCTGCACGCCATCAAGGACTACTGGGGAATGGTCGCGCTATTGCGCGAATTCCCGTCGGTCAAAGTGACGTTCAACCTGGTTCCGTCGCTGCTGGTGCAGTTGGATTCCTTTGCGAGGGAGCAGGCGCGCGACCGCCATCTGGATATCGGCTTGAAACCGGCGGAAGCGTTGACCGCCGAGGAGCAGGAGTTCTGCGTGGAGGAATTCTTCCACGCGCATCGGCCCCGGATGATCGATCCGTACCCGCGTTACGGCGAATTGCTCGCCAAACGCCAGCAGAATGGTGTTGGCCTGAGCGTCCGCTCGCAGGCGGCGTACTTCTCGACGGAAGACCTGCGCGACCTGCAGGTGTGGCACAAGCTCGCCTGGATTGATCCGTACTATTTCGATCGCGACGATCGGATACGCGCCCTCGTTGCGAAGGGCCGCCGCTTTACGGAACAGGACAAAGCGACGCTTCGCGCCGTGGAGCTCGAGTTACTGCGGCGCGTCATTCCTGAATACCGCGAGGCGGCGGAGCGTGGCCAGGTTGAACTCTCGACCTCGCCGTTTTATCACCCCATCCTTCCGCTCCTGTGCGACACGGACATCTACCTACGAACCCATCCGTCGTCGCGAATGCCGCGCGAGCGATTCCGCCGGCCCGAAGACGCCGCGGATCAGTTGTCGCGCGCGGTGAAACTGCATGAGCGGCTCTTCGGACGACGGCCCGTGGGCGTCTGGCCGTCGGAAGGCTCGGTATCGGACGCCATGGTGTCG
>DATNCQ010000230.1:0-20045 GCA_035571515.1 Vicinamibacterales bacterium
GCGCCTATGATGCCACAGTCGCCGCGTTGGGCCGCTGTGCGCCGTGTCGACGGGCCTTTCACACCGGCAGCTTGCAGAGAACGCCGTCAGTCTCTACAGCAGGAAGTCGAACAGGTTCGCGATCGGCATCTCCAGCAGAAAGCGGATCCGGTGCGACAGCGGAGAGCCCCCGAGGAGGGCCGAACGCTGCACGATCCTGCCGCGCTCGATGACCCTGGCGGACGCCGCTTCGCGCGCGGCGATGCTGGCCAGCACGTCCGCCGCGAGATCCTTCTGTCCGCGGCAGACGAACATGAGCTCTGAATTGAGGTTGGCCGAGCGGGGATCCATGTTGTACGTGCCGAGCAGTGTGGTCTCGCCGTCGATCACGCCGCGCTTGGAATGCAGGCCCCACCGCGGCGTGCCGCCGCGGAGATTGGTGCCCTGCGAGGGCAGCGGCGCTCCGCCGTACGCGGAGAGCGTGAGACCCGTATCGGCCAGGGAGCCGAGCCAGGGATAGAGCGCGGCCACGGAGTACGAGGCGTCGGTGGAGGCAAGGCTGTTGGTGAGCACTCGTACACGTACGCCTCGCCTGTGCAGGTCTTCGAGCACGGCGTAGCCGCCGCTCTTGATCACGAAGTACGGTGATTCGACGACGGCCTCCTGTTTCGCGCGGCCCAGCTCCTCCACGATGGCCTTGAACACGTTCCGGCTCGCCTCCCCCTGGTTCGGGAAGTCGGTGACGAAGCGGAGGTCGCGGCATTCGTGGGCCGCGTGCGACTGGCGGTACGACTCGCCCACCGCGCGCAGTCTGTCGAGCAGGGCGGCGTCGCCGGCCTGCGGCACCACGAACTTCGCGGCCTCGTCGTCCGGTTCCGGAGCGGGCGCGGGGTCGGCAGCGAGGCGGGAATTCCAGTAGACGTCGAAACTCTGGAGCACCGTTTTGACGATCGGCCCCGAGACCTCGAGGTCGGAGTCGAGGAAGTTGTAGCGATCCGAAAGGTCGAAGTAATCGTTGCCGATGTTGCGGCCGCCGGTCAGCACGGTCGTTTCGTCGATGATCAGCAGCTTGCGGTGCGAGCGGTGCTGGACGCTGACCACCCGGTAGAAGGCGCTGGTGTTGTAGTAGCGCACCTGCACACCCGCCTCGCCCAGCAGCCGCGCATAGGCGGGTTTCAGCTTGAAGACGGGCGCCGAGAAGTCGACCAGGATGCGCACCTGCACGCCCTCGCGGGCCTTCCTGATCAGGGCCTGCGTGAGGAGGCGGGAGGCGTCGTCCACGTCGTAGATGAAGAACTCGAGCGCGATCGACTTCCTGGCGGAGGCGATGAGCTCGAGGCGGCGCTGAAAGGAGGCGGCACCCCGGTCGAAGTGCGTGATCGTGTGCGGCGCGACGGAATGCGCGAGCAGGCTGTTCTCGACGCGGGGGTTCTCGCGCACGACCCATTCGAGGACCGTCAGCCCGATCGCGAACACGAGGTAGACAGCGAGCACCGCCCCGACGATGCCGACGGCGACCTTTTTCAAGAGCCGCATGGCGCAATCGTAGTGAGCGGATACGTCCGCGGCACGGAAATCTGGTAGAAAGGCGCATGCGGATCTACAACGTGCTGGGCTATTCGGCGCTCGGGTTGCAGCTGTTGTTGTCCGCCTGGCTCGCGCCGCCCTCGCTCGGGCCGTGGTGGGGCATGGCGATCGGGTTCGGGTACCTGGTGCTGTCCTGGTTTCTGGCGGGCGTCTATCTGTCCGACGTGATGCACATGGGCATCACGCACGGTGCCCTCGACTACAAGGAGTGGTTCATCAAGGGCGTGACGCTGCTCAACAACACCGTCGGCGTCTACGTCGATCCGGTCAGCTGGGTGAATCGTCACCGGTTGCACCATCGCTTTGCGGACCACGACGGCGATCCCAACAAGCTCGATGGCGACGGCTGCTGGAGGACGCTGTACCTCTGCCTGTTTCCGTACAAGTGCAGCGTGAACGTCGCCAACGACGAGATTCTTCGCACCTGGCCGTTCCGGCTGGTGTCGCATCCGCTCTTCATGGCGATGTCGCCGGTGTTCAGCTGCGGTCTCCTCTGGTTGTTCGTGCGCGACTGGCCGTACGCGATCGGGGTGTGGCTGGGCACGCGCGTGTTCGCGCTCTGGGTGAACATGGTCCAGAACTACTGGACGCACGATCGCCGCTGGGGCACGAGGCGTTACGACGATCCGGGTGACAACGCGATGAACATCGGCGACTGGCTGCCGGTGATGGCGACGTTCAGCGCCTGCTGGCAGAACAACCACCACCACTATCCTCACCTGCTCCGCACCACGCACGGCCCTGGCGAGTTCGACTTCGGCTACATGACCGTCCGGGTCATGCGTGCACTGCGACTCGTCGAGCCGTCCGGGACCGGCACGGACAAGCCACGTGACGTGGCGTTGTCGGAGATCGCGCTCTAGCTACGCTGCGTCCCGCCTGAACGGCGCAATCAATTGCGCGAAGAAGCCGCGCGGCACCGAACCGCCAACCAAGCCGTACCGCTGCGGCCAGCCGTCTTGCGGAAGATAGTGCGTTCCAAACCACCGATCGATGAACGGGAGGTGGATGGCGAAGTTGACATCCACCGCCTCCGGATGCGCCGCATGATGCCAGTGGTGATAGCGCACCGTCACGAAGTACGGCTCCAGCCAGATCGTCCGCGGTCGAAAGTCGGTGTGGCAGAACGTGGCGTGGAAAGAGACGAACACGAGGTAACCCGCTAACGTCGCCTGCGAGAACCCGAAGAGCGTCATCGGAATCAGGATCAGCCCGCGCGTGAGCAGGATGTCGACATAGTGCTGGCGCGACCCGGCAACCCAATCCATCGTCTCGATGGAGTGATGGATCGCATGGAAGCGCCACAGGATTGGAATGCCGTGAAAGGCCCGGTGCGTGGCGTATTGCGAGAGATCGGCGACGACAATGGCCAGCGGCAGCTGGACGAGAAACGGCAGGCTGCCGACGGTGTGTGCCAGCCACGGAATCGCCAGCCACTTCGACGCATAGCTGGCCGGGATGATCATCGCCAGCGTCATCAGTTGAGCGGGCAGGTGCGTCGCCACGAAGTAAAACAGGTCCGTCGTCCACTGCGGTCGAAACGTCTTCTGCTGCGGATGCAGGGGCCAGAATCGTTCCACCGGCAGAAACACGACGGTCATCACGAACAGATCGAGGAGAAACCAATCCAGGCCGAGACCGAATTTCGACGGGACCTGGTCCGGCAGCGGCGTGCTGCCACCGCCGATGATCGCCGCCAGCAGTCCGAGCGACGCACCGGTCACGGCGAGGACCTTGCGCTCCCTGAGGAGTCCCGAGATGGCGCCGAGCACGATCGCGAGGACGATGGCCGCCTGAATCAGCGCCCGGATGATCGTCATGGGATAGAGCGCGCGCGCGTCGGGCAGCGAGAGCAGCCCGGGGAAATGCAGGCACAGCGCGCCACCGAAACCGAGCAGCCCGAAAAAGACCGACGCTGTGCCGCTGATCCAGCCGGTGCCGAAGTCGCCCGGCTCCGAATCCCCGAAAACCTTCTCGAAGAATTCGTCGGACATGTACGTTCTCCCCCTGGCTCGATGATTAAAGCTTCTGAATGTTATCGGTGGGGGGTTCGACGTACTACAGAGAATGGCTGGGCGACGCTGAAGGATTACGCAGAAATGCCACCCGAAGCTTTCGCGCTACTGCCAGGCGCGAAGCGATGGGTGGCGGGAGCGACGGGACTCGAACCCGCGGCCTCCGGCGTGACAGGCCGGCGTTCTAACCAACTGAACTACGCCCCCGAATTTGTCGTCAGGTCGATGTCCAGCTTCGCGCTTCGCGCTACGGTGGACACCACCCTTCGCCGGAGCCTGCCACCCGAAGCTTCGCGCGGCGGGTGCCAGCCGCGAGCGAAGGGTGGTGGGCGGTACAGGATTCGAACCTGTGACACCCGGCGTGTAAAGCCGATGCTCTACCACTGAGCTAACCGCCCGCCGTCGTCCGCCGCATAGCCCGCGTGGATCCAGTGCGGCGAAGGCGGACTTTGGCGGGCAAGCCCGGCGCGCACGCACGCCTGGGCAACCGCGCCGATTCGCTCGTGCTGTCCCACGGAGCGCATCAGCGATGCCTGACCCAAACAGGTAATTATAGGTAGCCCATCACCTTGAGCGCAAGCAACGCGAAGCCGGCCGCGAGCCCGGCCATCGCGCGATATTCCCGGTTGCGCATCGCGCGCGCGAGGCTGAAGCGCCGCCGCATCGGCGCGGCGCGCGCCGCGCGATACCGGTCGTAGGTCTCGCCGAACGCCTGGCTGAGAAACGCTTCCTCCGTGCGGATCGCCGCGGTGAGCGTCGCGGTCATGTAGATCGCCGCCAGCACCGCGACGACGCCGCTGCGCGAAGCGACGACGATCCCGAGCGCCATGATCGACGAGCCGACGTAGAGCGGATGCCGGGTCCAGCGGTACGGTCCCGAGCGCGTCACCTCGCGGCTCTTTTCGAGGTGCCCGGCCGCCCACACCCGCACGGCTTCGCCCGCCGCGGCGATCGCGAGCCCGATGCGCCATGTCGGCCCTGTCGGCCGCGCGAGCACCAGCGTGGCGATGGCGACCACCAGGCCGAGCGCAACGCGCCGCCGCGCCAGCCATCGCGTCAGTCCTTCAGCCACACGCGCCCATCCGCCGGTGCACCGCGCTCATCACCTCGGCGACGTCGATGTCGTCGATGCACCGCTCGGTCTTCCTGCACTTCCGCTCGTGCACGCACGCGCACTGCTGCACGCGCGAGATCGCGATGTCGTTGAGGCCCCACGGGCCGTTGCGTTCGGGGTAGGTCGGACCGTACAGCGCGACGATGGGCGTGCCGACGGCCGCGGCGATGTGCAGCGGTCCGGTATCGCCGGAGATCATCAGCCGCGCCCCCCGCGCGACGCCCACGATGTCGGTGATCGTCGTCGGCGGCGACGATTCCGCCGCGCCGCCTGAGGCCGCGACGACGCGGTGGGCGATCTCCTGCTCGCCCGGACCCCACAGGACCAGCGACCGGCACCCGAAGTCGCGCGCGATCGCCGAGGCGACCTCGCCGAACCGTTCGGGCGGCCACTGCTTGTTGGGCCACGCCGCGCCCGGGTTGATCAGCACGTAGCCGTCGGGCTGGAATCGATCGGCGACCTGCAGGACCGTGGACGAGCGCGGAATCTCCAGCGGAAACCGCACGCGCCGGTCCTCCACTTTCAGCGGCACGAGCAGCGCCAGGTTCTTGTAGATGACGTGCGTCGCATCCCCGGGATCGGGCGCAACGGTGTAGAAGAGCCGCGCGAACGGCTCGCGCAGGTGCCGCCGTGGAAACCCGATCGTCTTGCGGCCGCGCACGCTGCGTGCGAGCATCGCCGACTTGAGCAGCCCCTGGAGGTCGATGACGGCGTCGTAGTCCGCCCGGCGAAGCTCGCGCAGCGTCTCGCGGAACCGGCGGCGTCCTTCGCCGTGCCTGATGGCGCGCGGGTCGACCCCGATCCGGCGATCGAGCCCCCGCACCAGATCGAGCAGCTCGACGTAGCGCGGATCGACCATCCAGTCGATGCGCGCCGACGGGAACTCCTGCCGCAGCGCCGCGGCGACGGGAATGCCGTGGATCACGTCGCCGAGCGAGCCGAGGCGGACGATCAGGAAGCTGTTCACTGCCGCCCGCGCGCGATGCGCGAGAGCAGCTCGCGCGTCGAATGGTCCTTCGGGTCGCCGACGATCGCCGTGCGGCCGCCGTAGGCGAGCACGATCTCGCGCTCGGGCACCGAATCGACGGTGTAGTCCGTCCCCTTGCAGTGCACGTCGGGCCGCAGCGACGTCAACAACGGACCAACGGTCGGTTCCGGAAAGATGACGACGTAGTCCACGCATCGGAGCGCGGCGACCAGCTCCGCGCGATCGGCCGCCGGGAGAATCGGCCGCCCCTCCCCCTTCAACCGCCTCACCGACTCGTCGTCGTTGACCGCCACGACGAGGACGTCGGCTTCGCGCGCGGCCGATTCGAGATAGCGGACGTGGCCGACGTGCAGCAGGTCGAAGCAGCCGTTGGCGAAGGCGATGGTCCGGCCCGCGGCGCGCTCGTCAGCGAGACGCTGCGCGAGCGCCTCGCGCGCGACGACCTTACCGGGCGCCACGGCTCCCCGGCAGCTCACGCGTCACGATTCACCGCCTCGCGCAGTTCGGCGGCGCTCACGGTCGCCGTGCCGCGCTTCATGACGACGAGGCCTCCGGCGTAGTTCGCCAGGCGCGCCGCCAGCTCGAAGGTCGCGCCTGCCGCGAGCGCCAGCGTCACCGTCGCCACGACGGTGTCTCCGGCACCGGTGACGTCGGCGATTTCGTCGGAGCCGAAGATCGGAATGTGGACGGTGGGCGCGTCGCGCACGAACAGCGCCATGCCGCGGCTGCCGCGCGTGACGAGCACGGCCTGCATCTTCGTCCGCTCGAGCACCTCCCGCCCGGCGCGCTCGAGTACCCGCGCATCGTCGTTGATGCGGATGCCGAGCGCCTGCTCCACCTCGGATTCGTTCGGCGTGCAGGCGGTCAGGCCCGTGTAGTTCAGGAGCCGGTAGCGGGAGTCGACGAGGATGGGAATGGGATGTTCCGCGCGCTTCAGCTCCGCGCGCATCCTCGACACGACCTTGGGCGAGACGAGCCCGCCGCCGTAATCCGAGACGAGCACGGCGTCGGCGCGCAGGGCCGCCGAGACCGCGCTCTTGAAGAACGCGTCGCGGCTCTTCTTGTCCATCGCTCCGCCGCCGAGACGATCGATGCGAACGACCTGCTGCTTGGCGGAATGAATGCCGCCGGCGAGAATCCGTGTCTTGATCGTGGTGCCGCGCGGGCTGCGGATGACGGTGCGCGGGTTGACGCGCTTGTGCAGCGACTCGAGCAGGCGGCGGCCGTGTTCGTCGCGGCCGATCACGGCGGCCAGCAGCGCGGAGCCGCCCATCGCGGCGACGTTGTTGGCGGCGTTGCCCGCGCCGCCCGCCACGACCTCGGTGGAGTCGTACTCGAGAATGAGCACGGGCGCCTCGCGCGACACGCGCGCGACGCGGCCGTAGACGAACTCGTCGGCAATCGCGTCGCCGACGACCGCCACGCGGCGGCCGGACAGCGCGTCGATCAGCGCGAGGACGTCCGCAGGATCCACCCTACCGCCTCCATCAAATTGTTGAGGATAGCATCGGGACGCGCGGTGCCCGGCGGCATCGCCTCCTCGTGCGCGCCGTGGCCGGTCCGCACGAGCACCGTGCGCGTCCCCGCGCCGCTGCCGGCGACGACGTCGAGCCGACGATCGCCGATCGTGACGGACCGCTTCGGGTCGAGTGAAAGCTCGCGGCACGCCTGCTCGATCATCCCCGTCGCCGGCTTGCGGCAGCCGCACCTGACGCGCAGCTCGGGAACGACGGCATCGGGGTGATGCGGGCAGAAGTAGTAGCGGTCGATCTTCGCGCGGCCCGCCGCCAGGCGCTCGTCGATCGTCTCGTGCACGTGCCGGAGAAATGCTTCGTCGATGATGCCGCGGCCGATGCCGCCCTGGTTGGTGACGACCACGGTCGCGTAGCCCGCGCGGTTGAGCAGGCGAATCGCATCGGCGGTAAAGGAGTAGAGCTCGAGACGATCGAGCCGATCGAGGTAGCCGCGCTCTTCGATGATCGTGCCGTCACGATCGAGAAAGACCGCCGGGCGCATCACGCGCTCACCCGCGAGACGCGATCGACGGCGAGGAGCACGCGCGCCGGATCAAGTCCGGTCATGCAACGGTGATCGATGGGACATTCACGAAGCATACAGGGACGGCACCAGACCGGGTTGAGGACGACCTCCGTGGCCACACCGGCGCGCGCCAGCGGGGACGTGGCCTTCTCGTTCGTCGGGCCGAAGATGCCGACGACGGGAACGCCGGTCGCGGCCGCGAGGTGCATCGCGCCGGAATCGTTGGACACGCACACCGCGCCACGGCTCATCACCGCGGCGAGCACCGGCAGCGTCGTCGCGCCGGCGAGGTCGAGGACGCGCCCGCGGCATTCCGGCGGCGCAGCCTCCCGAATCGCGCGCGTCGTCGCCGCGTCACCGCGGCTGCCGACGAGCGCGCACGTCGCGCCGCGCTCGCGCGCGAGCGCGGTGACCAGCCGGACGACGTGCGCGGGAATCCACTGCTTCGCCTTGCCGTACGCCGCGCCCGGCGCCAGGACGACGAGCGGGGTCTTCTCGTCCCAGCCGTGCCGTGTGAGCAGGCGTTCCGCATCGGCCACGGCGTTCGACGGTACGGTGAGGACCGGCTCGAGCGCGCCCGTCGCGATGCCGAGCCCGCGCACGAGGTGCTGGTAGTACTCGCCCTGGTGCATCGCCTGCTTCGGCCGGGGGACCGCCCGGGTCAGCAGCATGCGGCGCATGTCGGTCGCGTAACCCCAGCGCTCCGGCACCCGCGCGCGGCTGGCGAGCCACGCGCTCGCGAATGAGTTCGGCAACAACACGGCGACGGCAGGACGTGTCTCGGCAATCGCGGCCGCGTCGGATTTCACGATGGCGGCGACGCCAGGCACCATGCCGAAGAGACTGCTGACGCTCGGCCGCGCGGCGATCGTCAGCGGATTGGCGGAGAAGTGACGTTCCAGATCCGCGATCGCAGGGAGAGCCATCACCGCGTCGCCGAGCCAGTTGGGGGCGACGACCAGCAGCGGACCGCGCTCAGGCATCGCGCCACCGGCGGTGCATCCAGAGCCAGAGCTCCGGGTGCCGCCGCACGTACATCTCGAGCACGTCGGTGCAGCGCTGCGTGAACTCGCGCACGGCATCGGGCGTGTCGGCCTGCGGCGGATCGACGGGATGTTCGTAGACGAGGCGATATCGCCCGCCGGGCAGCGGCAGCGCGAACACGGGCACCACCGGCGCGCCGGTGCGCAGTGCGAGCGCGGCGAGCGCGGACGTGGTCGCGGCGGAACGCCCGAAAAAGTCCACGTAGACGGCGTCCGGCGTGTGGAGATGCTGGTCGATGAGCAGCGCGACCCCGTGGTTGGCTGCCAGCTCGCGCAGCACCTTTCGCACAGCGCCCTCGCGATAGATGACGGCGTTGCCCGTTCGCGTGCGGATCCGCTCGAGCATCTCGTTCAGCCGCGTGTTGTCGAGTGGACGCGCGAGCACCGAGATGGGATGGCCGTGCAGCGGTTCGACGATGGCCTGGATCTCCCAGTAGCCGAAATGGCCCGTGAAGAACAGGACGCCGCGCTGCTGGTCGTACGCCTGCCGCGCGCGTTCGGCGCCTTCGACCTCGATGGCGTCACGCATCTGCTCGGGCGAATAGGTGCCGAACTTGAGGAGCTCGAGCAGCAGGCTGCCGAAATGCGCGAACATCAGGCGCGTCAGCACGCGCAACTCCGCCTCCGGCCGCGACGGAAACGCTGCCGCCAGGTTCTCGAATGCGATGCGCCTGTGCCGGCGATCGACGGCATAGGCAAACCGGCCGAGCGCCGCGCCGCAGCGGCGAACGACGCGCATCGGCAGCATCGAGACGATGGCCGAGACGAGGCGCACCGCCGCGAACTCGAGCCCGCGCATCATCCGCCTTCGCCGCTCCGCGGCCTCGGCCTTCGCGCCTCCGGCGCGTCGGCGAGACAAGCCGGCGGATCAGCCCGCAGGCGATTCATCAGCCAGGATTCGAAATCCGCGGCGGGCTCAATCGAGACGGTCATCGGCAGCACCGCGACGTCGAAGTCGCAACGAACGGCGTCCTTCGCCGTCGTCACGACGAGTGCGGCGCCCGTCTCGCGAGCCGCGGATTGAATCAGCTGTCGGTCGCGCGCGGTGTACCAGTGGTGGTCGCGGAACGCCAGCTCGCGCGCGACCTCGTAGCCGAGCGATCGCAGCGCGTCGAAGAACCGCTGCGGCCGCGCGATCCCCGCGAACGCCACGACGCGGTCCGGCGGGTCCGCCAGGACCCGCCCTAGATTTTCGCGGTGCCGATCAGGCGGGTCGGAAAGGACCCGCCCTACATCTTCCGTGTAGGCCGGGTCCTTTTGGACCCGGCAGACCTGCCCGTAATGCGGCACGAGACGGAACGCGTTGTGATGCGGCAACGCGGCCGCGACCTGCGCGACATCGTCCTCGCTGCCGGGCACCAGCACCGCATCGGCAAACCGGGCCGCGCCGAGCGGCTCGCGCAGCCGGCCGGAGGGCAGCACGCGATCGTCCAGGTCCGCCGCCGGGACGAGCAGCAGATCGAGGTCCCGCTCCAGCTGCACGTGCTGAAATCCGTCATCGAGGATGCTCACCGTAACGCCGAAATGCCGCTCGGCGAAGAGCCCCGCGATGTATCGATCGGCGCAGACGAGGACGGGAACACCTGCGAGCGTGCGCGCGAGCAGCTGCGGCTCGTCGCCGGACCGGGCGACCGGCTCGAGCACGCGCTGGCCGTCGCTGACGACGAGGACACCCTCGGCGGGGTCGCGCCGTCCGTAGCCGCGCGTGAGGATGACGGGCCGTTCGCCGCGCTGCTGCAGCAGGCTGGCGAGCGCGGCAACCACGGGCGTCTTGCCGCTGCCCCCCACCGAGAGATTGCCGACGCTGATCACGCGATGATGCAGGCGCCGCCGCCGGGCCGCGCGCGCGTACCACGCGCGCCGCATCAGCGCCACGCGGCCGTAGGCGGCGTCGAGCAGGCCCGCACGCGACACGCGGCCCCGCTCGTCCTTCAATGGATTACGCGGAACGGACGGACCACGCTGTCGCGGTCCGACGGCATCAGGTCGCGGATGACGGCGAGCGTCCGGTCGCGCGCGCCGCGATTGGCCTCGACCAGCGCCTTGGCCGCCGCGCCGAGGCGAGCCCGGCGCACCGGATCGTCGATCAGGCTCACCATCGCACTCTCCAGCTCGCTCGGCGAGCGAACCTGGATGGCGGCGCCGTTGGAGAGAAACGTCTCGGCAATCTCGCCGAAGTTCTGCATGTACGGGCCGAAGACGATCGGTTTGCCGTAAAGCGCGGGCTCGAGGATGTTGTGGCCGCCGGCGGGCACGAGGCTGCCGCCGACGAAGACGACGGTCGCCACCTGGTAGAGCTGCGCGAGCTCGCCGATCGTGTCGAGCACGACCGCGTCGGCGCGCGGCTCGCGGTCGATCGGCAGCTCCGTGCGCCTCACCGCCGCGAGGCCTTCCTGCCGGCAGAGCCGCTCGACCTCGTCGAAACGCTCCGGGTGACGCGCGGCGATGACGAGCAGCGCGTTGTTGCCGGCCGTCCGCACGCGATTGAAGGCGCGAATCACCGGCTCCTCCTCGCCCTTCAGCGTGCTGCCCGCGATGATCACCGGCCGGTTCGGCGGGATGCGGAAGAAGCGCAGCACGCGCTCGCGTCCGCGGCCCGGCGTCGGCGACGATTCGAGCGAATCGAACTTCAGGCTGCCGGTGATGGTGATGCGCGCCGGGTCGGCGCCGAGCTCGACGAGCCGCCGTGACGTCTCTTCTCCCTGGACGCAGAACCGATCCACGTCGCCGAGCACGCGCCTGATGAACGGCCGCGCCAGGCGGTAGCGCGGAAACGATCGGTACGAAATGCGGCCGTTCACCATCACGGTGCGGATGCGCCGGCGGCGGCACTCGCGCAGCAGGTTCGGCCAGATTTCCGTCTCCATCATCACGAACAGCCGCGGCTTGACCACGTTCAGCGTCCGCCGGGCGGTGAACGCCCAGTCGAACGGGAAGTAAAAGACCGCGTCGACATCCGACACGCTCCGCCGCGCCAGCTGCTGGCCCGTCAGCGTCGTCGTCGAGAGAAACAGCCGCAGCTTCGGAAAGCGCGCGCGCAGCTCGGTGATGAGCGGACGGGCGCTGAGCACCTCGCCGACCGACACCGCGTGCACCCAGATCGACTCGTCGCCGTCGAGATTGAACGCGACCGGCAGGTAGCCAAGCCGCTGGCCGATGCTGCCGACGTACTTGTTGTGGCGCAGCGCCTGGTAGAGAAAGTACGGCGCGGCGAGCACGAAGAGCACACACGTGAGGAAGCTGTAAAGGAGATACACGATAACGCTAAGTTGCGGGAAACGCGGCTCTTAAGGTGATCGCAGTATACCTCATTACAATCGCTTGTTTGGGTGTGCCGCCGCGGCGGCACGCAAGGAGATCGTCGATGGCAGTGCGTGTGGGCATCAACGGATTCGGCCGGATCGGACGCAACATCATGCGCGCCGCGATGGGGCACAAGGACATCGATTTCGTCGCGGTCAACGACCTCACCAACGCCGCCACGCTCGCTCACCTCCTCAAGTACGACTCGGTGCTCGGCAACCTCGACGCCGACGTGCGCGCGACCGCGGACGGGATCACGGTGGCCGGCGACGAATTCAAGGTGCTGTCGCTCAAGGATCCGGCGCAACTGCCGTGGAAGGACCTCGGCGTCGAGATCGTCCTCGAATCAACCGGCATCTTCACCGATCGGGACGGCGCGGCGAAGCACCTCGCCGCCGGCGCGAAGAAGGTGATCATCACCGCTCCCGCGAAAAAGCCCGACATCACCGTCGTGCTTGGTGTCAACGACGACAAGTACGACCCGGCGAAGCACCACATCATCTCCAACGCCTCGTGCACGACGAACTGCCTGGCGCCGCTCGCCAAGGTGATCCACGAGCGGTTCACGATCAAGAAGGCGTGGATGACGACGGTCCATTCCTACACCAACGACCAGAACCTGCTGGACCTGCCGCACAAGGACATGCGGCGTGCCCGCGCGGCGGCGGTCTCGATCATTCCGACCACGACGGGCGCGGCGACTGCGGTGGGCGAGGTCATGCCGGAGCTGAAGGGCAAGTTCGACGGCATCGCCATGCGCGTCCCGACGCCAAACGTGTCCGTCGTGGACCTCAACGCGCTCGTCGAGAAGAAGACGACCGGCGACGAGGTGAACGCCGCGCTCAAGGAGGCGGCCAACGGCAAACTGAAGGGCATTCTGGACGTGACCGACGAGCCGCTGGTGTCGATCGACTTCCGGCGCAACCCGCATTCGTCGATCGTCGACAGCGCCTACACGAGCGTCATGGACGGCGACTTCATCAAGGTCCTCTCGTGGTACGACAACGAGTGGGGCTACTCCAGCCGCTGCGTGGACCTGGTGCGAAAGCTCGTCAAGGTCGGCTTGTAGCGCGCGGCCTCACGCGCGCATCGACTGTGGCCAAGAAGACCATCCGCGACCTGAACCTGAAGGGGCGGCGCGTGTTCGTGCGCGTCGACTTCAACGTCCCGCTCAAGGGCGGCGCGATCGGCGACGACACGCGCATCAAGGCGTCGCTGCCGACGATCAAGTACGCGCTCGAGTCGGGCGCGTCGGTGGTCGTGCTCGCCTCCCACCTCGGGCGCCCGAAGGGGAAGCCGAACGCGGAGATGAGCCTGCGTCCCGTCGCCACGCGCACCGGCGAGCTGCTCGGCCGGGACGTCGCGTTCGCCGCGGATTGCATCGGCGCGGCGGCGGCCGACGGGGTGGGGCGCGCCTTGCGGGGCGGGGCCGGAAGCAACATCGTGCTGCTCGAAAACCTGCGCTTTCATCCCGAGGAAGAGCAAAACGACGACGCGTTCGCGCGCCAGCTGGCGACGCTCGGCGACGTCTACGTCAACGACGCGTTCGGCGCCGCGCATCGCGCGCACGCGTCGGTGGACGCGATCGTGCGCTTCCTGCCGGATGCCGGCGCCGGCCTGCTCATGGAGGACGAGCTGCGCTATCTCGGCGAGGCCGTCGGCAATCCCGCGCGCCCGTACGTCGCGGTGCTCGGCGGCGCGAAGGTGTCGGACAAGATCGAGGTCATCGAGAACCTGATCCCGCGCGTGGACCGCCTGCTGATCGGCGGCGCGATGGCCTACACGTTCCTCAAGACGCAGGGCAAGCCAGTCGGCAAATCGCTCGTCGAGGACGACAAGCAGGACGCCGCGCGCGATATCCTCGAGCGCGCGAAGGCGCGCGGGCTGACGCTGCTCCTGCCGGTCGACCACGTCGTCGCGCCGAAGGTCGAGGCGGGCGCGCCGGCCGAGACGCTGAGCGTGGACGACCCGAAGATCGGCGAGCGGATGGGGCTCGACATCGGGCCGCGCACGGCCAGGGCGTACGCGGAGGCGCTGCACGACGCGCGGACGGTCGTCTGGAATGGTCCGATGGGCGTCTTCGAGATCGACGCGTTCGCGCAGGGCACCATCGCGGTCGCGCAGGCCGTCGCGGGCGCGAAAGGGACGACGATTGTCGGCGGCGGCGATTCGATTGCGGCGGTGAAGAAGGCGGGCGTCGCCGAGCGCATCACGCACATTTCCACGGGCGGCGGCGCGTCGCTCGAATTCCTGGGCGGCCGCACGCTGCCCGGGGTCGCGGTGTTACCGGACAGGTAATGCGAACACCGTTCATCGCGGGCAACTGGAAGATGCACAAGACCGTCGCGGACGCGGTCAAGTTCGTGAAGGAGTTCCGCAGCCTCGTCAAGGACATCACCGACGTCGACATCGTCGTCGCCCCGCCATTCACGGCGCTGCATCCAGCCGCCGAGGCGGCGCGCAGCAGCAACGTCCGCATCGCCGCGCAGAACCTGTACTGGGAGCGCGAGGGCGCCTTCACGGGCGAGGTCAGCGCGGCGATGATCGCGGAGACGGGCGCCGAGTTCGTCATCGTCGGCCACTCCGAGCGGCGCACCCTGTTCGGCGAAACCGACGCGTCAGTGAATCGCAAGATTGCCGCAGCGTTTGCCGGCGGGCTGACGCCCATCGTCTGCATCGGCGAGACGCTCGACCAGCGCGAACGGAACGAGACGTTCGACGTGCTCGATCGGCAGATTCGCGGCGGGCTCGACGGCGTGACGTCCGATCAGCTCGTCCAGTTGGTGATCGCGTACGAACCCGTCTGGGCGATTGGCACGGGACGCAACGCCACGCCTGCGCAGGCGGCCGAGGCGCACGGGCATGTCCGCAAGCGGCTGCAGCAATGGTTTGGCGCGCAGCCGTCCGAGCAATGCCGCGTCGTCTATGGCGGGAGCGTCAAGCCAGACAACATCCGCGAGCTCGCAAGTCAGCCCAACGTGGACGGCGCGCTCGTCGGCGGCGCGAGCCTCGACGTGAAGGCGTTGTTCGAGATCGTCTCGCGAAGCCGCAACGCGTCCGTGTGATCGACGAACCCGTTCCGGCCCTGGCAGGCCGGAACGGTGCCTCGCGACTCAGCGCGTCTGAAATTGGACCGTGTGCGGCGCCGGGTCGCCGCTCACATCGAGGGTGACCTGGTAGGTGCCTTGTGTCAGGCCCTTCGTGCTCAGGTTGAAGATGTAGCCCGCCCCGCCCTCGAGCGACGTGAACCGGAAATTTCCGTCCGGGTTTGCGTTGCCGCTGTCCTCGACCGATTCCGACGCGTTCGACGACACGCGCGACAACGACGTGGCTGTCACGGTGACGCTGGGCGAGGACGCGTTGCCGCCGGTGGCCGAACAGAGGCGCAGCTTGATCGGGAGCGTGCTTCCGAGGCGCGCCGCCTTCGTCACGTCGTATGCCGTGCAGACGTTGTACGTGACGGTCAGGACGCCCGGGCGGAACGTGATGACGTAGTTGCCGGAGGTGACGCCGCCCGGCGTCACCTCGTAAGTGCCGACCGAGGAGTCCGCCGTGGCCGTCGTGCCGAATGTCAGCACGCCGGCGAGCGCCGACGACGTGTCGCCCGCCACGAGCCCGTCGTAACTCGCGGTGAACGCGGGCACGGGTGCGCCATACACCTTGGACGCGGTGTTGGCCGTCACGGTCAGCGCCGCCCTGGCGATCGTCAGGTGTCCATCAGCGAACGTGATGTCGTAGTTCGGCGAGGCAACACCCGAGGGAGCAATCCGGTACGAGCCGACGGCACTCGCAACCGTCGCATCGGTCGTGAACGCCAGCGCCCCGCCGAGGACCGCGGACGATTCGCCCGGCACAAGGCCGTCGAAGCGCGCGTAGAACGGCGGCAGCGCCGCGCCGTATACCTTGCTCGCATCGAGTGCCTGAACCACCAGAGACCGCCGGTTGACGACGAGGGTGCCGTCAATCGCGGTGACCTCATAGTTCCCGAGCCGACCGCCGGCGTCGTCCAGCGTGGCGGTGATGGCGTACCGGCCCGCGGCGGACGACCGGCCCGCGGGCGTCGAGTAGGTCGCCGTCACGGGATCCGCGTTCACGAGGCCGGTGACCGTGCCCGTCAATTCCGGGTTCTCGTCGCCGTAGAGCCGTGTCGCGTCGTTCGCCCGAACCGTCAGCGCCGCCCTTGTGACGGTCAGCGTCCCGTTGACCAGCGTCACGGCGTAATTCGCCAGCTTGCCCCCGGCATCCTGCAAGGTCGGAACGATCACGTAGCTGCCCACGGGGCTCGACCCATCGGCCGTGGTGCCGTAGCTCGCGCCGATCGCGTCGCCGTTGAGGACACCATTCACCGTGCCGGTAAAGAGCGGGTTCGCCGCGCCGTACGCGCGCGTCGCATCGTTGCTCGAGACTGTCAGCGGCGCGGCCGTGACATTCAGTGCGCCGCTGATCAAGCGAACGTCGTAGTTCGCCAGCTGCGGTGTCGGGCTCACGGCCGGCACGATCGCGTAGATCCCGACGGGGCTCGAGGCGTCCGCCGCCGTCGAATAGGTGGCGGCGATGACGTCGGCATTGACCGGGCCGGTGATGTGCCCGCCGAACGTCGGGTTCGCAGACCCGTACTGTCGCGCACCGTCGTCAGCCGCGACCGTCAGGGCCGCGCGAGCGACGGTGAAGGACTGATCCACATCGGGCGCTGCCGTGTAGGTGTCGTCGCCCGCCTGTGACGCGCGTACAACAACCGTCCCGGCGCCGGTGACCGTCAGCGTGGATCCGGACAGCTGTGCCGGCCCGGATAGCACGCTGAAGCCAACCGGCAGTTCCGACGAAGCGGTAGCAAAAAGATCCACGGCAGGCGAGCCGTACGTCAGCGCGGGAATGGCGTCGAAGGAGATCGTCTGATCCGCCTTCGTGACACGCACCGACGTCTGGCAGGTTGCGGCCGCATTCTTGTCATCAACGACGCGGAGCACCACGGCGTGCGTACCGATGGCGAACGTTTCCGCGAGCGATGCCGGTGTCGGGGATGACGAACCGGCGACATGCTGCGTCTGGTGCGTCGTGCCGTCCACGATCAACTCGAGGGTCAACGGATCGCCGTTCGCATCCGAGACGACCGAGTCGAGCTGGACGAACCTGCCGGCCGGCCCGGTCGCGGACGTGGTGACCGGCGCCGGGCAGCTGCCGAACACCGGCGGTTGATTGGCTTCGACGAAGACCGTGATCGAGCGCAGCGTCTGCAGGAACGTGTCGTCGGTGGCCGTAAACGTCACCTGGAACGATCCGGATTGCGCGGGTGTCGGCGTCCACGTGAACGTGCTCGTCACCGGCGGCGCCAGGAGGTTGCCGAGCGCCGGCGTCATGATCGCGCCCGCCGGCACGCCGGAGCTGCCGATCGACACGCGCGCGTTCGGGTCGGCGTCGGTTGCCGTCACCACGAAGCTGACCGGCGTCCCCGGGCGGACCGAGATGGGGCCAGAGGGCGTCAGCGTCAGCGCGGGCGGCACGCCCGACGTCTGGACGATCTTGAGGATGACGTCGATCGGGATCTTGGATTTCGGCTGCCCCGCCGCGTCGAGGTCCTCGATGATGATCTGCGTCGTCCAGAGCGAACCGATCGCCAACGACTGCGTGTTCCACGACACCTGGCCGGTCTGCGCGTTGATCGACAGGCCCGGCGGCTGTATGGCGCCGCTCTCCGCCTCGGTCGCGAGGCGGAAGCGCAGCGTGTCGCGGTCCACGTCGGACGCCGGCACGAGAAACCCGGTGCTGGTTCCGCGAGCCACCGAGACAATGGCGGGCAACCCCGAGACGGGCGAGCTGTTGCCCGACGTCGGCCTGACGATCGTCGTCAGCAAGAGGTTCTCGTCGCGTCCGTTGGACAGCGTGCTGATGCGGCAGCAGCCGATGAACGTCGCGGTGTAGGGACCGGGTCCCGCGTACGTGTGGCGGACCGTGAGATCCGCGATGTACCAGTCCTCGGCGTCATTCACGCTGGTCACCGTTCCGTTCGCGTTGCCGCTCTGGCCGTCGCCGAACTCGAGCGGCAGCGTGGTGACGACACCGGCGCTGTAGCGCTGTGCCCACTTGATGCGGAACTCCACCTGCCCGGGCGCGCCGGTCGGCACCCAGCTGATGGTGCCGCCGCGGTAGTGGCTCGCGAAGGCGGGGCTCGCCGAGAGCATCACGACGAACGTGACGAAGACGGACGAATAAATGAATTGACGGAGGCGACGCATGGGACCCGGACCTCCCTAGAAGGTGAGGTCCAGCTGGCCCGTCATGGCGCCGCCGTCCTGGGGAGTGGTGAGCGAAAGGAAACCGCTGCCGGAGGTGACGGCCGCAAACTCCTGCGTGCCAGCCGTGACCTGCAGCCACGCGCCCTCGATCGCCGCAATCGCGCCGTTGTCGCCGGGCGTCATCGTGCCGCCGGCGATCTCGCCCTTCAGGACGCCGCGCTGGATCAACACCTCGTGGTGGTCGGCCTGCCCGGCGGCATCGACGTCACCGTCCTCGTGCGGCTCGAACGCGACCGGGTTGCCGGCGGCATCGACATCCTGGACGTACGAGACGGCGAGCGCCCATTCACCCGCGATCTGGCCATCGGGCCCGACGCGGAACGCGATGGTCAACGGTCCTTTGAGGTCGCCGCTGATCTGGGTCGTGAGCGCGACGCGACCGTCGTCGAGCATGGTCGTCGCCGCCTCGGCGGCCGTCATCACGTGTGGAACGACGCTGACGGCGGCAGCGTGGGCGTGTACACCAATCAACAGGGCGCCGGCGCAGGTCAACAGGGCTTCCGGTGCAAGTCTCGACATTCCAGGGGCCTCCGATGCGGACACACCCCTCCCGTCGTGGGGACGAACGCGACAAACCCTTACCGCGTCAAGCTCCTCGAATTTCAGTGGAGAGCGCGGTGTGATTACAGGGCGAGACGGGGGTGGGTGGGAACGCTTCCTATCGAAATTCAGTCTAAGGGCCGAACGCCAGGCTCGCAAGGGTCGACACCCCGAAAAAACACGCGAAATGGGTGAAAACTCGTCCTGCTGGGCGCTCGAGGTCGTCTGTTCGCATGACGGCGACGCGGCGGTATAATCAGATTTTCTCGAACAGGACGGAAGGCATGCTGTACTACCTGGTGACCGCGCTCTACATACTCGTCTGTTTGACGATGATGCTCGTTGTCTACCTGCAGCAGGGCAAGGGAGGCGACATCGCGAGCGCGTTTGGCGGCGGCAGCAGTCAGGCGGCGTTCGGCGCGCGAAGCGGCGCGACCGTGCTGTCGCGCGCGACGACGATCTGCGCCATCCTGTTCATGGTCGGCGCGCTGGCGCTGGGGATTGTCGGCAAGCGCGGCCCCGGCTCGGTGCTGGGCGGCCGCTCGCCGCTGACGCAGCCGTCGGGTCCGACGCCGTCGCCGCTGCAGCAGGCGGTACCTGGTCCCGCGGCGCCGACGCCTCCGGCGAACGCCGCGCCGGCGCCGGCGCCGGCAACAGCACCAGCACCAGCACCTAAGTAATCGAGAAACGAACGTAGGGGCCGACCTTCCACCTTCGCGCTGCGCGCTTCGGTGGACAAGTCAGGTCGGCCCGGATCGTAGAGGCGGACCTTCAGGTCCGCCTGCCGCACGCGGAAGTGGCGGAATTGGCAGACGCACCAGCTTGAGGGGCTGGCGGTAGCAATACCGTGAAGGTTCGAGTCCTTTCTTCCGCACCAGCCTTCGCTAACGCTCGTGAATGTCGAAGCGTTAGCTTCGGCTCGGCAAGCCATGCGAAGGCTGTCGCGCCGTAGCCCGAAGGGCGAAGGCGGACTAGACGTTCATTCGGACAACCAACTCACAGGAGACTCACACACGATGAAAAACGAACTCGGACTGCTCTGGATTCCCGTCGGCTTTCTCGTCATGATCGCGATGGTCGCCGCTCTCTTCCTTACCGTAATGCCCTCATAAGTCACACGCGGCAATGGTGTTTGGTCCGGAT
>DATNCQ010000231.1:0-10731 GCA_035571515.1 Vicinamibacterales bacterium
TGCTCGATGTACTGCCGCCGCGTGATCCAGCCGAGGATCATCGCCTTCGTGATCCACCACTTGTCGGGCCGCACCGCGAAGTAGACGTGCGCGATGACGAGGCCGACCAGCCCGACGCCCGCCATTCCGTGCGCCACGTAGACGAAGCCCCAGGTCGAATCGGCCAGCATGTACGGATTGCGCGGGAAGAGCGGCGTCCGCACGCGCACCATCATCGTCAGCCCGCTGGCGATCACCGACAGGCCGGCCACGACGATGGCGAGGTGGTAGAGGCGGTTGCCGAGCGGGTACTTCCCGGGCTTCGGCCCCGGCACGTCGTGGCCGAGCTCGCGCAGGATCTCGGCGCGCAGCTCGGGCAGATCCTTCGGCCCGACCCAGATCGACCAGAAGTCGAGGAAGACGCTCGCGTGGATGACGTGGAACAGGATCGACGTCGTGAGCACGAGCCCGGCGGTCCAGTGCCACGTGACCCAGGCGAACTTGACGCCGGCGATGGGCAGGAACGCCGTCAGCAGCAGCGTGAACATCGACGCCGCCATCACCCAGTGGAACGCGCGCGCGGCGCCGGAGTGACGCGGGATGCGCGCGGGCAGATCGGGGCGCGCGGCCTCGATGGCGTCGGTCTCGGCGGGGTGACGCTTGCGGTGCGCCGAGAGCACCATGTAGCTGGCGTGCGCGACGAAGAAGGCCACGCCCGCGAAGAGCGACGCCCACAGCAGGTTCCACGAGACGTGCGTGAGAATCTGCTGGCCCCAGGGACTGTGGCCGAACGTCAGGAAGTAGCCCATTCCTCCACCCCGCGGATCGCCCGCTTCACCAGGTTGCGCATCAGCGGCACCTTGTAGGCGTTGAAGCGCAGCGGCTGCGCGCCTTCGATGGCCATCTCGCCCGCGGCCGCCGCCGTCGCCTCGTTGCGCGGCTTGCCTTTCGCGAACTGCTCGACGTTGACGAGGCGCAGCGGCCGCGCCGCCACCCCGTTGACCACCAGGCGCATGTTCTGGATCGTCTCGCCGGAGGTAACCATCGCGGAGGCGACGCTGACGAGCGCGAAGTCCCACACCTGCCGGTCGCGCACCTTCTCGAAGTAGAACTTCGAACCCGCCCAGTCGCCGGGAATGCGAATGGCGGTGAGCAGCTCGCCCGGCTGCAGCGCGTTCATCCGCGTGATGTCGGTGCCTGGCCCGATGAAGTAGTCCTCGGCATCAACCACGCGGTCGTCGCCGCTCGCACTGCGGATCAACATCGAGGCGTCCAGCGCGATCAGCGCGGGCGCGGTGTCCGAAGGGTTGACCGCCACGCAGCGATCGGCGCCGAGGATGGCGTGCTCGCGATTGATCGCATCGGGGGTGTCCGCGTAGCAGATGTTGCCGCCCGCCCGGTAGCAGGACCAGCCGGACCGGTAGTACCAGCAGCGCGTGTCCTGCGACAGGTTGCCGCCGATCGTCCCCTGGTTGCGGATCTGCGGCGACGCGGCAGCTTCGGCCGCATCCGTCAGGATGGGGTAGCGCTCCCGCACCAACGGGTGGCGCACCACCTCGGTGAGCGTCGTCATGGCGCCAATCTCGAGGCCCCCGTCGCGCTCCCGGACGCCCTTCAGCTCCTCCACCCCGCCGAGATCGACGACGTAGCGGGGGCGCTTGATGCGGTCCTTCAGCCAGTCGAAGCTGTCGAGACCGCCGGCGAAGATCCATGCGTCGCTGCCGTAGCGGCCGAGCAGGCTCAGCGCGTCCGCGGTGGACGCGGGCTGAAAGAGCTCGAACGCGGGCATGACATCTCTTATAACCGCCATCGTTCTCTCCTGGGCCGCCTGAAGGCGGCCCCTACGATCGCGTACGTGGGTAGATCGCGTACGTAGGGGCCGGCTTTAGCCGGCCCGACCTTACACATGCGCCTGCAGCGGCTCGTGCACCCGTTTCTTGTTCTCGAGCGACATCAACACCAGGTCCGCCGTCACCGGGGCGCGGCGGAAGACGTCGACGCCCACCGCATCGGCGATGGCGTTCAGCACCGCGCCGTAGCCCGCGCCGACCGGCGGCTCGCCGACGCCGCGCGCGCCGACAGGCGTCTCCGGATCCGGGAGGCCCACCGCCTCCGCATTCATGGTCGCGGGGATGTCGAGGATGGTCAGCGGCTTCGTGTTGTGGAAGCGCCGCGACACCATCAGGCCGTACTTCGGATCGAACACCCACTTCTGCTGCAGCGCGTGCGCGATGCCGAGACAGCTGCCGCCCTTGATCTGCGCGAGCAGGCTCCGCGGATTGATCACGGTGCCGACGTCGCCGACGCCGAGGTAGTCGATGAGCGTCACCTTCCCGGTCTCGACGTCCACCTCGACTTCCGCGAACCCGGCGACGAACGAGTAGGTCGTGCCGTTGCGCGGGTAGTTGTCCTTCGCCACGCCCATCAGCCCGAGGCCCGCGTGCATCGCCGCCGCGCGCCTGGTCACGGCGTTGACGTCCTCGGGCACCTCGTGGCCGTCGTACTTGCCGCCCAGCTCGATGGCGCGCTTCGCGGCCTGCGCGTAGGTCAGGCCGCCGCCCGGGTTGCCGCGCCGGTGCACGCGCTCGTTGCTCAGTTCGTAGTCGTCCGGTGAGCCGCCGAGGTCTTTCGCGGCAATCTCCTGCAGCTTCCGCTTCGCGTCGTTGGCGCCCGCGAAATTGGCGCGCGTCATCGCATGCGTCGTCTGGCTGCCAACCGAGAGGCACGACCACGGCACGCCCTTACCCGTGTCGCCCCAGTTGACCTCGACCTTCTCCCACGGCATCGCGAGCACTTCGGCGGCGACGCGCGCGAGGTCCATCACGGAATGCGTGCCGAGGTTGCCGACGCCCGACTGCACGTACAGCTTGCCGTCCGGGCGCAGCGTCATCAGGCTGTCGAAGCCGATCGATCCCGCGCCGTGCGGGCCGACCGCGACGCCGATGCCGCGCACCTTCGCTCCGCGGCGCTGGCCCGAGTAGGCCTTGCGCTCGTCCCACCTGAACGCCTGCTTGCCCTGGTCCAGCGCGTCGACGACGAACGCGCTGGTCAGCCGCCCGCGCTGGCCGTTGGGCTGCGCCGGCCCGAAGACCGCGCGGCCTACCGGCGAGTTCATCTTCCGGATCTCGACCTGGTCGACGCCGAGCTGCTTGGCCGCCTTCGTGATGAGCGGCTCGATCATCCCGTTGCACTGCATCGGGCCCGGCGAGCGCTGCTGCGACCGCGGCGGCGTGTTGGTGATGACGCTGATGGCGCGCCACCGCATCGCGGCCGGCTGGTAGATGATCGACGCGGCGAGACCGGCGGACCGGTGATCGCCCATCGGCCCGTACGATCCGTTGTCCTGGACGATGAAGAGGTCGAGCGCGAGGATGCGGCCGTCCTTGGCGAAGCCGACGCGCGTGCGGCCGCTCATGTTCGTGCGCGCGCGGCCGATGTAGCTCTCGTCCTCGCGCGTGATGCGCATCATCACGGGCGCGTTCGCCTTCTTCGACAGCAGCGCCGGGATGCACATCGTCACCGTGCCGCCGCCCTTGCTGCCGAAGCCGCCGCCGGTGTACTCGCTGATGAGCACAACCTGCGTCGGCTCGATCCCGCACCAGCGCGCCACCGCGGGGACGGTCTGCGCCACGCTCTGCGTCGAGCAGTGGAGGTACAGCTTCCCGTTCTGCCAGTAGGCCATCGCCGTGCGCGTTTCCATCGGATGGTGCCCGGTGGATTGCACGACCATCGTCTCGTCGAGCACGAGCGCGGCGTCCTTGAAGCCGGCGTCGAGGTCGCCGTACGACCATTCCTCGGTCGGCTCGCCCATCGGCAGGCGCCCTTCCGCGGCGTCGGCGAACTGCTCGCTGGTCCACTTGATCGTCTTGAGCGGCGACGCCGCGTTGGGCCCCTGGCCGCCGGGCATCGGCGCGCCCCACGCGTTGCCGGTCGTGCGCGCGTTCGGGCCGTCGGGACGCAGGCTCTCGAGCGGGTCGACGACGAACGGCAGCGGCTCGAGATCGACCTCGATCCGTTCGACCGCCTCCGCGGCGGTGAGCTCGTCGACGGCCGCCACCGCGAGGATCGGCTCGCCGCCGTAGAACGGCTCGTTGGTCAGGGCACGCTCGACGTTGGGACCGAGGTCCGGCAGGTCGTCGGCGGTGAGGATTGCCTTCACGCCCGGCATGGCGAGCGCGGCGCTGGCGTCGATGTTGCGGACGCGGCAGTGCGGCATCGGGCTGAGAAGGAGCTTCGTGAAGAGCATCCCGTCGGCGCGGAAGTCTTCCGCCCAGCGCGCGCGTCCCGTCACCTTGGCGACGAGATCGGGAGGCGTGTAGTTCTGGCCGATGTACTTGGTGTCAGCCATAAAAATTCCTACGGTGGCGTACGTAGGGGCCGGCTTCAGCCGGCCCAATCGTCGGGTCCAGTTTTAGCTGGACCTCCTCATGTACTCTGCGCCGCGCATGAACGCGGTGAGGATCTTGTCGTAGTCCTGGCAGCGGCACAGGTTGCCGGAGATGCCGTGCGCAAGCTGCTGCCGCGTCGGGTTCGGGTTGTCCTTGAGGAAGCCGACGGCGGCCATCGTGAAGCCCGACATGCAGAACGCGCACTGGAAGCCCTGCTCGTCGACGATCGCCTGCTGCACGGGGTGCAGCCGATCGCCATTGGCGAGCCCTTCGATCGTCTGCACCTTGCGGCCGCGCACCGTGTGCGTCAGTACCGAGCACGAGTAGTGGGGCACGTCATCGATCAGCACGGTGCAGGCGCCGCACTCGGCGCGGTCGCAGCCGATCTTGGTGCCGGCCAGCCCCAGCTTGTAGCGCAGCGTCATCGCCAGCGTTTCCTGCTTCATCACGTCGACGCGCCGCATCTGGCCGTTGACGTTGAGCGTGATGAGGCGCTCGACGGAGCCGGGCGCGGATGTCTGGCCGAAGATCTCGCCTCCGCTCCTGAACAGGTAGGCGGCGGAGGTGGCGACCGCGCCGCTGGCAATCACGCCCTTGATGAAGGCACGGCGCGTCACGCCGGCGCGGGGCGAATCCGGGTTGGGCGAATCGGGATTTTGCGGGTCCATCACTGCTCCTGAAAGGACGGTTGAACTCTAGACCCGGCCGGGGGTGCTGTCAATGAACCGGCGCGATGGCAACCCACTCCCGGAGTGCTCGTGGTACCGCCTCAATTTGCCCGCGTAAACACCTGCAGGTCTTGCAGGTCCGGCCTGCTGGGCGCCCAACTGATAGAGGTAAAGGTCTTGCCGTCGGACGAGACCGTGTAGATCACCCATTCGGACGTTTTGCCGTCGGTCTTCTGCTGGCGCACGATCAAGTCCGGCGCGAGGTGCCAGTGGGCCAGCGTTTGATCCTTTCCAGGAGTGCGCGAATCGGGGTGATCCTTGCCGTCGAACGTGCCGGCATACGAATATTGCGGCGGCGCGGTGGGGCTGTTGGAGAGCGTATTTCGCACGCCATTCCCTTCCGGCGCCAAGACCCGGACGTGCTGCGTCGGGAAGGTGGCGTGGTCGCCGCCGCGATTGTTCACGGACCTGGCCTGGTCCATCATCCATTTTCCGAAGATGGGATCCGCGAATTTCGCGCCCTGGCCGAACGCTCGAAAATTCGCGAACAGGAGCGTCACCGCCACGGTCACGACGACCAGCGCCGCATTGAATGCGTATTTGCGCATTTCCCTTTCCTCCCTGAGTAAGATGCCCTGCCATGGAAATCCATGCCCCGCATCACCCCATTCTCACGGTCAAAGAGGCACTCGTTCACCTCGCGATCATCACCACCGGCATCCTGATTGCGCTGTCGCTCGAGGGCGCGCTCGAATGGTCGCACCATCGCGAGCTGGTCGGGGAGACGCGCGCACGGCTACGGGATGAGATTCGAGGAAACCAGGAATCCGTCCAGATGGTGTTGAAGGGCCTGCCACCCGTGAGAATGCGGTTCATGCATGCCATCGAGGTGGCCTCCCGGATGCCGTCACCCGGCGCGCTCGAGGAAGCCGAACCGATATTCAAGCCCGAAGGCGGCAATCTGCTGTCCGGCATGTCATTCGCCTTTTTCAATACCGCGGCCTACACGACGGCCGAAGTCACCGGCGCGTTCGGGTTCATGGACTACAGCGAAACCGTCAGGTACGCCGACGCCTACGACCTCCAGGCACTCTATTCACGGATGCAGGACGGCATCGAGAAGGACCTCTTTGCCGCCGTCACGCTTGGCACGAGCCTGCTGACGAAACCGACCCCGACCGAAGTTGAAGACGTCAAGCGGCAGCTCCGGCTGGCGCTCGGCGGACTGGCGATCATGGAGAACCTCGCGAACGCACTGAACGAACGGTACACGAGGGTTCTCAAAGACGCACCCTAGCGCGCGGCGACGCGGGCGGCGGGACACTAACGAGCCGGCAGCGCGAAGCTGAGAATCAGGTCGCCCCCGCGGCGCCCGCGCTCGCCGCCGCCCGAGCCGACCGTCACGAACTGTTCGCCGTTCACCATATAGACCGAGGGCGACGCGAAGACGCCGCCGCCCGTGTTGAACTTCCAGAGCAGCTCGCCGGACCTGGCGTGATACGCCATGAAGTAGCCGGCGGTATTGCTGCCGCTGCCGACGAAGACGACGTCGCCGGCGGTGACGACCGATCCGGCCTGCCCCCAGCCGTCGAACGTCTTCTGCCACATCAGCTCACCGGACGCGGGATCGTAGGCGGAGAAATATCCTCTCGCGGGCCGTCCGCCGTTGAACGGCTCGTCGATCGCGTTGACATAGAGGTATCCGGTTCGCGGACTGTACGAAATCGGACCGTAGCTGGCGCCGCCTCCTGTGCCCGGCGCCGAAATCTGATTCGGCGCGAGCGGTGTGAACATGGGCACCGCCTTCGCGGACGCGAGCCGTTCGGCCGGGATGTCCATCGGCACGACCGGGCTGACCGGTGCCATCGGCTTTCCTGACGCCGTATGCGGAATCGGCTGCGTCGGCCACGGCTGATCGCCGGGGCGGACGACGGTGGTGGGCACCGGCGTCTCCTTGATCGGATGCACCGGTTGTCCGGTCTGCCGATCGAGGATGTAGAGGAAGCCGTTCTTGCTCGCCTCGGCCAGCGCCTTGACCACCTGTCCGCGCACACGCATGTCGAACAGGATCGGCTGGTTGCCGGAGTCGTAATCCCAGACGTCGTGATGCGTCTGCTGGAAGTACCACTTCAGCCTGCCGGCGTCGAGCGAGAGCCCGAGCAGCGAATCAGTGAACAGGTTCATGCCGGCGCGCTTGGTGCTGTCGCCGAACGGATTGCCGACGGCGACGTAGAGCATGCCGAGCTCCGGATCGATCGACAGCGTCTCCCAGATGCCGCCGCCATTGCGCTCGCCGCCGACCCACGTCGGGCCGGCGATGTCCCACCCCTGATCCTTCTCGTCCTGCGGAACCGTGTTGAAGTGCCAGAGCACCTTGCCTGTCTTCCCGTCCACGGCGAGGACGTGGCCGCCGGGGATGTGGCTTTCGCTCCTCGTGCTGCCGATGTAAATCACGCCGTTGTAGATCTGCGGCGCGGTCGTGAACCAGTAGCCGAGGCTGATCGCCGTCTTCACCTCCGGGTAGCGCTGCCGGATCACGTCGAGGATGACGCTCGCCTGGCCGTTCACGCCAAAGCCCGGCATCGGCTTTCCCGTCTTCGCATCGAGCGCGAAGAGGAACGATCCGGCTGCTGTGTAGACGATGCCGTCGGCATAGGCGACGCCGCGGTTGCGGAAGACGTATCCCTCGGGCCTGCCTCCGCCGATGAGCGCGGATACGTCGAAGCTCCAGAGCAGGTGACCGTTGGTGGCATCGAGCGCGTACACGCTCCCGCGCGGGTCCGTGACGTACATCGCGCCGTCGACGATCACGGGCGTCGTCTGGTTGCTGACGCCGTCGATCACCCCGGTTTGAAACAGCCACCTGGGCGCGAGCGACTTCACGTTCGACGCGTTGATCTGATCGAGCGGCGAAAACCGCGTGCCGGCGAGATCCAGGTTGTGCAGCGGCCAATCCGCCTTGTTCCCGGTGTTCTTGCGCTGCGCAAGGCCGGGCGCGACCCCCAGGACCACCGCGATGACAACAGCCATGGCCGGCAATCGGAACAACCGGGTGCGCTTCATCACGACAACCTCGCAGATGGCGTGGACGTGGACGGGATAGATACTGTATCCGATTGACGCACGCGATAGGATGCGCGGCGTGACCTTCACCGCCGGCACCTCGGGCCCCACGCTCGTTCGGGACCTCAGACGCACCGACCTCGTGGCCCTCACGGTCAACAACGTCATCGGGGCCGGCGTGTTCACGATGCCGGCCGCCCTGGCCGCGGGCGCCGGGCGCGCGAGCCTCGCGGTGCTGCTCCTGACGATTCTCCTGGCGTCGATGATGGCGCTCTGCCTCGCCGAGGTCGCCAGCCGCTTCGACCGGACCGGTGGACCGATGGTTTACGCCAGCGAGGCGTTCGGCAGGAACGCCGGGTTCGTCGTCGGCTGGCTGATGTACCTGTCGCGGCTGTCGGCGTTCGGCGCCATCGCCGTGGTGATGCTCGATTACGGGGCCGGCCTGTGGCCGGTCCTTGCATCGATGAGCGTCCGCCTCGCCGCCGTGACGCTGCTCATCGCCGCGCTCGCGGCCACGAACCTGCGCGGCGTCTCGCTCGGCGCCCGCATGAGCAGCGTGTTCGCGGTCGCCAAGATCATCCCGCTCGTACTCGTGGCGGGCGCAGGCCTGGGGATGGTCAGGCAGTTGCCGCCCACGCTTCCGCCCGCGGCACAACTCGGTGACCTCGGCGGCGCGGTGCTCGTCGCGTTCTTCGCCTGCATGGGATTCGAGACCGTGACCGTGCTCTCCGGCGAAGTGCGCCGCCCACGCCGGGACCTGGCGGCGGGCCTGCTCGGCGGCATGAGTGTTGTGGCGATCCTCTACACGCTGCTGATGATTGCGTGTCTCCGCGCCGTCCCGGATCTCGCACACGCGAGCCGGCCGCTTGCGGCGGCGGCTGCTGCAGCGCTCGGTGCACATGGAGCCGCAATCGTTTCAATGACGGCGGTGCTGTCGTGCGCCGGTGCGCTCACGGCCAACATGCTCACGACGCCGCGCGCCCTCTACGCGCTGGCCGAGCACGGCGACCTGCCGTCGGTGCTGGCCTCGGTCAATGCGGAGCGGCGTACGCCTGCCGTCGCCATTTTCGTCAGCGCAGCGACCATCTGGCTCCTGACCGCTTCCGGAACGTTCGTCTACCTCGCGACGTTCTCTGCGATGGCGCGCCTGCTCATGTACGGATCGACCTGCGCGGCGTTGATCGTCCTGCGACGGCGCGATGGGCCGGCACCGGTCGTGGTGCCGTGGGGACCGGCGCTGAGCGTGCTGTCGATCCTGGTGGCGGTCGCGGCGATCGTCGCGACCGCCGGCGCCGCGATCCGCGACCTGACGATCGCGGTTGCCCTCGGATGGGCGCTGCGACTCGTGCTCCGGCACCGCCGCGGCCCGGCTCCCGCGGCAGTCTGACACCGAAGGCCCAGCCGCGCGTCGGGCCGGGCAGGCCTACTTGCCGGGCCTGGTCAGCATGAGGTCGAGCGAGGGCCCGTTGCTCTCGAAACACGCCTCTTCGTACAGCTCGGACCCGTAGTCCTTGTTGCGGTTGAAGGTGAGCTTCATCGTCCACGGTCTCGTATAGACCTTCGGATCGGTGATGACCGACGTGTACTCGATCGTGTCGGCGTTGATGGGCACGAAACGCTCTGTCACGCGCATGGCGTCGCTGTGAAAGGAGCCGACGACGTCGAACCACGGTTGATCGTTGTTGTTGGTGACGTCCACGACCAGCGAGTTGCCCTCCCAACGGCCGCGTGAGTCGCCCATCCACAGCTTGATGCGCTCCGGAATGTGCGGACCGCCGTTCAGCGGAATCGCGCGATAGGTGTGATGCGCCATGTTGAAGACGACGATGTAGCCGGGCGGCTGGAAGATCTCGAACTCGCGGTTGTTCAGGTGGCGAGGGACGCCTTGCATGAAGCAGCGCGCGTTCGGATCGAGGTACTGCGGCGTCGGGTCTTCATGGTGCTGAAGGACTTCGTTGGACTTGGCCAACGCCCATGGCTGATACGGGATCTTTCCGTCCGGCGGATCGATGATGAGACTCTTGCCGCGCCGCGACGGGTCGTCCCTGAAGTTCTGAAAGCGCGCCTGAAACTCCAGGTCCTGGATGTTGTAGAACGTCCCGATCGGATTCCAGACCCCCTGGATATCCGGCTGACCGTCCGGCGTCCGCGCCGGCGCGTACCCGCCGGCCGGTGCCGCCGGTCGCTGAGCGTCCTGCCCCTCGGCAACGATCACGTACGGGCTCGACGCCGCGACGGCCACGACAGCGAACACGATCAACGCAGAACACCACTGCTTCATTGCGGGGGCCTCAACCACGTGTGCTCGAACCCGAACGCGTAGCATTCGTTTTCGAGGATGCGCATGCCCTTATCCAGGCGGCGGTACAGGGGCATACTCATTTTCCACGGCCTGGTGAACACCTTCGGGTCTTCGATGGTGACTTCGTAGTTGATGTTATTGGCGCCAAGCGGCGTGTAGCGCTCGATCACGTGCAGCGCCTCGCTGTGAAAGTTGCCGCTGCGGTCGAACCAGGTCTGGCTGGTGAAGTCCTTGGCGTCGACCACCAGCGTGTCGCCTTCCCAGCGGCCGCGTGAGTCGCCCATGAACCACTCGATCTCGCCGTCAGGATGCGGCGAGTTCATGAAGATTC
>DATNCQ010000232.1:0-61051 GCA_035571515.1 Vicinamibacterales bacterium
GATCGGCCAGGCGGTAACTGTTTCTCCAGGAGCCCACGTCAAGAACGTCAACGTCTTCGATCCCGATGGCACTCGGCTCGAGCTGAATGAGTACACCCCGGAGTCGCTGCCAAAGAAGGCTGTCGACTCGTGGCAGTGACCGCGTGAAGAAGTAATGAGGAGGCACACCGTGCGTAACTCCATCCTGACTTCAATGGCTGCGGTGCTGGCGCTGCTCGCCGCCTATGTCGTCGACCCATCTGCTCAAGAGGGTCAGCGCGTCAGCGGGGGATTCATCTCCGAGGGCATCCCGAAGATGCTGAACCCACCCGGCCCCGCGCCGAAACGCGACCTGTCCGGCGCGTGGGTAGGACCCGGCACCAGCAACAAGCCCGATCCCGTGCCGCCGATGACGCCCGCGGGCGAGGCGATCCTCAAGCAACGCAAGGCGTACAACATCGCCACCAATCTCGGGAGCAACGCCGACGCCCAGCCCGGCGCATCGAACGACCCGGCCATCACCTGCGACCCGCTCGGCTTCCCGCGCAACGTGCTCACGTACGCGATCACCAACCGGGGCGGAGTGCTCTTCGGCGCCGCGCCCAACCGCATCCTCATCGCATACGAGCAGAACCGCCTCTGGCGCGAGATCTGGATGGATGGCCGCGCGCTGCCGAAGGCCGTCGACGTGAGGGGTGCTCCCGAATCGCGCTACTACGGGTATTCGGTCGGCCACTGGGAGAACGACACCACGCTCGTCATCGACACGACGGGCCTGGACGAACGCGCGTGGCTGGACACGGTGGGACATCCGCGCAGCTCCATGGCGCACATCGAGGAGCGCTACAGGCGTCTCGACCAGTACAACCTGCAGGTCACCGCCACGGTGACCGATCCGAAGTTCTACACGAAGCCGTGGACGTTCATGCGCGCCAACCTCTACTGGATGAAGGCGCAGGAGTTTCCCGAGACGCTGTGCATCCCGTCGGAGGCGATCCAGTACACCGACAGCCTGGCCAAGCCGTCAGGGATCAACGTCGTCCCGTAGTCACACGCTTCGCTCCAGGCGGACCTGAAGGTCCGCCTCGACACACCATTTCCAGACGGACGTCACGGTCCGCCTCTACGCAACCCGCTCCAGGCGGACCTGAGGGGTCCGCCTCTCGGCGTCGAGTTACTGCGCCCGTGCCGCGATTTCCCGCTGGAGACGCTCGATCATGCGTGTCGCGTCGCGCTTGAGCAGCCGTTTGAGGAGGAAGTCGGGAACGTCAAAGGCGGGTCTGGCTGAGAGCTGGTATCTGATGGCGGTGTAGCCGTCCCGTTCCGTGAATACCCATGCGCCCTCGTAGCTGGAGAAGCTCTGGCCTGACAGGTCCCTGAACCGGACGGCGGCCGGTCCCTGCTCCACTTCCAGCACGAGGTGGACACTCTTCGAGAACATCATGAATCGCGCAAGCGCGTCCTGTTCGACGACCGCGCGATCGCCGCCGCGCTCGAGAACGCGGCTGGTCTGCACCTCGGGCATGAAGCGGGGAATCTGCTCGTAGTCCGTCAACGTGGCCAGTGCCCTCGACGCGGGCTGTGACACGTTGAAAGTGGCGTCAACAGTGTAGATGCCCGCCTGTTCGCGGACAGTGACCTGTCCTTCTGCAGTGCCGGCCGCCAACAGCCCGACGGCGGCGCAGAACGCCCACGCCGCCGCCACGAACGCGCTGCCAGACCGGGTATTCACGTCATGGCCTCCTTCAGCTAGAACGCGATGACGCCTTCGAGCATCGTCCCGTGGAACTGTCCGCCGTTCTTGATGTTGGCCGGCGGATAGCCGAAGTACTTCTGGTTCACGTATTCGGCCTTCGCGAGCACGTGCGGCGTGACGAACCAGCCGGCACCGAGCTGCCAGCGATTCGCACCCGCGTCGCCGGCGATCCCGGCGAGCTCCCCGTGCGCCCGGTTGTAGCGCGCGCCGGCGAACAGGTTGTCGTCGAGGAATCGATACACCACGTCACCCGCGTACTGCTTCCACACGCGTTGCGTGGTCTCGGTGGCCGCGCTGCCCTCGGCGCGCTCGAGCACGCCGAACAACTCGAGGCCGCGGAACTTCACGAACGGGTTCATCTGCAACGCCGTCACCTTGTTCTTGAAGCCGGGGTTGATGAGTCCCGAGTCCTTCTGCGCGGTCTCGGTCGCGGCGGTGTTTTCGAGCACGTAGTAGTAGCGGGACCCGGCACGGTCGCCGCCATAGAGCGTGCTGTTCATCGCCTTGTCGGTCTTGTACATCGACCCGGTGAGGCGCACGCGAAGGTCCTTCTTCACGTTGCGATCGACGCCGAGCTTGCCGATGAGCGTCGGTCCGCGCTGGCCGGGTGTCAGCACCGTGCCGCGGATCTCGCCGCCGGTGATCGCCCCCATCGCGATGACGCCTGACGTCTTGAGGTACACCTCGCCGCCGATCTCGGTGGTGAAGGCGTCCATGATGTAGTTGCCGACAAACGGGTTGTAGATCGCGTTGCCGTTGTCGCTGCGGCGGAAGTGCGCGTCGCCGTAGTTGATTTCCATGTGGCCGACGCGCACGGTGGCGATCTCGAAGAGCATCCGCAGCGGAAGCAGGTCGATGGGCGACTGGTCGATCTGCATGTATCCGTCCTTCACCCACGTTTCGTTGTGATGGCGCGAGGACAGGTAGCTGGTCAGCGCGACGCGGATCCCGGGCGCCACCTGCGCGTTCAACGCGAGGTTCGCGGTCGAGTTGTTGAAGCCGAAGCCGATGTCGGCGAGTTGATTGGTGTCGACGCCGCTGGCCATCACCGGCACGGCGGTGTTGCTGTGCGACAGGTTCTGGACCTGCGAGGTGAACGCGGCGCCGAAATCGAGCTTGAACCCGGTGAACTCGACGCCCGGGCTCTTCGTGGTCTCGAACACGTTGATGCCGCGCTTGTCGAGCGGACGGAAGTACTGCATCGTAATCGGCCGCCCTTTCTTCCAGGACGATTCGGCGGCGGGGGCCTCGTCCTGCGCCGCTGCCGGCGCACTCACCGTTGCCGTCCCGGCAGGTTCGGTTCCAGTCGCCTGCTGACCCGCCGCCGGCGACGTGCACGCCAGCAGCGCCAGCAGCGCCGTGGTGAAACGAAGTGTGGTCGTCATGATCGTGTCCTCTGCGCGGTGACTGCGTTATCAGTTCGTCGAGACCGGTGCGGCCGCCATGGTCAACTCGGTCTCGAACGTGACGGTGATCCGGGGATCGGTCTTCAACATCCCGAGCATGGCCTTCGGCGGAGTGATGCCGTAGTCGGTCATCAGCAGCTGCGTCTCGCCCCTCACCGTGAGGGTCGATTCGTTCCGCCGCGTCTTGAGCTCGAGGGTGACCTCACGCTCCACGCCGGCGATGCGAAGCATCCCGACGCCGCGATAGGCAGCCGGCGCCGCCGCGGCTTCGAGCCGCGACAGCCGGAACGTGATCTCGGGAAACTCCGCGACCTTCAGCGCCTTGTGCATCGTCTTGTCGATGCCCTCTCTCGGTGAAGACAGCGTGGCCGCGGGAATCGAGAGCTCGAAGGCCCCAATCGCGCCCGGCGTGAGCACGTCAGCCCAATCGCCTCCGGCGACGGTGGTTGCGATCTGGACCCGAACGACGCGGACATCGTTCGTCGATGCGGTATAGGGGTGGATGTTCGACGTGCCCGCAATCGACACGCGTGCCGACGATAGCGACACACTCGCGGGCGACGCCGCGCCGGCTGTGGCCGCCGCATGCAGACCGAGTGTCAGGACGGCAGCCAGGGCGGCGAGTGAAGACTTGGGATGTTTCATGACGGCTCCTTCGATGTGAGGCGGCGACCAGCGGTCGCACAGCCGCCGATGGGGCAACGGCCGTGCCGGCCGGTTTTCACGTCGTGTTGGCTGGTTTTCAGCGGTTTACGGCGATCGCGGATGTGGCGGGACGGGCGGCCTGCGAACTTTTCCCCGCCGCGAAAAAGATTCCCCGTCAGGGCCGTTCGGCCTGCAGAACTCTCCGACGCGCCGTCGACCAACAGGCGCGGTTGACAGTGACCCGTCCCCAGCGGACGATGGCTTTGTGGGTCGTGCACTGCTCGTTGCAACCCTGTTCGCCATCAGCTCGCCGGCGACGTACGCCCAGGCGCCGAGCACGCTGCACATCACGGTGACCCTGACCGACGCTACCGGCAGGAAGACGCCGGTGGCACGGCATGCTTTGCTCATCAGCGACGAGCCGCCAACCACAGCGCCGCGGCGCATTCTCACCACGCTGGCTGGCACGGCCGACGTCGCGCTGCGTCCCGGGCGGTATGCGGTGGAGTCCGATCGCCCGGTGGTGTTCGAGGGCAAGAGCTACGAATGGGCGCAGCGTCTCGATATCGTGTCGGGCCGTGACACCACGCTCGAACTGACAGCCGCCAATGCATCGTTCGTCGCCGCGACGGCAGCGGCGACATCGACCACGCCTGCGGACACGGATCCGTCGTTTCTCGCCTCCCGGTCGCAAGAAAGTGTCGTCGCGTTGTGGACACCGACCCGGCACGCGTCGGCCTTCATCGTCGACGCCCGGGGTCTGCTCATCACCAATCAGCGCGTCGTCGGCACCGCGACCTTCGCGGAGGTGCAGTTGACGGCTGACGTCAAGGTCACGGCGATCGTTCTCGCGATGGATCCCACGCGCGACGTGGCGATTCTCTGGGTCAATCCATCGACCATCTCGGCACTGCGGGCGCTGCCGCTCGAATGCGGCCAGACGAGGCCGCCGGTGGCGAACGGCCAGGAGCTGTACTCCATCGGCGCGGAGCTGACGGGGTACAAGGGGCTGACGCCCGGGAAGGTCACTGGCGTCGGGCCGCGTCTGCTGCTGTCGGATCTCGCGCCCGCGCGGGCAAGTTCCGGGGGACCGGTGTTCACGGTCGGTGGCCTGGTTGGATTCACCACGATCGACGATCGGGATCCGGATAACCGCTCGGATACGCGGGTGGTCAGGATCGACCAGGCGTGCGAGGTGATGGCATCGGCGGAGAAGAAGATGGCCGGGGCGATGCCGCCGGATGCGACGCACCTGCCGCTCGACCCGCCGCCGGTGGCCGTCAACGCGCTGCGTGAGGCGGTGAAGAATCGTGCCGGCAGCCTCAGCCCGTATCCGATGAGCACCACCGGCTTCGATGTCGCCTTCATCACACCGGTTCACACCTACGGCGCGAAGGATCAGGCTCCGCGTCCGGTGATGGACTTCGGCACCTGGTCGGAATACCTGGCCGATTATCCGCGTGCGCTGGTGGTGCGCGTGACGCCCAAAATGGTGGAAGGACTGTGGGCCAAGGTGGCGCGCGGAGCGGCGATGACGCAAGGGGTGGCGTTGCCGCCCATCAAGCGCGTGAAGTCCGGATTCCTGCGGATGCGTGCCTTCTGCGGCGACACCGAGGTGATGCCGGTTCACCCGTTCGTCGTCGAGCACCGCGTCTCTGACACCGAGGCGATCGATGAGGGGCTCTACGTGTTCGATCCCGCGGCGCTCGGGCCGCAGTGCAGCGCGGTGAAGCTGACGGTCTACTCCGAGGGCGAGCCCGACAAGGCAGACACCCGCCTCGTCGATCCGAAGGTGCTGCAGCAGATCACACGGGACTTCGCGCTATTCTGATCACCAGTGCCGGATGTATTTCGTCTACATCGTCCGCTGTGCCGACAGCACGTTGTACACGGGCCTCGCACGCGACCCGCACAAGAGACTGCACGTTCACAACTCGGGCAAGGGCGCGAAGTACACGCGTTCGCGGCTGCCGGTGGCACTCGTCTACGTCGAAGAATGCGAATCGCTGAGCGCCGCGTTGAAGCGCGAGCGGGAACTCAAGCCCTGGAGCCGCGCGAGGAAGGAAGCGCTCATCGGCGCTGCAGCGCTGCGCTAGGAGCCCAGGCCGGCGCGAAAATCGCTCATGATCGTATCGACCACCGGTTGATACCCAGTCCGACCGGCTGTCTCATCTTGCACCTTTCCCCGTTCCACGAAAGACGTCACAGGCGGACCGCGCCATCGTCGGGAAAGCCCGACTTCACCGGCGCCTGCCCGTGCACTTACTGCGGCGGCAGTGGCAGACGCTGTTGTGGAGGTGGCAGTGTGTTCGGACCTCCCGGCAGGTAGTCAGGTGGCGGAGGAAACAACATCGGTATCATCGTGAAGTAGAGGTTGATCACCGCCGCAACGAGGACGCCGATCGCCGCCACCTGCAGCCGGAGATAGCGAGGCGACCGTGAGGGGCAGACAGTGAACCGCGCGCTTCGACAGTAGGATATTCGGAGTGAAATCACACATTTACTTTCCGTCGCGAGACAAGCAATGAACTCCGTATTCCTCTTGGCATTTCTCTTCGCCTCGTTCGTCGCTCAAAGTGTGTCGAATGACGTCGAACAGGCGGTGCGGGATTGGTACAAGGCATTCGACGGTTCCGCTGGAGTGCGGGCGCAGTATGGGGGATACGTTGGCGGCAGGTTTACTCGCGCGTACCAGTTGCTCGCTCCCTCATTGAAGGAGAAGATGCCACCGAAGGCATTTGAAGATACGTATGCGGAACTGGCGCACGTGCAGTTGTTGCAGGCGCACCTGATGGCGTCGAAGAGCACGGCGCGTGAGGGTGCGGTGTTCGTGGAGGAGGAGCGAACCGTCGTCTTCAACGATGCGGTGCCCGCGGTGGCATGGTACGAAGGCACGCTCCAACTCACGCGGACCCCGGACGGTTGGCGAATTACGGCCATCGATGTTCATGCGGAAGACCTGATCAGCGTCAACTACGGCGGCCACCAGCCGTGGCGCAACGATCCGGTCGAAGTGGCCAGAATCGCCGTCCAGCCGATATACGGCGTTCAAGCCCTGCCCGCGTCCTGCACGACCCGCGCTCCCGCATTCGGATCGCGTATCGCAGATATCGATGTCTGCGGCGATTCGCGTACGCGCGTGCGCGTGGTGAAGCTCCACAGCGGAGAGTGGCGCGTGATCAATGTGGAATCTCGCCCCTGACGATTCGCGATTAATCGCCGCCCTGTCGTCGCGCAAAGGTGCGTGGCGTCGGGCCGCTGCGCAACTCGTCGCCGATGCGGAGGCCGGCGCGCACGGCCGCATCGGTCTCGTACTCCTTCCCGCAGAGTGAGCACTTCAGCCGGTAAAACAGCCGCATGGTCGGCGCACTTCTGATCGTCGGGTCCGACAGCACTTCGACGACGTGCTGCAATTCATGCCCGATGGACGCCATCACACTGGAATCCGTTTTCCGGGCATCCACGTTGATCTGGAGCAGACGATTCGGCCCCGCGATCCTGACGGCGTGCAGCAGACACGCGTTCAGCACGCCGCAGCGTTGTTCAACGAGGTAGACAACGCCGTCCGTGTCGTCGATGCGTGTCACGAGATTGTGGAAGGTTGTGGACCGCTGGCTGGCTTCGGCGACCAGCGCTGACAGACGCGGGGTCATCGGCCTGACGCGTGATCGCGTCGCGACACCACCCACATCGGGTCCGATCTCCGTGTGATCTTCCGCCGTCGCCATCCCGGCGTTCCACGCAAGCGCCGTGGCGATGATCGCCGCCCGTAGCCCAATCTTCCCGCGCATACCCGCCTCCAACCAGCGGCGAGATTCGCCGCTGTGGTTGAATGCGGGAACGCGTGGTCGAAAGGGTGATGCGCCGGATTACGCGATGGCGACTTTGAGAAACGCTTTGGCTTTGCGCAGATCGAGCTTCACCGTCTCTCTCGAGATGTCGAGACACGCCGCGATTTCGTCGTACGTGAGACCGCTGTAAAAGGAGAGCCGCAGGACCTCAGCCTGCCGCGGAGAGACACGTTCGAGCGCGGCCATGCCCTGCCGCACACCCACAATGACCTCCGACACTTCCGGAGTGACAAGCAATTCGGAACTGACGACCTGTCGATTCGAGCGGCCGTCCTTGTCGTCGGCCTCCGTCTCGAGTGGAACGCGATGGCGGTTGCCGCCACGCTTTTCAGCGTGCCGCGCATCGGCATGATCGTTCAGGATCTGCTGCATCATGCGCGCGATGAAGCCGCGCGTTCGCGACGGATCCGACCAGAAGTCGGACGGCACCGCGCTTTTGAAGAGCTTGATGAACGCCTCGTTCACGAGGCCCGTCGGCGTCAGTGTATGAGCCGGGTTTTCGCGACGCATCATCGCGCGCGCGATGCGCTTCAGTTCGGCATGGAGAGCCGCAAACAGTTCCCGATCGCTGGCACACTCCCGCGCCAACGCCAGCTGTGCCTGCGTGTCCGGGACGTCGTCGTGGACGCTGCCGCCGCCCTCGGCCGGCTCGTCCACCGAAGCGGGATCGGCACGCCCTGCTCTACGGCTACCCAATCGATCTCGTGGATGCATGGATCTTCGACACGACAGCCGTCAGTGACGCGGTGGCTTCACCGCTATGTTTGTATGCGGGAAAGCGGACAATCGTGGGTAATGGGGCCGCGCGATGCGCCTGCATTCCAGTTAGTCCACAGGGACGAGACGCTTCAGCTCCTCCGTCCAATTCTGCACGACGATGATGTGCGCCTGCGGCGTGTCCTGGGTCGCCTCTTTGATCATCAGGAATCGCCGGCCATCAGGCGACACGTCATACGTTCGACCTCCCGGTGGTGTCGCGTAGTCACCCTGAAAGACGATGGTCGGGTTGCCGGACACGAACCGCGGCTCGGTCTTGACGGGCGCAGACATCACCGCCATGCCGTTGCGGAAGAACAGTTCCCGGCCGTTGCGGGCCCACGTGGGCTCGCTCCCGCCTGCCGTTGACACCTGCCAACGGCCGCTCTCAACGTCCGGGAATGGCCGCACATAGACTTCGTGGCGTCCCGATTCGTTCGAGTTGTACGCCAGCCAGCGGCCGTCGGGTGACACCTCCGGGTTCTGCTCGCTGAACTTCGTCTGCAGCAGCGGGATGACGCGTTGCCCGCCCTGGAGTTGGACGACGCCGATGTCGTCGTTGTCCTGATCGGTGCGGGCATCATCACCGTAGACGAAGATGCGGCTGCCGTCCGGCGAGAACGAGCTGGGGAAGACTTGAGCGCCCCCGCCGTCGGCGAGCCGTGTCACGGTGCCGGACCCATCGGTGGCCTGCCAAACGAGGTTGCCCCGGAGGCTTCCGCCGTATTGCGAGGAGTACGCGATTCGTCGGCCGTCGGGTGACCACACGGGAAAGCGATCCAGTCCCGGATCAAAGGAGAGGCGCGTCAGCGTCGCGCGGTTGAAATCCCAGATCCAGATGTCGGTCTCCTCCTCGCGCAGGTTGAGGGCAACCTTGCTTCCATCCGGCGAGATTCGGGGAGACATATAGTTACGAAGTGGTGCCCGTAGAGTTTCCTCACGGCCGTTCCGATCGCTCCATACGAGTGATCGCTTCACTTCGAGCCTCTGCCCTGTGACGTAGACCAGCGAGCCGTCCGCCGACACCGCGAATTCAACGGCTCCGGTCGACGCGTTCGTCAAGACGTCCTGTACGACGGGTACGGCGTTGCCCAGAAGCTGGAGGCGGTCGGGATCGAATGGAGCGGCCATCAACGTCCCGTTCACGCCATAAACGAGGTGTCCGCTCCGTGCGTATCGCGGCCGGCTGCCGCCTGAAACAAGGATTCGCCGCTCGCCGGTCGTTACATCGACAACAGCGATGTCGTGATTCTCGAATCCCGTCCCTCGCGCGGCCGTGAACAGTACCGCCTTGCCCCCGGGCAGGACCTCGGGCCACACGTGCGCCACCTCACCCCGTTTCGTGTCCAGAGAGGTGAGCGCAACGGGTTCGCCGCCGCCCGCTGGTACCCGCCACAGGACATTCCCCTCGCTGACAACGATCGTGCCGTCGCGGTCCCAACTCGCACCGCGTCCGGCCACCGCGCTCCTGGCCGCGAAGATCGTTATCGCCGGACCACCGACGATCGGCACCTTTTTCCATGTCAAGTCGGGACCGCGAAACACCACCCAGGCACCGTCCGGCGAAACGACGGGATTGGTGAATTCCCCTTCACTGAACAACGAGGTGCCGGTGAGCTGATCGACTCGGCGCACGTAGAGGTGAGAACGCCCGCCGGTGTTCCCGCGATAGACGATGCGCGTGCCATCAGGCGAGATCGCGATGTTTTCCGAACCCGTGAACCCACTGAAGGAGGGCATGTCCGGCAGCGTGGCGAGGAATCGGGTCACCGGCCTCGGTGGGACTTGTATCAAGGCCCTGGTCGACACAGCGACGATGACACCGGTGAGGATGGCAGCCAGCCACGGCAGGGCCCGCCGCCGCGGATTCACCTTCGCCGGCACCACGGCGGTCGAGGGGAGAACCACGTCGTCGATCGATTCGAGCTCGAGCACCAGATCACGCGCGGATTGCCAGCGATCGTCCGGATCCTTCGCCAGGCAGCGTTTCACCACATGGTCGAGCAACAGCGGCGCCTGCGGGACGAGCGTTGCCAGTCGGGGTGGTGCGTTCTGGAGTATCGCGGCGATGACACTCGCCTGGCTGTTCCCCGCAAATGCTTTCCGACCGGTGAGCATCTCGAACAGAACCGCGCCGAAGGCAAAAATGTCGGTGCGCGCGTCGGTCGGCTTGCCTTCGAGCTGCTCCGGCGCCATGTAATGCAGTGTGCCGAGAATCATGCCGGGCGCCGTCAGGCTGTAGGTCGGGTCTGATTCCGTGCTTGCTGCGCGCAGGGGGGCCTTGGCGAGGCCAAAGTCGAGAAGCTTCACGCCCTCCTTGATCAGCATCACGTTCGCCGGTTTCAGATCGCGATGCACGATGCCGGCGCGGTGCGCTCGATCGAGCGCCGACGCAATCTGCACTGCGTAACGACGCGCCACTGCGACGGGCAGCGGCCCTTTCGCCAGTCGCGCCGCCAGCGTCTCACCAACCACGTACTCCATCACGAGGAAGTCGATTCCGTCTTGATGTCCGACATCGTGCAGCGTGCAGATGTGTGGATGGTTCAGCGCGGCAACGGCACGGGCCTCCCGCTCGAATCGCGCTCGCGATTGCCCGTCGCCTGCGATGTGCGGGGCGAGCACCTTGATAGCGACCTCCCGTCCGAGCCGCGTATCGCGGGCGCGATAGACCTCGCCCATGCCGCCGGCGCCGATCAGGGCGGCGACTTCATACGGTCCGACCCGGGTGCCTGGGCCGATGGTGGACTGGAGGCGTGAATCGGAACCGAATGCCGCCCCCTGCACGGGAGCGGCCGGGGTCTCGAGAAAATCGCCCGGCGATTCGTAGTGCCCGAGCATCTGCGTGACGTGCGCACGGAGATCGTGGTCACTGCCGCACACCGCCAACAGGAATGCTGTGCGCTCGTCACGGGGCCGGCCGAGCGCTTCTTCGAAGAGCTGCCTGATGCGTTCCCAGCGATCCGGATTCACGAACGTCTCGCTCGGCATAGAGCCAAGCCTTTGCCAAGTTCCCGCCGCGCTCAACGGCCCAGCTGCTGAGACCCGCGGATCAGCCGCTGTTCTTGTTTTCGTGCGGTCGCAAAGATCGCAGCTCCACCGTGCGACTTGATGCAGGTAAACGGTTCGAGTCGCCAAGCGAACGTGTTTACCCATGTCTCCGGATCAGGTGTTACCTATGTGCCCGGAATAGAACCCAGCCCGCCTCGTTACGTGCGTGCCGCCTGCACCAACCCCAGCTGATGCATCATCGCCAAAGCATCCCGCATGACCCAGGCTTCCACGATCTTGCCGTCACGTATACGACTGATATCCGTGCCTCTGATCGTAATTTGCCTTCCCGTCGCCGGTGCGCCCATGAGTTCGTTCGTATGTGTGCCACGAGAAACGAAGCGAGAGACGACTTTGTCTCCTTCTGCAATTTGATCTTCGACCGTTGCGCGGAGATCCGGCAACGCGGCACGAAAGGCGGCCGCCGCCTGCTTGAATGCCTCCCGTCCTCGCACCTCCTCCATGATCGTCGGACCGTGGTAAACGTAATTCTCGTCGAGCAGCTCATCGGCCATTCTCATATCGCCACTGCTGAAACATTCCTCTCGCAGGCGCCGCGCGATAATCTTGTTCGCCTCTGACATACGAGATCCTCCATCTCAGGAAAAGGCCCCCGCGCAAAGGCGGCCGTGATAGTGACCCGAGCCGGCGCCGATGGTGAAATCCGCGAACGCCTGGATCAGTAGCGTGCCATTCGCGCCGGTGAAATCGCCGGTGCCGCCGAGGAAGAAGTTGCGCTCGCTGGTGCGGTACAGATTTGCGCCAATCGGCGACAGGACGACTTCCGCGAACGTGTAGAACGTGCCGCGAGTGCTCACGAACGCGTGATCGACGACGCCGAACAGCGTCCCGTCATCGCCGACCTTGACGATTCGAAAGTTGGTGCCGACGAGAATCCCCTGCAGATCGCCGCTCAGGACGCTCTCGAACGAGTCGGGGCTGGTGGCGTGAAACACCAGCGTTCCATCGACGTTCGTACATCGATCTCTCCTATCGGCCTGCAGTGGTTGCGTCAGAACGCACAGAACGATCGCCGCCGCCGCGATGATTGCGCGACCCATAGTGGTTCCTCCCTTGAGAGACGGTCTCCGTCACCACCGCCGACAGAGCCTTCCGCTCCGCCAGTCGCGATTATGCGCGGCGTGTCTCGCGCGCCAAGTAACGAGGGGTAACGGTTACCTGACCGCCGCCGGCGCAGCGGGCCGGGAGAGCCCGATTCGTTCGAGGATCGACTGGAATCGATCGTTGCGCCAAAGCGGTTCGTAGAAAGGCGCCGCCAGATAATATGGCCACTGGCCCATTCCTGGCGTGTAAGCCCGATGGATCCAGTCCAGCGCCTGGTCGAATACACCAAGCCCGAGATAACAGTGAGCGATGCTGAGCGGCGCGACGTATTGGTGCTGCGCCGCCGCAAAGAGGTTCTTGAGAATCTCGCGCGCCTTCACGTCATTGCCCGCACACGCGAAACCGTACGCCTGGTAACCGACGTCGAACGTGCTGGCGCCGGATAGCGCCGTTGCCTGGGCGAGCGCCTCGGTCGCCGGCCCATACTCGTGCGCGTGCAGGTACACAAAGCCAAGCAGGTGGTGGCCCAGGCCGAATTGCGGAGCGATAACAAGGGCGTTCCGAGCGCTCTCGAGCGCCCGAGCGAAATCGTGGCGCCAGTAGTGGACGACGCCCCGGGTGTGCTCGCAGGCCGCCGAGAGCGGATCGAGATCGCACGCGCGGTTGGCGTAATCAACTGCTTCGGCAAAGCGCTGGGTCGCGGCGAGATGAACCGCGTATCGCTGGCACGTAAACGCGCTCTGCCCTCCGTTATCGACCGCCAGCTCGTACTCGCGCTCGGCGGCGGCGAAGTTCCAGCCCCACGCGAGAACGCCCGCCAGCGCCGCATGGGCTTCCGCGGAACATGGATTGAGTGTGAGCGCCCGCTCGCACGCCGCCTTCATTTTCGGCACGGCTTCGGCCGGTGGCATCATCTCAAGAACTGTGTACTGCCGGTAGCATTCGGCGACCGTGACATACGCCGGCGCGAACGATGGTGTCTTCTGCAGGAGCGCGTCGACGAGGGCCGCAGCCTCTCGCACACGTGCCACGTTGCGCTGGCCGAGCAGATACCGCGCGCGAATGTTCACGTCGTCGGCGGTAAACCCGCCATCGGCACCCGCAGGATCAGCGTGCTCGTCACCGTCTGCATCACGCCGGTGATCGTGAATGGTGGGCACGTACGTGCCTTTGACGAAGCCGATCGCAATCGGATCGAGCTTGCCCTGCGTCGCATAGTAGTGCTGCAAACGCTGCCGCAGACGACCCATCTGGACGCGCACGATCGGATCGATCTTCGGATCGAACGACCCGCCCCTGCCGAGCGCCATCGTGCCCAGGCAGTATTCCTTCAGGTGGTCGCGACGGCCGGCGAGGGTCTCTTCGATGACGAACGTCAGCAGGGTGCGCAGACCCGCGGCGGACTTGAACGTGTCGCTCTGAAGAATGCGCTGCAGCTGTCCGCGAGCGTCGGCGGTCGGATGCGTCGCCGGAGACAGCTCGGCACTCGACTGATCGCCGAACTTCGCCGTCGAAGCCACTCGTTGACCAATGGTGCGAGACCGACGCATCAGGTCATCCGCTTTTCACTTGCCAGTCGCCTGCGCTGCCTTTTGTCTCTGTATTTCCGCTGGTTCCTCATTAAGAGTACAGAAGACCTCAGTCCAATAATCGTTGGGATCCTGCGCCAGCGACCATGCACGAGGCGCCGACTTCCAGGGTTTTGCCAGCACCACCGGGTCCTCAATGGTGATTTGGTAGGTAAGGTGGTTCTTCGAGGTGCGAGTGATGCGCTCGACCACGTGCATCTTGTCGCTCGGCCACCACCCTGCTCCCGCACCCGTAATAACCCTCATCCTTTCATCAATGCCAATCACGTCGATGACGAGGGTATCTCCCTCCCAATGAGCGGTCGAGTCGCCATTGAAAGTGGGATCCGGATTCTTGAGATGCGGGCGTCCATCAGTGTGTATCAGACGAACGTCCATCGGGTATTCAAACATCTGCCACAACTTCCCGCCAGGGAGTGAAATCAACTCCATGGGAGCGTGCTGGCTGATCTGCTCTAATGCCGCGCTCGGAACGCCGGCCTGATCGCATTCTCCGTAAGGGGCCGGCTTCCTGTACTTTGCGTCGATGCCAGGCTTGAAGGAAACGTTCTCCTCCGGCGTCACCTTGGGATCGAACTGCCTGATGGTCGCTTCTTCGAGCGGGTAAGCAAACTGCAGCATTCGTCCAGACGGGTTTGGATACCAACGTCCGGTCAGGTCCGGATGTCCGTCCGCGGTGCGAGGCACAGGTCCGCCCGGCGGCAATACCTTCACCTTGTCAAAGCCGCCGACGATGGGCACAGGAGGTTTTCCTCCAGACTGCGCGCCATGGGTGTTCACCTGACCAAAGGCAGGCATGGAAACCATGCACACAGCCGCCAGTACGACTCCCGCGCTCCCAAGGCCATTGCGGAACGGCCGCTTCATGTCTCTCATGTCAAGTTCTCCCCTTTTCGAGAGGACCTTCGATGTCGTTCAGAAGTGAATCTGCGCAGGCGTCAAATTCTCAATATTCTGCCCGACGACCCGCAATTGGCCGTCCGCCAGCTTGATGAATTCCGCCGTTCCTCTGTACGGCGTACCACCAGCCTTGGTCGGGCAGAACCTGGCGCTGACGGACTTTCCCATACCCGTCTGGAAATCGTCCCGCGTGGTGCCGTTCCTTTTCAGAGCGTTGGGGGTGATCATTTCCAGGTGCCAGGTCACCATCGTGCCGCTGGCTTCCTTCACATCCACGTCGAAATACGCGTGCGGATTCTCCCAATAGAGCGCCGAAAGCAAGCCGGTCAGATCCGTGCACTTGTCTTTGTCGAACTCCACGGCGAATCCGTGGTGCGCAAACCCAGGAGCCGCTGCGACGACAAGACCAAAAGCCGCAATCAACACGCCACGAAGCTTGCGTCCCATCGGGATGTCCTTTCGATCAGAAGTCGAATTGCACGTTCAGCCGTGACGAAGCGCGCCAGCAGGACTTGTGCATAGGCCGCAGCAGGAGCACAGACGAGCAAAGCGAGCGCGAACGCACCCTCCGCGAGTCGACGCATCGCTGGTCTCCTGACTTAGGAGTAGATTGCCGGTTCCGATCCTCAAACTGAGTTGCGGCAGACGTTACTCCTGTCGTGCAGCACGGTCAAGCGTCGGCTTGACCGGAGCGTGGTCGCGTCGCTACCGATCAATCTGGTCTCGCCCCCGACTTCGCGCCGTGTCACCGCGGGCACAATGCAGGCGCACCTTACGTCCGCATCCGGACGCTGTCAAGCCGCCAACGTGCTAGCATTCGCGGCATTCTGGACACTCGCTCAGCGAGGGAGGCGCCATGCGTATCCTCGGATGGCTGTTCGTCGCAGCGATGCTCACGGCGGCAGGCGCGGTGGTGATGCAGGCACAGAACGGGACGCAGCCCGTCGGCGCGATGGCGGACGTGATGACCAGCATGGTCTATCCGCCCGCGAACGAGCTGCTGCTGTCGATTGCGCGCGGTGGTCCGCAGGACGACAAGGAATGGATGGCACTCCAGCGCAGCGCCGTCCTGCTCGGGGAGTCCGGCAACGTGCTCATGATGCCGGGACGCGCGCGCGACCAGGGGCAGTGGATGACCGATGCGAGGAGGCTCGTGGACGCGGGAGCCGCCGCCTACCGCGCGGCGCGCGCGAAGGACCTCAACGCACTGACAGCGCTCGAGGCGCCCATCAACGCGTCGTGCGTGTCGTGCCATAAGCAATATCGCCCGAACGTCCATCCGCGGTCCTGATGCGCATCATCAAGGCCGTGCTCATCGAGCCGGTCGGCTGCCTTGCCGAATTTCCCGCCGGGGAGTTCAACGAGATCGCGCGGCGCGTGTTCGAATCCGAACTGCCGATCGGCGAATCGGGCAGTGAGGCCTACTGGTATCTGCTCGACTTGATGGAGCAGGCCGGCCGCGCATGGAACCCATCGAATGCCGCGATTGCCGAACAGCTGGAGCTGCAGGCCATCGAGCGTGCGCAGCTGTATGAGGATGTCGCGCCGGCGCTGGCCGCACTCCAGGCGATGGACATCACGCTGCTCATCGCCTCGTCGCTCTCCGCCGCTGCGGCGAACCGCTTCTTCGAGAAGTTCTCGCTCGCGCCGTATTTCTCGGGCGCGTGGTCGAGAGACACCGCCGGTGGCGTGAAGGGGGCGCCGCTGCGCAAAGCGATCGACAGCGCGGGCGTTCAGCCGGAACACGTGCTGTGTCTCGTCGACACGCAAGACGGCATCGAGCTGGCCAGGGACGTTGGCGTCAACTCGATGCTGATGTTCAACGACTATGACGAGGGCAAGCGCCTCGCCATGCTCGAACCGACAGGCGCCATCGTCTCGCTGCACGAGCTGCCCGACGCGATCAGGTTCGCCGCGGAACGGTCGCTACCGTGACGTAGCCGTCGGCGCCGGCCGAACGAGGTGTTTCAGAAGTCCTGCTGCAGGACCAGTTTCACGAAGCGCGCCGGCAGGATGCTCTGCGGCTGCTGCCACGACGCGAACGCGTTGTTCAGCGTGAGCACGGAGCTCGAGTTGAGCGCGTTGTAGATGTCGATCCCGGCGGTGGTGCGGTTGCGGCCGAACCGCAGGATCTTGCTGATGCGCAGATCGAGCTGATTGGTCCGATCGGCGTACATCGACCGTGGCCTGACGAGATTCACCGTCACGTTGGGGGTGTTGCCCGACAGCGGGCGGCCGAGAGAACGCGCGACCTCGGCGCTGGTCGCCACGTACTGCGCGGTGATCTCGGGTCCCGGCAGGCTCTGCACCGAGGCACTCACCTGCACGTCGATGCGCGGCATCGTGTAGGCGCCGAGCAGCTTGACCTGCGTCAGGAACGTGCCAGGGACGTGGCAGAACTCGAGCGGCATCGACGCCGGCAGCGTCGAGGTGATGCCCACCGTGGTGGCGCCGGTGCCCGCGTTGAGGACGGTCGTGCCCGCGACGCCGACCTCGGGCGCCTGCGCTGCCACGTCGCAGTTGTCGGTGCTCTTGCGCTCGGTGCTCGTCCCGCCCTGCACCAGCAGACCGTGCCACGCGCGCGCGTTGACGGTGATGTCGACCCCGTTCCAATGCTCGTACTGCGTGCCGTAGTTCTTCGTGAAGGTCACGTACTCGTCGCCCGGGATGCCGAACTTCGCCGGCTTGAGATCGGAGAAGCCGGTGATGACGTATCCGCCCCCGCCGGGCAGATGCGGATCGCGCGGCGCCGTGATGCTGAACGCGTCGTAATCGGCCGCGTTCAGGGCGCGGCTGTCGATCACGGCCATGTTGTCGAACCAGGTCCGCCAGTAGCTGACATCCATCGACACGCGCGGCAGGATTTCATGCTGTACGCCGGCGGCGAACTGCCAGTTGCCGACGCGCTTGTTCCAGCCGCGCAGCGTGTCGGCATCGTAGGCGCGGCCCGGCTGCGTGCTGCCGAAGGCGGTATTCGCCATCACGCCGCACTCGCCGTTGGCCGCCGGGCTGATCAGATCGCAGTCCGGCACGAAATCGCGGTTGGCGTCGTTCCATGCGCGCGTGGTGCTGGTGATCAGGCGTCCAACGGGCGACGCATCCGCGCCGAAGACCGTGCTGCGATCCTGCGCGCCGAGGTAGTGGTTCAGGCTGACCTTCACCGCGGTCCTGCCGTTGCCCAACATGTCGTACGCCAGGCTGCTGCGGGGCGACAGATCGTGCCACGTGGCGCCGTCGGTGCCCGCGATGACGATGTTGCGGTTGGGCGTGAAGGCGCCGGGACCGATCACCGTGTCGGGATAGCGGATGCGGAGGAAGCTGTAGCGGAGTCCGCCGGTCACCGTCAGCCGCTTCGCCGTCCACCGATCCTGCACGAAGACGGAATGGTCGGCGTCGAGGTTGGTCACCTCGCGGAACGGCGTCGCGTTGAGCGTGATGCGGTTGGGCACGCCGTTGTTGAACCGGAACTCCATCGGCGAGTCGAGCGTGAACGTGTAGTCGTCGTTCGGGACGCGGCCGAGAATCGCGCCGACCTTGAAGGCATGCCTTCCCGTGATGTACGACGCAGCCGAGCGCCAGTAGAGCAGGTTGTTCGTGCTGATGCGCGCATTGGGGCCGCCGCGATAGCTGAAGCCGGTCGACTGTTCCAGCACCAGCACGAGCGGAACGGGACTCCTCGGGAAGTACGGATTCACGGCATCCACGACCCCTCCATCACGCGGCAGCGAGGTCGCCTTGCCGTTGCTCGCGATCGCGCGTGCCGCGGTGCTGTGGCGGCTGACGATGCTCGACTCGAGCAGGATGCGGCTGGTCACCGGCGCCGTCCACTGCGCCACGAGGTTGCGATTCGGAGAGGTGATGACGTAGTTGATGGCGTTCGCTTCCGGCGAGAAGCGCGCGGTCAGCTGGCGCGGGCACTCACATGAATAGGACGGGTCGTAGGTGAAGCCGAACTTGTGCTTCTGTGTCGCCTGCCACGTGAGCCGTCCCGTGAAGTTCCTGATCGTGCCTTCGTTCGACGCCGCGCTGCGCGCCAGGTCCGGCTCATACGTCCACACGTTCGCATTGCCGGCGTTCTTGTTGAAGAACGTCGGGACGTAGTTCCAGGCGCGGGCGTAGCGGACGGCGCCGTTGAACCAGATCTTGTCGCGCTTGATGGGGCCTCCGAAGCCGGGGTTGACGTCGAGAATCTGCTTCAGCGAATCAGGCGCGCGCAGCCCGCGATCTTTCAGCGACTGGGTGAGGTTGTGCCCCGCCGTCGACGTGTTGGCGAACGCGAAGAAGGAGGTCCCGCTGAAGGTATTGCCGCCGTCGCGCGGGATGATGTTGACGCGAACGCCGCCTTCTTCCTGTTCCGCGCCGATGCCGCCGGTGTCGACCACCACCTCCTGGTACGCCGCGAGGTTGTAGGCGCCGGTGAGCACGCGATAGCTGGTGTTGGTCGTCACGCCGGCCATCAGCATCCGCGAGTCGCCCACGCCGCGCACCCGCAGTCCGCCCGCGCTGACGCCGTCACCCAGCTGGCCGCCGACGTCCTGATTACTCGCGGTCACGCCGGGGGTGAGTCCGCCCAGCGCCGCCATCGTGCGCCCGGCCGGCAGCGCGTCGAGCACCTGCTTGTCGAGCACGCGCTGGCGCGCCGTGCTCTGCACATCGACGATCGGCGTTTCACCCGTGACCGTGATCGTTTCCTCGAGCGTGCCGACCCGCATGTCCGCGTTCACCGACGCGACGAAGCTGCCCGTCAGCTCGATGCCTTCGCGCTTGACGATGCTGAAGCCGGGCAGCGTGAAGGTGACGATGTATGTGCCCGGCTGCAGGTTTTCGATGCGGTAGCGGCCGCTGCCGTCGGTCAACGCGGATCGGACTTTCTCGATCAGCGCCGGGCTCGCCGCCTCGACGGTGACGCCGGGCAGGACCGCCCCGGAGGTGTCTTTCACGGCGCCGACGATCGACGCCTGCGCGAAGGCGAGGGTTGGAGCGAGCAGCACGCAGACGAGCAACGCAGATCCGGTCACGAACCTACCCATGGTGGTCCTCCCGATCGCGCCCGCGAGTGCCGTTATGCGGCAGCGAGCCTTTCGAGTCCCGATGCGAGCAGACCCTTGGCCATGTCGATTTTCTCCGCGTTGTACTTGAGCGGCGCCGAGTTGGCGAGCGCCATCGCCCGCGCCTGCGCGATCACCTGCGGGCTCACGGTTTTCCCGTTCAGGAAATTCTCGACCGTGTGTTCACGATAGGGTTTGCCCGCAATGCCGCCGAAGACGACACGTGCGTCCTCAACCGTCGTGCCCTGCATCTGCAGGCCCATCGCCAGCGACGCCATCGCGAAGTCCCACACTTCTCTCGGCCGGATCTTTTCGAATGAGGCCTTGAAGCCAGGTCTCGGCGCGGGGATCGTCACCTCGGTCAGGATCTCGTTGAAACGGACGACGTGCGACTGCAGCTTCCCATCGACCATCACGTCACCCGGCACGAGGTGTTCGACGGTCAGCTCTTTGGGTCCGAACGGCGTCGCCAGCTTCACCTTCGCGTCGTACGGAATGAGCGCGGTCGCGATGTCGCCGGGATAGACGGCGTAGCAGAGGCGTCCGCCCATGGCGGAGTGGTAGTAGCTGTTGTCGCCAATCGCGCCGTAGCAGATGAACCCGCCGTTGCGATAGCAGGAGTAGCCGCCCCGCAGGTACTGGCACCAGACTTCCTGCAGGATGTCGCCGCCGACCGTCGAGGCGTTGCGCAGCTCGGGCGACGAAATCTTCTGCACGGCCTGGACGAGCATCGGGTACTTCTGCGCCAGCAGGGGAGAATCGGCGACCTCGGCGAGCTTGGTGAGCGCCCCGATCTGCACGCCGCCCTGGCCGTCTTCCTTGATGTAGCGCAGGTTCTCGATCTTCTTGATGTCGACGAGATAGGTCGGCGCCTGCTTCAGGCGGTTCTTCAGACGAATCAGCAGATCGGTGCCGCCCGCATAGACGCCCGCCTCGGTCCCGTGCAGCGACAGGATCTGGATCGCCTGCTCGACGGTGACCGGCTTGTAGATGGATACGGGTTTCATGCGGTCTGCCCCCCTCTGGCCTGCAAGGCTTTCAGTCCCGCCATGATCTTGTCGCGCGTGATCGGGTGCTCGCGGATGCGCACGCCGCACGCGTTGTAGATCGCGTTGGCGAGCGCGCCGGGCGGCGCGCCGATCGCGGTTTCCGCAAAGCCCTTCGTGCCGAAGAACCACCTCGGCTCGAGGCTGTTGACGAACACGTTGGTCTGTTCGGGCACATCCATGATCGTCGGCAGCCGGTGCGAGAGATAGCCGACGGCGTAGTGCTTCGTGCCCGGGAATTCCTTGTCCCACGGAATGCCCTCGGTGGCCATGCCGAGGCTCTGGGTGAGGGATCCGTGCATGTCGCCGTCGCCGAGCAGCGGATTGATGATGTTGCCCGAGTCATGGCAGTACGCGGCACGGAGGAAGCGGAAGTTGCCCGTGTAGGTGTCGACTTCGACTTCGGCGAAGCAGCAGCCGACGCCGCGGTTCATCGAGCGGCCGATCGATCCGGGATGCACGCAGGCGGCCTCGGATCGAATCTGCCCGCCGTTCGCCTTGGCCAGTGCGACGAACGTGGTCCTGGTCGACGCGTTGTCCTTCGACGAGATCACGCCGTCTCTGATCGTCAGCTTCCCGGCCTCGACTTTCAGCGCGGTCGACGCGCGCTGCAGCAGATCCTGCCGCATCAGGTCCGCCGCGCGACACAGCGCGCCGCCCTGCAGCTGTGTCGTCAGGCCGCTGTTCCAGCCGGGCGCCGGTGGCGTCAGGTCCGAGTCGCCCCAGATCACGCGGATGTGTTTCAGGTCGGTGAACCCGAGGATCTCCGCCACCTCCATCGACATCGACGTCGCGTGGTTCGTGCCGCTGTCCGGCTGCGCAAAATGCAGCACGACGTTGCCTTCGGCGTTGAGGTCGACGAAGGCGTGGTACACGTCGTTGGGCCCGCCGCCGGTTCCACCGCCGCCTCCCTGCGTCGGGTTGGCGTTGCCGCCGGCAAACCGTCCGCCGCCACCTCCCTGATTACCGCTGCCGCGCGTCGTCACCCATGTGAAGCCGACTTCGCCGTCGTGGTACCCGACGCGACCCGCGTGATGCTGATTGAGCGCGACGCCGATGCCGCGCTTGAAGCGTCCCGGCGCGCCGCCGGGCGCGCGATTACGATTCTCCCAGCCGATCACCTTGGAGCCCTCTTCGAGCACCTCGACGACGGCGTAGGAGTCGTACGTGAGAGTGCCGTTCAGGCTCTCGGGCATCGGTGTGACCGTGACGCCGCCATGTTCGTGCGTCAGCACGGTGCCCGGGTGCTGGACGTTGAGCAGCCGGAATTTGACGGGATCCATCCCGACCGCTTCGGCCATTTCGTCCATCATCTGTTCCCAGCCCCACTTGAACTCCTGCTGCATGTTGCTGCGCGAAGGGCCGGTCAGCATCGTGTTGGTGCGGTAGAGGAAGCCGGTCTCTTTCCAGTGCGGGATGACGTGGAGATAGAGCTCCGACCGCCCGCCGCCCTGGCCCTGTCCGCCCTGCGGGCTGTCGTTCGCGCCGATGTTGACGTGGAAGGTGCGGTGGACCGCCGTGATGTGGCCGTCCTTCTTCGCGCCGACCTTGAAGAGCACGATGTTCTGCGGCTTGATCTGCAGAAACGAGAGCTCCTGGTCCTTCTGCAGCATCAGCTTCGCCGGCCGGCCGGTCTGCCTGGCGATGTACGCGATCCACGGGTTGAGGCGCGCCAGCGCCATGCCGCCGCCGAGCGTGCAGCCGTTGTACTTGTTGATGAAGCGCACCTGCGACTCATTGATGCCCAGCGCTCTCGCCAGGCCTGCGCGCTGCGGATAAATGCCCTGACCGAAGCCGTAGAACGTGACCTTGTCGCCGTCCCACCTGGCGACGCCGCCGCCCGGCTGAATCGGAACGGGGATGGCGCCGTCCCACCGGTAGGTGAACTCCTTGATGAGGTCGGCCTCGGCGAATCCCTTGTCGATATCGCCGTATGACGACATGACCGGAATCGCCTTGGCCTTGCCCTCGCGCAGGTCGGGCGCGTTGGCCGCCATGATCTGCTCGATCGTGGCGGCAAACGGCAGGACGTCGTACTCGACCTCGATCTTGTCGAGCGCGTCTTCCGCGAGGTCCTCGGTGTCGCCAGCCACCATCGCGACGAGCTCGCCCTGGAAGAAGAGCTCGTTCGGGAACGGGTACGTCGACGGGGCGTTCTGCGCCGTGAGGATGTAGGCGACGCCCGGCATCTTCTCGGCCTTCGACGCGTCGAGCCTTCGAACCTTCGCTCGTGGATGCGGATTGGCGAGCACCTTGATCCACACCTGATTGGGGAAGTTGATGCGCGTTGCGTACTCGGCTTTGCCGGTGTATCTCGGGATCGCGACTTCCGGCATCGGCGGATGCGGCTTGCCGATGACGTTCAGGTTCTGCGGCGGGTAGCCCTGCCACTTCTTCGTGACGATCTTGTCGTCGCCTTCCACGAGGACGTCTTCGGGACCGTGCCCGCCGCCGGTGGAGAAGTTCCGCACCATCGGCTGGTTGACGATGATCGCCTTCTCGGGACCGGCGACGATCTTCTGCTTCGGCTTTTGAGGAGTCTGGCTCATACGATCTCCGCCTCCCCTCGCAGCACTTTGCCGGTGTCGACCACGGTGCGCACGATCGCGTCGTAGGCCGCGCACCTGCAGATGTGTCCCGCCAGCGCGGCCTTCACCTGCTCGACCGTCGGATTCGGGTTCTTGTCGAGCAGCGCCTTCGCGGTGACTTCCCATCCGGCCGTGCAGTAGCCGCAATCGGCGGCCATGTAGCGGTAGCCGACCTGCTGCATCGGATGGAGGTTCTTCTCGTCGCCGAGACCTTCGACCGTGAAAATCTTCTTGCCGACCGCCTCGGTCGCCAGCGTGTGACATGAGTAGAAGGGGACCGCGTCGATCAGCACGCTGCAGGCGCCGCAACTGGCGCGATTGCAGCTGCGGTTGGTGCCGGTCAGGCCCAGCTTGACGGCGATTACTTCCCACAGCGTGGTTCGCGCCTCGTAGTCAGCGCGGTACGGCTTGCCGTTGATGGTGAAACTGCCGGTCTCCTTCGTCATCGGCGGCGGAATGGTGAGAGGCGACGCCGGCGTCTGTGCCGCCGCCGCGTCTTCGGCGGCGGCGATACCGGCAACACCGGCGCCGACGGTCGTGAGCGCCACAGCCGCGGGCCCTCCGGCGCCGGCCGCTTTCAGGAAGTGTCTGCGAGAGAACTTCATCTCGGACCTCCGTCTCCGTTACCAGGCCGACCTGAAGGTCGGCCTCTACGCCTCGTAGAGGCGGACCTCGTAGAGGCGGACCTTCAGGTCCGCCTCCTTAGAAATCGAATTGCAGGTTCAGCTTGACGAACCGTGCGAGCAGAATTTCGTTCGGCTGCTGCCATGCGCCAAAGGCGTTGTTGAGCGACACCGCGGAGCTTCCATTGAGGGCGTTGTAGATATCGACGCCCACATTCGCGCGCTTGCCGCCCAGTCGCAGGATCTTCGCGACGCGAAGGTCGAGCTGATTGATGCGTCCGCCATAGAGGCGTCCGGGCTCGACGATGTTGAACGACAGGTTCTGGTTTGCGCCGGCTGACAGATCGCGGCCGAGCGCCTGTCGCACCTGTGCGTTCGGCGCGTTGTAGTTCCCCTGGATTGCGGGTCCGGGCAGGCCCTGGAACGTTCCGCTGACGAGGACGTCGAGGCGCGGAATCGTGTACGACCCGAGGAACTTGACCTGCGTGAGGAAGGCACCTGTCTGCCGGCAGAACTGCTGCGGGATCCAGACGTTCTGCGATTGGACCGGAATGACATTCCCGCGCATCAGGGTTCCCGAAGAGATCAGCATCTCGGGCAGCTTGGCGACGATTGCACAGTTGTCCGCCACGGTGCGGCCGGTACTCAGGCCACCCTGCAGCATCACGCCGTTGCCGGGCCGTGCGTTCAGGGTGATATCGACGCCATGCCAGTACTCGATCTGCTTGCCGTACTTGTCCGACAGGGTGATCAGGTTGTCCAACGGCAAGCCGAATTTCGCCGGCTTCAGATCGTAGAGCCCGGAGATCGCATAGCTGCCGCCTCCGGGTAGCCGCGGATCGGAGGGCGCCGTCAGGCTGAACGTATCGTAATCGGCTGCCGAGACCGTGCGGTTGTCGGTCACCGGGAAGTTGCCGTACCACCGCCGGAAGTACCCGATCTCGGCGGACATGCGCGGCGCCAGCTGATGCTGCACGCCTGCCGAGAATTCCCAATTGAAGTTGCGCTTGCCCCAGCCGCGCAGGAAGTCCGGATCGTACGCCGTCCCTGCGCGGACGCTCCCGAAGTTGGTATTCGATGCGCGGCCACATTCCCCGTTCGCGTTGAGGTCGATGAGACTGCAGTCCGGCACGAAGTCCCGGTCGAGATCGGTCCACGAACGGGTGGCGCTGACGACGAGATTGGCCGCCGGGTTGATGGTGTCGGTCGCAATCAGTCCTCCAGCGCCCAGCGCGGAAACGTACTTGTTGAGGCTGACTTTGACGGCTGTCTTGCCGTCGCCAAACAGATCGTAGGCGACCCCGAGCCGCGGCGTGATGTCCTGATACGAGGTTCCCTTCGTGTCCGGGAACGTGATGTCGCGCGTCGGCGCCAATTGCGCCGGACCGACGTGCTGCTCGGGGAAGCTGTTGGCGAAGTAGTCGTAGCGCACGCCCGCCGTCAACGTGAGGCCACGGACCGTCCATCGATCCTGCGCGAACACGCCCATGTCGTGGTCGACGTGTGACTCGAAGTCGACGGGATAGGCTCGCTGCGTCAACTGGTTGGGAACGCCGTTATTGAGCCGGAAGGTCAGCGGCGACAGATCGAAGCGATACTCGCGCTGGCTGCCGCTTCGATGCGTCATGCCGACCTTGAAGGCATGCGTGCCGGTGATATAGGACGCGACGCCGCGGAAGCTGTTGACGCGTTCGGGCCGGCCGCGCGAAAAGTCCGACGGCGCGCGATACGCCATCCCGTTCGACTGTTCGACGACGCCAATCGTGCCCGGCTTCAGGAGGGACAGAGGGAAGTCGTTGCTGACACCCCAGATGACGCCGCCCGAGACCTCGAACAGCAGCCGATTGGTAACCGGACTCGTCCACTCGAGCTGCGTGATGCGCCGCTTGGGGTACTCGCGCTGGGATTCGGCTTCGAGCGTCGATGTGAGCCGCGCGGCCTGCGGACACCAGCACAGGACCGCCTCCTGCCACGTGGCCGCGACCTTGTTGCGCGGCGTCGCCTGCCAGGTGAGACGAATCTGGCCGTCCGTCTGTGTGCGTTCGTTCGTCGCTCGCCGGCTCAAGTCGGGTTCGAAGGTCCACGCGTCGGGGTTGTTGAGGTTCTTGTTCCAATACAGCCCCGCCGCATACATGGACGACCGCATCTTTCGCGCGGCGAAATAGAACCAGAACTTGTCGCGCTTGATCGGGCCGCCGAAGCCGACATTCGCTTCCCAGTTCGTGTTGATCGAGTCGGGTTGCCCGACTCCCTGGTCGCGGAGCTTCTGCGTGAGGTTGTTGCCCTGCATGCCGCCGTTGGCAAGGGCACCGAAGAAGGTGGCGTTGAACGTATTGCTGCCTTCGCGCGGAATGCGATTAATCCGTACGCCGCCAACCGTATATTCGGCGTCGCCCGATGCGGTGTCGAGCACGATCTCCTGCGTCCCCGCCGGATTCACCCGTACCGGCTGATGCGAGCCGGTGTTCAGCACCGAGATCGACATCCCTCCCATCGTCTCCACCGAATCCGACGCCTTGCTGCCATGGATCTCGAGAGCAGGAAACGCCGTCTGGCCCCCGGACCCGCCGACGTCCTGACCGCCGGTCAGCACGACGCCGGGGATGAGGACGCCCAGGTTGTACTGGGTGCGGCCTGACGGAATGTTGTCGAGGATCTCGCGATCCATGACCCGCTGTCGTGTCGTGCTCTGGACGTCGACGATCGGGGTCTCTCCGGTGACGGTGAGGGTTTCTTCGATCGAGCCGACCCGCAAGTCGGCATTGACCGTCGCGACGAAACTTCCGGTGAGCTCGATGCCTTCGCGCTTGACCGCGGAGAAGCCCGGAAGCGTGAACGTGACCGTATAGGTTCCGGGCCGAAGGTTCTCGATACGGTACTGGCCCGTGCCGTTGGTGACGACTGACCGCACTTTCTCGATGAGGGCAGGACTGGCAGCTTCAACGGTGACACCGGGAAGGACGGCCCCTGACGCATCCTTCACCAGGCCCACAATCGAGCCTTGCGCATACGCCGCAGCAGGAGCGACCACGAGGAACGCGATTCCCAGCACGTATTTGGCAAATTCACGCATCGTCGCCTCCGGTGAGGCAGACCTTACTCCCGTAGCCCGACATGGTCAAGTAACTGCATCACTTTGACTTGCGGGCGCACCATCCCCCAAGGGAACAGGTTGATGTGCTCACCAACCTCTGTTTAGTTCTCTCGGAACACCAATCGGCCGGCGACCAGGTTGTAAGCCATTTCGATATTGCCGGGGATCCGGTTCTTCGTCATCCACTGGTCGTACTCGGGCATCTGCAAATCTCTCTTGATCTCATCCAGCGATTTACCTGCCTGGACCATCTTGCCGACGCGCTCGACCAGGAGCGCGTAGTAGCGCTCCATGTCCTCGAAGATCTTGACCGTCCCCGGCGTTCCATGGCCGGGAACGACGACCTCGGGCTGCAGCGCCTTCAGCATTGTCGTGGCGGCGAGGATATCGGGGATGGTCACCCAGGGTCGAATCACGTTGAACTGGTTGTTGACGACGACGGAGGCGGAGAACAACACGCGCTCTTTCGGCAGCCAGACGGCCGTATCGGCCTCGCTGTGCGCGTTCTTCATATACAACAACTCGAACGTTCTCTCTCCAACGTTCATGGTCATCTTGTGCCGGTACTCGATCTGCGGCAGGACGAAGTGATAGCCCTCGAGCGCCGCGCGCATCTCCGGGGAGCTGGCTCTCAGTCTCTCGACCCGCGCTGGATCTCCGGGCTCGCGATCCTTCAGCGTCGCCGTGCTGCCTTCATGCGCAATGCTGACGCCGGGAGGAGAGAAGACGTAATCGCCGCCGTGATGATCGCCATGCGTCTCGGTGGCGATGACATAGCGGACCGGCTGCGACGTGAGTTTCTTGATGGCCGCCTGAACCGCACGGGCGTCTGTCGGGTTCTGGCCCGTATCGATCAGAACGACGCCGTCCTGCGTCAGGATGATGCCCACGTTTGACTCTGGTCCGGCGTCGTTCGGACGGACGTTGCCCACGTAGACGTAGATCCCCTCCTGCAGCTTGTGAATATTGGGGCCGAGGTCCTGCGCCGCGAGGTTGCCAGCCGTGAGCAGACTGACACTCATTGCGAGCGCCAGCGACGCGTGTAACCTCATAGCTCCTCCTGCGAAAGAGATGGCGTGCGTGCCTAGAACTTGACGAGAACCCCAAACTTGCCCTGACGCGCTCCCAGGAACGCTGTCGGGTTTTGCCACAGCGGCCCGAAGGTGTTGTTCTGCGCGAGCGTGGTATTCCCATTCAGCAGGTTGTAGACGTCGACGTACCCCTGGACGCTGACTCCTGCCTGTAGCTTGAAGTCCTTCGCCACGCGCACATCGACCTGATTGAGGCGCGCGCCATACATCGTCCCCGGCGGCACGAGCGGCACTGTCACTGATCGCACGTTGCCTGATGGCGCACGGCCGAGCCCGGCCTGCACAACGGCCGCGGGTGCAGCCCAGGCCGCGAGGATTTCCGGTCCCGGAATGCTCTGGAACGTGGCGCTCGTCTGCAGATCCCACCACGGCAGACGGTACGTTCCCAGCAACTTGAGATCGGTCCTGAAGGGCGGGACGATGTTGCAGTATGACGAGGTGGCGGGGATGACCGCGCCCACTGCGTACGCATTGATGACCGGCAGCGCGACGTTCGGATTCTTCGCCACCACGTCGCACAGTTCATCGCGAATGCGCCCGGTGCTGGTACCCCCCTGCAGCGTCAATCGGCTCCGCAACCGCGCCGTGACATTGACATCGATGCCGTCGAACACCTCGCTCAGCCCGCCGACGTTCTTGTCCAGCGTGATGACGTTGTCGTTGCGGCCAAACTGCGCGGGCGTGATGTTGAAGAGGCCACACACCGGGTAGCCGCCGCCGCCCGGGAGCCGCGCATCCACCGGCGCCGTCACGCAGTACGGATCGAAGTCCGCCGGCGTCACGGCCACATTCTGCGTCATGCGATAGTTGCCGCGCGTACGGCGGAAGTACCCCGCGTCCACCGACAGGCCCCGTATCAGTTCGTGCTGGCCGCTGACCGAGAATTCCCGATTCCACGCGCGCCTGCCCCAGCCGGTGGTGAACCCATCCGCATAGCGGACGCCGACGTTGTCGGTGCCGAAGTTGCGGTTCGAGCTCGGACCCAGTTCGCTTTCCTGCGGGACGAAATCGCCGTTGACGTCCTGCCACGCGCGTGTGGTGACGTTACTCGAGGCGGCGCGCGTCGGGTTGACTCCGATCGACACACCGGTTCCCAGCGACTCGACGAATTTCCCCGCGCTGACTTTCAGCGCGGTCCTGCCGTTGCCGAACACGTCGTAAATCGCTCCGAGTCGCGGCGACACATCTTTCCAGATCGGGAGATCCTGATAGCCTGGATAATCGCGCGCGCCCACCAGCACCTGCGCGGGGACGTGCTGCTCGGGAATGAACCCGCTGTGGTAGTCGAACCGCAGACCCGCATTCAGCGTGAGACGCTCGATCGTCCACTGGTCCTGGCCGTAGATCCCGAGCGCCAGCTTCACCCGGTCGTGCGCAATCGCGTCTCGATACGCGGTCACTGACGTGGGCACGCCGCTGACGAAGCTATACACGTATTGATTACCGGTATCCGACCAGATCTTGTTGTTCTCGACGATGTTGGCCATCGAGTTCCACTGGGTTCCGATCTTCAGGTTGTGCGAGCCCGTGACGTACGACAGGCTGGCCTTGCCAGGCTCGAGGAAACTGAGGTTCATCGTCGTCGGCCCGAGTGCCCGATAGGTGACTCCCCTGCCGGTATCGACAACCGAAATCCCGTCGCGCGCACCCTTCGCGTCCGCAATGCGGCTGGTAAAGTGCGCGTAGTTGTACTGATTCCACACGTCGCGCTTGAAGGCCTGCCCGACCTCCACGAGCAGGCGGTTCGAGACCGTCCAGCTCCACGTGGCGTTGAAGAAGTTGTTGAGCGGCGTGTCGCGGCTATTGGCCGCCTCGGGCGCCACATTCGACGCGGCCGAGCGAATGCAGTTGCAGGTTTCAAGATTGTCGCCGTAGAAGGTGAACTTGCTGTTGGGTGAGAACTGCCACGTCAACCGCAGGTTGTGGGCCTTCACCCACGTGGACTTGATGACCGGCCGGGTCAGATCGCGTTCGAACGTGAAATCGTACGGGTCTTTCTCGAAGTACGTGCCCGGAGCCCCGTCGTCAGTGCCCCAATAGCGATAGCTGTAGAAGAACCACAGTTTGTCTTGCCTGAGCGGTCCGCCAATCGCCGGATTCACGTCCCAGATTCGCTGCACGACGTAGGGGGACAACCCGACGGTCTGCTGTGCCGCGTCGAGGTTGTTCGCCTGCAGCCGATCGTTGGTGTAGGCACCGGCAAACGATCCCGAGAATCGGTTGCCGCCCTGCTTCATGATGTAGTTCGCGCGGACGCCGCTCTCGGCCGTCTCCGCCGAGAAGGCCGACGTGTCGATGATCACTTCCTGCACGATCCCGGCGTTGGCCGACCACACGCTATTGGCGCCGCCATTGTTCGCGCCGGAGTTGTTGGTTTTCACGCCGTCGACCATCTGCGGCATGTCGGTGCCGACGCTCCCGTGATAGGAGAGCGTGGGATTCCGCTCGCCCATCGACCCGCCGACATCCTGCCGCGGACCGCCGGTCACGCTCGCCACCGACACGCCGGGGATCAGCACCGCCAGCGACGAGAACATCTGCGTGGTCGGCAATTCGTCCATTCGCTCACGCGTGAAAGCGGTTTGCCGCGAGGCGCTACGCATATCGACCAGCGGCGCCTGTCCTGACACCGTGAGCGTTTCCTCCACGCCGCCGAGCGTCAGCTCGCCGTTGACGGTGGCGGTGAACCCCACCGACAGTTCAATCCCGTCACGTCGCAGCGTCCGAAACCCGGGCAACGTGAAGATGACGGTGTACACGCCGGGGCTCAGTCCCACGATGCGGTACTGGCCCTCGTCGTTCGTGATACCTGTTCGGAACTTTTCAATCAGCGCCGGGCTGGACGCTTCGACCGTGACGCCGGGCAGGAGTCCCCCGGTGGTGTCTTTCACCAGGCCGGCGATCGCCGCACTCGTCTGACCTTGGGCTGAGGTCTGGGTCGGCAGCGACATCACCGACACCAGGGCTACCGCACTCGCTCTGACGACGCGCATTCGCACGCTCATAAGCACCCTATCAGCGGTCGCGTGTTACCCGTGGCTTGTCAGATTGTCATGGAAAGGGGGCGACTATATGCGCGCCGGTCGTGTCTGTCAAACGGTGGCGCATCCTGACCACCGGAACTCGCTTGCGTCTTCGTGCGGCGGCGGGACTCTTCACGCTGTCGATCACCGCCGGCCGGCGCAGCTGCCACTTCTTCGTAGCGGAACCGAGGCGATGATCGCGGCATGAGGAGGTTAGGTCATAGAGAATCGCAGCAAGTTCGTGGGGCTCAATCCGGCAGACGGAGACCGCGTGTTTCCGGGAAGAACGGAGCCGCCGCCATCCCGATGACGTACACGAGACTGAGAAGCACCGCGGCGCGGCCGTAGTCGCCGAAATATGTGATCAGCGTCCCCGCGAGCAGTGGGCCGAGAAACGCCACAAACCGCGGCGCGTTGAAGCAGACGCTCACCGCCGTCGCGCGAACCCGCGTTGGAAACGCTTCGGGCAGCCACGTGGAACACCACGTGTACTGACCAAGCGAGAAGACCGCGTTGACGGCGCACACGACCAGCAAGAGCGGCAGGTTGTTCGTCCACAGAAACAGCACGGGCGTGAGCAGGAACGCCAGTCCAAACCACGCGATCACGACCGGCTTCCGCCCCCACGCGTCCGCGAGGAATCCGAGCAACACATAGCCGCAGACCGCGCCGGCGTTATACGCCATCCCCGCGAGGCTGGCCCATCGCGCCGCCGGAAGTCCCTGGCGCGCGGCGACCGAGGCCACATACGGCGGCACCCACGTCGAGATTCCCCACCAGCCGAGCGTCGTGGCGGTCGACATCAGGAACGCGACGATCGTCAGGCGGCGCGTCGCCGGGGTGGCGAGGAGATCCGCGAGCGTGAACCGCGTGAGATGGCGGCGTGCGCCCATGATCTGTTCGCCGCGATGCGCCGCGGCCAGCGCCTCGCGCCTCCGACGGTCGGATTCGGCCCATTTCGCCGGCTCATCGATGTGTCGGCGCACCCAGATCGCGGCAAACCCCGGGAGTACGCCGATGACGAACATGACGCGCCATGCCGACGGTCCCCAGTTGCCGACGAAAAACCACGCGACCGACGCGATGAAGAACCCGATGCCAAGACCGCATTGCATCAGCCCCGCGCCCTTCCCCCGATGCTTGTCGGGCCACATCTCGGCGACCATCGACGCTCCGGTGGCCCACTCGGAGCCGAGCGCGCAGCCGACGATGAAGCGGAGGAGCACGAAGGAGGTCCAGGACCAGGCCAGCGCCGTGAAACCGGTGGTGACCGAATAGGCGAGGATGGCGTACATCAACGTGCGCTTCCGTCCGATGTAATCCGCAGCGATGCCGCCGGCGATCCCGCCGATGCCCCACCCGAGCAGCGTGATCGCGAGCGTCAAGCCGGCATAGAAGGGAATGGACGCGTATCGATCCGCCGGCAGCAGATCCTGGAAGGCGACGTTGACGGTGATGATCAGCGCGTAGGTTTCGTACCCGTCGAACAGCCAACCGAGGTTCGCGGCAAACAGCGTGTACCACTGCCCTCGATCGAGAGCGCGGAACCAGGGTCGTTCCGATTCAGCCGCCGCGTGCACCCCATCTCGTTCGGCAATCACCCTCACAAGTGGGCGACACTATACTTCACGCCAATGTCCTTCGAAACGGCCGGCGAAATCACGGTCGACGTCGCCCGCGTGGACGCGTTCGGGTTCGTGCAGGATCCTCAGCGCCTTGCGGCGTGCATTCCCGGATGCCGCGATCTGACCGAGCTCTCTTCCGCACGCTACTCGGCGGTCCTCACCAGCCGCGTGGCGTTCATGACGCTCAGCTTCAAGGCGGTGGTCGAAGTCACGAGGATCGAACCGCCGACGACCATCGACGCGACAGTCGCCGGCGACGCCATCGGCCTTCCGGGGCATATCGTGGCCACGGCACGTGTCGAGCTGAGGGAGGCGGGGGAGCGGCGTACGATCATCCGCTACGTCGCCGACGTCGGCCTGACGGGTAAGCTCGGTGGTCTCGGCGAGCCCGTGTTTCGCGCGACGAGCGCGCGGCTCGCGCGCGAGTTCGGCGCGAACCTCAAGCAGGCGATCGAAAACGGCCGCGTGGAGACGCCCGCGTGAAGAGCTTCGAGCTCGTCGAGCCCGCCACCGTCGACGAGGTCGTCGCGCAGCTCGATCCGGAGAATCCCGGCGTGCGTGTGATCGCGGGGGCGACCGCGCTCCTGCTGATGATGAAAGCGCGCCTGTTTCAGCCTGAGCGTCTCATCAGCCTTCGACGCCTCACTGGCGCGATGCGAGCGCTACGCGACGAGGGGCGTGGCGGAGTACGCATCGGCGCCATGACGACGCTGTCGGAGCTCGAGCGGTCGCCCGTCATCGCCACGGCCGCCCCGGTGATGCGCCGCGCACTGCGAACGCTGTCCAACGTGCGCATTCGGAACGTCGCCACGCTCGGCGGCCACCTGGCGCACGGCGACCCGCACATGGATCTCCCTCCTATCCTCATGACGCTGGGCGCACGCGTGCGCGTGGTGAGCGCGCGCGGCGAGCGGTGGATCGACATGAACGATTTCGCCGTCGGCTACTACCAGACGGCGGTTGGCCCGGGCGAATTGATCGCGGACGTCGAGATCCCCGTGCAACCTCCGGGGGTCCGCGCCTGGTACGCGAAGTTCACGGCGCTGTCAGCCGATGATTGGCCTGCGGTCGGCGTGGCCGTCTGGTATCGCTCCGAAGGCGATCGAATCGCCGACGCGCGTATCGCCGTCAGCGCCGCGACAGACCGGCCGATGCGGATCGCCGGCGCAGAGCGCGCCCTTGTCGGCAATCCCCCAGGGCCGGCAATCTTCGCCGCGGCCGCCGACGCGGCGGCCGCGGAGGTGGAACCGCTGACGGACATTCGCGGCACTGCCGCATACAAGCGCGAAATGGTTCGGGTACACGTTCGCCGCGCGCTGGACCACGCGATGCGCGACGGGTCTGGGCCGAATCCATGACGCCCCCGACCGCCCCGGTGGCAGCACCACCTGAAACCTCGGACTCCCCCACTGTCCGCACGCTGCGTGAGGTCGGACGCTCCGTCCCACGCCTCGAAGGGACCGCCAAGGTCGACGGCTCTGTCGAATACATCTACAACCTGCGACTTCCGGGCATGCTGCACGGCAAGATTCACCGCAGCTCGATCGCGCACGGACGTATCGTGCGCATCGATACTCGCGCCGCGCTCGCACTTGAAGGCGTATACGCCGTCGTCACCGCCGCCGATGTCGCGACGCTCGTGGCGAACCCCTACTACGGTCCTGCCTTTCACGACCAGCCGATCCTGGCGATCGACAAGGTTCGTCACGTCGGCGAGCCGGTCGCGGTCGCGCTTGCGACCGATCCACACGTCGCCGAGGAGGCCGCAAATCTGATCGAAGTCGAGTACGAGCCGCTCGCTGCCGTGTTCGACGAAGTCGCAGCCGCCCGTCCGGACGCACCGGTCGTGCATGACGTGCTGAAGCCGGCCGGAACGTTCACCGATCTCAAGTATCTGGGCGGGAGGTCGGGAACCAACGTTGCGCTCGACGCGCGAGTCCGCCGCGGCGACGTCGCCAGGGGATTTGCTGAAGCCGATCAGGTGTTCGAGCACACGTTCCGCACCGGGAAGGTGATTCACGCGACGTTCGAGCCCATCGTGTCGCTTGCCGAGGTAACCGCGCCGAACGGCCTGACGATTCACACCGCCTCCCAGAGCCCGTCGTTCGTGCGGACGGAGATCAGCCGGCTGCTCGGATGGCCGGAGAACCGGGTGCGCGTCCGCACCGCGTTCCTCGGCGGCGGCTTCGGCGCCAAGCTGTACATCAAGCTCGAAGCGCTCGTGGCCGTCTGTGCGCTGCTCGTCCGCAAGCCCGTGCGGATTGCGCTGACGATGGACGAGCAGTTCTACACGATCACGAAGCACGGCGCGACCGTCCGCATCAAGACGGGCGTGAAGAACGACGGCCGCATCATCGCGCGCGAGGTCGAGACGTATTGGAACGGCGGCGCGTACGCGGACATCGGTCCACGGGTGAGCCAGAAATCCGGGTTCACCTCCGCGGGACCGTACGACATCGAGCACGTCGCGCTCGACAACTACGCGGTCTACACCAACGAGCCGCCGGCGGGCGCGTTACGCGGCTTCGGCATCTCGCAGCTCGTCTGGGCGTACGAGCGCCAGATGGACATCATCGCCCGCGCGCTCAGGATCGATCCCCTGGAGCTGCGGCGGCGCAACGTGCTGCGAGCGGGCCGGCCGCACGCGACCGGCACGATCATCGGCGGAATGGAGATCGACGCGGTTCTCGACAGCCTGGCGGAGCGGATGGAGTGGCATCGGCCGTTCGATCGCGGCACCGGAACCATCCGCCGCGGCCGCGGCCTGGCCATCGGACTGAAAGCCTCGATTTCGCCGACGACGTCGACGGCGATTGTCCACGTGTACGGCGACGGCAGCTGCGCGGTGCACTGCGGCACGGTAGACATGGGCCAGGCGTCCGACACGGCGCTCGCCCAGATTGCCGCCGAGGTCCTCGGGATCGCGACCGAATCGGTGCGCGTCGTCCACCCTGATACCGATCTGACGCCATACGACATGGCGACGCTCGGATCGCGCTCGACCTACCACATGGGCAACGCGATTCGGCTCGCCGCGGACCACGCCCGCACCCAGCTGCTGCGGATCGCCGGCACCGCGTTCGGGACCCCGATCGTCGAACTCGACTGCCGCGACGGAGCGATCGTGTCCCGTGCGGGCGCCCGGATGACGTTCCGGGAGGCGATGCTCGCGCGATTCGCCATGCAGGCCGGGACCGTGGTTGGCGTCGGCGCGTTCACGCCGTCGTACCAGAAACCGGACCCGCAGACCGGGCAATCGCCGGACATCACGCCGTTCTGGATGCTGGGGGGCGCCGGCGCCGAGATATCGGTCGACTGCGAGACCGGCCGCATCGAGGTGACCAGGCTCGTGAACGCGGCTGATGTCGGCACCGCCATCAACCCGGCATCGGTCGACCGGCAGCTGACCAGCGCCGCCGTGATGCAGCTCGGCTTCACGTTGTTCGAAGCGATGCACTTCAGCGACGGCCAGGTGCTGAACGCGAGTCTCGCGGACTACAAGATTCCCGGCCTCCTCGACCTGCCGCGCGACCTCACGGCCGCCGTCGTCGAAGTGCCGCACGAACACGGCCCCTTCGGCGCCAAGGGTGTCGGAGAAACCGGGGTCTTCAGCCCGTCGCCGGCGATCGCCAACGCCTTGTACGACGCCGTCGGAGTGATCGTGACCGATCTGCCGCTCACGCCCGAGCGCGTGCTGCGCGCGATTCGCGCGATGGAGAACCGCCCGCTGGGGACCGACGCATGAGCGACCCCCGACTGCGCACGATCACATTCACGTTGAACGGCCGCCCGGCCCGCGCCACCGTCGCATCCCATGAAACGGTGGTCGAGGTGCTGCAACGTGACTTCGGCCTGTTCGGTGCGCGTGAGAGCTGCGGCCAGGGGTTGTGCGGGTGCTGCACGGTGATCGTCGACGGCACGGCGGTCTCTGGCTGTCTCTATCTCGCGGCGTTCGTTGACGGGACGACCCTTGTCACGATTGAAGGGTTGTCCGACAGGGGTACGCTCCATCCGATCCAGCAGGCCTTTCTCGCGAAGACCGGCTTTCAGTGCGGATTCTGCACGCCCGGCTTCATCCTGATGACGAAAGAACTGCTGGAGCGGCACCCGCATCCCACCGACGAACAGATTCGGCACTACCTGTCAGGCAACCTGTGCCGCTGCGCCGCCTATCCGGACATCGTCGAATCGGTGAAGATGGCGGCTGAATCGCTCGCGAAGAGATAGGCGGACAGGGCCAGAACGTCTATCTCGTTGACTTGTCTTGCTTCCTGGTCGGCCCTGACTCCGCGTTTTCCACCGGAGAAGCTCCAGCCCATTCCCTTCTTGTGCAAGGCGCAGCCGTCGTTTGGCTTTCCGTCTCGGTCGAATGTGGCTGGTCACGGTAACCACGACCCGGACGATTGCAGGATTGACGACTTCCCGGTTCCACTCGCGCCCTCCATCAGGCGCTAGTAGGAAATTCGTTGTCAATTTGCCGGCTAATCAACTAGGGGCGAGGTGGCGGCGAAAGATCGCCTGATGCGTTCGCGTTGCACCTAAAATTCGTAACGATGGGCGTCCGAGGAATCTACGGGATCGTCGACACGAACACCGGCGATGTTTACATCGGGCGCAGAGATCATTGCTGGCGACGAAACAGGAGCACAATCGTCTTTTGCGGATGTGTCGCCACCACAACTGCGCACTTCAATCCGAATGCTCACTGATCGACGGCGTCCGCTGGCACCACACAACCGCAACCGCTGGATGCCGTTCGATCGTCTTGAGGGCTGACCGGACGTACTCTCCAACGTGCCGGCGGCTGGCTGGCGCGAGTTGTCAACTAGCGGACGCGTGTTTCGGCGTTTCGGATACGCCGTGAGAACGAAGATATCCCTTTGCCATTCCCGCCTGCAGTAGGATTGCGGCGCTATCCCCGCTTCCGGAGACCCCCAAGATGATCGTTCAACAATATGGTCGGTTTGTGTGTGCCATTCCGCGCGCGTTGGTGTTCGCGGCAGTTCCCTTGATCCTGATTCTGGCAGTCGTAATAGTGCAGGCACAAGGACGGGGCGCAGCCGCGGGTCGAGACCGACCACCCTGTGTCGCTGATCCTCAGAGTCCAGCATGCTTTCAGCAACGCTTCACCGAACTCGGGCAGCGGCTTGATCAATTTGAACAGCGAATCAACAAGGTGGCCGGAATCCAGCAAGTAGCGGAGCCGGCAGGCAAGGCTGAGTCGGCAAGCCCGGCTGATGTTCGGGGCCTGCAACAGCAAATCGACCAATTGCGAAATCGTTTAAATCAGTTAATTCAGCAGCTCAAGCCTTGAACGCCCGAGCGACTGTCGGTCGACTGTTCAAGAACTGGGAGAGAGAAATTGCGCGTCCGATTCTGGTCACTCTTCTGACGGCGATGTTGTTGTTCGTGTGCTCGTTGGCCTTCCGACCGGTCAGAAGTTTCCTGTTCCCAATTGACTCCGGTTATCCGCTCTGGTGTACGGCAGAAGCCTATGCAAAGACCGCCGATCCCGACTTGCACGTAGATGTGTATGTTATCAATCGCACCGACGAGGCGTTCACAAGAGACAAACTACTCGAACGACTCGATCAGCGTGCGGGCGCGTCGCCTGACATCACGTCACAGTTCGTCCGCGGGGAAGGAACCATCGCGACGGCGCTGCCGGACTCGGAATTCAACCGGGACAAAGGCTCATTGAGCGTCATGCATCACGACCGCACGCTGACAATCGGGGTCGACCAGATTCAGCCACATGCGATCCTGAAAGTCACTGCTGTGGTGACTGGGCTGCCCGAGCGACCGGGCGTCGAGATTACGCGAGGCATGGCGACGGCCATTCCGTTCGACATGTCGCCCTACCAGCTCGCCTGTTATTCGAGATAAAACAACACAAACGATCGGCTACTGAATCGTACTGGGTTCTTCGGAGGGCTCATTCAGAGAGAGGATGCAGCCCATGCCACGACCCAGCAAGTACGCCCAGGAGCTGCGTGAGCGCGCAGTCCGAATGGTCTTCGTTGCTAGATGTGTCACGGGCACCAGGGCGCTCGCTATTCGATGCGAACCCGATCTCCAAGACCTAGTTCCTGGAACGCCGCCGAGAGCTCGTCTCCGTTTCAATCCCTTACCCGTCCCTTCGACGGGCACGGAACGGGCATAGCGGTCGGCCAACTGTATGACACGAACGACTTTGAACCCAGCTATGGGGTACCGATAACCCCTACAGGTCCGCTTCCACGAAATCGGTGACCGCGGTGGCCTTCGCCGCGTCGACTGCCGCCGCCGGGACGATGGCTCTCGGCGGATACGCGGCAGGAGGCACAGGTTTGGTGGCATCGATCACCACGGCGGTAATCATCCGCGGCGTCTTCGAGCCGTCCGGGTGGAAATCCCAGCCGGCGGGCAGCAACCCGCCCGGTCCCGACCAGGAGGGAATGACCAGCAGATCGCGCGCGGCGTCGAACCGCGTGCCGACCGCCCACATCACGTCCCCGTCATTGAACACGTTGATGTCATCGTCGACGACGATGACCATCTTCAGATTTTCCGGCTCGGTATTGAGGACCGCGAACGCCGCCTTCTTCACCTCCGCATCGCGTTCTTTCCTGATCGACACGTAGCAGTGCATCCGGCTGTGGGCAGGCACGTTGACCGCCTTGAGACCGGGGACGACCTGCTTGACGTTGCGGTAGATGCTGCCCATGCGCGGCAGACTGCCGAGCACGAGATGTTCACGATTGGCGGAGAAGATGTCGTAGTAAATCGCATCCCGCCGCATCGTGATCGCTTTGACCTTGATCACGGGCTTCGGGCCCTCGGCGGTGTAATGGCCGGGCCATTCGCCAAACGGTCCTTCCTGTCTGCGTTCGCGCAGGACGACTTCGCCTTCGATGACGATCTCCGCGCGCGCCGGCACCGGCAGGTCCGAGAGCTCCGCGCGCGTGACCTCGATGGGCTCGCCGAGCAGTGCGCCAGCCGCCTCGAACTCTCCGCCGACGCCCGGAATTCTGCAGACGGCGCCCATCACCACGGCGGGATGGTGGCCAATCGCGATCGCAATCGGCGCCGCCTGGCCGCGCTCTTCGTACCGCCGGTGGATGTACGCGCCGTGATGCATGTCGATGAACCAGACGCCGAGCTCGTCGCGGCCGTGGACCTGGTGGCGGTAGATGCCGGCATTGACCCGGCCGCTCTCAGGATCCCGCATGATCCCGATACCGCTCGTGATGAAGGGGCCGCTGTCCAGCTCGTTGTGGGTCAGAAAGGGAAGCCGGCCCAGATCGATCTCCGTGCCGGTCCAGATCACGTCCTTGACGGGCGCCTTGTCTCGAGGCACTTCGACGGCGGGTATCGGCGTGGTCATCCTCTCTCCGAACGTGGGCACCATGTCCGCCACTGTCGTCCCGAGGGCGACCGCGAGACGATCGTAGGTGGCGGTCAGGTTCAGCACGAGCGGCATGTCGCTGTTGCCGACCTTCTCGAAGTAGAAGGCCGGGTACTGGTTCTCGCGGGCGAAGCGCTCCGCAAGACCCGTGGCGCCGAAACGCGGATCGACGCGATCCGACACCCGTTTGATTTCGCCCGGCCGTTGCGCGAGCACGTCGTGAAGAAACGAGCGCAGATCCTTCGGCATTAGCGGAGTTTCTCGTCTTCCGGCGCGGTGTCGGTCACCAGGTCTCGAATCACCAGCCGTGTGGGAAGGGGGTCCACGGTCGTGCCGGCCTCTTTCAGCCGTGCGGTGCACGTGTATTCGACAACACCATCGACGAGCGCCATGCACGTCTTGCAGGCGTTCGCGTTGATGCAGCTGTAGCGAATCGCGAGGCTCGAGTCGCGGTGGATGCGAACCCAGCGCAACGCGTCCAGCACCGACATGCCGTCCTCGAACGGCACCTCATAGACCTGATAAAAGCCGTCGTCGCGCGTCGAGCCGCGGCGGACGCGAAGAGGGGTCACGCGAGGCATCGGACGACGGACGTCCAGGAAGCGATCAGGCGTCCGTCCACGAGCGCCAGTCGCTGATTCTTCTCGAAGCCGGGCGTCGAGTGTGGAAGATCGATACGCTGGTGCGCGCCGCGGCTTTCCGCGCGGTTCAACGCTCCCGTCAGCACGCCCTCGGATGTGCGCAGCATGGCTTTCAGCTCGTACCAGTCCTGGAGATCGAGGTTGAACACCTCGCCGGGCGCGATGGCGAGATCGTCCAGGCGATCGCGGAGTCCTCGAAGGGCGTCCAGGGCTTTCTGCAGGTTGTCGCCCGATCGAAACGGGCCGGCGTTGTCCCACATCAGATCCTGGATGCTGTTCTGCACTGCTCCTGGCGTGTGACCTGTGGCTTTCCGCTGCCGCAGCTCCGCGAATTCCGCGCGCGCGCGACCGGCATAGGCAGCTGACCACCCGACGTCCGTGGCGGCCGCCGTTGCGGCAAAGAATCCGGCTCGTTCGCCGAAGGCGAACGCTTCGGTGATCGCATTGCCCGAAAGGCGATTGGCGCCGTTGGCGCCTCCGACCGCTTCACCCGCCGCGAACAGTCCTTCAACGCACGTTTCCATCCGCTCGTTCACCGCGATACCGCCCATATGGTAGTGGGCGGTCGGCGCCACCTCAACTGGCATGCGGGTCAGGTCGATGCCGTTCTCGAGCAGCCGATCGATCACCGGCCCGAATGCCTTGCGCAGGCTGTCGCCGGGGATATGACGGAAATCCAGGTACACGCCACCGTGCGGTGAGCCACGACCGGCCTCGACCTCCTTCAGGATGGCGTACGACGCCACGTCGCGGGACACGGTGTAGTGTCCTTCGTCTTCGCCGCCGTACCGATGGATGAACTCCTCGAGACGTCCGTTCAGGAGCCTTCCTCCGAGCTTGTAGCGGAACGGATCCCACATGATCGGGTCCATGCCGACCAGTCGCGGCGCGAGGTGTGCAATCGGGAAGAACTGCACGAACTCCATGTCCACGAGCTCGGCGCCGGCTTCGATCGCCAGCCAGTACGCTTCCCCAGCCATGTTCGTCGACGCGCTGCTGCGCCGAAAGATCTTCGTCAATCCGCCGGCGGCGAGGACGATGCTGCGCGCCGCGATGGTGACGAGCGAGCCGGTCGAGAGGTCCAGCGCCACAGCGCCGCGCGCGCGGCCCTGCGAGACGCAGATCTCAATCGCGGAGACGTTGCTCAGCCTCCGAACGTGTGGCATCACGGCGACGGTCCGGCGGAGCGTGGCGGCGACGGCCGGACCGGTGCTCAGAAAATCGACGTAACAACACCGTTTGCGGCGATGCCCCGGCGCGCCGACCTGTTTGATGTGCCCGTCTTCGCGCGCCCACCGGGTCCCCCAGCCCTCCATTTCGAGAATGCGGTCCGGGCCGAGCCGGCACAGCATCTCGGCCAGCTGCGCATTGCAGATGCCGCGTCCGGCCTCGAGCGTGTCCTCCAGGTGAAGAGACCAGCTGTCCGGTTCCTCCTGGCCGATCGCGGCCGCGACGGTCATCTGCGCCATGACAGTCGCGCCACCACGGCCGACGAGGTTCTTGTCGAGCAGGAGGACGGAACGACCTTCTCTCGCTGCCGCGATCGCCGCATACATCCCGGCCCCGCCCGCGCCGATGACGAGCACGTCGGTGGTGAGGTGGGTCACGGCGCCGGCTGGCCAAGCGGTCCTTTGTAGGCCTGCCACCAGTCGAGGAACTCCACGAGCCGATCGACCATGTAGTCGTGATACGCCTTGCCCTTCTCGGCGGAGGCGGCGCTATTGGACGAGAACTGGCCCGTGGGCGCGATCCGCTTTTGATCCCACGAGGTCCATGGCTGCTCGATGGAGTCGTGGCCGCCGCCGAACAGATCGGCCGTGGCGAAGGGTCCGAGCGCCGCGCCGAAGTCACATGCGGCGTCTGACAGTTTGTCGGTCCGGATCGTGTGCGGAAACTTGTAGAGCACGTGTGAGACTTCCAGCTCGCCGGCATGATGCTCGTTCGTGCTCTTGATCGTCGCGGCAATTCCGCGCGCGAGGAACATCGGATCGGCGACGGCCGTCAGGACGCCAGGCAGCTCGAATTCGCGGATGTTGCGCGCCGCGCTCGTGAGCGCCGCAAGGTTGGTCCACTTGTGCCCGTTGACCATCAGGATGCGTTTGAAGCCGTGCCGCGCCAGCGATCGCACGATGTCGTACACGATTTGCATCAGCGTTTCGGTCTTCAGCGAGATGGTTCCGGGGAAGCCCAGGTGATGGCTGGAATCTCCGTACCAGACCGGGGGCGCCGCGAGCACGCCGGCTCTTTTCGCAGCGTCTTCAGCGAGGCCGATGGCGACGTACGTGTCGAGGCCAAGCGGCCCCGCGGGACCGTGCTGTTCCGTCGTGCCGAACGGAACGATGATGGTGTCGCGCCCGCGGAGGTATGACGCGACCTCTTCCCACGTCAGCTCGTGCAGCCAGACGGACGGCCGGCTGGTGTTCGCAGGGTGATGGTCCGTCATCGTTTCCCCAACTCCCGATCGAGACTGCCCACGATCAGCCCGTAGGATCCGCACCCGAAGACCAGCGCGACGGCCGCCGCGACGACGAGGGGAATCGTGAAATCGCCGGACGCGGAAATCAACATGCCGGTGACGAGCGGCGCAAACGATCCACCGACGTTCCCGCCGAAGTTCTGCAACGACACGAGCGACGACACGATGTGCGGTGGGGCCACGTCGATCGGCATCGAATTGACCGCGGCCGTCGAGAAGCTGAGGCTCGCGACGGAGAGCGTCAGGAACGCGATGGCCAGCACGGCATCCGCGGTGTAGGCGCCGGCAATCGTGAACACCGTCGCGCCGAACAGGCCTCCCACGGCGAATCCTTTGCGCACGTAGGTCACGCGCCGACCCGCCGCGATCAGCCGGTCGCCCGCCCACCCTCCGAGGATCACGCACAGGGTTCCGACCAGGAACGGCAGCATGCCGACGACACCGGTCGTCAGCACGGACATGCCCCGTTGCAGAACGAGGTAACCCGGAAGCCAGGTGGCGAACACATAGTAAATATAGAGATAGCCCGCCTGGCCCAGCATCACGCCCCAGGTGGTCGGGTACTTCAGCAACGCCGCCCACGTCATCGTGCGTTGGGATTCATCGGGGACGGCGGGGATCGGGTCGGCGGGTCGATAGACGGCCAGCCACCACAGAATCCAGAGCGCCCCAAGCGACCCGGTGACGTAGAAGACCCATTCCCAGCCCCACCTGGCGAGCAGCACCGATCCAAGAGGGATTCCGACCGTGAGCCCGACTTTGTTGCCGGCGAAGAACGTTCCGACGGCGAAGGCGCGATGCTTCTTGTCGAACGTCTCACGGATGACGCGGGAGCCTGACGGAATCATCAGCGATTCGCCGACGCCAAGCAGCACGAGAAACGCCGACAGCGGCGCAAATGCCCGCGTGAGACTGCACAATGCCGTGGCGGCTGACCACGTACCGACGCCGAGCGGGTACGAGCGCCGTGGCCGGATGCGGTCGGTCAGCGGCCCCGCCGCCAGCAGCGAAAACGTGAAGGCCCAGTTGAACGTGGACAGCAGCACACCAACCTGCGCCGGGGTGTAATCGTAGACCTTGATGAGCTGCGGCCCGACGACGGCGAAGTTGACGCGGTCGATGTAGGCGATGGCCTGCGAGCTCGCGAGCAGGAGGAGGATGTTCCAGCGATACGCCGTGGGCGTACCGCCGCCTGCCGGCTTCCGCATCGGTGGTGCGGGCATGACGGCGCGGGTTGCGGACGTCAGCCGACGATCAGCGACGCATGGTCGCTGCCGCCTTCAGTGAGACCGCGGGATTTCATCCACTCGTAAGTGCGTGTGAAGAGGACGGGGTCGTACTGGTCGACGTGTTTGTAGCGGACGAAGGCGCGCAGCAGCTCGTGCGGCTGCAAAGCGCCGCTCGCATGCGCGGTCACGTGATGCGCGTATTTGTAGAAGTCCGCGTTGATGCGATCGACCGCCGCGTTCTCGGCGGCGTAGTACGCCGTGCGCTGCTCCGCGGTGAGGCGCGGCGAGATCACCTCGCCGCCACGGTAGAAGCACGCGGCGATGACGTGCGCCCCTTCCTTGAGGCCGAGGCTCACGAACGGCTCCATCAACGTCGCGACGCGGACCGCCCCACTTTTCAGCGCGGCCCAGCGCATCTGCGGCAGCCCGCCGGGCTCGATCGTCACCCGCTCGGGACCGACGGCGCTCTCGAGCATCTGCAGCGTGCAGTAGTGCGAGCCGGTGAGCTCCTGGACGACCACTGGCACGCCGGCAAGATCACGTGGGACCTGCAGCGATTCGTCGAAGGTCAGGATGGCCTGCGCGGCGACCGCAGCGCGCAGCGCGGCGATGTGGCCGGCGCGCGTTCCGCGCTCGAGCCGGTCGATGCTCGCCCATTCGCAGACGTTATAGCTGTCGGCCGACCCGGACTCGAACAGGTGCTCCTTCAGCCGCGACATGATCGGGCGTTCCGCGTGATCCTTCTCGCGGTCCGCATACGTCGCGGAGAAGGCGACATCGAGACCGGCGGCTTCGAACAGCCGCTCCTCGATCCCGACGATGACCGGCAGGTCGAACACCGGATTGTTCGGGGCGATCCTGACGACCGGTTTTTCCTGGACGGATGGCATACGGTCCTGCACGTCGGCGTAGGCTACGGCCGGGATGCGGAGCGTGTCAAACGCGACGGCGGTTCAGCCGTTCCACAGGGCGCACAATTCGGTGGCGGCGATCCGGCCATACCCGGGATCGGTGTTGAGGATTCCAGCAGCCCGCGCGAATCGGTTCAGCGCCGCGACCGATTCCTCTGAAATCGACGCGTCATAGTAGGGAAGATCGCGCCGGATCAGCTCGGCGATCAGTTCCGCTTCCGCAGGCGGAAACAGCCTGCGCGCGACGGCCGTCGAGCGCCCGGGATCGACCTTGAGCGCCGCGTGGGTGTTCACAATCGCGCGCACCGCCGCCGCCGCGACGTCCGGCGAACCAGTAACGAGCGAATCCGTTGCCGCCAGCGACGCCATCGTGAAATGGAAGCACTCCGGCGGCCCGTCGCCCCGGCGCACATCGACGACAATGCGCCCGACTCCGCGGCGGACCGCCACCTCGGCTCCCATCCCGTTGGCCCAGAAGCCATCAATCTTCCGCTCCTCGAGCGCCTTGGCCGCGTTCACCCCGAAATTGACGCCGGCGCCAGCCGCGCCAGGTACTGGTGCGATCCGCACCCCATCACGGACCGGATCGATGCCCGAGGCCTGCAAGAGCCCGCGCAGTCCCATGTCGACCCATGGTGCCGCGCCGATGCTGCGTCCCCTGACGCAGGTGATGTCGCCGCGCTGCGGATCGAAATCGCGATGCATGACAAGAAACCAGTACATGCCCTGCCCGAGGGCGCACAGCAGCTTCACGCCCTGCCATTCGGGAAACGCGGCGAGCGCCGAATGCGCGGACCCGCCGACGAAATCGACGCGGCCTTCCGCCAGCGCGGCGTAGGCCTTGTCCACCGGGAAAATCAGCTCGGTCTCGACGTCGAGTCCTTCGCGCGCGAAGAAGCCGAGCTCGGCTGCCGCGATTGCGGGAAAGTAGGAGTTGGAAATCAGATCGGGAACCGCGAGTTTCACGTCGTGTGCTCCGGGTGCTTCGCGGTTGAGTCGAGCCGTATCGCCGCCGCGCGGCGCTGGCTGCTGATCATCGATGTCCGCAGGAGGAACTGACGCGCCCGCACCGGATCGGCGGCGGCATCGCGCAGCTCGGCGAGGTTCCGTGCACGGAGGTCGGGATCGCGCGCCTCGAGGCGCTGCTTGTTCTCGATGCTCTGGTGCTGGACGAATTCGACAGCGACGGTACGGCGTTGGGCGTCGTAGAGATCCAGTTGTCGATCGGAGTCCCCGTCGAGCAGGACTGCCGCCAGTTTGGCCGACAGGTTCGCCGCGTCCTGGAGCCCGCCGTTCAGCCCCATGCCGCCGATGGGATTGTTCACGTGCGCGGCATCGCCTGCGAGCAGCACGCGTCCAACGCGGAAGGCGCCCGCCACCCGCTGATGCGTGACATACAGATTGCGATGCACGATGTCGTACGGCACTGCCGAGGGAAAGAAGTTCTGCAGTCGCGCCTGGACCGCCTCGTCGCTCATCAACTGCTCGTCCGACGCGTCAGGATCGGTCGGAAACACCGTCCGCCAGAGGCCCGGCGGCCCGTTCGCGGACACCTTGAAGCAGTTGCACCATTCCTCGGGGTCGGCGAAATAGGATCGCGGGCAATAGCCTCTGTGCGCTTCGAAATCGTACGGCGTGGTGAGCACGAGGAACCGTTCGGGCCACGTGAACCCGTCGAACGGAATCCCCGATCGCTTGCGCACGGTGCTGCGCGCGCCGTCCGCTCCGATGACGTAGACGCCCTCGTGCGCTGTCACCCCGTCCGGCCCGCGCACCGTGACGGTGACGGACTCCGGCGTTTGGCAGATGTCAGTGACGTCGTGGTCGAACAGCATCTCGACGTTGGGAAGCTGCCGGAGCCGGTGGAGCATGAGCGAGGCTGTCTTGAACTGTTCGCATTGGACGACGAACGGGTACGGGGTGTCGTCCCGCAGTAGTGCGTGATCGAATTCGGCGACCAGTGTCCCGGTCGGCCGATCCCAGAACTGGAAGACGGGAGCGATGAGGCCGGCCCGCATGACGTCCTCGATCAGTCCAGCCTCGCCGAGCAGCTCGAGCGTGGCGGGATGGGTGGTCGCCGCGCGAGGATCTTCCTGCAGCGACGCGCACGATTCGAACACGCGCACCGGCACTCCGCGCCGCCCGAGCAGCAGCGCGCAGAAGAGACCGACAGGCCCCGCGCCAGCGACGAGAACCAGGCGATCACTTTTCACCTGACAGGCGTCCCGACTTGGTGCGGCGTCCCGGGTTCATCGTAATAGTGCAGCTCGAAGAGGAGGCACCCGTCCCGTGATTTGAACGGACCATGGACGACTCCGGGGGGGCGACAGGCGTATGTAGGTCCCGTGAAGGATTCACCGCCGTTGCCGTCCGCGTCGTTGCCAACGATCAGGTCGCCGGCCAGGATGTACACCTCCTCCCAGTGGTCGTGGACGAACGGCGCCGATGTATAGACGCCGGGTTCGAACCGCAGCAGTCTGGTGCGGCTCCCGGTCTTGCGCTGCTCATCGAGATCGCTCGCGAGGATCTTCTGCTTGATGCCCGCGGGATATCCAGCCGGCGTCGCCCAGCCGCTCGTCATGTCGAGCCGCTGGAATTCCAGATGCGGTTTGTTCATGGGCATTCCTCAGTCCGTGTGCACGGCGTTCATTCCGCGAGCTGCGCGAGGATTTGCCGTGCGAGGTGCATCGCGGCGTCGTCTCGCGGGTTCACGCAGGTGATGCCGCTCGTGATGCAGGCGCCGCGCTCGGACTCGGGGTCGGGTTCGTCCGCCATGACCTCGGCGACCTCGAAATGCAGCTTCGCGTTGTGCGGCGCGTCCGGCATCGATCGACTGAGCTCCCGTACGTGTCCCTTGATGTAATACGCGACGCGGTCCTCGACGAGCACGAGGGTCAATCGACCCTCGCGCCGCGCATTCTGCACCGATCGGCTGTTCGCATACATGGCGAGGCGGATCGTGCGAGCGTCGATGGCGATCGTTTCGAAATAGCTGAGAAGCGCGGGATGCGGAAATCCGCGATCGTCGACGCTGCAGACGACGAGGACACGATCCGAAACAGCGTCGAGGTTGCGGCCGTTGAGACGCTCGAGCACGTTGTGGGGCAATGTGTCGCCGATCGACCTTGACATGCGGCCCTCGATTGGATCGGACGGTCACGCCACCATCGGGAGCGACACGACCTGATACGCATGGCGGATCCGCCGCTGTCGCACGGGGTCCTCAATCTCGAACTCGAACCTCGGCGTGGGCCTGATGCCGCCCAGCACGGCGAGTGTGCCGCCGAACATCGCGGTACCGTCGGGCAGTCCGTTGCCGCCTGCGAATCGTTCGATCAGATCTGCCGGCGCCCGCATCGCCGACACCGGACCCTCCTGATAGAGGATCGGCCGCTGCTCGTCCCCTGTCCATGCGCGCAGGATCAGCTGATCCCAATGCGGGGCCACATCGGTGAAGTCCCACACAGCGGGAGCAATCGGCTTATCACACAGCTGCTTGGAGACAGCGACGTTGTACGCCTCTGCCGCACGATCGGTGTGGTCGGAGCCAACACCAACGTACAGCCGTCCCGCGGATTGAATCAACACGAACTCGACCTCTCCGCTCGTCTGTTCCCCGACCGCCTCGATCACGGGCGCGGTTGTCAGGCGATTCGCCGAGACGCGGTAGAAGATCGGCGTGGACGAGGGTGGCGGCACGCCGATGTCCTGGAGCTCACGCAGGTGCTTCTGGAGAGCGCCCGCATCGCGACCGGTCCAACCCGCAATCACCGCGTGCGCGACACGGAACGTCCGTTCCTGGCCACCACCCACGGCGAGCCGCACGACGTGCTCGGCGACGGTCATCTCGACGTGTGGGACGGAGATCGACGTCCGCGAGTGATGGTGGCGTACGCGACAGATGCCGGTCGAGGCCGGCATCCAGGACCGGGCCCTCGCCGAATGCGGCGGATGGCGGTTGGCCTGCTGCGCAGCGAGCTCATCGCATCACGGCACCGGCACCCGGTAGATGTTGCGGTGCGTGGTCTGCCTGGTGAACGTATAGATCGAAGGATCGGGACCGGGAAACGCACTGTCGTCGTCCGTGACGAGCCGCGCTCCGGGAAGCGCCGCGACAGCCTCCTTCGAAGCAAATCCCTCGGCAGGTATCCGCGGCAACACTTGGCCCGGCTTCAGTGGGACTGCATACAAGCTGCCGGCAAACTTCACATACACGAATTTCCCGTCCCGCGTCCAACTGAGACGAGGCGGAACGATCAGGTAACCCTGCGGAGGAGAGCAGCCCTTGCAGACAAGACGCGGTGAACCGCCGGCAACCGGGATGAGCACGGTGGTACCAAACTGCGGCGGTATCTCGGCGGATAACCACGCCCCGTCCGGCGATATGCCGAACAGGATGGTATTCGGCGACGAGACGATCCTCTGCAGTTCCGAGCCGTCTTCCTTGACCCGATAAACGAAACCCGCATCGTTGGTCCTTCCCATGAAGACGACGGTGCGGTTCGCGCCAAACAGCGCCGTCCAGCTGTCCATATCCGAAATCCGCCGCGGTGCGGCTTCGCCGTTGAGCGGCGCGAGCCACACCGGCATGCGGCCTTCCGAGTCGGAAGCGACAAACACCACCGATCGGCCGTCCGCCGAGATCGAGTACTGCCGCATCTGAAAATTGGGAAGCAGCCGGCGGCGCTGTCCGGATCCGATCTCCTGTTCCCACAGCCCTCCCGTCATGAAATTGCGTGCGGCGCCGCCACGATCGAGGTAGTACAGCTTCATGCCGTCCGGAGAGATTGACGGCAGATAGGCGTAGCCCTCAGAAGTCATCTGGCGATCGCCGCGCGCATCGTGGATCCACACGGTGCTCAGGGTGTTGCCGATCGCGGTGACGAATGAACGGCCGTCGGGATCGAACTGGAGGCCTTCTTCTTCGGTGACGCCGAACGTCACCTGCTCCGGCGTGCCATCGGGGAACCGCTGCCGCCAGGTGTGGACGCCGTTGCCGGCGTCGGCGGAGAAATACATCCACTTTCCATCGGCCGACCATCCCGCATCCGTACACTGCGACGGGATCGGACCGACGGCGTGGCCGGGAGAGCTGCCGTCGAAAGGTACCAGCCGGCACGGCAGCCACGATTGCTGGCTCATTTCAATGATGAGCACCTGTGTGCGATCCGGCGAGAGATACGAACGGTGGGCCATGCCGCTGCCAGGCGGCACATACACATTCCGTATGGCGGTGCGGCTCTCGGTCGACGAGACAATCGACATCTGACCGTTCTTTTCGGGCACGAGCTCCGAGAACAGCACGAGTTGCGGATTGGCAGCGCTCACGCTCTTATCGGGGACCCACGTGAGTCCTTCCGCATTCGTGAGGATCCGCCGCGGCTGCCCACCGAGCACCGGCACGACCCAGGTATCCAGACTCGCTCCGTCAGCCGCCACGACCGAGTAGGAAATGCGCGCTCCATCGGGCGAAAACTTGGGGCCCATTTTGCTCAGGTTGTCGTGCGTGAGCTGCACTGGCTCGCCGTCGGGCAGTAGCTTCACGTAGATCTGACCCGGCACGAACGCCATCGTGCCCTCACCCCCTCTGATGAAGGCCAGCATGCGGCCGTCGGGCGACAACGCCGGCTGAACCGCGGAGTCCGCAAAGTTCGTCATTTGCGCAAACTGCTGCAGCGAAGGCGCAGGTTGGAACGATCGGGAACCGAACCACGCAGCCAGGGCCGCAAGCAACAGGACCAGCGCTGCCACCCCCGCCCGCCAATACCGTGTGCGTCGAGGACTCACCGGCGCGATTCGGTCCGACGCTTCCCCGCTCTGACGCACCACGCGGCGGAGATCGACGACCATGTCGCGCATCGACTGGAAGCGATCGGCTGGATCCTTCTCGAGCGCCTTCTCGACCACCATGCGGAGCGGCAGCGGCACGTCGTCCGGCAACGGATCCGGCGCGCGATGCGCGATCGCATGCACGACGTCGAGATCGGACGCGCCAGTGAAGGGGCGCCGCCCGGCCAGCGCTTCATACAACACGACGCCGAACGAGAAGATGTCGCTGCGCGCGTCGAGCGCCTGCCCCAGCGCCTGCTCCGGCGACATGTAGGCCGCCGTCCCGACGATGACGCCCGGGCCGGTGCGGAGATCGGTCACGGTCGGTGCGTCGTCCGACGCGGCGCCGTCATAGAGCTTCGCCAGCCCGAAGTCGGCCAGCTTCGCGTAGCCGCTCTTGGTGATCAGGATGTTCTCGGGCTTGATGTCGCGGTGCAGGATGCCGGCCTGGTGAGCCGCCGCCAGCGCATCCGCCACTCCCACCAGCAATTCGACCGTCTGGCGCCACCCGCGCTCCGCGCCCCGCATCCAGTCGCGAAGCGTCCCGCCGTCGACCAGCTCGGTGACCAGGTACTGGCGCCCTTCGAACTCGCCGGCATCGTGCACGGTCAGGATGTGCGGGTGATTGAGTGACGACGCGGTTTGCGCTTCGCGCTGGAAGCGGCGGCGGGCCGCCGGGTGTGCGATCGCGTCGGAGAGAAACTTGATCGCGACGGGGCGATGCAGGTTGGTATCGAGGGCGCGGTAGACCACGCCCATCCCGCCCGCGCCGAGTGGCGCCTGCACTTCATACACGCCGAGCCGGATGCCGGTGAGACTCGGGATGCCGGGCTCGCTGACCATCTGCGCCGCAACCGCCGCGGCCGGTTGATCGAGGAAATGCTCCGCGCGCTCGCCGCTGAGCAACGTTTCCACTTCGCGCCGCAGACCCGCGTCACCGCGGCATTCGCGCTCGAGGAACGCCTCGCGCTCGGGCAATGGGTGCTGCAGCGCCGCGTGATACAGCCGCTCGATGTGCCGCCAGCGTTCGGGATTCACGGGTTTGTCGCTGTTGGCGCGTATTCTAGCGCCGCGGTCCCAACAAGACAGAGCCTTCGCAGCGTGATGGAGCCGTTCGCCCGTTGGCCAGCGGTCAGGTCTCGAACCCATACCAGCCACTGACAACCAACCAGCCGTTGCCAGTTTTCACCGCCGTCTCCCGCCTCCGTTAGCGAGGAGGGAAGGGCAATGGCGAAGACAGCACGAACCGCGGCGATGGCGATGGCGGCAGCGGCAATCCTGGCAGCGCCCCGCGCGAGCGCGGCGGCTGACGCCCTCGTGGCCGCGGCGGCGGCAGTTCGGCACGTGCGGTCGAGCAACCCGGCGCTCGTCATCGTGATGCAGCACGCGAGTGAGCGCTCGGCGACCTTCCGCGGAATCGTCGCGGCGATCGACGCCAGCGACAGCATCGTGTTCGTCGAGGAGGGCAACTGCGGTCACGGCGTGCGCGCCTGCTTCGTCGATCTCGCCGCAGGCGGCACCAATCGCTACATGCGGGTGATCGTCGACACGCGCAAGGCTGACTGGGACCTGATGGGATCGATTGGCCACGAGCTGCGCCACACGCTCGAAGTGATCGGCGAACCCGGCGTCCGCGACAACCACGCCAGGTACTTCTTCTACGAACGAATCGCCGTCCATGGCGCTTCGGGCGCGTGCGAGACACAGGCCGCGATCGATGCCGGCAACACCGTGCGCTCGGAAGTTCGGAAATCCAACCAGCAGGCGAAGTCGGAGTAGACGGTCCGCCCCGTGGCATTCCGCCGCGGCGCGGGCATCAGGGAGGGTGATGTCATGTTGAAGTCAAAGCTCGTCGTTGTTGCGTCGGTGCTGATGATTACGGGTCTTCTCGACGTCGCGGCAGTGGCCAGGGCGAACGCTCTGCACACGAACTACGTGACCTTCAGCGCGCCGTTCGCGCTGCCTGGCATCGCGCTGCCGGCGGGCACGTACGTGTTCGAGGTGGTCAGTCCCGGTTCGCACGATGTGGTTCGTGTGATGAGCCGCGACGGCAGCCAGCAGTACCTGATGGCGTTCACCCAGCGCGTGGATCGTCCGAGAGGTCTCCGCGCGGATCGTGCCGTTCTCTTCCACGAAGTGCCTGCGGGCGTGACACCGCCCATCAAGGTGTGGTTTCCCGTCGGCGAATCGGTCGGACACGAGTTCCTGTACTCCGCAGGCAGCCAGCAGCTGTCGACCGCGACGAACTAACCAGACACCGCGCGCGCCCGGCGGCTGCCGCTCGCCGGGCGCTGCATCTGATGGGAAGCGTCGCAATGGCGCCGAACGGCCGTTAGGGGTGGGACTCCTTGATCTCGCGCAGCAGCCACGCCTTCGCGAGCTTCCAATCCCGCATCACCGTATCCACCGAGACCTTCAGCGCTTCGGCGGTCTCCTCGACGGAGAGGCCGCCGAAGAACCGCATCTCGACGACCTGCGCCTTGCGCGGGTCGAATGCGGCGAGCGCCGTGAGTGCATCGTCGAGCGCAACGAGGTCGTGTCCGGGCTCTGCCGACACGATCAAGGCTTCATCGAGCGAGACCCTCTGCGCACCGCCGCCGCGTTTCTGATAGGCCTTCGAGCGCGCGAAATCGACGAGGATGCGCCGCATCAGCCGCGACGACATCGCAAAGAAATGCGCGCGGTCCTGCCAGTTCACCTGCTTGATGTCGATCAGCCGGACATACGCTTCGTTGACGAGCGCGGTCGCCTGCAACGTGTGGCCCGCGCGCTCGTGCGCCATGTGCCGGCGCGCGACACGGCGAAGCTCGTCGTGCACGAGCGGCATCAGCTGCTCCAGTGCGGCTTGGTCGCCGTTGCGCCAGTCCACCAGCAGGCGAGTGATTTCCGCCGGGCCGCCCGAAGAACGTTCACTCACGCGCCGGCACATCCCTTCGGCGCCACGCGCCTTCACGGCACCGGCGTGCACTGCAGATCCGCACCGACGGTCAGGAGGCCCGTGTAGAACTTCTTCACGTCCGCGATGGCCGCGTTCAGATCGAACTGGCCGATGTGACTGACGACCAGTCGCCCCACGTGTGCATCTTGCGCGACGCGACCGACGACCGCAGGCGCGGCGTGAAGGGGGCTGGTGGCGCCGGCGGCAATGGCCATGTGCATGACCAGAACGTCCGCGCCACGCGCAAACTCCACGAAGCTCGGGTCCGAGCCATTTTGATCGGTGCTGAAGACGATCGACTTGTTCTGCGCCTGCACGCGATAGGCAAGCGCAGGGATGTTGCCGTGCGGGATGCCGATGGCCGTGACCGTGATGCCCTGCCGGTTGAACACCATCGATGGTTCGCGCTTCTTGACATCGGTCACCATCACCTCGAGCGGGACGCCACGCCCCGCTCCGCCGACCATGCCGCCGAGCACTCGAAACGCGCCATTGGTTTGATCGAAGAGGACTTTGAGAAAGGTCTCGAAGCCCGGCACCAGATCGTTGCCGGACGGACCCGCGATGGGCAGCGGCGGCTCTTTCCGAGTCTGGTCGATCGACCAGAAAAGGGCTGGAAGATCTGAAACGTGATCGGGATGGAGATGGCTGATGGCAATCAGCGCGAGATCATCCAGGCTGGCGCCGCTCTCTCCAAAGCGAAGGTATGCGCCCCCGCCGGCGTCAACCAGAATCCGTGCCCGGCCGGCAAGCCAGACAAGATAACTGGCTGACGCGCGATCCCTGTTCACCCTGGGCCCGCCGGAGCCGAGGACCTGCACGGCCACGGGACTGCCCTCGCAACTCTGTGCCGCCGCGCCCGGCACGATCGAGAATGACGCGAGGGCGCAGACAACCGCGAGCCGAATCATTGGGGGCGCCTCTCTGTTCACCTTCCGGTGTTGATCGTCGCGCATCCGGCCCTCAGAAACTCAACTGTCCCCCGACCTTCACCAGACGCCCGTCGAGAATCAGCGTGGGCCTCTTCCAGTTCGGCCCGTAGTTCGTGTTCTCGTTGAGGATCGAGCTTCCATTCAGCGCGTTGTATACGTCCAGGTTGGCCTGAAAGCGGCGTGCGCCGCCGACCCTGAAGATCCTCGTCAGCCGCAGGTCGAGCTGACTGATTCGGTCCTCATAGACGGTGAGCGGGGCGATGATGTTGGCGACAGTGACCGAGCTCGCGTTGCCAGGAAGGGGCCGGCCGAGCGACTGGGCGACGGTCGCGGTGGGAACGACCAGACTGGCGTGGATCGGAATCCCCGGCGTGTTCTGATATGCGGCCGCAATCTGGAAGTCCCAGGCCAGCGGATAACTGCCTTGGAGCTTCAGTTGCGTCAGGAACGGCGGCGATACCCTGCAGAATCCCGAGGGGTTGTTCGTGAGGGTGGCCGCCGCGACCGACGGATTGGTAAAGGCGGTTGCCGTGAGGTCCGGCTGCTGCGCCGCGAAGCAATTGTCAAAGACCTCCCGACCGGTGCTCGTGCCTCCCGTGAGAAAGCCCCCACGCGGCAACCGGGCGTTGAGGATTACGTCCACGCCGTTGAACACGTCGGTTTGGTCGCCGCCGTACTCCGACGTGCGCGCCACCAGGCTCTGGGACTGTCCGAACTTGGCCGCGCTGACGGCATAGAGCCCGCACAGCTGGTTGCCACCCCCGCCGGGCAGTCGCGCATCCGACGGAAGCGGGACGCAGTACGAGTCGTAATCAGCAGGCGTCGTCAACAGATTGTCCGTCACCGTGAACTTGTTCCAGGTGGTCCGGTAGTAGGAGACGTTCACGGACGTCCCCGGCAGCAGTTGGTGCTGGATACCGCCGGAGAACTGCACGTTATTCTTTCTGAAGTCGAGCCGCGCATTGTCGGCGATCGTGGTGGTGACGTTGATCGTGCCGAACCTGTTGTTGTTCAGCGCCGCACACTCGCCATTGGCGGCGATCAGCGTGAGGTCGCAGTCGGGCACGAAATTGCCGTTCGCGTCGTTCCACTGCCGGGAGGCGTTGGTGACAACGAAGTTCGCCGGGTTGTAGACCCCGGAATTGCCACGCGCCAGCATGTAGCGGCCGGCGGCGAACTTGAGCGCGGTCTTGCCCGTTCCGAACAGATCGTAGGCAACGCTGACCCGCGGACTGAAGTCCGACTGGCACGGCGAGCAGTTCAGCGCGGGCGTATCCACCGCGTTCGGACGGAACCGCGTCGGCGGGAGATGCTGCGCGGGCACATCGTCCTTGATGTAGTCGAAGCGCAGCCCCGCGTTCAGCGTCAGGCGTTTATGGGTCCACTGATCCTGCCCGTACAGCCCGAGATCCGCTTTCATGTTGTCCCGGACGGTGAGCGGCGTGCCGAACTGCGTGATCGTCACCGGCAAGCCGAGGTGAAAGGTGTAGTTCACGTCGTTCGGAACAATGGTGGTTTGCAGCTGACCCCACTCGTGCATCAGATTGAAGCCGGTCTTGAACGCATGGGAGCCGGTGACGTAGGTCATCGACAGTCGCGGTTCGATCTTGTGGCGCGTCGATGGCGTCAGGTACGAGTTGATCCCCGGTTCAGCACCCCAGCGCTGCCCTGTCGTGTCTTCCGTAATGGCCACCGCGCCGGACCAGAGACCCGGTTGGGGGAAGGTCGACCACGTGGGCCGGGAGAATTGGATGCCGCCGTTGAGCAGCAGCTTGTTGTTGACCGGGAACGTCCACTCCGTCTGGAGGATGTCGACCGGCAGGAAGATCTGATGGTCCGTGGCTTCGCCCGCGGAGAGGCCCTGGAAGATCGCGTTGTTCCCCATCAGGTGGGTGCAATCGCACCGTTTCTCCCACTCATAGTGGACGGAGAACTGGTTCCTGGGGGTGGCCTGCAGTGTCATGCGGAGAGAGGCGTTGTTGCCCCAGAAGTCATTGATCACCGGCCGGCTGAGATCGGGCTGATAGAGGAGCGAGTTCTGCAGCTTGTTGAAGTACTGCCCGGCGACGTAGGTGCCGGCGGCCCAGTAGCGGTAGGAGGCGAAGTACCAGAGCTTGTCCTGGACCACGGCCCCGCCGAAGCCGAAACCGATGTCCCCGACCTTGTCGAGCCGGTTGATCGTCGAGGCGGTCATCCCGCGCGCTGCGAGCGTGTCGTTGAAATTGTTGCTCTGTAGTTTCTGATTGCTGAACGCGCCGGTCACATCTCCCCTGAAGACATTGCCGCCCGCCTTGGAGATGTAGTTGAACTGAATGCCGCCCGAGGGCTGTTCGGCCGATCCGCCGCCGAGTTCGACCGCGATCTCCTGCGTGTTCTGCGGGCTGGGGACGAAGCCCCGGCCGGAGGCTGCGGCATTGTTCACGCTGAACCCATTTACCTCGAGCTTCGAATCGGCCTGGTTGCTCCCGTGAAAGGAGAAGAACGGCATCAGGTCGCCCTTGGAGCCGCCGACATCCTGGCCGGCCGTGTTCCCCGCCATCCCGGGCGTGACGGCGATGATGGTCAACATCGTCTTCCCGGTGGGAATCGTATCGAGCACCTTCGCCGAGATGATGTTGCGGGTCGCCGCGTTCTGGACATCGACCACCGGAGCCGCGCCAGACACGGTCAGCGTCTCCTCGACCGAGCCAACCTCCAGCTGCGCATTGACCGGTGCAGTGAAATTCGTCGTCAGCTCGATGCCGGAGCGGTGCACGCTCTTGAACCCGGGCAGCGACACCGTGACGTCGTAGCTGCCGGGCGGCAGGCCCACGATCTTGTACTGGCCCTGCTCGTCGGTGACCACTTCGCGCACTTTTTCGATGAGGACCGGGCTGGCCGCCTGCACAGTGACGCCTGGCAGCACCGCGCCCGATGTATCCCTCACAGTCCCTGCGATCGCGCTGACGCCACCCTGCTGAGCGAACGCCGAGGCCGCGAGCGCGACGCAGCCCAGAACGGCGGTCATCACGAGAAATCTTCTGCATGCGAGCATGGTCTGTCCTCCGCTTGAACGGGTGTGAGTGCTCAAAGGTTGACGCCCATTACCGGGAGTTCGACGTGGTGTCTTGGAAAGAGAACGCCTCGCTTATACGTCTATACGCCGGCTGCGTAAAGCCTTCATTTGGAGCGCGTCATCGGGCGTAGAGAGGCGACACTCTGAAAGGATCACCGTCAAAGGCTCACCGGCTCGCCGCGAAGATCGCGTGTGAATGTTGAGCTTTTTCGTCCACGAGGGACGGAGTCGCGCCGTGGAGATCCATGGCGCCTTGCACGAGGAGACGTCGTTGAATTGCGCGTCACCCCTGCGCGAACCGATAGCGGGTTCGGCCGCCGACGCATGGCGGCGTCCGTCAAGTTTTTCGAGAAGGTACCCATCGGCGCATTGAGCGCGGCCAAGGCTTTGTTGTGTTGATGTCGGAGGTTGGCGGAGAGGGTGGGATTCGAACCCGACAGGACTCTTTAGATTCTGTAAGTTATAGATTCTACAATGCCGGACTTGCCGCCGATGCCAGGCTTGCCGTGGCGCCTTGCACCCCATTGCACCCAATAGCCGATCTTCGTGTGCTAACGACCCAAGCTCACCATTCGCGCGCTTTAGCACCTGCGGCCGGAGGCTTCTGCGACATCTTCACGACCCTTCTGCTAACACATCTCCGCCAACACGATCCCTCCGACGCCGCGGTCGCGGGGATATCACCGTACGTTCGGAGAAACGTCGATGAAATCGGGACGTCCGGTGTCGATTCCAACTCGGTGCGAAGTTCAGGCGAATGTAACGGATAGCGATGAAAATCTTCTGCCGACTGCCGCGTGCGGGTGTAGGATGCCGCCGAGCTCGGACGTCAATCGGTTAACCCCCAGAGCAGCTCTCATATTTATTTCCTATCGTTCCACGGGTGATCATTCCTCGGGGCGTGCGCTGACTAGCGCACAAGACATCTGCGCACAAGACAACCTTACGATTGTGCAGCGCCATTCGGAGGGCCGCATGAGATCACACAGGATTATTCGATCCGTGTTCAGGGTTGCCTTATGCCTTTACGCGGCCGATAACGCGCGGGCCCAGTCTCTTGACTGGGTCAAACAGGACGGCGGTCAGGGCATCGACAATGCCGAGGCAATCGCCGTCGACAGCCTTGGCAACAGTTACGTGACGGGAACATTCCGGATCGAAACGACGTTTGGCGCGGGCGAATCGAACGAAACGGTGCTGACGGGCACTGGAGGACAGAGCATCTTCATCGCGAAGTATGGCCCCAATGGCTTGCTCGTTTGGGCGAGAGGGGCGGGAGGAGCTCCGTTTGTGCAGGACTGGGCATTTGGGATTGCTCTGGATTCTGCCGGAAACAGTTACGTCACGGGGTTTCTCACCGGAGGTTTTGCTGACTTCGGGGGTGGCGTCACGTTGAACAGCCCGGGCGCGTTCATCGTGAAGCATGACAGTGAGGGCCGCGCAGAATGGGCGACGACGCTGAACCCTAACGCGGTGGCATGGGCCATTGCTGTTGATGCCAACGGCAACAGCTTCGTTGGCGGCTCGGCGCCACCCTCGCCGGCACTCGCGCCTCAAGTTACGGTGTGGAAAGTCGGCGCCACCGGCACGACGCTGTGGACTCGATCGGCCACCGGCGTGTATTCCGGTGCAGCCTATGGCATTTCAGTCGACGGCAATGGAAACAGTTCGGTGACCGGAGAGGTGCAGGGTGGCATCGCCACCTTCGGCCCTGGGGAGGCAAACGAGACCAGCCTCGGCAATGCGGCTGGCGGCGTCATGTTCGTGGCGAAATACGACACTTCCGGAAACCTGATCTGGGCACGACATTCCACTGAGGCTACCCAGTTCGGTGCTTCTCCGCGTGGTAACGCGATTTCGACGGACGCCGCAGGGAGCAGTTACCTAGTCGGAATGGGAAGCACGATTCTTGGCCCTGGCGAGCCAAACGAGACGGCCGTAGCGACGGCGTTTGTCGCGAAGTACGATAGCCTGGGAAACCTGGTGTGGGCAAGGACTGTCTCGCCAGGCTTTGGCACCGTATCGTGGGTCTTCGCGATTGCCCACGACTCGGCGGGACCCACGTACATCACAGGAACATCAATCCAAGGGAACGTCTTTATTGAGAAGTACAGCATCGACGGCGACTTGCTGTGGGCGAGAAAATTGGCCACCGTCGCGTCGACCGATGTGCTATCCCTCCAAGGAAGCGGCATTTCGCTAGACAGCGGCGGCAACGCTTACGTGGCCGGATACTTCTCCAGCGCAGTCACCTTCGGCCCTGGAGAGCCGGGTGAAAAGTTGCTGACGACCACCATCCTTTTCGACGTCGACGTCTTTTTGGCAAAGTATCTGACCGATGGGCCCGTCCGGAACGTAGCGCCCGTCGCAACGGATCAGTCTGTCACCACGCCGGAAGACACGCCGCTGACGATCGTGCTGAGTGCGACCGACGCCGACAACGACCCGCTAATCTATAGCGTCGTCGATCCCCCACAGCACGGCACGCTCATGGGCACAGCGCCCGCGCTGACGTAC
>DATNCQ010000233.1:0-69220 GCA_035571515.1 Vicinamibacterales bacterium
AGGTGAGGTTGCGCCCGCCGCCGCAGCCGGCATCGAGCACCGTCATCCCTTGCACGATCCTCCCGCGGTGCAGCTGGTCGAAGAGGTAGATGTCGAGGTCGCCGAACTCGCGGCGAAGGTCTTCGCTCGGCTGCGTCACGCTGGCCCCTTCGTGATGATCACGCGCCCTCCCCGCCGAGCCGGTGACTTCCTGAGACGCCGCGCGAATTGTAGCGCTCGGGATTTGGATCTTGGGATTTGGATCTTGGGATTTGGATCCTGGGATTTGGGATTTGGGATTTTTTGAGTGGCACCGGTACAGGGTTATGAGAAAGGGTGTTCCGCCGAGAACGTACAGTTCGTCGGCATCGCCGCGTGATCCTGAGGTTCAGACGCCGGTTAGTCGCTACCGGTCACTCGCGGCGCTAGACCACCGTTGGCGGCTTGTTCTCCTTCACCGAGGAGTGCGATCGTGAATACGTTCGTTGCAGCTTTGCTTCGAGCGCAGCCCGTCCGCTCGCCGGTGCCGCCGCAATCCGCGCGCGTAGCTTGTTCCGCTTTTTCGCCCGATGTTGACGCAGATGGATGTCGGTGGGGTGATGGCTTGCACTCATGATCAGGGTCCTCTCAGTGAGCGTATCTCGGCGGTGTTTCCACGCCTGTTCACAAGTGCACACTGAACGTACCGATTCCCTGAGGGTCGGTCGCTCTAGACGCTGCGAGTGTTCGGACCGAAACCGACGAGCGCCGTCGCCAACAGCAGCACGGACATTCCTAACAAAGAACCGTGGCCGTGCGTCAGACGCGGATTCGCCGCGATTCCACAACGGGGTTGACGCTTCGTATCCGCGTCAAGATCCGTCAGCCTCTTGGAACATCCGACGTGAGGCCGGTGTAGCGCCGAGGTGGGACCGCATCGTTCCTGAGTACTTAGACGAAACGCTTCGATATGCGCTACGCATGAGCAAGGAGGCGCCCCGCCGAATCAGGCCTAGATGCTACTGATCACAGAGTCGAGTTGCAGAATTGGCAACGGGAATCCATTGGCGAAGTTGCACGAAATGCGATGCCGAAAGGAGCGATGGCGCGGTCCACTTCGCTCGCCTGAAATGACCGCGACCACGGTGCAACATCTTTCGCCCTGCGGTGGCAGCTCGCCGGGCTTGCCATCCGTAGCTCGCTCGGTGCCACGCGAGCGAAGGATGGTACCGGTACGGGGTTATGAGAAATGGTGTTCCGCCGAGAACGTGGAATTTGTCGGCATCGCGGCGTAAGGCGAGGCCGCCCCGGCGATCCTTCCGCATCGCGCTGGGTCTGGGAAAGTGACTGACGGCGACAGCGGCTACGGCGCTTGGAGCCCCCGCTGGCCCCCCCGCCCCTCGCGCTTCGGTGGGGGAAACAAGTTCAGGTAATTGTCGCTGTATCGCACCTCGCGCCCATCCGCGTCCAGAATCACGGGCGACTGCTGAAAGAGTAGTGGTTCAGGCGCGCCCGCCGGAACCGTCGCTTCAAAGATGTACAAGCGGTTCTCGTGCATGTGCATCTGCACGAATGTCCGCGATTGGTCCTTATTCGTCAGGTGGATGTCCCTGCCGTTGATGCGATTGATGGCCGACCACGCGAAATAGGTGACCGTCGAGCCGCGTTGGAGAATCTCCTGCGAGGCGTGATCGACCGCGCCGAGCACGTCGTATTTCCAACCCCCGACACCCTGTGCCACCGTGCCGTTGCCGGCACAAAGATTCTGCGCTCCGGGCGGGCAGCTCTTGGCGCGTTCGGTATGGAAGGCTTCGGCCACCGTGTAGTCGACGACGGTGACGGAATACTTTTCCTTGCCGCGCTCGACGGTGTACGTCCGTGCCGGCAGCTTCGCCTCACGCCAGGACGTGTACGTGAACTCACGAATCGTCGGAGCTGAGGGGAAGTTGACGGCGAAGCGGTCCTCACGACTCGTGTAATCGATCCATTCTTGAGCCGCGGCGGTCGTCGAAATCATCAGGACGGGCCAACCCGATCGCGAGGCGATGCAAGCCCATGGTGCTCTCCGTCGAATTAGGTGCGGCGGGGGGACCACACCGCCTGTCAGCCCGTCGTCACGCGGTCGATGAAATCGAGGATTTCGCGCGAGATGCTCGTGTCTGCCGTGCCGACCGACAGCAGCTGCGAGACGTGGTTGTGTCCGAGGCTCTGCCGGAAGCGCGGCCGCATGCCGTGCTTCTGCACCAGCTCGGAGAAGAGCGCCGCCTGCGCCCGGATGTATCGCGCGTCGTCGTACTCCGCCGTCGTGAAGAGCACAGGAATGTCGGTGCGCGTCACGTTCCCGGGTACGACCATCCGCGGCCACCGCGACTTGTCCTCGCCAAAGTAGGCGAGCTCGCCTTTCGTCGGCGACGAAAAATCGAACGTATACGGTCCTGACAGCAGGATGGCACCGGCTGCGCGGGCGGTACCGGGCGGCAGCAGCTCCGGCCTGAAGATGTAGGTCGCCACATGCAGCGAGCCGGTTGAGATTCCGGCGACGAAGATGCGCTGCGGGTCGGCGTTGTATTCGCGCGCGTGATCGCGCAGCCACGTCACGGCGGCGCCCACGTCGCGCGCCCCCTCCGGCCATTTGATCTCCGGCGCGAGCCGGTACCCCGCAGCGACACCGACGAATCCGAGGCTCGCGAAGTACTCGGCGAACGTGGCGGTGTTCTCGCGCGTGCCGCCCACGAGGCCGCCGCCATGGAACACGACCACGATCGGCACCGGACGGTCCGCGCGGCGAACTGTCGCGGTGTAGATGTCGAGGCGCTGGCGCTCGTTGGGCCCGTACGCGACGCCTTTACTCGCCTTGAGCTCGGCCGGCTCGTACACCCGCGGCTGCGCTGCGTACAGCTTGTATGTCTCGGGGATGTTGCCTTCCGTCGAGCCGAGCGCCGCGATCTGCTTCGCCAGTTGGGCGGGCATGCCGCTGCGTGAGAGTTCGGCGAGGCTGAGGCCGCGCTCATCGGGCCGCGACCATCGGAACGACTGGCTGACGGCGCGCGCGTCGGTGCAGCGCTCCAGCCCGATCGCGCGTTCGTGATAGACGGGAGAGAGCCAGAAATTCGTTCCCACCGGTGCGCCCTTGTCGCCGGCGACCGCGATGCACAACTCCGGTTTGGACGCCGGGGTGAGACGTGCCCACGACATCGACCAGCGCTGTTCGGGTGCAGACGAGCACGGGCGGACCAGCAGCTTGGCGCCCGGCTCGAGCGCGGCGGCCGCGAGGCAGCGATCGTACCTGGCGGCGCGGATGGCGCCGTCCGCCGTCCGCTCCCACCGCTGATCGTCGAGCGGCTCGCCGTACTTGCACGTGTGAGCCTGCAGCGGCGCGTCCAGCTGCAGCCTCTCCGGCGGGCCCGCGATGTCGATGCAGTACCCGCGCGGCTCGTCCGGTGCGTCGATCGTCCGCAGTAGCCCGGCGTCGGCATAGCTCGCGGCCGGGTTGATGGCGCCGAGCACGAGCTGAAGAATCGCGGACGTCATGACAGCGCGCATCACCAACCTCCTGCCGTTTCGTGCGGCGTACTCTACTACTTACTCACCTTTCCAGTCTTGCCTGCCGTCGTTGTCGGGGGCACGTCACGACTTTTTCGATTGCGCCACGTATCTCCCGACGTTCTCCGATACCATCGACGCGAATGGCGACTACTGGCTCGTCGGATTTCGAACGGACACTACGACCTGCAGCTGGACCTGAGCGGTTTCGCGTCGACGGCGATCGAGAACATCGAATTGCTCGTCGACCAGAACGCCTCCATCCCGTTGTCGATGAAGCTGGCGACGGTGAACGAAACGATCGTCGTGAGCGACGCGGCGCTCGTGGACGATCCGTTTTTGGCGGAACTCGAATCCGACGCGCGGTATCGAGACTTAATGGCGCGCCTGCGGCTGCCCATTCGGCGTTAATCGCTCGCGTCGGGTTCTGTTGATGCGCGGCAAATTGTAGCGCTTGGGATTTGGATCTTGGGATTTGGGCTTTGGGATTTCTTGGGATGGTACCGGTACGGGGATTCGAACCCCGGTCCCGTGGCTGAGAACCACGTGTCCTGACCCCTAGACGATACCGGCTCGGACTGCGTGCCTCGCCAAGGCCGTGGCAGAGGCCCGCTCAGCTGGCCGGAGCCAGCCGAACGAAAAAATCTTAGCACGGGGACTATCATGATCCGATGCGTGGCTTCGCGAAGTTCCTCGCCTTTCTCCTCCTCCTGATCATCATCGGCGGCGGCGTGGCGTGGCTCTGGGCGGGGCGACAGCCGGGCCCGGCCGTCCAATTCCGTCAGCCCGATAAATTCGTCGGACAAGCCAGCGAGCTCGAGCTGCTGGTGCAGGTGCCGGAAGGACGCCTCTCGCGGCTCGACGTCGCGGTCGAACAGGGCGGCAAGTCGTTCCCCGTCTTCTCGCTCGATCAGCCGACGCAGGCGACGACGCGCCAGGATGCCGCCGATCGCCTCTACGTGATGCGGCCGATCGGCAAGCGTGCCCTGCCCGAGCTGCAGGCGGGCCCGGCGCGCATCGTCGTCCACGCGGCGCGGCCGGTGCTGCGCGGCTACCGCCAGATCGCGACCGAGACGACGCGCGACGTGCAGGTGCGGCTCGAGCCGCCGCAGGCGTCGGTCGTCTCGACCTTCCATTACGTGAATCTCGGCGGCGCCGAGTTCGTCGTCTATCGCGCGACGCCGGCGGACGTGGAGTCGGGCGTGCGCGTCGGCGATCGGACCTATCCGGGGTTTCCGGGATCCGCCGTCGGCATCAACGATCCCGCCGTGCACGTCGCGTTCTTCGCGCTCGCGTACGACCAGGACCTCAAGACGCCGATCAGCGTCTACGCGCGCGACCCGGCAGGGAACATCGCGGTGTCGGCGCTCGATCACATGCCGTTCCCCAAGCCGTTCTCGAGGAGCACGATCCCGATCGACAGCTGGGTGGCGCGCGTCGTCCCGCCGATCATCGCCAATACGCCGGAGCTGAAGGACGTGTCGACGGCGCCCGAGGACATCGCGCAGACGTTCGTCCGCGTCAACAGCGACCTGCGCAAGCAGAACGCGCAGACGATCGCGGAGCTGGCGAAGAAGACGGCGCCCGAGATGATGTGGAAGGAGCCGTTCGAGCCGCTGACCAACGCCGCGGTCGAAGCAAAGTTCGCCGACTTCCGCACCTATACGTACATGGGCAAGGAGATCGATCGCCAGGTGCATCTCGGCTTCGACCTCGCCGTCACGCAGCAGGTGCCGATCAAGGCCGCGCAGCGCGGCGTCGTCGTGCACGCGGCGTATCTCGGCATCTACGGCAACTGCATGATCCTCGATCACGGCCTCGGCGTGCAGACGCTGTATGGGCATCTCTCGTCGATTGGCGTGAAGGTCGGCGACACCGTTGACAAGGGTCAAGTCATCGGGCGGAGCGGCATGACGGGCCTGGCGGCCGGCGACCACCTCCATTTCACGGTGCTCGTCAACGGAACCGCGGTCAACCCGGTCGAATGGTGGGACACCAAGTGGATGCAGGACCGCGTCTTCCGCAAGATCATGGAAGCCGGCGGCAGCGTGTCATAATTGGCCATTCGGAGAACCTGCGGATGACACGACTTTTCGTCGCCGCGTGCGTCGCGGCCACGTTGCTGGCGGCGTGCGGCGGAAACAGCACTCAGAATCAGCAGACGTCAGCGCCGGCCGGCTCCGGCGCGGGAGCGCCGGCGGCGGCGTCGCCAGCCGTCGATCCCGCCATCGCCGCGACCGTCACGGGGAAGGTGACGTTCGCCGGGACGGCGCCCGCCCCCGCGCCCATCAAACTGAGCTCCGACCCGTACTGCGAGAAGGCGAACCCCGGGTTGACGACCGAGAACGAGATCGTCGGCAAGGACGGCTCGGTCGGCAACGTCTTCGTCTACGTGAAGGACGGCCTCGGCACGCGCACGTTCACGGCGCCATCCGAGCCGGTCGTCATGGACCAGAAGGGGTGCCACTACGCGCCGCACGTGCTCGGCATCCAGGTGGGCCAGCCGCTGCAGATCGTCAACAGCGACGACACGCTCCACAACGTGCACGGCCTGCCGAAGGCGAACAAGGAATTCAACCAGGGCCAGCCGATCCAGGGGATGAAGATGACGCACACCTTCAGCACGAAGGAAGTGATGATCCCCTTCAAGTGCGACGTGCACGGCTGGATGAACGCGTGGATCGGCGTCGTCGATCATCCGTACTACGCGGTCACGTCGACGGACGGGACGTTCTCCCTGAAGGGGCTGCCGCCGGGCACCTACACCATCGAAGCGTGGCACGAGCGGCTCGGCACGCAGACGCAGACCGTGACGGTCGGGGAGAAGGAGACCAAGGACGTCGCCTTCACGTTCAAGACGTAGGGCCGCGCCGGGTCGCCCGCGGATAACTGCATGCTTCCCCTGTTTGCCGCGCTGGTCGCGGCGTCCACCGGTGTCCTGATCTTCGCGGGCGGGCTCGTCACGAGCACGGGCTCCGGCCTGTCCGTGCCCGACTGGCCGAACACCTACGGCTGGTTCATGTGGGCGTTCCCGCTCGACAAGATGGTCGGCGGCATCTTCTACGAACACCTGCACCGGCTGGTCGCGAGCACCGTCGGTTTCCTGATCGTCGTGCTGGCAGTCTGGCTGTGGCGCGCGGAGCCGCGCGCGTGGGTTCGCCGGCTCGGCTACCTCGCGCTCGCGGCCGTCATCGTCCAGGGCATCCTCGGCGGCATCACGGTGCTGTGGTACCTCCCGGACGCGATCTCCATCGCGCATGCCAGCCTCGCGCAGATCGTCTTCTGCCTGACGACGACTATCGCGCTGGTGACCGCGCCGGGGTGGAAGCGCGGCGATCGCGTTCGGCTCCCGAGGGACCTCACGCTCGAACGGCTTGCCATCGTGACGACCGCGGTCATCTACACACAGATCGTCATCGGCGCGACGATGAGGCATACGGGCGCGGGCCTGGCGATTCCCGACTTTCCGCTCGCGTTCGGCCACCTCGTTCCGCCGCAGTGGGACGCGAAGATCGCCATCCACTTCGCGCATCGGGTCGGCGCGGCGACCGTCGCCGCGCTCGTGCTGGCGACCGCGGGCCACGTCGTCTACCACCACCGCCGCCCCGAGCTCCGCCGCCCCGCGATGCTCCTGCTCCTGTTGCTCGCGCTCCAGATCACGCTCGGCGCGTTGACCGTGCTGAGCCAGAAGCAGTTCCTCATCAACTCGCTGCACGTCGTCAACGGCGCGCTGGTGCTGGTGACGTCGCTCGTGCTGACGCTGCGCGCGCATCGCGCGCGCTTCGCCGGGCTCGTTCCCGCAGGGTCCGCCGATGATGCCGGGTCCGCCGTCGTCTTCGCGGAGCGGAACCCGGCCTACGTACGTGGGGCGGGTCCGGTGTCGCGGCCGGAAACCATCGCGGCGCCGACGCGCCGCGGGGCCAGCGCGTGAAGGCCAGCGCCGCGGTCGCCGCCCCGGTCGTCGCCCATGTGCACGTACGGCCGGCGCAACGGACCGCCGACTTCGTCACGCTCACCAAGCCTCGCCTCAACTTCCTCGTCCTGATCACGACGCTTGGCGGGATGTACATCGCGGCGCCCGTGGGCGTTGCGCTCCCGCTGCTGCTGCACGCGCTCGTCGGCACGGCGCTCGTCGCCGGCGGCGCCTCCGCGCTGAACCAGGCGTGGGAGCACGACACCGATCGCCTCATGCGCAGGACGAGCCTGCGCCCGATCCCGGGCGGACGCCTCCGTGTCGCCGACGGCACGTGGTTCGGCACGCTGCTGTCCGCCATCGGCCTCATCGAGCTGACGTGGAAGGTGAATCCGCTCGCCGCCATGGTCGCGGCGGCGACGCTCGTCAGCTACGTGTTCGTTTACACGCCGCTCAAGCGCCGCACCTCGCTGTCGACGCTGGTCGGCGCCGTCCCCGGCGCGCTGCCGCCGGTCATCGGCTGGGCCGCGGCCACGGGCACGATCTCGGTTTCGGCCATCGTGCTGTTCGGCATCGTTTTCCTGTGGCAGATGCCGCACTTCCTCGCCATCGCCTGGCTCTATCGCGACGACTACCGGCGCGCGGGCATCCCGCTGCTGCCGGTGCTCGAGCCCGATGGGCGCCGCACGGGACGGCAGGCGCTGCTCTACGCGGCCGCGCTGTGGCCCGTGAGCCTGCTGCCCGCCACCCTGCACATCGCGGGCGCGCCGTACAGCGTCCTCGCGACGCTGCTCGGGTGCGGGCTGATCGCGCTCTCGGCACGCTTCGCCCGCGAGCGCTCGACGAGGACGGCGAGACAACTCTTCCTCTATTCGATCGTCTATCTGCCCCTGTTGTGGGGCGCGCTCGTCGCCGATCGGGTCTGGCTGTAGGTTTTCAGTTCTTCACCTTCTTACACTTCCGTTGATCGAGATTTCCGATCTGCCAGCGCTGAACGCCACCCTCAACGGCATTTCGGCGATCCTCCTGACCGCCGGTTACGTTTTTATTCGGCGCGGGCAACGCGCGATGCACAAGAAGTGCATGCTGGCGGCACTGGTCGCCTCGACTGCGTTCCTTACGTCGTACGTCATCTACCACGCGCACACCGGATCGAGACCATTTCCGGGGCGGGGCGGTGTACGTATCGCGTATTTCTCCATTTTGATTACACACGTCGTCCTCGCGGCGACGATCCTGCCGCTCGCACTGACGACAACGGCCCGTGGATTGCGTGCGCAATATGTGCGGCACGTGAGGGTCGCGCGGTGGACGCTGCCCATCTGGCTGTACGTTTCCGTCACCGGCGTCGTTATCTACGTACTGCTCTACCAGCTCTACTGAACAACTGAATGCAGAACCAGGCATGGCGGCGTGCATTCTGGCTGCTGGTTGCGCTCGTAGTCTTCGCGCCGCCGGTGGCGACGCTCGCGTTCCAGCCGCCAGCAGACGCGCTGCAAAGCGCGCTCGGCAGCATCCCCGCGCCGCAGCCTGTCGAGATCCGGCCACGGCTCTTCGTCGCCTACGGCGCCCTCGTCGCCGCCTCCACGCTCGGCATCCTGTATCTCTACCGCGGCCGCCCGTTCGTCGTGTACTGGATCGTCAGCTGGTCGATGCTCGCCGCGTCGTACACGCTGAACGCGCGCGGCTACGCCGACGTGCGCGTCGGCAGCGTGATGATCGGGCTGTCGCAGCTGCTGACGGTCTGGGCCGCGGGACTCCTGCTGCTCAGCGTCGACGACTTCTCGAAGAAGAGCGCGCGCAGGTGGACCGTGCCGCTGCAGATCGGCGCGGCCGCGGCCGTCTGGTTCCTGGCTGCGCCTTTTGTGCTGCCCCTCTCGGCCGTGCTCTACACCGGGCCCGCCGCCTGCGCGGTGCTCCTGGGGTGGGCGGGGCTCCGCTACGGGCAGCTCGCCAAGCGGACGCCCATCATCGGCGCGTTCATGATGAGCGCGGCGCTCGGCGTCATGAGCCTCCTCAATTTCGCCGGCGCCGTGCTGACCTACCGGCTCGCCTGGGCGACGTCGTACACGAACGCGCTGCTCGCCTTCAGCATCGTCACCAGCATCTTCATCGCGCTCGGGATGCACCTGCTCGTCTTCGAGGACATGACGGACGAGATTCGCCGCACCAACCTCGCGCTGGCGACCGCCAACGAGCAGATCAAGCAGATGGCGATCACGGACCCGCTCACCGGCTGCTACAACCGGCGCTTCTTCGACGAGATCGGCCGGCGCGAAATGCAGCGGTTCCGCCGCTACGGCAAGCCGCTCGCCGTGGTCTTCGTCGACATCAACCGCTTCAAGTACCTCAACGATCGGTTCGGCCACGACGCGGGCGACACCGTGCTGCGGACGCTCGGCACCATGCTGCGCCGCCACGTGCGCCAGTCCGACTACGTCATTCGCTGGGGCGGCGACGAGTTCCTGCTGCTGCTCACGTGCACGGCGACCGAGGCGGCCGGCAAGGCCGAGGAACTGAAGGCCGCGTTTGCCCTCGAACGGGACGCCGCGGGCCTGCCGGCCGAGACCGGCCTCAGCATCGGTGTCTCCGAGGTGGAGGCCAACGCCGAGACCCTCGGCAACGCCATCCGGGTGGCCGATTCCGAGATGTACCGGGACAAGCTCGGCGAAGGCGCCGGCATCTAAGGCCTGTTTCTGCTGTAAGATCCGCCCATGCGGCGAATCCTTACCTTCGCAACCCTCGCCCTGGCGCTCGCGGCCGCCGCGTCGGCGCAGACGGCCGGCAGGATCACGGGAACCATCAAGGACCCGGACGGCAAGCCGATCAAGGGGGCGACCGTGCGCGCGACCAACGACGCGGTCAACGCGCGCATCACCTCCACCACCGACGACAAGGGCCGCTTCGCCATGATTGGCGTGCGCAGCGGCCGCTGGGGGGTCGTCGCCGAGGCCCCGAACTTCCTGCCGATCCAGGGGACGGCGGACGTCAGCTCGAGCAACCTGCCCGTGCTGCAGCTGACGCTGCAGCGCGACCCGGGGCCGATGCCGGGCGCGCTCGCCAAGACCATCACCGAGGACATCGCGGCCGCCGAAACGCTCCGCAAGGCCGGGCGCTACGACGACGCGATTGCGGCCTATCAGTCGATCCAGTCGAAGAACGCGCGGCTCACGACGGTGAGCCTGATGCTGGCGACGGTCTACCGCGAGAAGGCCGCGCAGGAGAGGGATGCGGCCGCGAAACAGGCGCTGCTCAACCGCGCGATCGGCGCCTACACCGACCTGCTGAAGGCCGACGACGCCAACGCGCGCGCGCGCGTCGAGCTCGGCGTGACGCAGATGGCCGCCGGCAACATGGATGCGGCCGCCAAGTCGTTCCAGGACGTGATCAACGCGGACCCGAAGACGACGGCGGCCGCCGAAGCCGCCGCGCACCTTCAAGAAATCAGAAAGTAAGTGAATCGTCTGGCGCCTGCCGCGCGCAAGCGCTGGCAGGCTACCGTCATCATCACGCTGTTCATGCTCGCGGTGGCCGGCGCCGCGTTCACGGGCTGGCGCTTTGCCCGGGAATCGCCTCCCCATCAGGGCCCGATCGTCCTCATCACCGTTGACGGGCTGCGCGCCGATACGCTGCCGGCCTACGGCGGCGCGGCGGGCGCGACACCGAACATCGACGCGCTCGCCGGCCGCGGCATCGTCTTCGAGCGCGCGTACACGCATTCGCCGCTGACGCTTCCCGCGCACGCCGCGCTCGTCTCGGGCCAGCTGCCGTTCGACAACGGCGTGCGCGATGACGGCGGCTTCGCGCTGAAGGAGCAGGCGCGAACGATCGCCGCCCTGCTTCGCAATCGCGGCTTCAACACGGGCGCCGCCGTGTCGTCGTTCCTGCTGCGCCGCTCGACGGGGCTCGCGCAGGGGTTCTCGTTCTACGACGCCGACATTCCGGACGAACCGCTCGAGGAGGGCGTGCTGCCGCGGCGCGACGGCCTGGCGACCTTCGACGCGGCCGAGCAGTGGATCAAGTCGCAGTCCGGCCAGCGCTACTTTCTCTTCCTGCAGGTGGATGCGCGCTCCGCCGACGCGGTCGTCGGGCGTCTCGTCGCGGAGCTGAAGCGGACGAGACGGTACACCGACTCCACGATCGTCTTCACCGCCGCGCACGGCGACCCCGGCACCGGTGAAACGCTCGACGACAGCTCGCTGCGCGTGCCGCTCATCGTCAAGCAGCCTGGCGAGGCGGGCGCGGGACGAAGGGTACCGCTGCCGGTGCAGCACATCGACCTGCTGCCGACGCTGCTCGACGTCGTCCGCGCGCCGATGCCGTCGGGCCTGCGCGGGCGATCGCTGCGCGCCATCCTCGACAAGACGAGCGGCTTCGTGCCCGACCAGCCAATCTATGCCGAGCTGCTGGCGCCGCTGTACCGCTTCGACGGCCAGCCGCTGCTCGCGCTCTCGAACGCGTCGTATCGCTTCGTCCGGGGTATCGGCGAGCAGTTGGTCCCGCTCGTGCCCGATGCGCCGATGCCGGACGCCGCGCGTCAGCAGCAGATGGGCGCTGCGCTCGACAAGCTCCTGCTGGGGCACGCGATCGACGCACCCGTGCCGCCGGCGCAGATGGACGAGGACCGGCTCGCGGCCTTCGGGTACCTCGCGGGACTGAGCCCGGCGCCACCGCCCGCCGCAGGCAAGACGAACGAAGGGGAATTGCCGCCAGCGAGCGAACCCGGCCGAAGCATCGAACCCGGGTCGCAAGCGGCCTTGACCGCCGCGCACCGTCGCGCGGCGTCGCTGGTGGCGCAGAAGAAGTATTCCGCGGCGCTCGACGCGCTGCGTGCGATCTCGACGAAGCACCAGGGACTCGCGAGCGTCCAGTATCAGATCGGTTCGCTGCTGGTGCGCACGGGCCGCATCGATGAAGGAATCAGGGTGCTGACGGCCGCCGCGGCCGCGCGGCCGGACGACCCGGAGATCCCGGTGGCGCTCGCATCGGCGCTGTTGCGCGCCCGGCGGGCCGATGACGCGGCAATGCAGGCCGAGCAGGCCGTAGCGCTCGCCGACGCGGGGGGCAGCCCGCCGATGAAAGCGGCCGCGCACGAAATCGCCGCGCGCGTCGCGCTGGGGCGCGAGGACATCGACGCCGCCAGGCTCCACGCCGCCGCCGCGCAGAAGGCCGACCCGCACAGGCCGCTGCCGCAATTCGTCACCGGGCGCCTCGCCTACGACGATGGGCGATACGAGGAGGCGCTGACGGCGTTCAAGGAGGCGGCGGCGACCGTCGAGCAGGCGAACACGACGCTGGCGGAGCTGCACCTGAATCTCGGGAACACGTACGCGCGGCTCGATCGGTACGCCGAGGCCGAGGCCGAGTTCCAGGAGGAGCTGCGCGAGTACCCGCATAACATCGGCACCTACGCCAGCCTCGCGATGCTGTACCGTGCGTCCAATCGCGACCAGGCCGTGGAGCACGTCATCGGCGATCTCGTCGAAGCGGCGCCGACGCCCGAGGGCTACTCGATGGCCGCGCGTCTCTGGACGATCGTCGGCGAGCGCGCGCGCGCCGAGGCGCTGCGGTCAGATGCGCGGCGCCGGTTCCGGGGCGATCCGTCGCTGGCGCTGCTGGGCGGCCGTTCCCGGTAGGCGGGACCACCAACCACCAACGACGAACTACCAACCACTAACGGTCTGCGGCCGGATGCGCCGCGACCAGCATCAGCCCGATCGCCGCCCAGAACAGATTCCTGACCTTCCTCACCACGGCCAGCGCCACGCCCGCGGCGGGATTCACGGACAGCACCGGCGCCAGCGCGCCGGCGGACGCCTCGTCTATCCCCACGCGGAACGGTACGAACTTGAACGCCGCCGTGATCACGCGGTTCAACGCTTCGAAGACGATCGCCTGTACAAGCGTCGCGCTGCGGTCGCCCAGCAGCCACTGCAGCGTAACGAACACCTCGAGCACGGCGAGCGCGTGAAACAGCAGGTCGAGCGCGAACACGCGCCACAGCCGCTCCGGGTGGCTGCCTGAAAAACGGGCCGCCTCGTCACGCACCGTCGCCAGACGCTCGCGCCAGCGCGGACGCTCGCCCCGGCTCACATCCCACGTGCCGCGCATGGCGCGCAGCACCATCGCGCTCCCGGCGATCATCACCCCCAGCGCCAGCACGACGACGGCCCTCCAGGCGCTCGGCATCGGCACGTTCACGGCGAGCACGACGAGGCCGATGCCGACCATGGCGAGGACCGACGCCGCGTAGACGAGATTTTCGATGACGACCGATGCGGCCGCTTCGCGCGTCGCGAGGTGATGGCGGGTCAGCAGAACTTTCGCCGGCTCACTCGCCAGCAGGCCCAGCGGCGTGACGTTGCCGACGGCGTCGCCGGCCAGGAACGCGGCCAGCGCGCGGCCGAGAGGGAACGCGGGGTGGCTGAAGCCGGACCCCACGACAGGGGGGAGGCACCAGCGCCAGCACTGGGCGCGAACGAGAAACCGGAGGCCGGCGAGCAGGAGGATGAGGACGAGGCCCCAGCCGACGCGGCGGACGGCGTCGACGATCTCGGCGACGCCCGCGCGCCGCACGGCGTAGGCGAACAGAGCGGCACCGGCGAGTGCGGCGGCGAGCGGAAGAATGCGGCGGCGGGTCAGTTCCAGGCTCCAAGATTGGAACTTGGAATGTTCGCACGCGTCAGCGTGCGATCCGCGTGGCCTCGAGCTGTTTGAAGGTTTCGTCGATGAGGCGTTCGTTGTCTTCCTTCGACACGTTCCGCTGCAGGAGCTTCGACGCGATGCCGACGGAGATGTCGACGGCCTCCTGGCGGATCTGCTGCAGCGCGCGCGTCGTCTCCAGCTCGATCTGGCGCTCGGCGTTGCGCGTCAGCCCCGCGGCCTCGGCCCGCGCCTTCTCCTTCATCTCCTCGCGGAAGCGGTCGGCGTCCGAGCGGCTGCGCGAGACGATCTCCGCCGCCTCGCTGCGCGCCTGCGCGAGCAGCTTCGCGGATTCCGCGTGGATGCCCTCCAGTTCCTGCTTCGCCTTGCGCGCGTCGTCGAGCGCCTTGCGGATCGACTGCTGGCGGTCGTCGAGCGCCGCGAGCAGCGGCTTCCACGCGAACTTCGCCAGCAGCGCCACCAGGATGAGGAAGGTGAGGATAGTCCAGATGTAAAGACCCGGATCGGGCTGGACCAGCGGATTCATGACATGCGTCCTTTCGACGGACCTGAAGAGATCCGTCCTACTTGAGGAGGACGATCAGGAGTCCGAACACTTCGGCGAGAATCGCGACGCCTTCGAGCAGGAAGAGCGGCAGATAGGCCGCGCCGGTGATCTGCCCGCTCGCGCTCGGCTGCCGTGCCACGCCCTCGGCGATCGCCGACGCGAGCCAACCGATGCCGATGCCCGCGCCGATGACCGTCAGGCCGAAACCGATGCCGGCCCCCATGTATGCCAGTGCTGGATCCATGCGTCTACTCCTCCGTGTGTCGAAAGCTCAGTGATGAGCGTGAATGGCCATGCCGATGAACACGGCCGTCAAGAGCGTGAATACGTAGGCCTGCACCAGGATCACGATCAGCTCGAGCGCGGTGAGCCCGACGCCGATCGGCAGCGAGAGCACCATACCGACGCCGACGCCCGCCATCGCGCGGCCGGACAGTTCCGTGAAGACGAAGACGAGCGACAGCAGCGCGAGAATCGCGATGTGTCCTCCTGCCATGTTCGCCGCGAGTCGCATGGTGAGCGCGAACGGCCGCACGAACATGCCCAGGATCTCGATGGGGACGAGCAGGAAGTAGATGGGCCACGGCAGCCCCTTCGGCACCAGGTTCTTCCAGTGCTGCACGAAGCCGTGCGCCTGCGTGCCGGCGACGATGATGCAGAAGAAGGCGACGGTGGCCAGCGCCGCGGTGACGTTGTAGTTGCCGGTCGCGGTGACGCCGCCGTGCAGCACGCGCGTGAACCACGAGTCCGGTCCGGCGTGAATCACCGTCGAATTGAGCAGCTCGAGCACGTCGAACACCGGCAGGACGCCCATCAGGTTGCACGTGAAGATGAAGAGGAAGAGCGTCAGCAGCAGCGGCGTCCACGCGAGGACCCACTTGTGCCCGAGGTTCGGCGCGGCGATCGAGTCGCGCACGAACTCGAGCGCGATTTCGAGCAGGCTCTCCGTGCGGCCCGGGACGAGCCGCTCCTGCGCGAGGTAGCGGCGCACGAGCCACGTCAGGCCGAAAAAGAGGATTGCCGCGACCACCCACAGCATGAACACGTGCTTGGTCACCGACATGTCGATGCCGAAGACGCGCGGCAGCTGAATCAACGGGTGATCGACGCTCGTGTTCGAGACGTGCTCGATGATGAGGTCGCCGGCGTTGAAGCCTTCCCGGGCGCCCTCGGCCGTCTGCGCGGCACCCTCGGCCGGCGGCTGGAGATTCAGCATTCGACGCTACGACTCGTCTCGGCGCAGCGGCGGAGCCGCGTCGGCCGACTTGAACAGGCGATGCATGGACATCGCTTCCATCACATGCAGCGCGATGAAATAGCCCGTAAAACTCACCACGAACGGCACCGGCCGCAGGCCGGCGACGCGAAGCATGCCCGCCACGTAGCCGCCGAACAACACCGCCTTGATCGCCAGCCCCTGCACCATCACACCCATCAGCCGTTCGGGCTGCGACCGATACGTCCGCTCGGTCACGATCCAGCTGACGGCCGCGACCGCGAGCGGACCGAGCATGCCGCAGAGGACCTCTGGATTGCTGCCGCCTGCCACGCCGGAGACGATGAGCCAGGACACCAGGCTGGCTCCCACCATCCACGCGACCGGCCTCATCGTCTCGTGGCTGTCTTCACCAGGTCGTAGAAGCCGACGATGATCCCGAGTGCGAGCCCGATGAGCAAACCCCAGGGGCCGGTGCCCTGCCACCTGTCCACCAGGTATCCAAGGCCGCCGAGGACGAGGATGCCGCCAACGAGCGTGTAGCTGGCCCCGGCGGCCGCGCCGGCGTTGCTGGCGTTCTCCTGCAGGGACTTGGCGGAACGTGAATACGAGAAACTGCGGTTCTTCTTGGCCATCTCGCCGATCACGCGTGCAAGCCGCGCGCTCATCCGCCTTCGCCTGCGGCTTGAGGCGAGACAAGGCGCGCTCTTTCCGCACCTCGAGCGCCCTTGAGTATAGCCCACCTTGTGAAAAGCTTCACGCAATCTGCCAAAGTTCAATCAGTTCAATGACTTCAGCCCAACGGCTTTGCTTGATCTCGTCTGTCGGCGGGTCCTATACTGCCTCTACCGATTGCCTCGCGCCGGGAATCATGCCGACAAGCAGCCACCCGCGTCGGGCCCTCCTCGTGGCCCTGGGGATCGCATTGGCATCTGCGATGGTGCCGCTGCTCGTCTCCGCGCAGGGGCCGCGCGAGCGGACGATGTTCGTCAGCGCGGTCGACCAGAAGGGCGAGCCCGTCGAAGGCCTGGGACCGAATGACTTCGTCATCCGCGAGGACGGGGCGGCGCGCGAGGTGCTCCGCGTGTCGCGCGCGACCGAGCCGATCGACATCGCCATCCTCGTCGACGACAGCGCCGCCTCCGAATCGCTGATCCCGCGCGTGCGCGAGGGGCTGCGCGCCTTCATCGCGCGCATGTCCCAGGGCAACCAGATCGCGATCGTCGGCCTCGCGGATCGGCCGACCATCCTCGCCAACTACACCTCCAACACCAAGCTGCTGCAGGACGCGATCGGCCTCCTGTGGCCGCGGACGCGCGCCGGGTCCACGTTCATGGACGCCCTCTTCGAGGTCTCGCTCGGCCTCGAAAAGCGCGAGACGCCGCGCGCCGTCATCGTCCCCGTGATTACCGATGGCGGCGATTTCGCATACCGCCAGTACGAACAGGTCATGCCCGAGGTGAGGAAGGCCGGCGCCGCCATCCATGCGGTGACCGTCGGCGACTTCAATTCGACCGACCATGAAGAACTGCGCAATCGCGCGCGGGTCCTCGCCCAGGGCACCAAGGACACCGGCGGCCAGCGCGTCAACCTGCTGACGCCGATGGCGGTGCAGCCCTCGCTCGAACGTCTCGCGCGCGAGCTGTCGTCGCAGTACAAGGTGGTGTACGGCCGGCCGGATTCGCTGATTCCGCCGGAAAAAATCGACGTGAGCGCCCGGAGACCCGAGCTGACGATGCGAGGGACGCTCGAGCGCGGAACAGGGACAACGAAGTGAAGCGCATCGCCCTTCTCGCCGCCGCCCTCGTGGCGGCGCTTTCGTCCGCTCCCTCGGCGCAAGGCACCTTCCGCGCCGGCGTCGACGTCGTGTCGCTGAACGTGACCGCCGTCGACTCTGCGAACCACTACGTCACCGACCTCGAAGAGAAGGACTTCGCGGTGTTCGAGGACGGCGTCAAGCAGGAGCTCTCCTTCTTCACGCGCAAGCAGCAGCCGATCGCCATGTCGCTGCTCCTCGACAGCAGCGCCAGCATGGAGGACAAGCTGCCGACGCTGCAGGTGGCGGCCGGCAACTTCGTCAAGCGGCTGAAGTCGAACGACCTGGCGCAGGTGATCGACTTCGACAGCCGCGTCGAGATCCGCCAGGCGTTCACGTCGAGCCAGACCGAGCTCCAGTCCGCCATCCTGCAGACGTCGGCCGGCGGGTCGACCTCGCTCTACAACGCCATCTACATCGCGTTGAAGGAGCTCGCCAAGGCCAAGGCGGGCGCCGAGGAGGACGTGCGCCGCCAGGCGCTGGTGCTCTTCTCCGATGGCGAAGACACGTCGAGCCTGATTTCGTTCGACGAGGTCCTCGAGCTCGCCAAGCGCAGCGAGGTGGCGATCTTCACCATCGCCTTGCGCGGCGCCGACACGCAGAGCAAGGGCTTCCACGAAGCCGAGTTCGTCATGCGCCAGCTGGCGCAGGAAACCGGCGGCCGCTCGTTCTTCCCGGCGAAGATCGACGACCTGAACGGCGTCTACTCCGAGATCGCCGACGAGCTCGCGAGCCAGTACACGCTCGGCTACACGTCCAGGAACGCGAAGCGTGACGGCGCCTACCGCCGCATCGTCGTCCAGGTGAGCCGGTCCAACGTCACGCCGCGCACCAAGCGGGGCTACTACGCCCCGACGTCCCGTTGAACACGCTCCCGCTGCTGCTGTACGCGGCCGCGGGGGTCGCCTACGCGATTCACTTCGCGCGCCGGGATGCGGCCGTCGGCCGCACCGCCACGACGCTGCTGCTCTTCGGCGCGCTCGTCCACACGTTCGTCATCGGCATGCAGACGATGGAGGTGCGGCACGTGCCGTTCGCCAACCCGTCTCGCGCCGTGTCGACGTTCGTCTGGCTGTTCACGCTGTCGTACCTGTATCTCGAGCTGACGACGGACGAGCGCGCGATGGGCGTCTTCATCCTGCCGCTGATCGTCGGCCTGCAGACGATTCCGGCGCTGTATCCCGGCATGGAATACCAGGACGCGGTGCTGGACAGCCCGTGGTTCTGGGTGCACGTGTCGTCGCTGCTGTTCGCCTACGCCAGCTTCGGCCTCTCGGGCATCCTCGGCCTGACCTACATGCTGCAGTTCAAGGAGATCAAGAAGAAGCACCTCGGCTACTTCTACACGCGGCTGCCGTCGCTGCAGGTGCTCGACGTGATGAACTCGCGCGCGGTGGCGGTGGGCTGGGTGTTCCTGACCTTCGGCGTCATCGTCGGCGGGGTGTGGACGGCGCAGGCGCGCGGCATCGATCCGACCGATCCGAACCTGCAGGCGATGTCGCTCGACGACCCGAAGATCTTCGTGGCGATGCTGACGTGGGGCGTCTATTCGTTCGCGGTGGTCGCCCGGCGCACGCTCGGCTGGAGCGGCCGGCGCGCGGCGTGGCTCTCCGCGCTCGGGTTCGCGTTCGCGATGCTGAACTTCCTGGCGATCAACTATTTCGTGACGACGAGCCATACGTTCTACTGATGCGTGCTGACACCTGATACCTAATACCCGATACCTGATACCTGACCCGTGCATTTGTTTCTATTAGGCGTGAGCCACCGGACGGCGCCGGTCGACCTGAGAGAGCGGCTCGACTTCTCGAGCCGCGATCTGAGCGCGGCCGCCGAAGCCATCTCGCATCGCCCGTCGATGAGCGAGTCGGTCGTGCTGTCCACGTGCAACCGCTCGGAGATCTACGTCGCCAGCAGCGATCCGGCGCAGGCGCGCGAGGAGCTCGTCGCCTTCCTCAGCGACTACCACCACGTGCCGGCGCAGTCGTTCCAGCCGCACCTGTTCGCGCTCGAGAACAGCGCCGCCGTCGCGCACCTGTTCCGCGTCGCGGCCGGCCTCGACTCGCTCGTCGTCGGCGAACCGCAGATCCTCGGCCAGGTGAAGGAGGCGTTTCAGACCGCCGCGGGGAAGCAGTGCGTCGGCCCGGTGCTCAGCAACGCGTTCCGCTGGTCGTTCGGCGTCGGCAAGCGCGTGCGCACGGAGACGGCGCTCGGCGGAGGGGCGGTGTCGGTCAGCTACGCGGCCGTGGCACTGGCGCGGAAGATTTTCGGCCGCCTCGAGGGCCGCCGCGTCCTCGTCGTCGGCGCGGGCGAAATCAGCTCGCTCACCGCGCAGCACCTCCGCGGCCAGGGCGTCGGCGAGATCGTCATCACCAGCCGCACGCACGCGCACGCCGAAGCGCTCGCCAACGAGGTGGGCGGCCGCGCGGTGCCGTGGGACTCGATGATCAACGCGCTCGGGTCGGCCGACATCGTCATGACGGCGACGGGGTCGCAGCGGCCGATCATCACGCTGCCGCAGCTGCAGGCGGCGCAGGGACACCGCCGCAGCACGCCGCTCTTCATCATCGACCTCGCCGTTCCGCGCGACGTCGATGCGGCCATCGGCGAAATCGAGCACGTGTTCCTCTACAACATCGACGACCTGCAGAGCATCGTCGAGGAGAACCTGTCGCGCCGCATGGCGGAGGTCGAGCGCGCCGAAGCGATCGTCAACGAGGAAGTCACGAAGTTCATGGCGTGGCAGCGGTCGCGCACGGCGGTGCCCACCGTGGTCGCGCTGCGCCAGCGGTTCGAGGCCATCCGCCGCTCCGAGCTGCAGCGGCTGGAAGGGAAGCTCGGCGCGCTCTCGCCCGAGGCACGAGCCCGCGTGGACGAAGTCACCCGCCTCATCGTCGAAAAGCTGCTCCTCGAGCCGACCGAACAGCTCAAGGCGCTGCCAGACGAGGAAACCCAGGCTGCCTACACCGAAGCCGTCAATCGCCTCTTCAGGCTGACGGATGACGAGCCCCTCGACTACGCGCGGGGCAAGCGTTCGGAGTCGCCGAAGCAGACATGACGTTCCGGCTCGGCACGCGCGGCAGCGAGCTCGCGCTCTATCAGGCCAACGCGGTGGCCGCGCAGCTGCGCGCGCAGACCGGCGTCGACTGCGAGATCGTCGTCATCCGGACCTCCGGCGACAAGCTGGCCGAAGCGTCGCTGACGCAGATCGGCGGCAAGCGGGTCTTCGTCAAGGAAATCGAGGATGCGCTGCTCGCCGGCGACGTGGACCTCGCCGTCCACAGCAGCAAGGACATGCCCGTCGTGCTGCCCGAGGGACTGATGATCGCCGGCGTGCTGCCGCGCGAGGACGCGCGCGATGCGGTCGTGCTCCCCGCCGAGGGCGCGAAGGTGCGGCGGAAAGCGGACTCGTCCGATAGCACCATTTCGTTCGAGGAGCTCGTGTCGCGCCTCGGGGCCACGCCGCGCATCGGCACGAGCAGCGTGCGCCGGACGGCGCAGCTCTCGAGGCTCTTTCCCGGCGCGTCGTTCATGCCGATTCGCGGCAACCTCGGCACGCGGCTGCGGAAGGTGGACGAAGGGCAGTACGACGCGCTCGTGCTCGCGTCCGCAGGGCTCATCCGGCTGGAACATCGCGCGCGCATCTCCGCGGCGCTGCCGATTCCGGCGTGCGTGCCCGCGCCCGGCCAGGGGATCATCGCGATCGAGGTCCGCGCCGGCGATTCACGCGTCGCCTACGCCGTCGCGGAGATCGATCACAAGGACAGCAGGGCGGCGCTCGACGCCGAGCGCGCGGTCGTCATCAAACTGGGCGGCGGCTGCCAGATGCCGATTGGCGCGCACGCCCGGGTGACGAGCGACGGGATCGACGTGACGGCGGTCGTACTTTCGCTGGACGGCGCACGGGCGATTCGCGCAGAATCGCGCGGGCCCATGACACACGCACGTGCGGTCGGAACCTCGGTCGCCGACGACCTGCTGGCGCAGGGCGCGGACCAGATCCTCGCCGAGGTACAGCGGGCGCACGCCGCGGTCGAAGGCATCCAGCCGTGAAGCATCCTGCCGTCTACCTCATTGGCGCCGGTCCCGGCGACCCCGGTCTCATCACCGTCCACGGCCTCACCTATCTTCGCGCCGCGGATGTCGTCGTCTACGACGACCTCGTGCCGCCGCGGCTCCTGAAATACGCGCGCCAGGGCGCCGAGCTCATCAACGTCGGCATCGCGTCGCCGCAATCCATGGGACAGGACGCGATCGGGTATCTGCTCGTCGAAAAGGCGCGCGAGGGAAAGCTGATTGCGCGCCTGAAGTTCGGCGACCCGTTCGTGTTCGACTCCGGGGGCGCGGAGGCGCTCTTCCTGCACGAGCATCACGTGCCGTACGAGATCGTGCCGGGACTCTCGGCGAGCTTCGCCGTCCCGGCGTACGCCGGCGTGCCGGTGACGTATCCCGGCGGCGGCGACACGATCACGCTCGTGCGCGGCTACGAAGAAGAGAGCCGGACGCCGCCGAAGATCGACTGGGCGAGTCTCGCGCGCCTCGAGGGGACGGTCGTCTGCTACGCCGGAGCGCACCAGCTTCCGCAGCTGCTCGAGGTGCTGATCGCCAACGGATGGCCGGCGGAGACGCAGGCCGCGATCATCTACGACGGCACGCTGCCGAGCCAGGAGACGGTCGCGGGCACGATGCAGGAGCTGCTGCTGCAGATGCGCGAGCACTCGCGACGCCGGCAGCCGGCCATTCTGGTGGCGGGCCGCGTCGCCGGCCTGCGCGAGCACCTGCGGTGGTACGACTCGCGGCCGCTCTTCGGCAAACGTGTGCTCGTCACCCGGCCGCGAGAACAGGCGCCCGAGCTCGTCGATCGGCTGACGGCGCTCGGCGCCGAGTCGATCGAAGCGCCGATGATCCGCATGGCGCCGCCCGACGATCCCGATCCGTTGCTGCGCGCCGCGGCGAGACCCGAGGAGTTCGACTGGATCATCTTCACCAGCGCCAACGCGGTCGACGCGTTCATGACGGCGCTGCTCGACGGCGAGCGCGACGTGCGCGCGCTGAAGGGGCCGCGCATCTGCACGTCAGGAACGGCGACGGCGGAGAAGCTGGCGACCTACGGCATCAAGGTCGACCTGATTCCGCGCGAGTTCCGCGCCGACGCGGTGGTCGCGTCGCTGCTGGCGCTCGGCTCGATGGCCGGCGTGCGCGTCCTGCTGCCGCGCGCCGACATCGGCCGCGAGATCATCGGCGAGCAGCTGCGCGATGCGGGGGCGGTCGTCACCGAAGTCATCGCGTATCGCACGATCCTCGAGGACGCGCAGCGCGAAGGCGATCCGGATATCTACCGCATGCTGCTCGACGGCCGCATCGACGTGTCCACGTTCACGAGCCCCTCGGCGATCCGCAACTTCGCGAAGATCCATGGCGCCGATCAGGTCGCCGATCTGCTGAAGAACACGGTGGTGGCGACGATCGGCCCGGTCACCGCCGACGCCGCGCGCCAGCTCGGGATTCCCGTGACCATCCAGCCACGGACGTACACGATCCCGGCGCTCGTGGACGCGATTGCCGCGCACTATGGCGTGGCGCCGACGACGAAGACGGCGTAAACGCCACACGTGCGCGAATCCGTCGCCAAAGGTGCGCGGCGCGGCGCCTGCTCCCGCACGGCTACAATGAGTTGACATGGCCACACAGACGTCCACCGCCCGCCTCGCGCTGACGCGCCGCCCGCGCCGGCTGCGCCGCACCGAGGCGATTCGCAGCCTGGTGCGCGAAACACGACTGACGCCCGACTGCTTCATCCTGCCGCTCTTCATTTGCGAGGGGCGCGGCGTCCGCCGCGAGGTCAGCTCGATGCCCGGCGTCTACCAGCTCTCGGTGGACGAGGCCATGAAGGAAGCGGCGGCGGCGAAGGCGGACGGCGTTCTCGGCGTGCTGCTGTTCGGCCTGCCCGAGAGCAAGGATGCGACCGGTTCGAAGGCCTCGGATCCCGACGCGCCCGTGCAGAGTGCGGTGCGCGCCCTGAAACGCGAGGTGCCGGACCTGATCGTCATCACCGACGTCTGCCTCTGCGAGTACACGTCGCACGGCCACTGCGGCATCCTCGAGGGCGAGGAGATTCTCAACGACGTCAGCGTCGCGCACGTCGCGGACGCGGCGCTCTCGCACGCCGTCGCCGGCGCCGACATCGTCGCCCCCTCCGACATGATGGACGGACGGGTCGCCGCCATCCGCACGCTGCTCGACGAGCGCGGGCTCGATCGCATCGGCATCATGTCGTACGCGGCGAAGTACTGCTCGGCGTTCTACGGTCCGTTCCGCGACGCCGCGGATTCGGCGCCGCAGTTCGGCGACCGGCGCAGCCACCAGATGGACCCGGCGAATGTCGAGGAGGCGCTGCGCGAGGTCGAGACCGACCTCGAGGAAGGCGCCGACATCGTCATGGTGAAGCCGGCGCTCCACTATCTCGACGTGATTTCGCGCGTGAAGATGCAGTTCAACCAGCCGACCGCCGCCTATCACGTCAGCGGCGAATACGCGATGTTGAAGCTGGCGGCGGCGCGCGGCTGGATCGACGAGCGGCGCGGCATGCTGGAGACGCTGACGGCCATCAAGCGCGCCGGCGCCGACATCATCATCACGTATTACGCGAGAGACGCCGCGCGGATCCTGTAGGGCCGGCCTGCGGAGAAGACAACCACGAAGATCGCGAAGAACACGAAGAAAAGAAATCTTCGTGATCTTCGTGTCCTTCGTGGTTAGGTTACGGGATCGGGACGCCGGCGCCGACGCCGTACCCCTTCGAGCCGTCGGGTGCACCCGATGCGCCGGTGAACGACCGCCCGTCCGCGAGCGTCAGGACATCCGCCGCCGCTCTCGTCAACACCTTCCTCCCGCCGAATCCCTTGAACGAGATCTGCGCCCCGAGCTTGAGATCCGACGGCTTCCAGCCGCGCCGAATGACGCTGTTGGGACTGCCGAGCTCGAGATTCCACGTCGTGACGACACCCTTGGCGTCTTTGCAATCGACATAGACGCGCATGTGCGGGTTCGTCCACTCGACTTTCGAGATCACGCCGGTCCCTCCGACCGGCTTGTCCTTGTCGTACTCCACCGCGAACGAGTGATGCGCCAGGGCCGGCGCGGCGAGCACGGTTCCCATCAGACCAACGATCGCGCCGAGCGCGGCCTTCATCGCGTCCCTCCTCGCTTCTGCGGCGGCGACGGCGGCTCCACTTCGAGGCCGTAGCCTTTCTCGCGATAGACGTTCGGAATGTCGGCGGCGATGCCGTACTGATTGTTCTCCGTGCAGACGAACTCCATCAGCTCCGTCCCCGGCGGTGAGGCGTGCGCCTCGAACTTCAGCTGCACGGGGTGCTCGAGCGCGCCGGGATCGTCGAGCGTGAACTCGTTGATCAAAGTGCCGTAGTTGGTGCGCGTCCACCGTTCGATGGTGTGCAGCTGGGTCGTGTGCGGCGTCCCGCGGCTGTCGAACCAGAACTTGTCGTTGTAGCCGACGGTGTCGATGACGAGCGTGTCGCCTTCCCAGTGGCCAATCGAATGACCCCACCAAGTCGGAAGCAGGTCGTCTGCGGGCGGATGCTTGCGGCCGTCCATGAAGATCTTGCGAACCGCGCCGGCGTCGCCATTCTCGTGTATCACGTAAATCGTTCCCGTGCCGTTCGCGCCCACTGACTGCACGACTCGCCACGGGTACGGGTTGACGCGCGGCACGCTCATCGGCGTGCAGTACAGATAGGGCTCGTCCTCTTCCTTCCGCGAGTCGCGCAGCCGCTTGGCCCAGGGAAGCAGCGGGAGCTCTCCCGGCTTGAGTCCGCCATTGCGTTCGATGTCCTGGTTCGATCCACCGCCGACCCACGGCCCAGACAGGTCGGGATGGCCGTCCGCCATGCGCGGCACCGGGCCGTTGGCAATTTCGGGCGGCGCAAGCGGCGTGAACTCGCCCGCGAGCCGCGCCGGCAGCCGTTCCCGCTCGGACTCCTGACTGGACGTCGCCGCCGGCGGCGGTTCCTGACCGGTCGGCGATGCCTGTTCGGCCCCCTGGGCGGGCCGCTGTCCTTCCCGCGCCAGCGCCATCGCGAGTGCGGCTGTCACGGCCATCGCCAGAACAATGATTCTCACCTTTACCCCCGTGTGGTTGACGCAGCAGCCCTCGGTCAGTCCAGAATCACTGTTTCGGAACTGCGGACTCCTTATACACCAATGAAACGACCGACGAAATCCCGGAAACTCTTCGAGCAGGCGGTGGCCATCCTCCCCGGCGGGGTGGATAGCCCGGTCCGTGCCTTCAAGTCCGTTGGCGGCACGCCGCTGTTCATCAGCAAGGCCTCGGGGGCGACCATCGACGACGCCGACGGCAATCGCTACGTCGATTACGTCATGTCGTGGGGGCCGCTGATTCACGGCCACGCGCCGCGCGGCCTGATCAAGGCGATTGCCGCGACGGCAAAGCGCGGCACCAGCTTCGGCGCGCCCAGCGCGCTCGAAAACCGGCTGGGCGAGCTCGTCCGCAGGCTCGTGCCGTCGATGGACCGCGTCCGCTTCGTCAGCTCCGGCACCGAGGCGACGATGAGCGCCGTGCGCGTGGCGCGCGCCTTCACGGGCCGCGATCGCATCATCAAGTTCGAAGGGTGCTATCACGGGCACGGCGACGCGTTTCTCGTGAAGGCGGGGTCGGGCGCAACGACGCTCGGCATCCCGACCAGCCCCGGCGTGCCGGCGGCGGTGGCGGCCGACACGCTGAACGCGCGCTACAACGACCTCGGGTCGGTCTCGGCGCTCTGCGAGGGGCACGCCGGCAAGATCGCCGCGCTGATCGTCGAGCCGATCGCCGGCAACATGGGGCTCGTGCCGCCGGGCGAAGGGTTCCTCGCCGGCCTGCGCGATCTGTGCACGCGCCACGGCATCGTGCTGATCTTCGACGAGGTGATCTCCGGCTTCCGCGCGTCGGCAGGCGGGGCGCAGGGGCTGTTCGGCGTCAGGCCCGACCTGACGTGTCTTGGCAAGATCATCGGAGGCGGGCTGCCGGTCGGCGCCTACGGCGGCCGCGCCGACATCATGGAACTGGTGGCGCCGGCGGGCGCCGTCTACCAGGCGGGCACGCTGTCCGGGAACCCGATCGCGATGACCGCCGGCATCTGGGCGCTCGAACGCCTGTCGCCGAAGCTGTACAAAGCGCTCGCGCGCCGCGGATCGACGCTGGCCTCGGGACTGGCCGATGCCGCGCGCGCGGCCGGCGTGCCGGTGCAGGTCAACGCGTTCGGCTCGCTGCTGACGCCGTTCTTCACGTCGGCGCCAGTGCGCGACTATGCGTCGGCGCTCGGCGCGAACACGTCTGCCTACGCGACCTTCTTCCGCGGGATGCTCGCGCGCGGGATCTATCCACCGCCCTCGCAGTTCGAGGCGTGGTTCCTCTCGGCGGCACACAGCGATCGGGACGTGAAAAAGACAGTGGCGGCGGCGATGGGGGCGATGAAAGAGGTCGCTCGGGAGATTTAGGACCTGTTTGATCCTTCGTGTCCTTCGTGCCCTTCGCGGTTAAAATTCGTCGTGCCCTCGACGATGCTCTCCTCGATCGTCGGTGAGTTCCGCCGCTACAAGGCGCTCGGCGATGCGGCGCTCGCACAGATCGAGGACCACGAGCTGGCAACGGCCGACGGACGCGGCGGCAACTCGGCGGCGATGCTCGTGTGGCACATCGGCGGCAACCTGCGCTCGCGGTTCACCGATTTCCTGACCACCGACGGCGAGAAGCCCTGGCGGCACCGCGACGAGGAATTCACCGCCCGCGCCGTGACGCGTGAAGAAGTGCTGGCGAAGTGGAACGGCGGATGGGACGCGCTCTTCGACGCGCTGGACGGCCTGACCGGCGACCACCTTCAGCAGACGGTCATGATTCGCGGCCAGTCATTCGCCGTGTACGACGCGCTGCACCGCTCGCTTGCGCACATCTGCTATCACGTCGGGCAGCTGGTCTTTCTGGCGAAGTCGTTCCGGGGCGAGGAGTGGAAGAACCTGAGCATTCCGCTCGGGAAGTCGGAAGAGGCGAACCGGAATCCGGCGCACCAAGACCCCGCGTCGCACGCGGCCCTTATCGCCACGAAGATCACAAAGAAGAACTAGCCACGAAGATCACAAAGGACACAAAGAAAAAGAGCACAAAGTAAGTTTTTACTTTGTGCTCTCTACTTTGTGCTCTTCGTGCCCTTTGTGGCTCGACCTCTTCGTGCCCTTGGTGGCTACCGCGCCTGGATCTGGGCGGGCGAATCGAGCCTGACGCGCAGCACCGTGCCCTGCGGGAGCTCGACTTCCTTCCCCTCGGTCGCGGCCGTGATGCCGCCGCCGCCGATGACGGTCCCGAGGATGGCGCCCTTCACGCCGCCGAGGATGCCGCCGAGCACCGCGCCGACGCCGGCGCCGGTTGCGATCTTGCCGGCCTCACCCTTGATGCCTTCGCCCTGGATCGCCTGCGTGACGGTCCCGCGAATCGGGTAATTGCGGCCGTTGACGGTCACCTGGTCGAAGCTGACGGTCATCTTCGCGGTGCGGTTGGTCCGCGTCGCGGGATCGACCGACGTCACGACACCTCGCATAACCGAGCCCGCGGGGATGACCGTCCGTCCGTTGATGTTCAAGTCAACGAGCGTCGTCCCCTCGAAACGATCCTCGACCTGCGCAACGCCCGAGTTCAGCGTGTTGGTGAGGCGCACGTCCATCTCGGTGCCGGACGGCACTTCCACTTCGCGGCCGGATGCGGCGCTCTGCGACGGCGCCGTGTTGCGCGTCGTCGAAGAAGACTGGGAGCCGGTCGCGGCAGACCCCGTGGACGGGCGATACGTGGTGTTGCCCGTCGTGCCCGTCGCGGCGCTGGCGTTACTGCCGGTGGACGGCGTGTAGTTCGTCGTGTAGTTGGTGGCCTGCGAGCGGAGATCGTCGAGGCGGTCGCGCACGGCGGCGTACTCGCTGCGCTGCAGCGAGCCTTCCTTGCGCAGCTTCACCTTCAGGTAGATGACTTCGTCGCGCAGATCGTCGAGCTGCGTCTGCAGCTGCGACGCGCGACCGCTGTCACGGCTCTTCAGCTGCGCCACGTCGGAGCCCGCCTGGAACACGCTGTCCTGCAGGCGCTGGATGTCGGTCTGGGTGACCTGCGAATAGTTCTGCTGCGCCACCGCGGGCGCCGCAAGCGCCGCAGCAACCAGGGCCGCCATCGCGACCCGTTGAATGCGAAACATCTGGTTGTCCTCCTGGGCTAATTTCTCCACGGCATCAGCCGCTCTATCCAGCTGATGCGCGTGAGGTCGTTGTAGATCACGGTGACCATGAGGAGCAGGATCAGCACAAACCCCGCCAGAAGCATCTTCTCCTTTACCTGCACGCTGAAATCGCGGCGGGCGATGCCTTCGAGGGCCATGATGGTGATGTGTCCGCCATCGAGGACGGGAATAGGCATGAGGTTCAGCAGCCCGAGGTTGAGGCTGATGGACGCCATCAACGTCAGCAGCGGAATCCAGCCCGCCGCGGCCGACTCACCCGACAGCTGAGCAATGGCGACCGGCCCCATGAGCTGTCTCGGCGACGTGGTGCCGACAAACAGACCGCCGAGCGTCTTGAAGATGAGGCCGCCGAACTCGATGTTCTTCGCCACGCTGAGCTTCACCGCCTCGAACGGGCTCGGCGTGAACGACTTCATCTGCTCGCCGAAGAAGATGCCGATCATGCCGCCGTCGCCGCGCTTGGTCGGCGTGACGGTGATGTGCTGTTCCTGGCCGCTGCGGCGAACGAGGATGTCGGTTTCCTTCCCGGCGTTGCGCGAGATCGCTTCGCGGAGCTGCGCGGGCTGAAGCATCGGCTCGCCGTTGACGGCGAGCAGCAGGTCGCCCGGCTTCAAGCCGGCTTTCTCCGCGACGTCCCCCTTGACGAGCGACGTCACCATCGGCGTCGCGTCGGGCAGCACGCCGATGTCACCGACTTCGTACTTGCCTTCGGCCGACGAGCGAAGCGACGTCGATTGGGTCCGGCCGTCGCGCAGGTACGAGAGTTCGACTTCGCGGTTCGGTCGCGTGCCGATCTCGATATTGAACCGGTCCCAGGTCTCCACCTGGGTATCCGCAATCGTCAGGATGCGATCGCCGCGGCGGAGGCCTGCCTTTTCGGCCGGCGAGCCGGCCTTCACCGTGCCGATGACCGGCGGCGCGTCGTGCCACGCGGGCACCTCGGCCCCCTGTGCGAGGACCACGGCCATGACGATGACGGCGAGCATGATGTTCATCAAGGGACCCATGATGAGCACCTGGAACCGCTGCCATTTCGATTTCGACAGGAATTCGTCTGGCGCGCCGCTGCGCGGGTCGTCCACGCTTTCGCCCGCCATTTTCACGTAGCCACCGAGCGGGATCGCGCTGATGGCGTATTCGGTGTCGCCCCGGCGCGTCGACACGAGCTTGGGGCCGAACCCAAGTGAAAACGTGAGCACGCGGACGCCGATGCGGCGGGCGGCCAGGAAGTGTCCGAGCTCGTGTACGAAAACGAGCACTCCGAGCACGAACAGAAACGCCAGGATTGTCGTCACGCGTTCAATTCTAGCGCCTGGGCTCTATGCCGGGCGCACTCCCGCGACCATCTATCCACGCGTCGTACCACCTCGAGGGTCGTCACCTCTTCACTGTCGTGCGCATCCATCGTTTCCTGTATGACGCGCGGGATCGCCGTAAAGCCGAGCTTCCCGTCGAGAAAATGCTCGACGGCAATCTCGTTGGCCGCGTTCAGGACGACGGGAAGGGTGCCGCCGGCGCGGAGCGCGCGATATGCGAGGTCCAGGCACGGAAAGCGGTCGCGTGCAGGGGCGTGAAACTCCAGGTGCCCGGCGTGTAGCAAATCGAGCGTCGGCAGCGACCGCGCCTCCCACCGCTCGGGGTAGGAACAGGCGTACTGGATCGGCAGCCGCATGTCCGTGACGGCCAGCTGCGCGATCACCGAGCCGTCGATCAGCTCCACCAGCGAGTGGACGATGGACTGCGGATGGATCACGACGTCAATCTGGTCGGCCGACACGCCGAAGAGCCAGTGCGCCTCGATCACCTCCAGGCCCTTGTTCATCAGCGTCGCGGAATCGATGGTGATTTTGCGCCCCATCCGCCAGGTCGGATGCCGCAGCGCCGCGTCGGCGTTGACGCCGTCGAGCGCCTTGGCGCTGAGCTCGCGAAACGGACCGCCCGACGCCGTCAGGATCAGCCGCCGGATCTCCCCGCGATCGCGGCCGTGCAGGCACTGGTGGATGGCGTTGTGCTCGCTGTCCACCGGCAGGATCGCCACGCCGCGGCGCCGCGCGGCATCGGTGACCAGTTGTCCCGCCATCACGAGGACTTCCTTGTTCGCCAGCGCGACGGTCTTGCCGCTCTCGATGGCGGCGAGCACCGCCTCGAGACCCGCGGTGCCGGACGAGGCGCAGAGCACGATGTCAACCGCGGGATGGGTTGCGACGGCAACCAGTCCGTCCGGGCCGCTGACGATGCTGACCGCCTGCGATCCGCAGGCGCTGCGGAGGCGGTCGGCGCCGTCGGAGGTCGCCATGCCGACGATGTCGGGGCAATAGCGGGCAACCTGCTCCGCGAGCAGCGCCGCGTTGTCGCCCGCGGCGAGTGCCGCCACGCGGAGCCGATCGGGATACGCGTCAACTACGGCGAGCGCGCTCTGCCCGATCGATCCGGTCGATCCGAGGATGGCGAGGTGCTTCACGCCACGCGCCCCTGCAGCACCATGAAATAGAACACCGGGATCGCGAACAGCAGCGCGTCGATGCGATCGAGCACGCCGCCGTGGCCGGGAATCAGCGCGGAGCTGTCCTTCAGCCCGGCGGCCCGCTTCAGCCGCGATTCGAACAGGTCGCCCGCGATGCCGAGGCAGACGATCACGAGCCCGAGCAGGACCCGGACAACGATGGGCGTGAGGGGAAAGACGAACGTCAGCGCGACCGCCATGAACAAGGCGCCGAAGACGACGCCGCCAATGGCGCCTTCCACGGTCTTCTTCGGACTGATCGCCGGCGCCAGCGGACGGCGGCCGAAGGCGCGTCCCGTGTAGAACTGCGCGGAATCGCTCACGACGATCGTCGCCATCAGCAGCAGCGTCGCCTTCGGTCCCGCGAGCATCTGCAGCGCGACCAGCATCCCGAGCGGCGCGCCGATGTAGACGGGCGCCACGAGGTCCACCGCGGCCTCGTGAATCGTCCACCCTTCCCGCAGCACCGCGAACGCGAGCCACACGATGACGACGATCGCGACGAGCACGATGCTGAGCGGCGCGGGCACGGCCGACCACCAGCACGCATAGACGACCACCGCGATGACGACCCACCGCAAAGGCGAGCGGGACTTCGGCGAGGTGATGCGCACGTACTCGTGCGCGGCAAGGCCGGCGACGAGGCAGGCCAGCACTCGCAGCGCCATGAACGGAAGGAACAGGATGACGGCAACCGCCGCGGCGGCGAGGAGGACGCCGCTGATGACACGCGTCATCTCGCGCGGGCGACGGTAATGCCGCCGTAGCGGCGTTCCCGCTTCTGATAGGCGAGCACGGCCTCCAGCAGGTGACGGCGGCGGAAGTCGGGCCACAGCGTCTCGGTGACGTAGATCTCCGCGTAGGCGATCTGCCACAGCAGGTAGTTGCTGACGCGCATCTCGCCGCTCGTGCGGAGCAGCAGGTCGGGGTCCGGCTGCCCCGCCGTGTAGAGGAAGCTGGCAAAGCGCTGCTCGTCGAGATCTTCAGGGCGCACGCCCGCCTCGATCGCGCGCCGCGCCGCATCGACGATTTCCGCGCGCCCACCGTAGTTGAGCGCGATGTTGAACAGCATGCCGGTGTCGTTCGCCGTGCGATCCATCGCCGCGCGCAGCTCGTCCTGGATGTCGTCGGCGAGATCGTCCATGCGCCCGATGACGTGGAACCTGATGTCGTTGGTGAGCAGGGTCTTCAGCTCGGAGCGGAGGTAGCGCTTCAGCAGCATCATCAGCGTGCTGATTTCGGCCGCCGGGCGCTTCCAGTTCTCGATCGAGAACGCGTAGAGCGTCAGCACCTTGATGCCGAGCCGCGCGGCGGTTTCAACCGTATCGCGGACGGCGTCGATGCCCGCGCGGTGTCCCTCGACGCGAGGCAGGTGGCGCTGCGCCGCCCAGCGGCCATTGCCGTCCATGATGATGGCGATGTGCTCGGGCAGCCGGTCGAAGTTGACCTGCCCGACCAGCATCTCGTCGGGGTGGCCCGCCGGAATCCACGACAGCAACTCTTCTCTAGACACGGCGCAACTGGAATTTGCGAATCTACGCATCATAGTCCACGCGCACGAGGCACAACCCGTGCGGCGGCGCGGTCGCGCCGGCGTCCGCGCGCGTGCCGCCGTCGACCAGCTGCGCCATGGAAGCGGGCGGGCGCCAGCCGCGCCCAATCTCGACCAGCGTGCCGACGATCGCGCGCACCATGTGCCGCAGGAAGCCGTCGCCGGCAATCTCGTAGGCCATCAAGGCTCGCGCATCCATCGTGCGCGGATGCGAAGCGTCCGCGCCCAGGGCAATGTCGGAGCGGGTGATCGTCCGGATGGTGGTGCTCGTGTCGGTGCCGACGCTTTGAAACGCGGCGAAATCGTGCGTGCCGATCAGCTTCGCCGCGGCCTCGCGCATCGCGGCGACGTCGAGCGGCTCGGCGAGCTGCCACACGAACGCGCGTGTGAACGGATCGCCGACGCTGCCGGCCCGTATCTGGTAGCAATACGTCTTCGAGCGCGCGCTGAAACGGGCGTGGAAATCGGGCGGCGCGTCGGCGACCTCGAGCACGCGGATGTCTTCCGGCAGCTGGGCGTTGAGGGCACGAACGAGCGTGTCGACCGGGTGCGTGAAGCTGACGGCAGCGCTGGCCACCTGGCCGAGCGCGTGCACCCCGGCATCGGTCCGGCCCGCGCCGTGCGCCGTGACGGGACCGCCTTCGAACTTCGCGAGCGCGTCTTCGAGCAGCCCCTGTATCGACTCGCCCGACGTCTGGCGCTGCCAGCCGACGAACCGCGTGCCGTCGTACGCGAGGGTGATCTTCAGGGTGCGCGTCACGCGAGTGGATCACCACAAAGGTCGCTTGGCGACACACACGAAGACCACGAAGTACTCAACGTACTGCAATTATCTTCGTCAGCCTCGTGTTTGCGCGCAAAGCGCGCCATCCTGGTTATACGCGGGAGCCGGGCTTGGTCACCGGCTTTCCCTCGGCACAGAGCGGGCACGCCTCCCCTTCGTAGGTCGGCAGCGCGATGGTAGCGAGCGCGTGAAAGGGGACGTCGATGCGTTGCCGGCCGCCGCTGCGGTCGATGATGGCGGCCGCGCCGACCACCGTCGCCCCCGCCGCGCGCGCGACGTCGATCGTCTCCTGCGTCGAGCCGCCAGTCGTGACGACGTCCTCGACCACGAGCACCTTCTCGCCCGGTTCGAGCGAGAAACCGCGCCGCAGCGTCAACTTCCCGTCCTGCCGCTCGGCGAAGATGGCGCGGACGCCGAGCGCGCGCCCCACTTCCTGCCCGATGACGATGCCTCCGAGCGCCGGAGAGAGCACGACGTCCGCTGCAAGCGAACGGACACGGTCGGCAATCGCGACGCCGCAGGCTTCCGCTTCCGCGGGATGCTGCAGCACGAGCGCGCATTGCAGGTAGCCGGGGCTGTGCAGTCCCGATGTCAGCCGGAAATGTCCTTCGAGCAGCGCGCCGACGCGTCGAAACCGATCGAGCACGGGATCCGTAGTCACAATGTCATCATACGTTCATAGATCTGCCACGCGGGAGGGGCCACAGTCAGGTGTGATGGTGTCCGGCCAGGTAGCAGGTAGCAGGTAGCAGGTATCAGGCGTGGTCAAGGTATCAGCGAGCCGGTTTCAGGTTTGAGGCGTATTAGGAAGCAGGTTTCGGCGAGAGGCACGGAGCAGGACGATGCGAACGACTTTCATGCGAGCAGCGCTGATCACGGCACTCATCGGCATCGGCGGTAGCGCGGTGGCGCGGGCGCAGACGCCCGGCGACCAGGTTCGCCGGCTCAGCGTCGACGAAGCGGTGCGGCTGGCGCTCGACAACAACCTCGGCGTGCAGATTGCGCGCATCAACCCGCAGCTCCAGGACCTCGCCGTGGCGCTCGCGCACGCGGCGTGGGTGCCGACGTTCAACACGACCGTGCAGGGAGCGAGCACCGACATCCCGAACACGAGCTTCCTCTCGGGCACGACCGGCAGCAAGGTCACCAACGGCCGCCTGGCGAGCAACATCGGCGTGCTGCAGCAGACGCCGTGGGGCGGCAGCTACAGCGTCGGCTGGGACAGCTCGCGCCAGACGACGACCAATATCTTCTCCAACTTCTCGCCGCAGCTGCAGTCGTCGCTGTCGCTCAACATCCGGCAGCCGCTGCTGCGGAACTTCGGCATGGACAGCCTGCGCCAGCAGGTGATTCTCAGCGAGAAGAACCGCGAGATCTCCGACATCGAGGTCGAGCAGACGGTGGCGACGACCTCGCGCGCGGTGCGCAACGCCTACTGGGATCTCGCCTATGCCCTCGCCTCGCTCGCCGTGCAGCAGCAGTCGCTCGACCTGGCGCGCGAATCGCTGCGCGAGACGAACGCGCGCATCCAGATCGGCACCACCCCGCCGATCGACGCGGTCGAGGCCGAAGCCGAAGTCGCCACGCGCGACGAGGCGGTCATCGTCGCCCAGGCGCAGATCGAGAACGCGCAGGACGCGCTCCGCACGCTCGTTTTCAACCAGGCGGCGCCGGACTTCTGGACCGCGCGCATCGAGCCGACCGACCTGCCGGCGTTCGAACCGGCCAGGGTCGACGTGGACGGCGCGGTCCGCAACGCGCTGCAGATGCGGACCGACCTCCTGCAGGCGCGCAAATCCCTCGAGGAGAACGACATCAACGTCAGGTACTACCGCAACCAGACGTTGCCCGACGTCACCGCCAGCTTCGATTACGGGCTGACCGGCCTCGGCGGCACCCAGTTCGTGCGCGGCACGGGCTTCCCGGGCCCGATCATCGGCGCGACGCAGCGCAGCTTCGGATCGGTGATCGGCGACCTGTTCGGCAACCAGTTCCCGAACTGGACGCTGGCGCTGAACATCAGCTATCCGATGGGCCGCAGCCAGCAGGAGGCGAGCCTCGCGCGCGCGCAGCTCGAGGGCAGCCAGGCGGTGACGCAGTTGAAGAACGCGGAGCTGCAGGTCGTCACGCAGGTGCGCAACGTCGCGCGCTCTGTGCAGACCAATGCGAAGCGCGTCGAGAGCACGCGCGTGGCGCGCTCGCTGGCCGAGCAGCGGCTCGACGCCGAGCAGAAGAAGCTGGCCGCCGGCACCTCGACCAACTTCGTCGTCTTCCAGGCGCAGCGCGACCTGGCGCAGGCGCGCAACAACGAGCTGAGCGCGGTCCTCGACTACGACCGGTCGGTCGTCGACTTCGAGACCGTGCAGCGAGCGCCCGTCGCCGGGGCCGGCCTGGCCACGGCATCGACGGTCACGAGCGGCACGCTGGGAGCCGGGGCGACCGCGGCGCCCGCCGCCACCGGCGGTACGCTGATTAGCGGATCGCGGTAATGCAGAATTCAAAATGCACAATGCAACCTCATGTCGTGCGCGGCAACGGCGTGAACGTCGCGACGAGTGTCAGCAACGCCGCCGCGATCCGAGTACCGTTTGCATTTTGAATTTTGCATTTTGAATTGATGCCGCCGCTGACGGTCACCATCATCACGCTGAACGAGGCCGCGCACATCGGCGCGGCCGTCGATTCCGCCTCCTTCGCCGACGAAATCCTCGTCGTCGATTCGGGCAGCGGGGACGGGACGACCGACATCGCGCGCGGCAGGGGCGCGCGCGTGCTGACGCGCGCCTGGACCGGATACGTCGACCAGAAGAATTACGCCGCTGGACAGGCGAGCCACGACTGGATCTTGTCGCTCGACGCCGACGAACGGATCCCGGCGCCGCTCGCCGGGGAGATCAGGGGCCTGCTCGCGGGAGATCCGCCGTATCACGGCTACCGGGTGCCGCGCGTGACCTTTCATCTGGGCCGCTGGGTTCGAACCACGGACTTCTATCCGGACTACCAGACGCGGCTGTACGATCGCCGCTTCGCTCGATGGTGCGGCCGCTACGTGCACGAGTCGGTCAGCGTCGACGGACCGTCTGGTCAGCTGACGCACGACCTCGAACACTACTCATTCGCCGACCTGCGCGATCAGATCGAGCGGATCAATTACTACTCAACGCTGGCGGCGCGGCAGATGTACGAAGCGGGCAGGCGGACGGGACCCGTCGAAATACTGGTGCATCCGCCCGCGGCATTCCTTCGCAATTACATCTTGAGGAAGGGCTTTCTCGACGGTACCGCGGGGCTGACGATCTCGCTGATGAACGCGTGGTCGGTCGGCCTGAAGTTCATGAAGCTCTGGGAGCTGCAAACAACGTCCAACGACCAGCGACCAACCCCCGGGGCGGATCGATAACTCCGTGGAAGTTGGGAATTGGAAATTGGGAGCTTACTGCGAAGAACAGGAGTCTTTGATCGGCACCCACGCGGTCATCTTGATGCGCGGCAGGTCACCGAAGCGGTCGGCGTCGGGCTTGCCCTCGTCCTCGATCACCCCGATGACTTCGATCTGCTGGCCGATCCGGCGCCCGAGCTCCTTCTCGCGATCGCCGGTGATGCTATAGGCGGTCGCCTTCCTCGCGCCCTCGGGCTTGACCATCGTCAACACGAACTCGTTGCCGACGCCGAGGCCCGTGCCGAGCGCGCCGCCCCGGCCTTCGCTGCGCTCTTTCCGATAGTCCTTCTCCCACTGGACGCAGCCGCTGATGCGGACTTCCCTGGCCGCGTCGCCAGCCGACTGGGCCAGCGCCGGGGCGACCGCGCCGAGCAACGACACGACGAGTGAGATCGCAATCGATCGCATGGTCTCCTTCCTAACGTGCGGGCTTCTTCCGGCGCTTCAGGTTGCGGCCTCGATCGGCGGCGAGTGAACGGGGAAGGACGATCCCGGTGCGCGGCGCGGCGGGCTGCTCGAACAGTTTCTTTTCGACAGGGAGGATTGAGACCGACTCCTCGCTCAATGCGGGCTCGGCCATTTCCTCCGACAGCAGGTAACAGGCGAGGGAGGTGTAGACGTCATACACCTGTCCCCTCGACAGCCGCGACAGCTGAATCCCGTCAATACTGCCTCTCAGTGTTCTTGTAATTCGGACACGCATCGCTGGGCCGTAAACGCTGGATCGTCAGCAGTCCTTCAATAATCATTCCGTCCTTATTTTTCGAGCGCCGGATTTGGGACGGCACATTCCGCGAAGCGGGCACTGACGATCGCCCTGCGGTCTCCCGTAGCCGCACGCGTTCATCATCCCCACATGACATAACGAAAAATCGTACCGAACCGGATCGGCCTCCCGAATCGACCGCAAAGAGGCGGTGATTTCGGCCGCCATTCGCCATCCCGGCGTCGAATACCGCGTCAAACGGAGGCAGCGACCGAGACGGATCACATGGGTGTCGAGCGGAATGATGAGCCGCGATGGGGACACGAGTGTCCACGTCCCGAGGTCGATGGCGTCGCGTCGAACCATCCACCGCAGGAAGAGATTGAGCCGCTTGCAGGCGCTCCCTGCTGACGGGCGCGGGAAGAAATAACAGACGCCCGGCCGCTTCGGAACACGGCCGTATGCGGGGGCCAGGTCCGTCTGCAGTGCGCGCGTCGAGAACGCCTCGAGGGCCAACGCGATGTCCGGGGCGGCCAGATTGTCGCCCGCCACGAAGAACCGTTCGATCGTCCCGGACTCGCGCAGCATCCGCTGCAGGATGAGCAGCAGCGCCACGAGATCCCGCCCGCGGATCCAGCGATGCACCAGCGGGTCGATCGGGATGCGGTCGCGAGCCGGCTGGAACGAGCGGACGAACGACCCCGGGTGCGGACCCATGACGGCGAGCAGCGATTCGATGGAGTGGAGCACGCTGGCGACGCGGCCGAAGGCGAGCGCGGACGCGCAGAAGCCGACGACCTCGCGGTCGTCCGGCGCGGCATAGCGCCGGACGATGTGCACGGGATCGGATGCGGCGTCGACGTGGTCGAACGTACGATAGAGGTCCTCGAGCCGCGGCGCGAGCTCGAGCGCACGGGTCCGGATTCGGATCCCGGATCCCCCTCGACTTCGCTCGGGGCAAGCCGGATCCCGGTTCCCGGCCGGGATCCGCCTACTTCGGGAACGGCTTGAGCGCAGGGGAATTTCCCGGGGGCAACCCCGTACGTCCCACGTTGAGGACCATCGAAATCATCGAGTAGTAGCCGTTGAGGCCGACCAGGTCCATCATCCCCTGCTCGCCGTACTTGGCCACCATGCGCGCGTACGTGCGGTCGGTCACGCTGTGAAAGTCGTTCAGCTCGTTGCTGAAGTCGTAGACGATCTCCATCCCCTCGCTCAGCCCCTCGGGCCGGCGGCCGTCGGCGACGGCCTGGATGATGGCGTCGCTGAGGCCCGCGGTCCTGCCGTCGGCCGCGTGCACGTACCATTCGTACTGCTGCGTCCAGCGGCGCGAGACGAGCAGGATCGCGAACTCGCTGACGTCGCGCGGCAGCGAGTTGCCGAACCGGAGGTAGGTGCCCATCTTCGCGGCGTTGATCATCAGCTGCGGGCTGCGGCTCAGCGGCACGAACGGGCCGAATACCTCCTGCTTGCGTTCGACGAGGAACTCGGCGGCGGCCTTTTTCTGCGCGTCGGTCAGCTTGTCGGCCGGAATCGGCGGCAGCCGGTCCTGCGCCAACGCCGGGGACGCGCAGAGCGTCAGCACCGCGAGCGCCGCACACACCCTGCCTGCTGCCAGCGTCCAGCCGCCTGCGCTCTCACTGCCCACTGCCCGTTGCCTGCTGCCTGCTGCCTGCATGTCATCCTCTCAATTCCGCAAATCGGCGCGCGAACCGCTCGACCCGCGCCTGGTCGACGAAGTTGTGGCCGGCGCCATCTTTCTTGAAATAGCTGCCGACGATCAAGCCGTTGACCCTCGGCAGCATCCGCTCGATGTTTTCCGGCGTCGCGCCGCTGCCGACGAGGATCGGGAGGCTGGTGGCCGCCCGGACCGCCTCGATGTCCGCCGCGCTGGTTTCGACGCCCGTCCTGTCGCCGCTGACGATGACCGCGTCGGCGAGGCCGCGCTCGGCGAGATCGCGCGTCTCGATGTCGAGGCTGCGGCCCGCGAGCGGGGCCGCGTGCTTGACCCCGACGTCGGCGAAGATCAGCGCCTTCGACTTGAGCGTGCTGCGCAGCCTCACCGAGAACTGGCTGCTTCCCTGCACGATGCCCTGGTCGGCGACGACCGCCCCCATGTGCACGTTGACGCGAACGTAATGGGCGCCACTGGCCGCGGCAATCGCAATGGCCGCCTCGCCGTCGCTGCGCAGCACGTTGATGCCGACCGGCATCCCCGCGGCGCGGACGACGTCGCGCGAGACCGCCGCCATCGCCGCGACCGTTTCGGCCGGCACGCGCCCGGGAAAGTACGGCATGTCGCGGAAATTCTCGACGATGACCGAATCGAGGGCGTGGCGCTTGAACACCTCGAGCTCGGCGAGCGCCTGGTCGTACACCTTCTGCATGCCGCCGTCGTAGAGCGGCGCGCCCGGCAGGGGCAGCAGGTGGAGCACGCCGATGAGCGGCTGGCGCGCGCCGAAGAGATCCTGGAATGGCATGCCTGCCGCGCGCCTTTCGAAGTCTACGAGTAGCTCGCCACGACGCCGTCGCGGTAGCGGGCCTGGACCTCGACGACCTCCTTCAGGTGCTCGAAGAACACGTCGACGATGCGCGGGTCGAAGTGGGTGCCGCGCTCGCGGCGCAGGATCTCGCACGCCTCCTCGTTGCTGAACGCCGGCTTGTAGGGGCGGACGCTCGTGACCGCGTCGAACACGTCGGCGACCGCGCAGATGCGGCCCGACAACGGGATGGCCTCGCCCGACAGCCCGTTCGGGTATCCGCTGCCGTCCCACCATTCGTGGTGCGACATGGCGATGATCTGCCCTTCCTGCAGCAGCCTCGACGACGTGTTGCCAAGAATGCGGCCGCCGATGGTCGTGTGCTGACGCATCACGTCCCGCTCCGGATCGTCGAGATCGGCGGGCTTGCGGAGGATGTCGTCAGGGATGCCGAGCTTGCCGACGTCGTGCATGCGGCTCGCGTGCAGGATGTCCTCGACCTCGCCCGGCGGGAGGCGGAGGCCGCGGGCGATGATCGCGGCGAAGTGGCTCATGCGGTGGATGTGATAGGCCGTCGTCTTGTCCTTGAATTCGGCGGCGATGGCCAGGCGCTCGACCGTGTCGAGCTGCGCCTGGTGCGCCTGCCGCTGCGCCTCCACCATCGCCTGCAGCGCGTCGCGCAGGCTCGCCGTGCGCCGCTCGACGAGCAGCTCCAGCTCGCGCTGCTGCAGGCGCAGCGCGTCCTGTGCTTCCTTCATCCGCAGCAGCGATGCCATGCGCACGCGCAGCTCGATGCGCTCGAACGGCTTCGAGATGAAGTCGTTGGCGCCGGCTTCCACCGCCAGCAGCCGGTCTTCCCGGCTCGTCAGCCCCGTGACCATGATGATCGGCACGTCGCCGCCCTGCGGGTCGCGCCTGATCCGCTGCGCCACCTGGAAGCCGTCCATCCCCGCCATCATGACGTCGAGCAGGATCAGGTCGACGTCGAGGTGCAGCTTGGCGAGCGCCTCCACGCCGTCGCGCGCGACGTCCGCCTCGTAGCCGAGCGACTCCACCATCGCCACCAGCAGCTCGCGGTTCGGTTCTTCGTCGTCGACGATGAGGATCCGCTTCAGACGGGCGGCCACGTCAGCCCTGCTCCCGCGCCAGGAAGCGCGCCACCACCGCGGGGAACGTCCGCGTGTCGATCGGCTTGGTCAGGTAGCCGTCGCAGCCCGCCTGCCGCGCGCGCTCGTCGTCGCCCTTCATCGCGTGCGCGGTCAGCGCGACGACGGGAATGTGACGCGTCGCGGCGTCGGCCTTCAGCAGCTGCGTTGCCGCGAGGCCGTCGGTACCGGGGAGACTCAAATCGATGAAGATCAACTGTGGCTGCTCCATCCTGGCGCGTTCGATGCCGTCTTCCGCGTTTTCCGAGTCGATCACGTCGTAGCCATGCGCCTCGAGCAGCGCGCGAACCAGCTCCAGGTTCAGCAGGTTGTCCTCGATGACGAGAATTCGCGCTCCGGGCATCGCCGCCGCGTCCTTCACCGCGGGCTCACGGCGTATGTTGCCAGACGCGCTCGAGCCGCGCCAGTTCCCGCAGCAGCTCCTCGCGCCCGCCCTTGTGCGTGATCGCCTGCACGTGGCGGTTCAGCGCCGCGCGCTCCTCCGCCGTGACGTCCTTCGCCGTCAGGATCAGGATGGGGATCTGGCGCGCGTGCGGGTCCTCGCGCAGGCGGCGCACCACGTCGAAACCGGTCACGCCGGGCATTATCAGGTCGAGGATGATGGCGTCGGGCCTGTGCTCGACGGCCATCGCCACGCCGTCGTTCCCGCCGTACGCCTTCAGCACTTCGATGCCGTGTCGGCGCAGCAGATCGCCGACGAACTCGACGGTGTCCGCCTCGTCGTCGATGACGAGCACCGTGCGAATGCGGCCGGCAGACGCGGTGACGGCGCGTTCGAGCACCTCGGAGAGATCCTCTTTGTCGACCGGCTTCATGAGGAAGTCCGTCGCGCCGAGGCCGAAGCCGAGCTGCTGGTCGTCGGTGATGGAGACGATGACGACCGGTATCGACCTGGTCTGCGGGTGGGACTTCAACTCGGCGAGCACCTTCCAGCCGTCTTTCTTCGGCAGCATGATGTCGAGCGTGATGGCCGCCGGCCGGATCTCGTGGGCCATCGCCACTGCCTGCTCGCCGTCGAACGCGTGCCGTACGGTGTAGCCGGCGCTGGTGATGTACTGCGTCAGCAGCTCGCTCGCGTGTGGGTCGTCCTCCGCGACGAGCACCGTGAGCCGCGCGGCACTCGGCTCCGCCGCTGGCGCGGCGGCCGCCGCCGTCACGGGCGGCTCGCGGCGCGCGCCCGTCTTCACCGGGATGGCGAAGGTGAACGTGCTCCCCTTGCCTTCGTCGCTTTCCACCCAGACACGCCCCCCGTGCAGCGTGACGAGCTGCCGGACGAGCGCGAGGCCGAGGCCGGTGCCCTGCTGCTCGCGGCCGTATGACGAGTCCACCTGTTCGAATTCGCCGAAGATGCGCGCCTGATCGTCGGGCTTGATGCCGATGCCGGTATCCGTGACCGACACGCGAAGAATCGACCCGGCCGAGGCGTCTTCCGCGATCGACGCCTTGGTGGTCACCGCGCCGTCTGGCTTGGTGAACTTGATCGCGTTGCTGAGCAGGTTGTACATGACCTGCTTGAATTTCGCCTGGTCGGCGGTCACGACCGGCAGGTCCGGCGTGACGTCGAAGCTGAGCGCAATCCCCTTCTTGATCGCCAGCGTCTTGACGATCACGTGGACGTCGCGCAGCGCGGTGCCGACGTCGAACGGCGCGAGATCGAGCGTGACACGCCCCGCTTCGACCTTGGAGAGGTCGAGGATGTCGTTGATCAGCCGGAGCAGGTGGCGTCCGCTGACGAGGATGTTCTGCACGTACCTGTCCTGGCGCTCGTTCAGGCCGCCGTACAGGTGGTCGGTGAGGATCTCCGAAAAGCCGATGATGGCGTTGAGCGGCGTCCGCAGCTCGTGGCTCATGCTGGCCAGGAACTTCGACTTCGCCCGGCTGGCCGATTCCGCGTCCTCCTTGGCCTGCTTCAACTCCGCCTCGGAGTGCTTGCGGGCGGTGACGTCGTCGAGGAAGACCGTCACGCCGCGGCCGAACGGAAAGACGCGTGCCTCGAAAATCGAATCGGCGGCGTCGCCGGAACGCGCGAACTCCACGACCGGCGCGACGCGGCCGGTGAGCAGCGCTTCGTCGATGGCGCGCGGCAGCGGCGTGGCTTCGACCTCCGGAAACGCGGCCGCCAGCGGGTGGCCGACGACCCCGTCGCGCGGGCGTCCCCACATCCGTTCCGCGGCGCTGTTCCAGAGGTTCACCCGGCCGTCACGCCCGACGACGAACATCCCTTCGTTGATCGACTCGATCACCTCGCGCAGCCGCTCCTCCGACTGCTGCACCGCGCGCAGCATCTGGTTCTTCTGCAGCACGACGGCGGCGAACACCGCGAGAATCTGCGTCGCCGCCAGCAGCAGGATGAGCCGCAGGAACGACCGGCTCGACGAGGTGGACACGTCTGCCATCCGCAGCTCGGCGCGGTCCTTGAACAGCTGCTGGATCTGCAGCAGGTCGGTGCGTACGCGGTCGAAGGCGGGCACGCCGTCGCGCAGGTCGCGCGCCACGGCGTCGTTGACGCTCCCCTCGAGGATCGAGGCCAGCACTTCGTCCCGGGTGGTCAGGTAGGTCGCCCAGTCGCGGCCAAGCTGACGCGCCGCATTGGCCGCGGCCGGCGCGTCCAGCAGGCGCGTCTGGTCGTCGATGAGGCGCGCCACGCGCGCGTCGGCGGCTCGCGATTCGTCGGCGTACCGGACCTGCAGGTTGGCGTCCTTCGTGGTGAGCGCGTAGAGCATGGCGCGGCGCGCTTCCTGCGTCTCGTACTGCAGGCCGCCGATGAGATCGAGACCGCGCGCGAGCCCCGCGTACATGTCCTCCGCGTCCCGCGCGGTGCGGCGCAGGTCCGCGAGAATGAACGCGCCCACGCCCAGGACGATGAGCGCGATGATGGCGAGCGGCAGCAGGATGCCGGGACGGCGCATGGCAGATCAAGAGCCGGAGGCCGACACGGTGCCCGGCGGCCGCGCCGCGACCGTGAGGCGATAGCCCGGATCGGTCGGCCCCAGCCCGTCGACGTGTATCACCTTGATCGTGTCGTCGACTTCGCTGAGACGCATGTAGCCGATGGCCCCGGGAACGTTGAACACGAAACGGCGGACGCCAAGCGCCGTATCCAGCACGCGCGGGCCGCCGGTCGCTTCACCGGTGAAGGCCGCCTGCAGCACGTACTTCTGGAACTCGGCTTCGGTCATCCGACAGACGAGGCGCAGCACCACGGCACGGTCCCCGTCACCGGCGGGGCGCATGACGACGGTGATCTTGCGGCCGTTCGCCCAACGCTGCTGACCGCCCAGGAACGCCTTGCGCAAGTCGCTGATCGACAGGTCGTTGATCGGATTGGCGCGGTTGACGACGATCGCCAGCGCCTCCTGTCCTCCCGCCTGCGCAGCGGCCGGCGCCTGTCCGGACAGGCCAAGGATCGTGGCGAGCACGATCGTCGAACCGAATCCGGCAATGCGCCTCATCCCCACACCCGCTCAGAAGGTGAACGCCAGTTGCGTCGCGAACCCGTTGATCGGAACCGTATCTCGCTGCAGCGTCCGGTCGTACTGGACCTTCAGCGCGGCGAATGGCTCGAGATCGTAGCGGAGACCGAGCGAAGGCCCCTTCCTGAGGCCGATGCCGCCGAAGATCAGGTCGCGCTGCGGCGCATTGAAATACTGATAGCGGAAATACGGCGTGGCCTTCTGCGCGAACTGCTTTCCGACCTGCGAGTAGAACGCCGGCGTCGTGACGGGGCCGCCGAGGGCTGGCGCGTTGCGCAGCGCAAACCCTTCGTTGAGCAGTTCGAGCCCGTGCCCGTGATAGACGACGTGCGCGGCGAGAAGCGTCTGCTGAATGCGCCCCAGCCCACCGGGTTCGAGCCGATCGCGATACATCGACAGCCCGGCCTGGAAACCGGAGAGCGCATCGGGTTGCGCCAGCAGCGCCACGTTGAATGCCTTGCCGTTGTTCTCGTCGACGACGTTTTGCACGGGCTCGGCGAGCGGCGACCGCGACGCGCGGCCGTTGCTGACCTCCGCGACGTAGCGCAGGCCGAGGCGCCCCGACGGGATGCGCCCGTTGACCGTCACGCCCACGCCGTGCACCGGCAGCGGCCCGTCATCGTCCTCGAACTGGAACAGGAACGGCCTGCCGGTCGCCGTCTGAAACCAGGTGCCATGGTGGTAGGCCGTGTTGTAGTAGCCGATCGCGGTGTGGTACCTGCCGACGCCGATGTTCAGGAAGTCGCTCGGCTTGAACTGCAGCATCAGCCGCTCGAGATCGACGTGGAAGACGTTCTCGTCGTCCGCCTCGGTGACCAGCTCGCCGACGACCGAGGTGTTGTCGGAGAGCGTCGAGTTCATGAACAGATCGAGCTGGCCCAGCGTGAACGAGCCGTGCGTGAGCGCCTGGTCGGTGTGCAGGTAATCGAGGTCGGCGAAGCCGTGGATCTCCAGCGTCGGGCCCGCGCCGCCGCCGAGTCCCATTTCCGTCGGCGTCGTGGAGGCGGCCGGCGGCGCCTCGGCCGGGCGCACCTGCGCGTCCTTCAGCGCCTTCACTTCGGCCTCGAGCGTCTGCACGCGGGCGAGCAGATCCTGGATCAGCTGACGATCGTCGGCCGCCTGCGCCTGCGCGGCAGCGGGACGAAGCACGATGGCAAGCGCAATCGCAAGGGCGATCCTGGCGGTCACTGGCATTGAGCCTCCGACGACACATCACGCAGGCCCCGGCTGTCCAGGACGGGGCGAATTTTTATTGGACGGAGAAGCGAGCCGAAGGATATCAGAGGACCGAAGCGCTCAGAACGTCGTAACGGGTGTCCCAGCCTGGCACATCGGACACCGGTCGGCGGGATGGTTTTCGGGCGCTTTGTACTCCGCGAGCGCGAAATTCGGCACACCGGCATTGGCCGTCGCCTCCAGCCGGTCGTACAGCTCCGCGGTGGCGAGGACCTGCCCGCCGGCGGACTTCACGATCGTTGCACACCGCGCGAGCGTCTGCCCGGTGTTGCGCACGTCGTCGACGATGAGGACGTTCTTCCCGGCAATCTGCTGCCGGTAGTAACGGCTCAGCCCGGGGCCGCGATAGGCGTCCACCATGAACGGGGCGAACATGGTCGGTGTGCCGGTGATGGCACGGCGGCTGTCGAGGAGTCCCGCGACCGTGTGCGCCAGCAGCGCGCCGCCGGTTGCCGGTCCGGCCACGACCTCCGTCTCGTCGAGCAGCGGCGCGGGCAGGAGGTCGATCAGATCCTGGGCGAACCGCCAGATGGTCGACGGATAGCGAAAGAGCTGGTGCGGGTTCAGGTAGACGCGGCCGTGAAAGCCGTTGCCGAAGTCGAAGTGGCCGTCGAGCATCAGGACCTGGAACTGCTGCAGGTCCTCGAGCGCCTTCTGGCGGATCCCGGTCTTCCGAGCAGGGCCGACTCCCAGAGCTGTGTTCATAACGCTCCTGCCACATCCGCCGTCATGGCCAGCACGGCCTCCGCGTTGACGAACAGCGGCCGGCCGCCGACGAAGGTCGCCGCGACGCCGCCACGAAGTTCCCATCCGTCGAATGGCGTGTTCTTCGATCGCGACCGAAGCCGGCGCGCGTCGATTCGCACCTGCAGATCGGGCGCGAGGATCGTGATGTCGGCGGGCGCGCCTTCCGACAGCGTGCCGCCGGCCACGTTGAGGATGCGCGCGGGGTTCACCGACAGCAGCTCGACCAGGCGCGAGAGCCGGATGCGTCCCGCGTGCACCAGCCGATCGAGCGAGAGCGGCACGGCGGTCTCGAGGCCGACGATGCCGAACGGCGCGCGGTCGTACTCCACCTGCTTCTCGTCGTAGTGGTGCGGCGCGTGATCGGTGGCGATGGCGTCGACCGAGCCGTCGGCGATGCCGTCGAGCAGCGCGTCGCGGTCGGCGGCCTCGCGCAGCGGCGGGTTCATCTTCGTGTTGGTGTCGTAGGGAACCGGTATCGCCAGCGCCTCGTCCGTGAGCGTGAAATGGTGCGGCGCGACCTCGCATGTGACGCGGACACCCGCGTCCTTCCCCTTGCGCACCGCGCGCAGCGACGCGCGCGCGCTCATGTGCGCGACGTGGAACGCCGAGCCGGTCAGCTCCGAGAGCAGGATGCCGCGCTCGACGCCGAGCGCCTCGGCGGCGCCGGGCATGCCGCGCAGCCCGAGCGACGCGGCGTAGTAGCCCTCGTGCGCGACGGCATCTCCCTTCAACGACGGGTCCTCGCAGTGCTCGATGACCGGCATGCCGAACATCCCGGCGTATTCGAGCGCGCGCCGCAGCAGCATGGCCGTCTTGGTCGGATGCCCGTCGTCGGTGATCGCGACACAGCCGGCCTTGCGGAGGTCGCCGATGTCGGCCAGCAGCTCGCCCTGCGAGCCGCGCGACACGGCCCCGATCGGGTAGACACGCGCGAGGTTGGCTTCCCGCGCCTTGTCCAGGATGTAGGTCGTGACGTTGGCGTCGTCGTTGACCGGGGTGGTGTTCGGCATGCACGCGACGGCGGTGAAGCCGCCCGCGACCGCCGCCGCCGTGCCGGTCGCGACCGTCTCCTTGTGCTCCTGTCCCGGCTCGCGCAGGTGGACGTGCATGTCGATGAACCCGGGGCAGACGACGAGGCCGCCGGGGATCTCGATGACGGTGGCGCCGTCGGCGGGCAGGTCGGCGCCGACGCGCGCGATGCGATCGCCGTCGATGAGCACGTCGCGCACGCCGTCGATCCGGTTGGCGGGATCGACGACGCGTCCGCCCTTAAGCAGCCTCTTCATGTTCCGCTCCGCCCGCCAGCAGGTAGAGAACCGCCATGCGCACCGCGACGCCGTTGGCGACCTGGTCGAGAATCACCGAGTAGGGGCCGTCGGCGACCTCCGACGCGATCTCGACGCCGCGGTTCATCGGACCGGGGTGCATGATCATCACGTCGGGTCTGGCGAGCGTCAGGCGCGCCTCGGTCATGCCGAACACGTTGAAGTACTCGCGCAGCGACGGGAAGAACGCGCCTTCCATCCGTTCGAGCTGGATCCTCAGCAGCATGATGACGTCGGCGTCCTTGACCGCCGCGTCGACGCTGCTGGTGGCGGTGACGCCGAATCGGCGGATGTCGGCGGGCATCAGCGTCGGCGGGCCGCACACCCAGACGTCCGCCCCCATCTTCGTCAGCAGCAGGATGTTCGACCGCAGCACGCGGCTGTGCAGCAGGTCGCCGACGATGGCGACCTTCAGCCCCCGCAGCCGCTGTTTCCGCTCGCGGATCGTGTACGCGTCGAGCAGCGCCTGCGTCGGGTGCTCGTGCATGCCGTCGCCCGCGTTGATGATGGCGGACCGGCAGATGCGCGACAGGAGGTGGCACGCGCCCGAGGAGGAATGGCGCAGCACGATCATGTCGGGCCGCATGGCCTCGAGATTCAGCGCGGTGTCCGCCAGCGTCTCGCCCTTCACCACGCTGGACGTCGCAATCGCGATGTTCAGCGTGTCGGCGCTGAGGCGCTTTTCGGCGATCTCGAACGAGGTGCGCGTGCGCGTGCTCGGCTCGAAGAACAGGTTGACGACCGTCTTGCCGCGCAGCGCCGGGACCTTCTTGATGGGGCGCGAGGCGATTTCCTTCATCGCGTCGGCGGTGTCGAGGACCAGCGTGATTTCCTCGGGGATGAGGTCCGAGATGCCCAGCAGGTCCTTGGACCGGAGCGAGGTGATGGCCGTCTGGCGATCGACGTCGTGAACCGTGGCGCTCATACCGTCGCCTCCTGCTGCAGGACCACCTCGTCGTTGCCGTCGGTCTCCTGCAGCCGTACCTGGACGCTTTCCTCGGGATTGGTCGGCAGGTTCTTGCCGACGTAGTCCGCCTTGATCGGCAGCTCGCGGTGCCCGCGGTCGACGAGGACGATCAGCTGGATGCCCTTCGGCCGGCCGAAATCGATCAACGCGTCGAGCGCCGCCCTCGTCGTCCGCCCCGTGTAGAGCACGTCGTCGACGAGGAGAATCGTCTTGTTGTCGATGGAGAACGGAATCTCGGTGCGGCGGATGACCGGCTGCGGGCCGACCGGGTTCCGCATCAGGTCGTCGCGATAGAGCGTGATGTCGAGCGCGCCGGTCGGCACCTCGTCGCCCGTAATCTGCTTCAGCGTGCGCGCGAGCCGGCGCGCGATGTAGACGCCGCGCGTGCGGATGCCGACGAGCGCGACGTGTTCCACGCCTTTGTTACGCTCGACGATTTCGTGGGCGATGCGGGTGAGGGTGCGGGCGATGCGATCCGCGTCCATGACGACCGCGGACTTGCTGTCAGGCATGTTCACCTCTTCGCGGACTCGCAGGACCGCGTTAAAGAGCTGAGACAGTATACCGCAGGCTGGTTGGTGGATGGATGGTTGGTGGTTATACTCGCCGGAATGCTTCGTGACGTGGAGGCGCGCGTGATCCGCAACACGCGGCTCTCCTCCGACTACAACGTCATCGCGCTCGAGGCTCCCGACATCGCCGCCGCCACGCAGCCCGGCCAGTTCGTCATGGTGAAGTCGGGACGCAGCGGCGATCCGCTGCTGCGACGGCCGTTCTCGGTGTTCGAAGTCCTTCGGTCGAACACCCGCGTGGACGGCTTGACGCTGCTCAGCAAGCGGATCGGTGTCACGACGAGCATGCTGTTCGATGCCGTCGAGGGCGACACGATCTCGTGCCTCGGCCCGCTTGGCCGTCCGTTCGAGCTCGTCGATCCCCCTGCCGAAGCGTGGATGGTTGCGGGGGGCGTCGGCCTCGCCCCGTTCGCCACGCTCGGCGAAGCGTTGCTGGCACGCGGCACGCAGACGACGCTGTTTTACGGCGCGCGAAGCGGTGCCGAGCTGTTCTACCTGGACTGGTTCCGGTCGCGGGGCATCCGGCTGGTGCTGTCGACCGAAGACGGATCAGTCGGCGATCGCGCACGCATCACGATCCCGCTCGAACGGCAACTGCGGGAGCTCGGATCCGGCCCTTCGAGAGCCTCAGGGCGTCCCGAGCCTGTCGAGGGGCGGATCCCGGATCCCGGATCCCGGCCTGAATCCGAAGTCATGGTCTATGCCTGCGGCCCTGAGCCGATGCTCGAAGCGGTCGCGCGCGTGGCGGCGAAGTTCAAGCGGCCGTCGCAGGTCTCCGTCGAACGCACGATGGGATGCGGGATGGGGGGATGTTACAGCTGCGTGATACCTGTGCGTGATGCCGCCGGATCCGAAAGGACCCGGCCTACGACACACCATTACGTGCGCTCCTGCATTGGAGGCCCGGTCTTTCGAGGTGACGAGATTGCCTGGGACTGACCTCTCGATCCAGATCGGGGCGCTCACGCTCGCCAACCCGCTGATCGCGGCCAGCGGCTGCTTTGGCTATGGCGTCGAATACGCGGAAGCGGTCGACCTCTCGACGCTCGGCGGCGTGGCGGTCAAGGGCCTCTTCCTGAAGGAGCGCGAGGGACACCCGCCCGAGCGGATCGTCGAAACGCCGTCGGGCATGCTGAACGCGATTGGCCTGCAGGGCATCGGCGTCCACCGGTTCGTGCGCGAGAAGCTGCCGGAGCTGCGCCGGCTGCGCGCGACGGTCATCGTCAACATCTGCGGCAGCACGCTCGACGAGTACGTCGAGCTCGCGCGCATCCTCTCGGACGCCGAAGGGGTCGCCGCCCTCGAGCTGAACATCTCGTGCCCGAACATCAAGGAGGGCGGCATCACGTTCGGCTGCAGCCTGCACGGCACCTTCGACGTCGTCAGCGCGGTGAAAAAGGTGACGCCGCTGCCCGTAATCCCCAAGCTGACGCCGAATGTCACCGACGTCGCCTCGCTGGCGCGCGCGTCGGAGGACGCGGGGGCGGACGCGGTCTCGCTGGTCAACACGTTCCTGGCGATGGCCATCGATGTCGAGACGCGGCGTCCGATCCTCTCCAACATCGTCGGCGGGCTGAGCGGCCCGGCGATTCGCCCCATCGCGGTGCGGATGGTGTACGAGTGCCGCCGCGCCGTGAAGATCCCGGTCGTCGGCATGGGCGGGATCGCGAGCGCGCGCGATGCGCTGGAATTCATCATCGCGGGCGCGTCGGCCGTCCAGGTCGGCACGGCGAACTTCGTCGATCCGTTCATCTGGGGCAAGCTCCTCGACGGCGTCACCGACTACATGCGGCGGCACGGCGTCGAACGCGTCGCCGACCTGGTCGGCACGATCGACACCACCGCCCGCGAGAAACAGTGGATCAGCTCCTAGTCGCCCTCGACGTCGAGAGCGGCGAGCGCGCGATGCAGCTGGTGACCGCGCTGCGCGGCCTCGCCGGCGGGTTCAAGGTCGGAAACCGGCTGTTCACCAGCGAAGGGCCGGCGCTCGTGCGCCGCATCGCCGACGCGGGATCGCGCGTCTTCCTCGACCTGAAGTATCACGACATCCCGAACACGGTCGAACAGGCGGTCGAAACCGCCGTCGGCACCGGTGCCTGGATGATCAACGTGCACGCATCGGGGGGCCACGCGATGATGCAGGCGGCGGCACGGGCGGCACGCGAGACATCCGCGAAGCTGGGACGGCCGGCGCCGCTGATGATCGGCGTGACCGTGCTGACGAGCATGGACCAGGCGGCGCTGCGCGCGGTTGGCGTCGAACGGGCGGTGCTCGACCAGGTCCTCGCGCTGGCGCGCCTGACGCAGCAGGCCGGCCTCCAGGGGGTCGTCGCCTCGGCGCAGGAAACACCCGAAATCCGCAAGGCGTGCGGGCCCGGCTTCCAGATCGTGACGCCCGGCATCCGCGGCGCGTCGGCGGGAACGGAGCGGAACGATCAGTCGAGGACGATGGGACCCGCCGATGCGATCAGGGCGGGAGCCAGCTTCATTGTCGTCGGCAGGCCGATCATCGCCGCGGCGGACCCGCGAGGGGCCGCGGCGGCGATCGTCGAGGAACTGCGGGCCGCTGAAGCCGGCCCTGCGCGGGGGTAACCCTTATTTCGCGGTGATGATGAAGTGGCCGCGGCGGTTCATCATGTAACACGCCTCGGTCATGTCCATGCACAGCGGCTGTTCTTCGCCCTTGCTGATCGCAAGGATGCGGTCGGCGGCGATTCCCAGGCTCGCCAGGTAATCCTTCACCGCGGCGGCGCGGCGCTCGCCGAGCGCGAGGTTGTACTCGTTGGTGCCGCGCGCGTCGGCATGCCCTTCGATGGTGACGCGGATTGACATCCAGCGCCGCATGTAGTCGGCGTTGCGCTGCAGGATGGGACGCGCGTCCTCGCGTATCGTCGACATGTCGTAGTCGAAGGTCACGTCGCCGAGCGGACGCTCCGCGTTCAGCTCGTCGAGCGACTTGCGCTGGAAGACTTCATCTTCCGTCAGCGGACGAGGGGGCGCCGGCGGCGCTGGTGGCGGCGGTGGCGGTGGGGGTGGCGGCGGCGGCGGCGGCGGCGCAACGGCCGGCGGCGGCGGTGCCGGCGGCTGCGGTGGCGGCGGTGGCACCTTCTTCGCGCATCCCGATATCACTATCACCATCACGACGAGGATGGCGGTCCAGGACATTCGGCGCAGACTCATAGAGGCGAACTCCCTGAGCGTCTATTGCGTTAAGAGTGCCGCGAGGAGCTTACCGTCCGACTTCCACACTGTCAATCAAGGAGAGACGGGATTCACGCGCAGATCGAAGATGCGCAGCCCCAGATGCCGCGTGTCGGCCGTGCCTTCGACCTGCGCCGGAACGTAGACGCGATCGGTTTCGATGGCCACGGCGCCGCCCGAGGTCGCGAGTGCGCCGGCGGGGACCGTGACGCTCCATTCGAAATCGTCAGTGGGCTGAAACTGCGCGATGGTCGCGTCCGCAGCGGTCACCTTCACCGTCGGGGCGCGATCGAAGTAGCGCAGCGGCGACTCGCCGTGCATCGTGATGGTCACCGCCTGCGGCGGCCCCTGCATCCACAGTACCGATCGTTCGCTCGTCCAGCGCCACGTCAGCCCGCTCTCGACGACCGACTCCTCTTCGTGCCATCCCTCGCCGTAGCCGTAGATCAACTGCGTCGATGGCTGGATGTCGAACTGACGGATGGCGACGGGCGCCGCCCGCCCTGGAGTCGCGGCGCGCGACGCGATCGTCACGGTGGCGAACGGGCCGTCGCCCTCGATCCCCTGCGGCAGGTCGATGAACCGGAGCGCATTGCGCGCGGCGAGCGTCACCGGCCACCGATCGATCTCGCGGCCGTCAACGGCGAGCATCACATCCGCGTCGGCATCGGCGGCGTTCCCCAGGTGCCGCGCACCGACGACGAGGTGAAACGGCCCGGGCCGCCGCCGCACCCACGCCTCGATCGGCTGGCGATCGGGTCCGCTCGAGGAAGCCTGCGTGAGGCCGCCGGTTTCCGGCGTGAGCGACCAGCCCCGGCCGGCAAACCAGCCGGGCACCCCGAGCCGATACCAGTCGACGCCGAGCGGCCGCGTGCCGCTCAACTCCGGGCGTTGCTCGACGCTCCAGCGGTAGCGGACGACGTCGGTCCGGCTCTGCGGATCGATCACGGCGAGGTCGGTTCGCCGCGCGTCGGCCAGAAACCAGGCGGGCGCGGTCTCCCCCTTGCGCCAGTAGTCGACCAGTCCCAGCCACTCGTATTGCGTCGGCGGCTCGACAACGTGCAGCGTGCCGACATCGGCGGCCTGGAGCGGACGGCGGACGGCATAGTGGCTGAAGACGGCGCCCGGCGGCTGCTCCCGCGCCCGCTGCACGGCGTCGGCAATCGCGCGGAACGCCGGGTGCGGCTCGCGGCCGTACGCGACGCCGCCGGGAACGGCAACCAACAACGCGGCGGCGACGAAGGGGACCGCGACGGCGGCCGTGAATCGTCCCGCCAGTGCGAACGCGCGCGCGGCGAGCCACGCGACCGGGACGACGATGGGCAGTGCGTAGCGAACCGTGTCGAGCTGCTGGAACAGCAGGTGGAAGACGAAGTACGGTGCGAAGGCCGCCACCAGCACGAGCAGCGCCCGCCAGTCGCGCAGCAGCGCCACGAGCACGCCGATGACGGCCGCGACACCGACGGCGACGGCAAGCGGGATCGACGCCCACGGCAGGACGAGCGCCTGGTAGAGGCCGATCGCGATGTGGCGCGGCGTCGGGTTGGACCACAGCATGTCCACCCAGGAAAAATCCTCCGCGGCCTGCGTGTTGAGCGCCGCGAGGTAGGCGCCGAGGCCGCCGCTCGCGATCACGAGCGGGACGCCCCACGCAAGACAACCAAGGGTGAATGCCACGATCGGCCGCACGGCGCGCCGCCGTTCGACAAGCACGAACGCGAGAACCGGCAGCGTCAGCACCGCCGACTGAACACGGATGCCCGTGGCAATGCCGGCCAGCAGGGCGCCCTCGGTGATTCTCGAGCGCAGCATCAGCGCCTGCGCCCCGATCGCCAACGCAAGGCCGGGCATGTCGCTCATCGGGCGCAGGCCCGTCATCCAGAAATCGGGGGCGGCGGCGAGAAGCAGGACCGCCCAAACCTCCAACTTCCACCCTCCAACTCCCAAGTCGAGTTGCCGGGAACGCTCCGCCAATGCTGTGAACAGGAACCAGGCCGCGATAAGGCATCCCGCGCCGCCGATCGCCGACCAGATCGCCAGCGCCCGTGCTTCCGCCGCCGCACCCGTCGTCCCCGTCACCCCCTCGACGATGGGCAGCGAGAGATGACCGAGCAGCATGTAGACCGGATAGCCGGGCGGGTGCGGCTGGTGCTGCGCCGGGTCGAAGTGGCGCAGGCCGAGCGCGAAGTTGATGGAATCGATGTCTTCGAGCGACGGCGCCAGGAACGGAACGTGCGCCGCCAGGTAGAGCGCCGCGATGACGAGCACGGCGGCGCCGGACCGGGTGGTGGATGGTGGATGGTGGATGGCGGTTTCGGCCGCGCTATCACCAGCCTTGAGCGACCGAATAGCCACTAGCCACCAATCACCAACCGTCAACGACTACGAACAACCAGCGACCACTATCCAGCCACCCGCAGGATGACGCCCTCGTTCAGGCTGCCCATGCGATAGCCGCGTGGATCGATCGTCACCTGCCGGTAGCCGAGCGCCTGGATGGCGGCGACGATGCGCGCGGTCAGGTCGGGCTCGAGGGCGCGCGGCAGCTCGTCGGCGCCAATCTCCACGCGCGCGAGATCCTCGTGATGCCGCACGCGGCAGACGCGGAACCCGAAATCACGGAGCACGCGTTCCGCGCGCTCGATCATCCGCAGCTTCTCGCCGGTCACCGCCGAGTGGTACGGGATGCGCGACGACAGGCACGCCGACGCCGGCTCGTCCCAGGTCGGCAGCCCGGCGCGATGCGAGAGCTCGCGCACGTCCGCCTTCGTCAGGCCCGCCTCGTCGAGCGGGCTGCGGACGCCGAACTCGCGCGCCGCCTGGCGGCCCGGCCGGTAGTCTCCGCGGTCGTCCGCGTTCGCGCCGTCGACGACGGTGGCGAAGCCACGCTCCGCGGCGATGCGCGCGAGCGCCGTGTAGAGCTCGTGCTTGCAGTAGTAGCAGCGGTTCACCGGGTTGGCGCTGTAGTCGGGGCGTTCGAGCTCGCGGGTGTGAATGATCTCGTGGCGCAAGCCGAAATCGCGCGCGACGGCGAGCGCGAGCTGCCGATGGTGGTCGGGATAACTCGGACTGTCAGCGGTGATGCAGAGGGTGCGTTCGCGGCCGAGGACGCGGGTGGCCGCCCAGGCGAGGTAGGCGCTGTCGGCGCCGCCGCTGAAGGCGACGATCGTCGAATCGAAGCCGGAGAGCAGATCGAAGAGGCGCGTCGCGCCCTGGCTCACTCGTCCAAATCCTCTTCTTCGTCGAGGGCATCCTCGTCGTCGAGGTCGTCCTCGTCCTCGTCGAGCTCTTCCTCGTCGTCCTCGTCCTCGTCTTCGTCGAGATCCTCGTCGTCCTCGTCTTCGTCGTCGGCGATTTCAACGTCGTCGGCGCCCGTGAGCACGAGGTTCTTGCCGCACTCGGGGCAACTCAAGGTGTCGCCCTCTTCGTAATCAGCGGTCTCGATCTCGTCGAAGTCGCACTCGGGGCAGGTCGCCATACGGGCTCCATGGGCGGGAAAACCGCCGCCAGCTTGTCCGGAAAAGCGGGCACCCACGGGCAGATGCGCCGATTTCCGGCAGAACGTCGGATTATAGCGAGATCCGCGACGCCACCGCAACGAAGGCTAAGGTTGCCTCAAGTCACATCCGATACTCAGGGCGTGAGCTCCGCGGCCGCCCCGAGGCTTGCGACAAAGACAGTGGTCGTCGCGGACGACACGGCCTTCGTGCGCGACCGCTTCAAGGGGGCGCTCGAGCGGGCAGGGCACCGCGCCATCGCGGTCTCGAGCGGCAACGAGCTGATCGCCCGCGTCAAGGCCGACCTCGCCAACATCGATCTCGTGGTCGTCGACCTGCGTCTGCCGCATGGCAACGGTGTGAACCTCGTGCGCGCGCTGCGCAGTATCGATCCGAAGAAGCCGCCGATCGTCGTCTTCAGCGGCACCATCGCCAACGCCACCGAGGTGCGCGAGCTCGGCGCGCTGAACGTCGGCGGCTACGTCAACGAATACACGTCGCTGCAGCACATCCTGCCGTCGCTCGCGCCGCACCTGTTCCCCGGTGACGTCAACCGCCGGGCGGGCCCGCGCGTCGTGCTCGGCATTCCAATCGCCTACCGGTTCGGCAACACGATTGCCGCCGCCGTCACGCTGAACATCAGCCGCGGCGGCGTCGCGGTCCGTACCACCAACCCGCTCGAGCGGGGGATCACCGTCAAGGTGCGGTTCCGGATGCCGATGGGGAAGAAGGACATCGACGTCGAATCGAAGGTGTCGTGGACCGACCGGCGCGTCGGCATGGGCCTCGAGTTCGTGGGACTCGCCGACGAGGACCGGAACGCAATCGGCGAGTACGTCGACGCGCACTTCTTCTCGAACCGGAAGGCCTGACGCCCGGACCCATGCCGTCGGCAGTCCCCGGGCGGTTCGTCACATCCCGACATCTGCTTCGCCTTGCGTTGTGGTGTGTCCTGCTCGCGGCGGCCTCGTACACGACGGCCGACCCGGACCTCTGGGGTCATCTTCGATTCGGCCTCGACATTCTGCGCGACGGAACGGTCGCCACGGTGGACCCCTATTCGTTCAGCGCGGATCGACCTTGGGTCAACCACGAATGGGGCTCCGAGGTGATCACCGCTTCGGCGTTCACGATCGGTGGCAGTCCCGGCCTGGTACTCCTGAAGGTCACCATGCTGAGCGTCGTACTCGCGCTGCTGCTCTCGTCGTTGCGCGAGCGGGGAGTTGACGCCAGCGTCGATCGCGACGTGTTCGCCGCGCTCGCCGTGCTCGGCACGATGGAACAGACCCATCACGTGCGTCCGCAGTTGTTTTCCGTCGTCTGCTTTTCCGTGCTGCTGTGGTCGTTGACGGCAACGGGCCGGCGAGCGCGATGGGGCTTCTGGATCATTCCCGTCGTCTTCCTGCTGTGGGCAAACCTGCACGGCGGGTGGATGGTTGGAGGCGCCGTCCTGGGTGTGTGGGTTGCCGGTCTCGTCCTCACTGGACGTCGATCGGACGCCACGTGGTACGCGGCCGCGGGCGCCGTCGCACTGGCGGCCACGCTCGTCACTCCCTACGGCTTCGGTCTCTGGCGCTTCCTGTACGACACGGTCGGCTTCGGACGCGCCGACATCATCGAGTGGCAGCCGGTGTACGCGCTGACGTGGGATGCGTGGGCGCGCTGGGCAGCGATCGCGGGCGTGGGCATCGCGGGTCTTGCGGCGGCGAGGGGCACGGAGCGGCGACTCGAAGTGATTGGAGTGCTCGCGGCTCTCGCGTTCGCGTCGTTCATGGTCGTTCGCCTGCTGGCCTTCTTCACACTGTCGGTCCTTTACCTGGTTGGCCCGGCGTTGAGCCGGAAATACCGGGAGATGCGGACCGCCCGCGTTTCAACGCCGCTTCCGCCGTGGCGCAGGCGGCTTCTCGCCTCGACCGCCGCGGTGACGATTGCCTGCGCGGCCTCCCTTTCCGCGGCCAATACGATGCAGGTGCGCATCGACCCTCGACATACACCCGAGACCGATGCGGTCGAATTCCTGAGGAGTCAGCCAGGATCGAAGCGGCTGCTCGTGTGGTTCGACTGGGGCGAGTACGCGATCTGGCACCTGTCGCCCGCGATGCGCGTATCCGTCGACGGCCGCCGCGAAACGGTGTACTCGTCGCGCGTGCAGGACGAACATCTGCGATTCTTCTTCGACGCGCCTGGCGGGGCCGCGCTTCCCGGCACGCTCGCAGCTGATTACGTCTGGATCCCGCGAGAGCTGCCGGCCGTGCGCCGGCTCGATGCCGAGCGATGGCGGAAGTGCTACGAGGGACCGACGTCCGTGATCTTCGCGCGCGCGGGCCTGGACGTCACGCCGTCTCGTGCCGTGCCGACGGCACCCGCCGCTTCGGTGTTCCCCGGGCCGTAGCCCCCGCTCGGACGTACGCCCCTCGACTCGCTCCGCTCGCTCGGGACATGCCCGCCGTGCCTACCGCGCGCGGAGCAATCGCAGCGCATTGGCGACGACGATGACCGTTGCACCCGTGTCCGCGAGCACCGCCATCCAGAGCGTCGCCACACCCGCAATCGCGAGCGCGAGGAACGCCGCCTTCAGGCAGAGCGAAATGGCCACGTTCGTCTTCACGTTGCGCATCGTCGCGCGCGCCAGGCGCAGCGCGTAGGGCAGCTTCAGCAGCTCGTCGGACATCAGCGCGACATCCGCGGTCTCGAGGGCGGCGTCGGAGCCCGCAGCGCCCATGGCCACGCCGACATCGGCGGCAGCGAGCGCGGGCGCGTCGTTGACGCCGTCGCCCACCATCATCAGCGCCCCGTGCGCCGCACGCATCGACTCCACCATCGCCTGCTTCCGCTCGGGCAGCAGCGCAGCGTGATACTCGTCTACCTGCAGCTCGCGCGCGATGGCGGCGGCGGTCGCCTCGTGGTCGCCGGTGAGCATGGCGACCGACGACACGTGCTGCGTGCGCAGCATCTCGATGGTCTCGCGGGCGGTCTCGCGCGGACGGTCGGCGACCGCGATGGCGCCGAGCGCCACGCCGTCGGCGGCGACAAAGACCAGTGACTTCCCCTCGCCGCGCAGCCGGTCGGCGTCGGGCCACGGCGCCGGAATGGCGATGCCCCTGGTGTCGAAGAACCGCTCGTTGCCGATGGCCACCGGCCGGCCGTCGACCTCGCCTTCGGCGCCCATGCCCGGCAGCGAGGCGAAGCGGCGCACCGGCGGAAGGTCGGGCAGCAGCGCGTGCGCGTGGCGGGTAATCGCGGCGGCGATCGGATGCGCGGAGCGCGCCTCGACGGCGGCCGCCAGCCGGATGACGTCGAGCGCCACCGTGCGCCCGATGACCGCCACGTCGGTCACGTTCAGCTCGCCTTTCGTCAGCGTGCCGGTCTTGTCGAATGCGACGATGCGGATGGACGCGAGGCGCTCCAGGTAGGCGCCTCCCTTGATCAGCACGCCGTGCCGCGCGGCGACCGACAGCGCCGCGACGATCGAGACCGGCGTCGAGATGACGAGCGCGCACGGGCAGGCGATGACGAGCAGCACCAGCGCGCGATAGATCCAGGTCGCGAACGCCGCGCCCGCCAGCAGCGGCGGCGCCATCGCGACGACGATCGCGAGGGCCAGCACCAGAGGCGTGTAGACGCGGGCGAAGCGGTCGACGAACGACTGCACGGGCGCGCGCCGCGCCTGCGCCGTCTCGACGAGGTGAATGATGCGCGCGAGCCGGCTGTCCCGCCCGAGCCGCAGCACGCGGACCTCCATCGCGCCGCGGCCGTTGATCGTCCCCGCGTACAGCTCGTCGCCCGGCTCCTTGTCGATGGGCCGCGATTCGCCCGTCAGCGGCGCCTCGTTGACATCGCTCCGGCCCGTGATGACGAGGCCGTCGAGCGGCACCTTCTCCCCGGGCCGAACGATGATCTCGTCGCCTGGCGCAATCGTATCGACCGGCACCCGCTGCTCGCGCCCGTGGCGCCGGACGAGCGCCTCCCGAGGCGTCAGGTCCACGAGCGCCCGGATCGCCTGCCGGGCCCGTTCCATCGTCCTCACTTCGAGCCACTGGGCCACGGCGAACAGGAACACGACGCTGGTCGCCTCGGGCCAGTCGCCAAGCGCCAATGCCCCGGCCACCGCGATGACCATCAGGACGTTGATGTCGAGAATGCGCGACCGGGCCGAGGTCACCGCGCGCCGGAGGGGGTAGATGATGCCCGCGGCGGCGCCGGCGAGGTAGAGCGGGAGGGCCACCCCCGGCAGGCCGGCGCTTCCGGCCGCCGCGGCGGCGGCCAGGAAGGCGCCGCAGGCCAGCATCAGCTTCCAGCGCCACTCGAGCGCCGAGCCGCCGAGCATCGGCTCCTCGTGCTCGAGCCACATCCGCATGCCGGTTTCGCCGACGGCGTCCACCATGGCGGAGGTGGTGAGCTTGGCCGCGTCGTATTTCACGTGCAGCCGCTGCCCGATGAGATCCGCCGACAGCGCCTCGAGCCCGGCCAGCGGCTTCAGGCGGCGCTCGAGGATGACCACCTCCTCGTTGCAGTCCATCCCCTCGACGCGGAAGACGGCTTCGGCGTGAAGCTCACAGACTGTGCAGGTGACGGTCTCGGTGGCCATCTCTAGAGGAGACTCTCCTTCTATCTTCGCGGATCCCGGCCGAATGTGGGGCTCCTGCGTCCGAATGGCGGGCCGGATGGATGCCGGGTCCGATGGGGATTGGCTCGTTTTCCCCATCGGAACCCGGCCTACGTGCGTGGGGCGGGTTCCGCCGAGGGCCGGTTCCTGCCGAAGGCGGACCCGCCGTCGGTGGGGCGGGTCCCGCCGACGGAGGCGCCTGCGGAAGGCGGACCCGCCGTACGTATAATCAGTCGGATCTCCTGTAATTATTTCGGATTCCATACCGTATGCAGCAGGCGGAGGCACTCCTGTGATCGAAGTTCAGCATCTGACGAAACGGTACGGCCCGGTCACCGCCGTCGACGACATCAGCTTTACGGTGGAGCGGGGCGAAATCCTCGGCTTCCTCGGACCGAACGGCGCCGGCAAGACGACGACGATGCGGGTGTTGACCGGCTACATGCCGCCGACGGAGGGGAAGGCGGTCGTCGCCGGCTACGACGTGATGGAGCAGCCGATCGAGGCCAAGCGCCGCACCGGCTACCTGCCGGAAACGCCGCCGCTCTACCCCGAGATGACGGTGCGCGAGTACCTCGCGTTCGTCGCGAAGATCAAGGGCGTGCCGCGCGGCGAGCGCAAGGCGCGCGTCGACGACATGATGCGGAAAACGCACGTCCACGACATGGCCAACCGCCACTGCGGCAAGCTGTCGAAGGGCTATCGCCAGCGCGTCGGCCTCGCGCAGGCGCTGATGCACAACCCCGACGTGCTGATTCTCGACGAGCCGACCGCGGGCCTCGACCCGAAGCAGATCATCGAGACACGCCAGTTGATCAGGGGCCTGGCCGGCGACCACACGATCATCCTGAGCACGCACATCCTTCCCGAGGTCAGCCAGACGTGTCAGCGCGTCGTCATCATCAACCGCGGAAAGGTGGTCGCGGTGGATACGCCCGACAACCTGACGTCGCGCCTGCGCGGCTCGGAGACGATGTACCTGCAGGTGGACGCGGGCGGTACGGATGCGGCGGCGGTGCTCGAACGCGTGTCCGGCGTGACGCGCGTCGCGGCGACCGACACCAAGCAGCAGGTCGTCGGCTACGAGGTGGACAGCGAGCCCGGGCGCGACGTCCGGCGCGAACTGGCGGCCGCCGTCGTCAGCCGCGGCTGGGGGCTGCTGGAGCTGCGGCCGATGCGCATGAGCCTCGAAGAGATTTTCCTGCACGTGACGACCGAGGAGACGGCCGCGCCGCCGGCGCCTGTCGACACCGCCACGGAACGCACAGGGGAGCTGGTGCCATGAACAACATCCTCGCCATTGCGCACAAGGAACTGAAGTCGTACTTCTCGACGCCGATCGCCTACATCGTGATCGGCTTCTTCGCGCTGCTGTTCGGCTACTTCTTCTACGCGATGCTGATCATCTTCAACCAGCAGAGCCTGCAGCTCGGAGGACTCGGCGGCGGCGGCGGCAACGTCGACATCAACCAGCAGCTGATTCGCCCGCTCTTCCTCAACGCGAGCGTGATCCTGCTGTTCGTGCTGCCGCTCATCACGATGCGCACCTACTCGGAGGAGAAGCGCTCGGGCACCATCGAGCTGCTGCTCACCTCGCCGGTCACCGACGTCGAGATCATCGTCGGCAAGTTCCTCGGGGCGATGGCGCTCTACGCGGCGATGCTCGGCATCACGCTCGTCCACATGGTGCTCCTCTTCGCGTGGGGCAACCCCGAGCCGAAGGTCGTCCTCACCGGGTACATCGGCCTGCTGCTCATGGGCGGCTGCTTCATCTCCGTCGGCCTGCTGATTTCGAGCCTGACGAAGAACCAGATCGTGTCGGGCATGGTCACCTTCGCGGTGTTCCTGCTGCTGTGGGTAATCAACTGGATTGCGTCGTTCACGGGGCCGACAACGCAGAGCGTGCTCAATTACCTGTCGATCACCGATCACTTCGACGACTTCACGCGCGGCATCCTCGACACCAAGCACCTCGTGTACTACTTCAGCGTGATGTCGTTCGGGCTTTTCCTGACCGCGCGATCGGTCGACACCGAGCGCTGGAAGGGCTGAAAACCATGCTCAAAAAGATTCTGAACATCGTCGGATGGATCGGGACGGCGCTCGTCGTCGCCGCGGTTGTCGTGCGCGTCCTCATCTCGCAGGGACGGGTGGGGGCGAACTGGGACGCCTACGCCAAGTACGGCGCCTGGGCGGGCCTGGCGTGCGTGGTCCTCTACACGCTCGGCCAGTGGCGCGAGATCGCCGACTACTTCAGCAGGCGCAACGCGCGCTACGGCGCCATCGCCGGTGTCAGCGTGCTGGTGTTCCTCGGCATCCTGGTCGCCGCCAACTACCTGTCGTTCCGGCAGAACAAGCGCTGGGACCTGACGAAGAACCAGCAGTACACGCTGTCAGACCAGACGGTGAAGCTGCTGCGCGGGCTGGCCTCGCCGGTCAAGTTCCTCGTCTTCGACCGCGCCGACGGGTTCGATCGCTTCCGCAGCGCGCTCGATCAGTACAAGTACGAGTCGCCATCGAAGGTGGATGTCGAGTACATCGACGCGGACAAGCGGCCGGTCGAGGCGCGCCAGTACCAGGTGCAGAGCTACGGCACGGTCGTCATCGACTACATGGGGCGCACCGAGCGCGTGACCACCGCGGATGAACAGGACCTCACCGGCGGCCTGGTCAAGGTACTTAGTCCCAACAAGAAGAAGGTCTACTTCCTCCAGGGGCACGGCGAGAAAGACATCGACAGCATGGAGCGCGACGGCTACGGCGAGGTGAAGGCCGCGCTCGGACGCGACAACTACGAGGTCGCGAAGGTCGTGCTGGCGCAGGAGAAGGACGTGCCCGCCGACGCGTCCGTGGTCGTCGTCGCCGGGCCGAGAACCGACCTGTTCCAGCCGGAAGCCGACATGCTGCAGCGGTTCCTCGTGAAGGGCGGCCATGTCTTCGTGATGGTCGACCCGCCCGACGAGAAGTCGCAGCCGACGCCCGTGCTCGACGCGCTGCTCAAGGACTGGGACTTCCAGGCGGAGAAGGACGTGGTCGTCGACGCCAGCGGCATGGGACAGTTGATTGGCACCGACGCGTCCGTGCCCGTCGTCGCGAAATATCCGTCGCATCCGATCACCGATCGGTTCAACGTCATCACCGCGTTTCCGCTCGCGCGATCGATCACGCCCATCCTGCCGGCATCGAACGGGCGTGCCGCCGTCCCGATCATCCAGACGAGCGAGCGCAGCTGGGCCGAGACCGACATGAACCAGCTCAAGTCCGGCCGCGTCGAGCTGAACGCCGACAAGGGCGACAAGGCCGGTCCCGTGACGATTGGCGCGGTCACCGCGACCAACGCGACGGATGTGCCGAAGGCGGACCCCGCGAAGACGGATCAGCGTCCGCCCGAGTCGCGGTTCGTCACCATTGGCGACTCCGACTTCGCGGCCAACTACGCCATCCGCATCCAGGGCAACGAAGACCTGTTCGTGAACACCATCAACTGGCTGGCGCAGCAGGAGAACCTGATCTCGATCCGGCCGAGGCCGCCGGCCGAGGGGCACCTGACGCTCACCCAGAACAACGCGACGGCGGTCCTCTGGATGTCACTGCTCGTCGTGCCGGCGCTCGTGTTCGGCACCGGGGTGTACACGTGGTGGAGGAAACGCTGACGTGAGAGGCCTGAAATCCACGGTCGCGCTCGTCGTCATCCTGATCGGACTCGTCGCGTACATCTACTTCGTCGACCGGAACAGGCCGGCCTCCGACGCGGCCGAGGTGAAGGCGAAGGCCTTCACCGTCGATGCCGATCAGATCGAGGAAATCCAGATCAAGCCGGCGACGGGCGAGGCGTCGCGCCTGCAGAAGATCAACGGCACCTGGCAGCTGGTCGAGCCGGAGAAGGCGGACGCCGACCAGGGGCAGGTCTCGAACGCGGCGACGAGCCTGGCCACGCTCGAGATCAACCGCGTCGTCGACGACAACCCGGGCGACCTCGCGGGCTACGGGCTGAATCCGCCGAAGGGCGACATCGCGTTTCGCGTCAAGGGCAAGAGCGACCTGCAGCACCTCCTGCTCGGCGAGAAGACGGCGACGGGCGGCGACATGTACGCGAAGACGCCCGATCAGAAGCGCGTTTTCCTGATTGCGGCGTATCTCGAGAACACCTTCGAACGGACGCCGTTCGACCTCCGCGACAAGGCGGTGCTGAAGTTCGATCAGTCGAAGGCCGACGGCGTCGAGATCGTGCACGATGGGACCACCGCGCTCGCCAAGATGGGCAGCGACTGGACGTTGACCAAGCCGTACAAGGCCCGGGCCGACTTCGCCGGCGCGGAGGCGATCCTTACCGGCATCTCGTCCGCGCAGATGCAGAAGATCGTCTCGAACGAGGCGAAGGATCTCGGCAGCTACGGCCTCGACAAGCCCGACACCACCATCACCGTGATGTCCGGCAGCACGCGCGCGTCGCTCGCGCTCGGCAAGAAGGACGGCGAGTCGGTCTACGCACGCGACCTCTCGCGGCCGATCGTGTTCACCATTCCGGCGATGACGGCGACCGACCTGCAGAAGGACGCCTCGACGCTGCGCCGCAAGGACATGTTCGACGGGCGGTCGTTCAACACCACGCGCGTCGAGCTGAAGCGCGGCGTCGAGACGCTCACCTTCGACAAGTCGAAGGACAAGGACGGCAAGGACGTCTGGAAGAACGCCGCGGGCAAGGACGTCGACGCGATGAAGATGGACGACATGCTCACCAAGCTGTCGAACATCCGCGCGCAGCTGTTCCAGGAGCGCGTCGATCCGGTGCTCAGGATGCCGACGCTCGTCGCGACGCTGAAACTCGAGAACAACACGACGGAGACGGTCACCTTCGCGCGCAACGGCAACGCGGTGCTCGCCAACCGCTCCGGCGAGCCCGGAAGCGCCACGGTGGAAGTCATGTCGTTCAACGACGCGATGACGGCCATCGACGCCGTGAAATGAGGGCGTCGCGGTAATTCAAAATGCAAAATGCAAACCGCGTGCGGTTTGTGTCATCGGGGTGAAAGTCCCGACGCTGGCCACCGGTAATTCAAGATGCAAAATGCAACATGCAAACCGCGCGTGGTTTGCGACAGCGGGGTGAGAGTCGCAGCGATTTTCACCCCGTTCCCGCGTACGCGGATAAGGTTTGCATCTTGCATTTTGCATTTTGCATTGCTGGCGGCGGCTGCGGGCTGCGCGAAAGCACCACCAGCGATCATCACCCCTCCGACGGTCGACAACACCCGGCAGCTGCAAGCCGATCTCGTAGCCGCGACGAAGCTCCCGGGCGTGCAGCGCGCGACGTGGGGCGTCGCCGTCCAGTCGCTCGCGCGGAACGAGCGCCTCTTCGACCTCAACCCGCAGACGCTCATGGTTCCCGCGTCCGTCGCCAAGCTGGTGAGCGTCGCGAGCGCGGCCGACGCGGTGGGCTGGGACTATCGCTTCACGACGACGCTGCGCGCGGGCGGCGCGGTCGATGGTCCGGTGCTGCGCGGCGATCTCCTCGTCGTCGGCAGCGGCGATCCGGCGATTGGCGGGCGGGGCGGCGACGACTTCACGGCGTGGGTCGAGGCGCTGAAGGCCGCCGGCATCCATCGCATCGACGGCCGCGTCGTCGGCGTCGACGACTCGTACGAAGAGCCGCGGCCTGGTTTCGCGTGGTCGTGGGACGACCTGGGCTACTCCACCGGCGCCATCTTCGGCGCGCTGAACCTGGCGGAAAATCGCCTCGCCGTGACCGTGACGCCGGGAGCCGTCGCGGGCGCGCCGACGAGCCTCGCCTTCAACGTCGAAGCACAGGACCTTCCAATCACGAATCGGAGCGTCACGGGCGCGCCGGGCAGCACGACGCTGGTGTGGCCCGAGATGCGGCCCGGCGAAACGGTGTTGACGATTGCCGGCTCCGTGCCTGTCGGCGGCATGCCGGCGACGCTCGGCGTCTCGGCGGGCAACCCCACCGCCTGGTTCGCGCGCGTGCTGCGGCGGCGGCTGATGGCATCGGGCATCGAGGTCAGCGGTCCGGCGGTCGACGGTGACGATGTCAGCGTGCCTTCGCCGGATGCCGCGATGATCCTCTACACCTACCGCTCGCATCCGCTCTCGGACATCGTGCGGCCGCTGCTGAAGGAGAGCATCAACCTGTACGCAGAGGCGGTGCAGCGCCTCAACGCATCGGGACCGCCGCCGCGCACCAACGACCAGGCGCTCGACGGCCTGAAGCAGCGGCTCGTGTCGTGGGGCATCGCCGCGGAGGGATTCCAGCTCGTGGACGGGTCGGGCCTCTCGCGGCGCGACGTGGTCGCGCCCGACACGCTGCTGACGATCCTCGCGCGGATGTACGACCCGTCGGGCACCTCGCCGTGGATGACGGCGCTGCCGATCGCGGGCGTCGACGGCACGCTGGCCGGGCGCATGAAGGGTACTCCGGGCGAGAACAACGTGCGCGCGAAGACGGGGACGATGTCCAACGTCCGGTCGCTGGCCGGCTACGTGACGACGCGCGACGGTGAACCGCTCGCCTTTGTCGCGATGGTCGACAATTTCGAGGGGACGGGGGCGCAGGCCAACGCCGCGCTCGACGCGCTCGCCGTTTGCCTTGCGTCGTTTTCCAGATAGGCGGCTGAAGACCCGCCTCTCCGTCGATTCGTAGAGGCGGATCCGCCTTGTGACCCCGCGACGATTCGACTAACCTTACCGCCGTCTGGAGGGTTGTCCGATGCGCAAAACCGCAAGCATCCTTGGACTCGTCGCTCTCGTGGTCGTCCTGTTCAGCCTGGGGCTGCACGTGCAGGCGCAGCAGCAGGCACTGGACGAGGGCGGCGCGCCCGTTTTCAAGGTGGATCCGTTCTGGCCGAAGTGGCTGCCCAACAAGTGGGGCATGCAGCAGGTGACGGGCATCGGCATCGATCCGAGCAACGACCACGTCTGGTTCCTGAACCGCGCAGCGGCCGCCAATCCGGACGAGACCGGTGGGGCGAACGGCCGTCTCGACTGCTGCATCCAGGGTCCGGAGCTGATCGAGCTCGATCAGGAAGGCAACGTCGTCCACGCGTGGGGCGAAAAGGGCAAGACCGAGAAGTGGCCCACGGCCCTGCAGACCGTGATCGTCGACTCGAAAGGATTTGTGTGGGTCGCCGGCACCGGGGCACAGGACAGCATCCTGAAGTACACGAAGGAAGGAAAGCTGGTGTGGGACTTCGGCCATCGCCCGCCGGCGGACGCCAAGGACTTCAAAGAGACCAACCAGATGACCGACGCCTTCGTCAGCAAGGGACGCTTCCAGCTCGACGAAACGACGAACGAGATCTACATCATCAACCAGCGCCGCGTGCTCGTGTATGACATGAACACGGGCGCGTTCAAGCGCGGCTGGGGCGGCCACGGCATGGCGCTGAGCGAGATCACCAACGACCCGCTGCCGAAGTACAAGTGGACGGGCGGTCCGCCGACCGAGGAGAAGAACCTCGTGCCCGACCTCCATTTCGTCGAGATCTCGAAGGACCGCAAGGTCTACGTCGGCGAGCGCGGACAGAACCGCATCGAGGTGTTCACGACCGACGGCAAGTTCCTGCAGGAGTTCTACGTGTCGCCGAACACGCCGTCACAGCGCGCCGAGGATTGCGGCGGTCTCTACCATCCGAAGCTTCCGCCGTGCGGCACCACCTACAAGCTGGCGCTGTCACGCGACCCGCAGCAGAAGTACATGTACGTCGCCGACGGCACGAACGACAAGGTCTGGATCCTCGATCGCCGGAGCGGCGGGACACTCGGCAGCTTTGGCCGCAACGGCACCTACGCCGGCCAGTTCCACTGGATCAACGCGATCGCGATGGACTCGAAAGGCAACCTCTACACCGGCGAGGTCGAGGAGAACAAGCGCATCCAGAAGTTCGTGCCCCAGAGCCGCTAACAACAGAGCTAGACAGCGCGACGAAGTCTTCCGTAGCGACGAAGTCTTCCGTAGCGTCCGGCTTTAGCCGGACGTTCAGGCAGACCCTTTGTGTAGCGCGG
>DATNCQ010000234.1:0-14088 GCA_035571515.1 Vicinamibacterales bacterium
GCTGATTCGTAATCAGCAGGTCCGCGGTTCAAGCCCGCGCGCCGGCTCCAGTTTTTCTAAGAGATTGAAAGTTCAGTGCTTGGAGCGTCGCGCCCGGCCGCGGGGCGACCGCTCCAATCGCCACTGGGGCTAAAGACCCACCCTGCCCTACGGTCACTGCCAGCACGGTCAAGCACGCGAAATCAAAAATCCACGCAAACAGATACGCTGTCAGCCGTCACGAAGGGTGATGTGGTGAATGGTGATGACGCGCTGACCCTCGACCCGGCCGTCGCCGCGCCGGCGGACGAAGCCAGATCCCGGCGGATGAACCGCCGGGCGGCCATCGCCATGTTTCTTTTCGCCTGGACGCTGACGATGCACGGGAAGTATTCGGCGTCCGGCGACGAGCCGCACTACCTGATGATCACCCACAGCATCGTCGCAGACCACGACATGGACGTGGCGAATAACTACGCGCGTGACGACGGGCGCTTGTTTGGCCACGACCATCTCGAGATGGGGCTGCACGCGCTGCCGGCAAGCAACGGGCACATCCGGCCCATCCACGACGTCGGCCTCGCCGTGGTGCTCGTGCCGATCTATGTCGTTGCGCAGCAGGTCGCCTCTACGGCATCGGACGCGCTCCTCGTTCGCGTGCGCATGACGCGCGGGCTGCTCGCCTACTCGATCGTCAGCCTGTTTCTCGTCGCCCTCACCGCCTTCGGGTTGTTTCTGCTGGCCGATGCCGTGAGCCGCGTGCTGCCGCAGCCGGCGGCGGCATGGCTCGTCGGTGCGGTTGGCATTTCGCCGCCCGTCGTCAGCCATTCGTTCCTCGTATTTCCCGAAGCGCTGGCGCTGCTGGTCACCTCGCTGGTCGTGTGGCTCGCGCTGAGGCCGGCAAGCGCAGACGATCGCCGCCCGCTGCTCGCCATCCTGCTCGCGGTCGGCACGCTCCCGTGGGCGCACCACAAGTACCTGCTCTATGTGCCCGGATTGCTCTTCGTCATCGCCTGGAAGCGATGGCCGCTCGTCCGAGGCTTGTCGGCGGCCGACCGGCTCATCGCGTCGGCGCTCGTGATCGTCCCGCAGTTGACGCTTCTCGCCTGGACGTGGCGGGAATGGGGAACCCTGGGCGGAGCCTTGACCACGGCCGGCCTGCCGTTCTCGGTACAGGCGGCGGCGACTGGATTGATCGGGCTGTGGGCAGACCGCCAGTCGGGACTCCTCGCGTATGCGCCCGTGTACTGGATGGTCCCTGCGTGCTGGTGCCTCACGTGGAGGTCGACCTGGCCATTTGTCCTGCCCGCCGCGCTGCTCTACCTGCCCGCCGCATCGTTCACGATCGGGTGGTGGGCGGGGTTTTCACCCGCGGCTCGATACCTGGTCCCGCTGGTACCGTTTTTCGTGGTCATCATCGCGCAGGCTCTCCGTTATCGACCAATCCGCTTGTTCGCCTGGGCGCTTCTGGCATCTCAAGTCGTGATCGATGCCGTGGTCTGGCAGCACCCGCGAACGCTCTGGCCATCGCCGCAGGGAAACCTGGCGCTGCAGGCACTCGGTGGGATCGGACGTCTCTACGAAATGGCGTTGCCCGCTGCGCAAACCGCCCTGAGACCCTCGTTCGCGATCGCGTTCGGACTCTTCGTGCTGACACTCTCGACAGTTCTTGTCGGGGTGTCGGTCGCAGCGGCGCCGGACGAGCGCCTCGCTCGCGAGCGATAGCGCCGCGACAGACTCCTCAGCCCCAGAACACCACGTGCCCTCGTCTCTTCAGCGCCTCGGCGACCGCCTGCTCGGCGCGCTCGGCCTCCTTCCGCGTCGCGTACGGTCCGATGCCGTGCATCAGGTCCAGCCGCAGCCTGACGCCGAACTTGTGCGGCTTGCTGGCCGCGAGCTTTCCACCTGCCCTGTGCTGATCGAATCGCTCCTCGGGCGTGTGGGCTGTTTGCCCGACGTAGAGCGGCGCCAGGGCGCACGACTTCTTCGTGCAGGCGCGTGAGAGTTCGATGATGTACACGGAGTACATTCGCGGCACCCCGCGGGATCGTTTTTTCATGGCACTCAACCGCGGCGCGGCTCGTCGCGCGGAAGTTCGGCGGCGGGCGCCGCAGCCGTGATGAGCTGACGCCGGGCTCCGAAAACCCTGAGGTACACCTCAGGAGAATACGACGGGTGCGGAAATTGCCATCACGAACAAGCGTGTCCGACGAGCGCCGCGATTACGCCCGCAGGAGCGCCGCGCAATGCCGCGTGGTGGAATGGGTCTGCCATCACCCGGAAGGGGCGACGTGCGACGAAGCGGCCGCGGCAGCCAGCATTTCCGGCCCTGGAGCGCACCGCGTCCTGCGGCGGCTGGCGTCGAAACACCTGGTGCGTTGTGATGGGGACGCGCGGTGGAAGCCGGACGCGGTATTGATGTCACCGCCTGCCCTGTGTCGTGTGGAACCCACGTACGCGGACGGCGGCCCGAACCAGTGCAGCGCTGCGGAATAGCAGCGCTGCACGTCATGGGACCCGGGGTGACCGCACCTCGTGACTAGCGGTCCGACCCACGGCCCGACTCGCGGCCGCCCTGACCACGGCCGTTCCCCTGGTTTCCGCGGCGGTCTTCGCCTTCATCCCTGCCTCGACCGCGGTTGGCATCCTCACCCGCCGCTGGTGGAGGCGCAGGATTGTTGACGCCCCCGGTGGGCCCGCCCTGAGGAATCCCGCCGCCAACCGTCCCGTCCCGAGGAACCCCAAGCGGCTTGAGGGTGGCGACGACGCTCGCGCTCGAGAGCGCGATGTCGCCGGTCGGTCCTGCGACCAGGGAGACCGTGATCGAAACCGGGACACTGGCCGGTTGAAGTGCTGTGAGATCGACCACGCCGGACACGGTCGGGTTGCCGGCGTACTCACCGATGATGGCTGGAAAACCGGCGACGGTCCATTGGCTGTTGCCGAACTGCACCGCGGTGCGCGACGTGTTTGCGGTGCCCTGCTGTGAATACGCGAGACTCGCGACATAAAAGCCCGCCGGCGCCGTGACGACGAAGCTGATCGTGTCGTCGGCCATCCGGCTGAAGCCCGGAAGCGTCGATGCCCTGAACTCGTTGGATATGAACGTGAACGCGTCGAACCCGGTGTTGAGCCCGATGTTCAGCTGATTCGCGTTGGCCGCCGACGGCGCGGAGGTGGTCGCGTCGAAAGACTTCCCCGCCGCCGCGTCATGCAGCTCGCTGAAGGTGGCGACCTGCGCCTGCGCGCCGGTCACGCCGGCGAGCAGGAGAGCCGGCACGGCAATGATGTAGCTCGTGAGTGTTCGAAATCGGATCATCAAAAATCCTCCAGAGGCAGTTCGCTACCCGGTGAGGTCGACGTGGCGCCGGGGGGAACGAGCATCTGATCTGATGTGAACGGAAACAGTGCCCCGCACCTCGCGAGTGGCGTACAGGGACACGCGGGCGCAGCGATGGCGGTGACGATGGGGGGAGCAGGGCTCGGCGGCATGATGACGAGTAGATCGGTCCGCGGCGCGGCCGGGTCGTCGGCATCGAACGATGCAACGATGAAGCCGCTCCTTGTGCGGAGAAGCATCTCGAGTACTTCGTGTTCTGCGCGATTTTGCAAAGCGAGCGTGACGAAGTCTTTCGGAATCATGTCGGTCTTTACGATCTTCGTGCGCAGGACGTCATTCACTCCGCCGCGACATCCGCGGCGGAGTGAAGACGTGATTTCCAGGGTAGGCGCCAACGCTCAGGGGGAAAGGGAGATCAGGGAGCGGTAGGTGGCCCCGGCATCGTGATTACGCCCGGCTGACCAGAGCCCATGACCGGTGGTGCCGCAACACCTTGTGGGAGGACCATGGCACCAACGCTCATCGAGGGTGGCAGCCGGAAGTTCCGGGGATCGACGGTCTCCGTCATCGTTCGCGCGTTTGTCTTGAACGACGGGATCGTCTCCGACTGAAACGACGACTCCATCACCATCGATGGCGGCTGGTCGTCGGGCCGCTCCCTTGGGTCGTCGGCGGCGACTTGTACAGGTTCCGGCAATGGCTCCGCCACGGGCGCGGCCGGCCGCCGCGGGTTCTGCGGCGCCGCGCTTGCGTTCTGGGGAGGAGGCGGCGCCGTGCTCGGCGGCATGATGACGAGGCGGTCGAAGCGCGATGCGTTCGGGTCGTCCTCCGCGCGCAGCGCGACGATGAAGCCGCTCGCCGAGCGTAGCACGATGTCGAGCGCCTGGCGCTCGTTGACGTTCTGCAGTTCGAGGGTCACGACGTCCCTCGGAATCTTGTCGGCGTTGACGATCTTGATCCGGCCGACCTTCGCCCACTCCGCGATGATGTCCGCGATCGTCGCGTCGTTCGCGATGAGCACGACGCGGCCGTCGTGGATCGAGAGCGTGATTTCGGCACGCGCCGCGGGGACGGCCAGCCAGGCCATCGCCGCGGCGACGAGCACGAACGGCGTCTTGCGTACGGTCACGGTTCCACTCACCGCTGCTGCCGCGCCTGCGCCAGCGTCTGCGAGTGCGCCTGGGTCTGTACGTCGACGACGCGCGCGGGCGCGGTGCTGAAGTCCTTGACCTCGACGAGGCCGGTCTTCGGGTTGAACGCGATGTCCGCCGCCGACGCGACCTTGGCCACGCCTTTCCCATCGGGCCCGAACCGGATGTCGAGCACGTTGAACTCCGGCGTCTGCTTGCGCGCCTCGATCGGCGGCTCGCCGAGACCCAGGTGTTCGTCGGCGATGACGATGATCTGGCGGCCCGTGGCCGTCTTGACGTCACGGGCGAAAAGAATGTTCCGCGGCGTCGGCGTACGGGCCCGTACCCCGTGCGCCTGGACGCCCGGCATCAGCACGACGCCGATGCGCGGATGCTGGTCGTGGAGCATCTGGAGCAGCGTCTCGGCGTCCGCTTTCTGGAGCGGCTCGCTCAGGCGCTTGATCTCGTCGTCGCTCGACCACTTCGCGATGATGATCTGGATGCGGCCGGCGCGCTCGGCGTCGGTGACGGCGAGCTGCTCGCCTACGAACGTTTCCGCGATGTTGGTCCCCTGCGCCGCTGTGGTCGCGTGATCGGCTCCCTTGATGCTCGGCATGAGCGCCATGCACAGGGCCAGGCCGATGAGCGGCGAGATGATGCGGTGGTAATCCGAAACCGTCGAGTTGTGAGTAGCCATGACCATTTACCCTTCATATGCGCTGTGGAACGGGGCGTCCCCCGCCCCACAGCACACTGAATAGGAATCCCTGTTCATCCGACTGCAGGGTGCGGCGTCCCGCACCCTGCAGCTGTTGACCAGGTCCCTACGGTGCGAGAGCGAAGTCCTGAACGGTCACGGTTGCGGCCGCGATGCCCAGGATGCGGATCGTGTCGGTCGTCCCGGTGAAGCTGATCAGCGTGTCGATCGTGCCGTCAGCGTTGGTCACCGAGCCGATGGTCACGCGCGTGCTGAAGTTAGCGGCCGTGATGCCACGGGCGCTGACGTCGAGGCGATCCTGCCCGCCCGCGGGTGCGGCGTCGAACACCTGGATGATGTCCTGACCAGACCCGAGGCCGAACGCGTAGACGTTTCCGGTCACGTTGGTGCCGAGCACGTCGTGCGCGCCGGCGCTCATCGTGTCGTTGCCAGCGCCGCCGGTGATGGTGTCGTTGCCGTTGTTCCCGTTGATGATGTCGTTGCCGTCACCACCATCGAGCGTATCGGCCCCGTTGTTGCCGGTCAGCACGTCGTCACCCGCGCCGCCGCGGATGGTGTCGTTGCCCGCGCCGCCGGTGACCGAGTCGTCGCCGCCGTCGGAGTCGATGGCAGCGATACCGGTCAGCGTCATCGCCGAGAAGTTCCAGGAGTCGCCGACCGCGCTGCCCTGGATCGTCACGTTGGCGAAGCCGTTCGCGTTGATGATTTCGACCTGCGTGAACGTCGTCAGCCCGATCACGGTGTTCGCGGACAGCGCCCGGATCTCGTCCGTGCCCGTGCCACCGATGATGTCGTCGAAGCCGTTGTCCGCGCCGCTATACAGGAACAGGTCGTTGTCGGCGCCGCCGTTGAGGCTGTCGTTGCCAGCGCCGCCCGTGATCTGATCCGCGCCCGCCCCGCCGCTGATGGCGTCGTTGCCATCGCCGCCGTCGGCGATGTCGTTGCCGCCGTTCATGGTGAGGCTGTCGTCGCCGCCGAGGCCGAAGGCGGTATCGGCGGCATTGGTGCCGACGAAGTTGTCGCCGGCAGGCGTGCCGATGAACGTCGCCCCTCCCAGCGCTGTCGGCGCCGAGACGACCGCTTCACCGGTGCCATGGTTGTCGATGTAGGACACCCGCACGCGCAGCGTCCTGCTGCCCTGATCGGCGCCCGGCGTGAACACCTGCGAGGTGGCGCCCGCGATGTTCGTGAACGTGGCGCCACCGCCGATGGCCGACTGCTGCCACTGGAAGCCGAAGGCCACGCCGACGAGGCCATCCGCGTCCGAAATGGCCGCGGTGTTCGCCGTGATCGGCACCCCGTTCGTGTTCGTCGCGGGGCTCAACGTCGGCACGCCCACCGGCGGGTCGTTGACGTTGATGACCGGCGCGCTCGGGGCGGACCTCACCACCTCGGCAGACCCGCCGAAGTCGGTGAACTGCGCGGAGACGCGCAGCCTGTTGTTGACCTGCGGATTGCCCGGCGTGAACGACGCGCCCGTCCCCACGGTCGTGAAGATGCCCGGGCTCGTCTCCATCTCCCACACGAACGTGATGCTCGCCGGGTCGAAGCCGTTCGCGTCGGTGATGTCCGTGGTGACCGTCAGCGCCGACTTCTCGACCGGGGTCGGGTTGCTGAGCGTCACCGTGCCGGTCGCGGGCGAGTTGAGTCCGAACGTTGTCAGGTCGACGATCGTCCCGTCATTGAACATCGCACGCTCGATGTTGCGCAGCGTGTCGGTGCCCAGCGTGTTGGCTAACGCACCGCCCGCCGGCAACGCCGGAGTGTTCGTCACCGAGATGGTGCCGTTCGGGTTGAGCGCGAAGCTGAAGTCCGTGACAGGGCCGTTGAAGAACGCCGTGTCGCAGTTGAGCGGCGTTGCCGCTTCGCAGTCCGCCGGCGGAACTGTCTGGCGTTCCGCCCGGCCCGCACCGGTCGGAAGCGTGGCGTCGACGATCGTCCTGATGATCGAGATGTTGCCGGGGTTCAGCAGCTGTGGATCCGCCAGCACGTCATCGACCAGAAGGAGCGGGTTGTCGACGAGCCGAACGGTTCCGTTGTTGTACACCGCCTTGAGCTGCACCTTCAGCCACGCATCGCCGTCGATCAGGTCGTCGCCCGCCTTGCCTTCGAGCAGGTCGCTGCCCTGGCCGCCGAGGATGATGTCGCCGCCCATGAAGCCGACGGCCTTGATGTCCGGGATGGCCGGCGCGTTGAGATCCGCGTCGAAGCCGTCGGGACCCATCAGGTCGACGAGGCCGGCGATTTTCGCCGCACCCGATCCGCCAGAGACGTTCGTCCTATTGGCACCAGCGGGCACGCCCGGCGACGGTACCGCCGTCGGTGCCGTTCCGCGCACCAGCTCCATCCCGATTTGCAAGCACTCTGCGACTTCGGCGGCCGCCGGATCGCACAGCACGTTGCTGGTGCCGGTGATGTGGTCGTTGAGGTTCCAGCCCGACGCTCCGTCAACGAACCGGTACACGTTCCGGAGGTCGTTGAAGTTGACCGGCGCGTTCGGGAATCCCAGCAGGCCGAGCTCGATGAACTCCGGCGCGTTCCACCCGTAGAGGGTGACCCAGTCGAACCCGTAGTCGCCGAAGAACTTGTTGCTGCCCTCCGACATCAGCATGATGTCGTCGCCGCCCTCGCCCCAGTGGTTGTCCTGGCCGGGACCGCCGCCGAGGACGTCGTCGCCGCCGATCGCGCTCAGGCCGGCCAGCAGGTCGAAGACGTTGCCTTCGTCGCCGAACATGCCGCCGTCGTGGCCTTCACCGTCGTAGATCCAGTCGTCGCCCTCGCCGGCGAACATGCCTTCGGCGCGCATCGACCCGTCGACGATGATGTCGTTGCCGGGCCCGGCGAAGTATTCCTCGCCGTCGTTGCCGCCGACCATGAAGTCGTTCCCCTCGCCGCCCATCTCGAGGTCGCCGCCGAAGCCCGGTCCCGACTCCATCGCGTCGTTGCCCGGCCCGCCCTTCAGGACGTCGTCGCCGTTGCCACCGAGCAGGATGTCGTCCCCGTCGCCGCCGAGGATCGTGTCGTTGCCTTCGCCACCCTCCAGGCGATCGTTGCCGCCGTTGCCGAACATCGAGTCGTCGCCGACGTCGGCGCGCCACTTGTCGTCGCCGGCGCCGCCGTTGACGACGATGTTCTTGCCGGCGTGGAGCGGATCGAAGAAGACCTTCATGCCGTCGACGAGCGTGAAGATCGTCGTGCCGTCGCCGGTGTCAACCGGATCGGTGCCCGTGAAGTCCGCCTGGTTGAACGTGAAGTCGGCCGTGTTGAACACGACGTCCATCGACGCGCCCATGTTCGTGTTGCGGCGGATCAGCTCGGCGAACGAGTTGCCCTCGAGCTGCTGGTGCAGGTTGATGCCGTCGACGCGCTGCAGGTAGTAGAAGCGGTCGCCGTCCTGCAGGTGCTCGAGCTGCAGCTCGAACACGTAGTTGAACGTCGAGCCGAGGAGGCCACCGAACACGTTCGGCTTCTCGGCCATGCCGCCGATCCAGAGGTCGACGTTCTCGAGGCCGGTCGTCGTGGTGCTCACGCCGTTCACGATCACGTTCGCCCACGGGGTCGTTCCCGTCAGGAAGGCGACCCGGTCGGCCGGCGCGCCCACGCCGCCGTTGACGATCAGTCGCGCCGCGTTGCGCTTGCCGACGACCGTGCTCTGGCCGGTGATGCTCGGGTGCTTGCCGTACGCGGCGACGAAGTTGACGAACGACTCGTCGTGCCGCAGCCCGAACCGGAACTCGAACCAGTTCTTGTACGGCGCGAGCGTCGGGTCCTTGGTCGCGAGGTTGAGCTGCCGGCGCACCTCGTTGAGCGGCGGAATGCCCTCGCTGCGGCCGCGAGCGATGTTGATCGCGGGCAGGTCGAGCGGGAGGCCGACCAGCGTGTTGCGGACAGAGGCGGTGACGAACTCGTCGAGCTCGTTGCCGACCTGGCCCGACAGACCCTTGATCAGCGCGCCGGCCGCCTTGTCTGCCGTGAGTGTCCCAGGGACGCACACGCCGGTCGTGGGGCTGCACGACGAGGCAGGTCCGCCGTTATTGAACTCGGTCGGATTGAGGAAGGCGGTGAGCAGCCTGATCTCGTTGTGCGATCCGTCTTCGTTGATCCGATCGAGGCGCTCCGGCAGCATCGAGTGGCCGAGGCGATAGACCGTGTGCGCGAACTCGGCGCTGATCGCCCCGTCGATGCTCGTCAGGCCGCCGAGGAAGGGGTTGATGAGCGGCTGAATCGTGCGCGCGAACTCCTCGAACACGAGGTGCTGGTACTGCATCTCCGTGGCGAACCGCGCCGCCTGGAACAGGCGCTCGCCGTAGTCCCAGCCGGAGGCCGGGTCCGCCGCCTTCCAGGCCGCGATTTCGGCGGCCGGCAGCAGCGCGTTGATCTGCCGATCGATGTAGTTCCGCAGCCGGTTGTGCTCGGCGTGGAAGACGAAGTGCATGGTCGTCAGGCCGATGTTCTCGTTGCCGCGGCCGTCACCCGTGATGTAGTGCGCGTTCAGCAACTCGTCGTCGTACGTGCCGGCCGGCTGGCAACCCACGTGAGTGACCGGGTCTACGAACCGGAAATCACAAATGGTGTTGTCGGCGTCGGCCCCGAGGCCCGGCCCCGGCACGGCGTTGTGCGCGATGTCGTTCAGGAACGCGTGTCCCGTCCGGAACGCATCGTCCGGAATGAGCACGCCCTGGCCGCCGTTGGCGTTCGGGTTGCCCTCGACGAGGACGTTGCCGGGCCGGATCATCTGGGGGAAGCCGTTCGGGCCGGGCTTGAAGTGGCCGTACGGGTCCGTCAGGACGAGCGGCACGTTCAGCACGTCCGCATCGACGAGCTGAATGCCGAGGGTGTGCGCCGACTGGAACTTGACCTGCGCCCAGTTGGCGATGTTGCAGACCTGCTCGCCGGGGCTGCCGCCGTTGCGCGGCGCGCAGTGGTCGCCGTCGAGGACGAGGCCCGTCTGCGCCGGCCGGCCGTTGACCGTCCTGTACTCGCGCAGGAATACCTGGTGCGACGGGTGCGACGTGTAGGTCTGGCTCTGGTCTACCCACGGCGTCGTCTCGTTGACCGTCTCCTGGATGTCGTCGGCCGTGCCGATGACGTTGTCCGGGCCGGGCTGGTTGAGGCCGCGCGGCATCACCATGAAGTTGGTCTGGCTGCCCGGCACGAACAGCGGATCGTCCGGCTGCAGCGGCATGACCACGTTGCCGCCGCCCTTGGTGACGAGGTCGAGGCCGTGGTCGAAGAACTGGCCGAAGAACGCGAACATCAGGTTGAACGGGGCGGAGAGGCCGAAATCGGGCGTGATGTTCGGGATGAACAGCGCGCCGGATGCCGCGTCACGAACCGTGAACAGCGGGTCGTTCAGGTGCGCCGGGTCGGGGTCCGGCGGCGAGCAGACGAAGCCGCCCGAGCCGCAGGGGTTGGTCGCAACGGCGACGGCGGCGGGGTTGGCGTCCGACTGGTCGGCGATCAGGTTCGTGATGATGCGCGGCTGCGAGTCCATCACGACGTTGTTCAGCTGTTTCTGCGCGTAGCTCGTGCCCTGCTCCGCGGGACGGAAGGAGGGCGTCACCTGGCGCGGGAACAGCCGATCGGACTTGCCGAAGTTGTGCTGATCCGGAACGGGGACGAGGTTGTTGCACGAGCCGTCAACCGTTCGAAGACCTACGGGGAGCTGCGGGTCGCCGTTCGGGCTGCTGATGCCGTTCACCTGGAGCGGTCCGGGCCCGATGAGCGTGTCGCACGGGTGACCCTGCGTGAACGTGATGGCGTGCTGCCGGCCGACTTCCACCTGGTGGAAGATGAAGCGCAGATCCTCTCGGTTGAGGACGAAGCCGGACCCGACAGGCGCACTCTGCGTCTGGGCCTGCACCGCGACCTGCGGCGCCAAGAATGGAATACCTGTGGGCGAAACGATCATGGTCAGGACTGTGATAAACGCCCAGTACCTGGACCGCGCCCGGCGCATCAACCGGAAACCTCGTGACGAAGTCATAATGCCTCTCCTCATTCGCTGCGTCGGGGGATTCGACGCAGGTCAGCGCGCGGGCTTATCCGCCCGTGCTTGTGACCGCTCTCCTGCTGAACGTGCTGCTGCTCCTGAAACGGCTGGCTGGCTGACCGTCGGTAACTCGGTCACGAACCGGCCACAGTCCGACATCGTTTGCCCGTAGTACGGGTTCTGAATCGTCTCGCCCCGCTGGAGCCAGTACTTGCGCGCCATCGGGCAGTAGGCCACCTTCACGCCGGCCCCGAGCGTCGCGTGGCGATCCTTCGCGTACGAGATGAGTGCGTCGCCAAGCGTGCCGAACGCGGTTCGGACGGCCGCGATCGCCAGCGGGCGATCGAGCGCCGTCGCGGCCAGGCGAATGGCCTCGGCATCAGTTCCGAGCGCCTTCGCCCTGGTCGCGATTTCGCGAGCGTGCTCGCGAATTCCGTCCACCTTGCCGAGATTCAGCGCCTGCTGCATCCGTAGGTACGGATCCATCAGCGCTGAAAGGTCGGCCGCCGGCGTCGCGGCCGCGCCGGCGCTCCTGTCCGCGGCGGCGGGACGCACCGCGTCGGATTGCGTTTTGATGTAGCCGAGAATCCCCGCGACGTCGTCCGGGGCAATGCCCAGCCGCGGCATCAACGCGGGCGTGTACTTCGCCGCCAGCGCCTTTGCCGTAGGGTCGCCGGAGGCGCGCATCGCGTCGGGCGCCGAGATGAACCTGGTGAGCCACGCGCTGTCGCGGCGCGCGGTGACCCCCGCCAGGTCCGGGCCGATGCGGTCGCCGGCGCCAATCGAGTGGCACGCGGCGCAGTGCTTGCCGAAGGCGTACTCGCCCGGCGCGAACTCGAGCTTCGGGGCGTCGGCGTACGAGCGCGTCGGCGCCGCCGCCGTCCGCCAGCTGTTCAACCACGTGCCGATGGTCGTCGCCAGGAACCGCGGGTCGTCCACGCCGGAGTTCCGGATCCACTGCCCCGTCACCTCGTTGCCGACCAGGAGGTGCGGGGTGTGGCCGTCGGGGTTGTTGGGATTGGGCTCCGAGTAGAGGCCGGTCTTCCTGCTGATCAGGTCGATGTCCGCCTGGCTGCCGGTGAGGAACAGCCAGCCCGGACCCGCGTCGAACTTCGCCGCGTATTCCTTCAGGACCGCCGGGGTGTCGAACGCCGGGTCGATCGTGATCGAATAGAAGAAGACATCCTTCCCCATGCGGTCGCCGAGGAGCCGCTGCACCTGGGCGAGCCGCGCGGTCTCGAGGGGGCAGGCGTACTTGCAGCTGGTGTAGATCAGATTGACGGCGACGATCTTTCCCTTGATGAGATCGTCGTAGAAGCGCACCTTCCGGTTGTCCTGCGTCGTCAGCGTGACGTTCGGAAAGTAGTTCGCGCCCCATTGGGCGTTCTGCGCCTCCGCGGGCGAGGCGTCGACCGCCATCAACGCCGCCCCCGCGCACATCGCCAGCAGCACCAGTTTCCGCAAGACCCTGCCCCTCGACTTCATGGCTCTCCCCTCGACGCGCTACGTGTAGCGCGGGTCGTGGAACGTGACCCCCTGCGGCGTGGGAACCGGCGTGGGCAGCGGAGCCAGATACGGATCGCCGCCCCCGTTGATCTCCCAGCGCAGGAGCATCGCGTTGTCCTCGTGCATCGTGTTGTGGCAGTGCTCCATGAACATGCCGCCCCAGTCGCGGAACTGCATCGTGATGGACAGCCGCCCGCCGGGCCGCAGCCGGTAGACGTCCTTGCGTCCACGCTCCCAGGCCGGCACGTTCGCGAAGCTGCCGTTGCGCGAGAGGATCTGCCCTTCCTCGAAGTGGATGTGGATCGGGTGGTCCCAGCCGCCGCCGCCGTTCACCAGATGCCAGATCTCCCGCGTCCCGTACTGCGGCGCGGCGGAGATGCGGCCGTAGTCCGCGTTGAGGTTCGCGCCCCCGTCCGTTCGGATGCCCCACTTGCCCGCGAACGACGTGTCGGCATCGAAGCTCGTGTTGATGCCGTTCTCGTCGAACACGAACGTCCGCTCGCGCGAGACCGGGATGAGCGACAGGTTCGGATTGGGAATCATCTGCAGCGGCAGGCGGCTGATGTCGGGCTGCGCCGGATTGCGCGCGATGCGGAACTCGAGGAACCGGCCCACGCACGGGTCCTTCGACGCCCCGCCGAGCGCCTCCGCGAGCGAGACGTCGCGCACCACCTTCTGGCCCGTCAACTCGTTCTGGTCCTTGTCGAAGTGGTCGGCGAGGTTGACGAAGTGCAGCTTCTCGCCGATCTGGTAGCGGGAGAAATCGATGATGATGTCGTAGCGCTCGGCGATGCCCATCTCATCGAGGGCATACACGAGGACCGGCGACGGCAGGAGGTTGCCGTCGTTGCCGATCTGGTACATCGGCAGCGCGGTGCCCGTGGAGTTGGCGAGCGCGATCTTGAAGAAGCGCGACACGCTCGCGTTGAGGATGCGGAAGCGGTACTTCCGGCGCTCGACCTCGAAATACGGCTTGTAGGCGAGGTTGACCGTCATCACGTCGCCGACAAAGCCGTTGAACTCGAAGATGTCGAACGTGAGCTGCCCGGCCGAGTCGAATGCCTTGTCGGCGAGCATCAGATTCACGTCGTAATCGAGGTTCCCCCAGGCCTTGCCGCTGACCGACGCCCGCCCGCTCGGCAGCTGCAGGTTGACGCCGTCGACGATGTCTTCGGCGCCGCGATCGAGCCCGCTGTAGATGTTCATCATCGCGGCGTTGCCCTTGTAGACGTTCTGCGCCGTGAAGCTGAACATGTGGTCGTGGAACCAGTGCGTGCTCATCGTCTCGTGCCAGTCGCCCGCGACCTTGTAGAGACCGCCGTCGTTGTCCGGCGCGGAACACATGATGTCGGCCGCCTCCATGTTGTAGCTGTAGTGCCCGGCGCACACGATCGGCCAGTGGTAGTCGTAGTACTGGCCCGGG
>DATNCQ010000235.1:0-7397 GCA_035571515.1 Vicinamibacterales bacterium
CCTCGTGCACCGGCGCGTCCTGCTCCTGACGCGTGAAGAGGCCGTACCAGACCCGGAATTCGCCCGCCGTGTTCTCGACGTTCACCTTTTCCTGCAGCCGCATGCCGTGCCCCGTCAGCACCTTCGTGACGGGCTCGGCCAATTCGCTGCTGACCTCGACGAGCATCGAGCGCAGCGAGGGAGAGGCGAGCGCCCGCGGCGCTCCTTCGAGCACCGCCAGCTCTCCGCCATCGACGTCGAGCTTGATGTGGTTGGGCATCGGCAGTCCAAAGCGCTCGATCGCGTCGTCAAGACGGAACGTGAGGACCGGCTGGCGATACAGCGTGGGTCCTTCCCCGGCCTCGAGGTCGCCGAAGGCGTGACGTGCGGTGCCGGGCTCGAGCCCGCGCAGGCTGAACACCCGGAGCGTGTCGGCGTTCGACAGGGCGACTGGCAGTGGCGTGATCTGGTCGCCGGCCTTGTTGATGACGACGTTCGCGCACAGCGCGGCCCAGTTGGCGTACGCGGGCTCGAAGGCAAAGACGCGCGCGCCGCCGCCGGGCTTCTTCGAGGCCACGAGCGAATAAGCGCCGATGTTGGCGCCGACGTCGAACAGCACGTCGCCGGCACGGATGCATCGATGAATCCACTCGATCGTGAACGGCTCCTTGGCGCAGGAACGCAACCGGTTGCGTTCCGCCCTCGACGTGACGCGCACGAAAATCTCGGCGTCCGGGTAGTCGAGACGTTCCGGCCGGGCATGTTCGAGGATCAGCGGCAGTACTTCTCCGGGCACGGCATCGGCGATCGTGCGGGCGAAGAACGTGCGGTGCTGATGATCGAGGTCGCGATAGGCAGCGACAAGTTCCCGCCAGGGCCGCGGCACGTCGGCGCGTGGGCGCCCTGCCGCCGCTCGACGCGCCTTCGCCGCCCTCCGTGCCCCCTTTGTCTCGGCGGTGATGAGCGCCTGCCGCTGCAGCTCTGCTCCGTATCGAACCAGCGACGGCTGCACGAGCGGCGCCCACACGGGCGTTCGCGCCGGCGCAGCGGCGGACGTGCTGGCGAGCGTTTCCAATGCATCGACGACGCGCGGAGTGGCGGGGGTGTCGAGTCCGTACGGCCGGACGAACGCCTTGACGAACCGGCGGCATCGAACGCCGTTGGCCGTGCCGTCGCGCACCCCCTGTTCCAGCTGCCGGACGTGTTCCTCGAGGCTGAACGCTTCGTGCAGGAGGCCACCATTGACGCGGCGCAGATGGTCGAAGTGCAGCGTTCCGTCCTGCGTCTCGCGGAACTCCGGCGCAAGCACCGTGTACACGCTTCGGCCGATGATCGCGCTTTCGATTTCCGCCGTGGTGTTGACGCCGACGACGGCAGCGCTGTGATAGATCGAATCGAAGTAGTCGGCCCGGCTGCGGGCGTCGGCAGGTGCCTCCCCTTCGGGCGGCCAGATCGTCACGGCCCCGCCCCACTCCGTCAGGTCGGCCTGTTCCCATTGGTCGGCGTTCTGCGGATGCGGCCGCACGAGCACGCCCGCGTCGCGCAGAAGCGGCGAGGACGACCGACGAAGCGCCTGCACCCATCGCTTCACGAACGGCACTTCCTCGGGCGCGATGAAACGCGACGAACACAGATACAGGACATAGGGCCGCTCGGCGGGAAGACCCACCTTGGCGCAGAATTCATCGCGAGTGGTGGCGGGCTGCCACGTGAACCAGTGATCGAACGGCTGGGCGCCCGTCACCGCGATGCGCCGCGCGGGCACGCCATGCAGCTCGACCGCTTCGCGCTTCATCATGTCGTTCCAGACCGTGACCAGATCGACGTCGCCGTGGATCAATCCTTTGTTCGTCAGGTTGTCCCAGCTGGCGACGCAGAGCGCGGTGCGAATGCCCAGCGCCCGCGCGCTGCGGACGTATTCGGCCTGCGGCGCGCCGGGCTCGATGAGCGGCGTCACGACGAGCACGTCGGGGCGGTTCGCCTCCAGGAATGCATCGATGCGAGGGTCGGTGGGCACGGCGCGCTCGACCGCCCGCACGCCGCGCAACAGCAGCGCACGGCCGGCGCGGGTGCTGAGCGGTCCGTGTGCGGCGCGCCGCACGATGGCGCGCGGCGCCTCCCGGCGTGCGCGGTCGACCAGTTTTGGCGCGTTGCGGAAGGCAGGCGTCAGGTAGCGCAGGTAGTCGGCGCCGATTCGCAAGTCGCGCGCGGCGTATCCCCACGCATCCTCTCGCGACGGCATCGTCACCCGCGCAAACTTCGGGTAGATCCGTTCGAGCTCCTGCGCGACATCCAGCGGATCGAGCACGGTGTGGTGGCCGGGCACCGGAAACGCGAGGCGGACGGCATGTCCTCGGTCGCAGAGCAGCCGCACGGTCGATTCGAAGTTGCGGAGATAGCCCGAGTGCCGCATCACGAACAGCACGTTCACGCGGCACCTGCCATCACCGCTTCACCAGCAACAGCTGCTCCGTGCGCATGTCCCAGACGTCGTATGCGTCGTGCTGTTCCAGAAATTCAACGACCGCTCTGGCGACGCCGGGGCACTTGCTCGAGGCGTAGTCATCGAGGACGACGACGCCGCGCGGCGACATCCGCGGCGTAAAGTAGTCGAGGCAGACACGCGTCGGCTGATAGAGATCGGTGTCGATGTGCACGAGGCGGTACATCGATTCCGCCAGCCGCGGCAGCTCTGCGCTGACGTCACCCTTGTGAATCTGGAGCTGCTGAAACTCCGAGAGTAGCGCCGCCACTTTCTTGACGTTCGTGGAGCTGAAGTGGCCGGCGGCATGAAACGTATCGTGGGCGGTAATGGCTGCCGGCGGGTGCCCTTTGAAGGTATCGAATACATGCATCGATACTTCTTCTCCGAGCCGCTCGCGGAACGCAGTCGCGATGAAAAAAGCCGAGCCGCCGCGATACGACCCGATTTCCGCCACCGCGCCGGGAACATCGACCAGGTTCCGCACCGCCTGCCAGAACACGTACAGGCGGTCGTAGCCGAGCAGCGTCCGCTTGGTGCGCACGACGCGATCCGCCAGCGCGAAGAAAGCCGGATCCGGACGGAACTCGAGACCGGCCTTGCGGCGGGACTTTTCGACGGGCCGCGCGATCCAGCGCTCGGGATCGCGAGACCGCCGCTCCTTCGGCACCCGCGGCGCGCGGGTCTTGATGTCGATGTCACTCATCTTCGAACAGCCGTCTCACGCGTGATCCGGCCGCACCATCAGCACCTTGGCCTGCGGCACGCCGTGATGCCGCAGCAGCCTCGCGGTGCCGGCCGGCCGGTCGAGCACCGCGACGATGAGCACGTCGTAGGCGACGCAGGCGTGGTCGGCGATGCCGAGCACGGGGAGGCCCAGGAAACGGCCGTCGGCTTCAGGGCCGAAGACCGCCACCAGCTCGAGGCCCATCTCGCGCAGCAGCAGGAAGACGAGCTCCGCGGCGTCGCCGGTCCCGTAAATCGCCACGCGGTTCTGCTGCGCCACCGCCGCCGCGAGGCTGCCGCGCAGGTGCTGCCGCGCGTCGCGATAGAAATCGAGCGAGTACTTCATGAACTCGTAGGTGAGCCGCGCCTTGCGCGCGACCCCCTTCGGCGTGAGCGAATAGACGAGGCGGTTCGGCGAGGCGGTGACGCACTTCACGTATCCCTTCCGAATCAGGCGTCTCAGATAGAGATTCGTCAGGCCGAGCGCGATGCCGAGCCGCGACGCCAGCGTACGCTGGGTGATCGAGGACTCCTGCTCGAGCGTCCGGAGCAGCTGCAGATCGCGGCGGGATTCGACGTCCATGGGTGGGGCACACACCTCCGGCCTGTCGCTTACAGGCGACGGCCGGCGCGGGCGCGCGAGGGGATGTTCAGCGGATGAACGCGGTGTTCACGAATTGAACGCCCGTGTATTTTGAAAGGGGGTATCGCGCCCTGTCAACCGCCACCTCAGCGACGCGGGCCGCGGCCGATCGAGGGTAGAGCTCTAGAGGTGGTCTGCGGTGGAGGCTTCAGCCCAGCTGAAGTACCACAGGCCGCCGGCCAGCACCAGCAGCGTCGTGCCGATCGCGCAGAGGAGTGGCAGCGCCGGAAACTCGCCGATGCCCAAGAGCGCCCACTTGAACGTCTCGACGATGGGCGCCATCGGATTCGCGTAGACGATCCACCGGTGCTCCCGCGGAATCTGCGACATCGGATAGATGACCGGCGTGAGGTAGGACCAGAACCGCGTGAAGTACCGGAGGGTATAGCGCATCTCGCGGAAGCGCAGCTGCCACACCGAGGTCCACAGCCCAATCGCAATCGACAGCAACAGGCTCAGGGCGATCACGACCGGCACGAGCAGCAGCGGGGGGCCGAAACGGAGGTACCACACGTGGTCCTTCCACAGGTAATAGAACGCGGCGAGAATCAGCAGGCCGAAATACGCCCCGAACCAGGCGACGGCGATCGTCACCGACGAGAAGACGGCCATCACCCGCGGGAAATAGACCTTCGTCAGCAGCCCCTGGTTCTGCGACAGGCCGCGCGAGGTGAACAGCAGCGAACGCTCGAAGGTGTGCCACGATGCCTGGCCGGCGAGGAAGAAGAGGAAGTACGGCACCCCGTCGGACGGAATCTGCAGCAGGCTGCCGAAAATGAATGTGCTGATCAGGATGGGCAGCAGCGGCCTGGCGAACAGCCAGAGGACGCCGAAGCGGCTTCCCTCGTACTGCGATCGCAGCGTGCGATACGAGAGGAAGTACAGGATGCGGCGATACCGCCAGAACTCCTCGATGCGCCCGACAAGACCGGGCCGACTGGGCTGGATGACCCATTTGTAGGTGCCGGACGCACGGTGATCCGTGCGCGTCCAGAACAGCCACCGCCTGACATCGACCAACATGGCTAGGCTTTCACTCTCGTCGTATCGGACGCTGCCGCTTCGGGCTGTCCGCCGGCCTCGGCCGGCGCGGCAGCATCGGCCGCCTCTGATATTGGTACTGATTCGTCCGTCGCCTCGCCTTCATTGTCCTCGCCGGCGGTCCTGGTGGATTCGCTGACGATGTCCCACGAGAGCCTCGGCGCCAGCATGGCAGTGCGCTTCGTCGTCGTGCGCACGGCTTCGGCATCGCTGGCGTAGGCCATGAACTTCAGCGCCTTGTACATGACGAGCGGGTAATCACGTTCGTCGTTCTTCCGGCGCACAACGAGGCTGACGTTCATCGAATAGGTGGTCTGCGCGAGGAAGTGTGCCGGAATTCTGAAGTACACGTCGAAGACGCCGGCATCGGCGCGCCGCGGCTTGTCCGCGTGCGCGCGCAGGACCCAGTTGTTGCCGACGTAGAGGTCCATCGCGCACTCCGTGATCGTGAGCCTGACGAACGTTTCGACGCGAATGCGGACGGAGCACCGCTCGTTGATGGGGACGGCGCCGATATCGTTGCCTGCCTCCGAGACGAGGTTGACGCTCAGGATGCGTCCGAACCGATTGACGTGCCGTCCCTGTTCCGACATCGACGAGTCGGCGGCTTCCCAGGTCGCCTTCTGGTATTCGTCGACGACTTCCTCCGGATCGCCGTCGCGCACGACTTCGCCGCGATTGAGCCAGATGACGCGCGAGCAGACGCGCGTGATCGCCTCCATGTCATGCGAGACGAACAGCACCGTCAACCCGCGTTCCGCCTCTTCCTTGACCCGCTGCAGGCATCGCTGCTGGAAGCCGACGTCGCCGACGGCGAGAATCTCGTCGGCCAGCAGGATCTGCGGGTCCATGTTGATGGCGCAGGAAAAGGCGAGCCGCAGGTACATGCCGCTCGAGTAATGCTTCAACGGCGTGTCGAGGAACTCGCCCGTCTCGGCGAACTCCATGATCGCGGGGAACCGGCGCAGGACCTCGGCTTTCGGCACGCCGTTCATGGCCGCATTCATGACGATGTTCTCGCGCGCCGAGACGTCCGGGTCGAAGCCGGCGCCGAGCTCGAGCAGCGAAATCAGACGGCCGACGCCGACGACGCGGCCGCTGGTCGGCACGAGCACACGAGCGAGGATCTTGAGAAGGGTCGACTTGCCCGCGCCATTGGCGCCGATGATCCCGAGGACGGTCCCCGGCTGCACGCGGAACGACACGTCTTTCAGCGCCCAGAACTCGCGCTTCGGCGCTGGCGCCTCCTCCGATACCGCGCGCCCGACCAGCCGGCGCGCGGCCTTGACCCACTGGCGCGGACGGATGGGCACATCGGACGACGCCTTCGCGAGGATGAACGACTTGCTGAGATTGTCGACGAACAGGTTGTCCACCAACGCTATTGTGCACGATGCGGAACGGTCGACAAAGGACGGGAGCTCAACGGCGCAGCTGTGCGCGCGACTGCATGCACCGCGGTTAAGGAGTCCCGGCGCCGACGCCCGCGGACTTCGCGGAGATTCGTCTTTCCTTGCGCTGCTCCCTTCGTGCGCGCCTGACGTCTTTCTCCAGCGCACGGGCGTAACGGTCACCTTTCGTCACACGCGCGACGCTCCATGTCAGAAGTGCAGGCATGATGGAGAGCGCGGTACTGGCAGTCGATCGCGTTTGAACCGCCGCCGACGACTGGTCAGCGACACGCTCGATAGCGGCGACCAGACATGGTGTGGCCGGCGCGTCGACCCCACGGGGCCGAATGAACGTTTCGACGAACCGGTCCGCTCGTTCGCGCGCTTTATCGTCCGGCCCTAGGGCGTGGATGAGCTGGTCGATGTGCTCATCGAAAGAACGAGCGACGCGAAGAAAACCGAACTGCGGATCGACGAGATACTGGAAGTGCAGCGTGCCTTCCTGCGTCTCCCTGAAACGATCGTCGACAATAGTGAACACCTGGCGCCGCAGGATTGCGGCTTCGATCAACGCGCTGGTATTCACGCCGACGATGGCCGCTGCGTGGAAGAGCGAATCGAAATAATCCTGCTTGTCTGCGGGGTTCAGCGGATTCGAACCGCCGCGCGGATACACGACGACGTCGACAAACCTGGGGGAGAAGCGATCCCAGTCGCAACGGTTCTGGGGATGGGGGCGGACGAGAATACCGGCGGTTCGAAGCGCGGGATCGGCGGCTCCGCGCACGCGCCTGATCCAGGAACTGATGAACGTCGGCTCGTCCGCCGAGATGAAGCCTGAAGAGCCCACATACAAGAAATACGGGCGCGACGGGTCGAGGCCGATGCGCGCGCAGAACTCCTCGCGTGTCGACGCTTTCCATTGGAACCAGTGATCGTACGCTTCGGCTCCGGTCACCACAATGCGTTCAGGGGCAACGCCGTGGATCTCGATCGCCTCGCGTTCCTGCAGGTGATTCCAGACGGCCACCAGGTCGGGGACGACCCTGATCTGCCCTTTGTTGGTGAGATTGTCCCAACTGTGGACCGGCAGCACCGTGGGAATCCCGAGTGCCTGTGCGGCTTTGACGTACTC
>DATNCQ010000236.1:0-29902 GCA_035571515.1 Vicinamibacterales bacterium
ATGGGTAAAACGCTCCTGCAGAAGGTCTGGGACCTTCACAAAGTGCGCACGCTCCCGACGGGCCAGACGCAGCTGTTCATCGGCCTGCACCTCATTCACGAGGTGACGACGCCGCAGGCGTTCGACGCGCTGCGGCAGCGCGGCTGGAAGGTGGCGCGGCCGGACCGCACGTTCGCCACCGTCGATCACATCGTCCCGACCAGGCAGCGCCAGCGGCCGTTCATCGACGTGATGGCCGAGGACATGATCGCCTCGCTCGAGCGCAACACCGCCGACTTCGGCGTGCCGCTCTACGACATCGGCGACGACCGCCAGGGGATCGTGCACGTGATCGGCCCGGAGCTCGGGCTGACGCAGCCCGGCATGACGATCGCCTGCGGCGACAGCCATACGTCGACGCACGGCGCCTTCGGCGCGGTCGCCTTCGGCATCGGCACATCGCAGGTCCGCGACGTGCTCGCCTCGCAGTGCATCGCCCTCGAGCCGCTCAAGGTGCGGCGCATCCGCGTGACGGGTCAGCTGCCGCGCGGCGTCTACGCCAAGGACGTCATCCTGACGATCATCCAGCGCCTCGGCGTCGCCGGCGGCAACGGCTACGCCTACGAGTACGCCGGCGATGCCATCGAGCGGATGTCGATGGACGAGCGGATGACCATCTGCAACATGTCGATCGAAGGGGGCGCCCGCGTCGGCTACGCGAATCCCGACGAGACGACGTTCCAGTACATGGAGGGGCGTCCGTTCGCGCCGCAGGGCGAGGCGTTCGCGCGCGCCAAGGCGTGGTGGCGATCGATCGCCTCCGACCGCGACGCCTCCTACGACGACGAGGTGGAGATTCGCGCGGCGGAGCTGACGCCGGTCGTGACGTGGGGCGTCAATCCCGGCCAGTCAATCGGGGTGAAGGGGAGGGTGCCGGGCGCGAGCGGCGCCGACGCGCAGGTGTCGGACGCGCTCGCCTACATGGGGCTGACCGCCGGCCAGCCGATCGCGGGCATGAAGATCGACGTCGCCTTCATCGGGTCGTGCACCAACGGCCGCCTCTCCGATCTCCAGGAAGCCGCTCGCATCGTCCGCGGCCATCACGTCGCGAGCGGCGTGAAGGCGCTCGTCGTCCCCGGCTCGGTGGCGGTGCAGAAGGCGGCGGAGCGCGAAGGGCTCGACGCCACCTTCCGGGAGGCCGGCTTCGATTGGCGCGACGCTGGCTGCTCGATGTGCCTCGGGATGAACCCCGACAAGCTCGAAGGCAACCAGGTGTGCGCGGCCTCGTCCAACCGGAACTTCAAGGGGCGGCAGGGGAGTCCGACGGGCCGCACGCTGCTCATGAGTCCCGCGATGGTTGCCGCCGCGGCAATCACCGGCGTGGTGACCGACGTCCGGGAACTGGTCGACGAAGTGCCCGCGGGGGTGCGGTGATGGGCGCGGAGAAGATCCAGGTCATCGAAGGACGGGCGCTGCCGCTTCGCGGCGACGACATGGACACCGATCGCATCATGCCGGCGCGCTTCCTCAAGTCGATCACCTTCGAGGGGCTGCAGGCGCACGTGTTCGAGGACGACCGGCTGGCGGCGGCGCGGGCCGGCCAGGTGCACCCGTTCGACGATCCGCGGTTCCAGGGGGCGTCGATCCTTCTCGCCAACCGGAATTACGGGTCCGGTTCGTCCCGCGAGCACGCGCCGCAGGGGCTGCGCCGGTGGGGCATCCGCGCGGTGGTCGCGGAATCGTTTGCCGAGATCTTCTTCGGCAACTCGCTGATGATTGGTCTCGCGTGCGTGACCGCGTCGCCACAGGACGTCGCCGCGCTGATGTCGCTGGTCGAACGCGACCCGAACGCGTCGCTGACGGTGGACCTGCAGGCGGGAACGTGCCAGGCGCCGGGGCAGACGATCGCGATCTCGATTCCCGGGCACGTGCGCGACGCGTTGATGACCGGCGCGTGGGACACGACCGGCCTGCTGCTCGACAACTACGAGCAGGTCGACGCCGTCGCGGCAAAGCTGCCCTACTTGGCTGGCTTCTGATTACTGGTGTTTCTTTTGATGGTCGACCGACCCGAGGAACGCCGCCGACGCGTGTGACCGCTCTCCGCCCCTCCTGAACACGAGCCGCACCTGGCGGCGCAGCCGGATCTCGGGAATCGGCAGCGCGATCAGCTCGCCGCGGGCGATTTCCGATTCCGCGCAGCGCCGCGGCAGCAGCGCGACGCCCATGTTGGTCGCCACCGCGCGCTTGATCCCTTCGAGGCTCGGCAGCGAGACGAGGATGTTCGCCGGGATGTGGTGCTGCTCGAACAGCCGCAGCACGCGATCGCGCACGTGCGACGGATCGTTGTGCGCAATCACGGGATGCCGGCTGCACTCGGTCAGCGTGACCTCCTGGCTGTGCGCGAGCGGGTGCGTCGGCGGCACGAGCATCACGAGCTCGTCGTGGCCGAGGACGATCGAGCTGAGCTTCGGCTCCCCGGGCTGAAAGGTGAGCACGCCGAAATCGAGCGTCCCCTGCGACACCTCGGCGCCGATCTGACGCGCCGGGATGCGCCGGACGTCGACGTGGACGAGCGGATGCGACTCCTGGAAGTGGGCGATGAGCGGCAGGACGACGTGCACCGAGGCCTCGTTGGCGCCAATCAGGACGCGCCCGCGGCGCAGGTCGCGAAGGTCCTTGACCGCGATTTCCGCTTCCTCGGACAGGCGCAGGAGCCGCTCGGCGTAGTCGCGCAGGAGCCGTCCGGCGTCGGTCAGGGTGGCGTCCTTGGTTGCCCGGTCGAACAGCCGCTCGCCGACGCTTTCCTCCAGGCGGCGGACCGACTGGCTGACGGCCGGCTGGGTTCTGTGCAGCTTCATGGCGGCACGTGAAAAGCTGCGCTCGGCCGCAACCTTAAGAAATACGCGCAATTCGCTCAATTCCACCGCGCTAGCGTCTCATAAGCACAGGTAATCCAAACAGAATAATTATCATTTTGACAGCATCGCCGCCGTCGCGTCCAATTGATGCGGCGGTTCCCGCACGAGCCGCCCTAACCGAGGTCCCAGAGATGGCTCAACACGTCCGCATCTTCGACACGACGCTCCGCGACGGCGAACAGGCGCCCGGCTTTTCGCTGCGGGTGTCCGAGAAGCTTCGCCTGGCGCGCCAGCTCGATGCGCTCGGCGTGGACATCATCGAGGCCGGGTTCCCGATTGCGTCGCCCGCCGACGCCGAGGCGGTGCATCGCATCGCCCAGGAAGTGCGGCGCCCGATCATTGCGTGCCTGGCGCGCTGCCATCCGGCCGACCTCGAGAAGGCGGCGGAGGCGATCAAGCCGGCCGAGAGGGGACGCATCCACACCTTCATCGCGACCTCCGATCTGCACCTGAAGGCGAAGCTCCGCATGTCGCGCGAAGAGTGCCTCGAGGCGGCGATTCAAGCCGTGCGCTTCGCCCGGCACCACACCTACGACGTGCAGTTCTCCGCCGAAGACGCCACGCGCAGCGATCTCGACTTCCTCTGCCGGGTCGTCGAGGCGGTCGTCAAGGCGGGCGCCAACACCATCAACCTGCCCGACACCGTCGGCTACGCGACGCCGGACGAGATGCGCGAGTTCTTCACGACCATCCGCTCGCGCGTGCCGAATTCCGACAAGGTCATCTTCAGCACCCACTGCCACGACGACCTCGGCCTCGCGGTGGCGAATTCGCTCGCCGCGGTGCAGGGCGGCGCGCAGCAGGTCGAATGCACCGTCAACGGCATCGGCGAGCGCGCCGGCAACGCGTCGCTCGAAGAGATCGTGATGGCGTTCACCGTGCGGCAGGAGCGGCTGCCGTACTCGACCAGCATCAGCACGCGCGAGCTCTACCCGTCGAGCGAGATGCTGACGCGGCTGACGGGCGAGCGGGTGCAGGCGAACAAGGCGATCGTCGGCCGCAACGCGTTCGCCCACGAGGCGGGCATCCACCAGGACGGCATGATGAAGGATCGCCGGACCTACGAAATCATGCGCGCCGAGGACGTGGGCGCGCCGTGGAACCCGCTCGTGCTCGGCAAGCATTCGGGGCGCCACGCGGTGCAGCGCCGCTGCACGGAGCTCGGCCTGCAGATCGACGCCGACGAGCTCATCGAGATCTACCGCGCGCTCATGACGATCGCCGACGATCGGAAGCTGATCACCGACAACGACGTCGTCGCGGTCGTCAGCGCGGTGCGGACGGGAACGTCCCGTCACGAACCCGTGGACCCGTTCGACACGCCCCCGGGTGTCACCGCCGCGCATCACCCGACTGGGTACGGACACGGCGTCTGATGGCTGGATGGTGGATGGTGGTTGAACCACCATCCACGACCCACGAACCACCAACGACCCACGACTAACCCCTGCCCCCCCTACCTTCACGACTATCGTGTTAACGCTGGCCGAGTACCGGATCATCGTGGAGCAGGCGCCAATCATGATCTGGCGCGCCAACGCCCAGGCCAAGTGTGACTACTTCAACGAGCGGTGGCTGGCGTTCACCGGCCGCACCCTGCAGGACGAGCTCGGCGACGGGTGGGTGAAAGGCGTGCACGCGGAAGATGTCGAACGGTGCATGCGGACCTACCACGACGCCTTCAGCAAGCGCGAAGGCTTCGAGATGGAGTACCGGCTGCGCCGTTACGACGGTGAGTTCCGCTGGGTGCTCGACTGCGGGTCGCCGATCCACGACGCCGACGGCCGGTTCATCGGCTTCACCGGCAGCTGCATCGACGTCACCGATCGCGTCGAGGCGCGGGCGGCGCTGGCGCGCGCGACGTTGAAAGATCTCGGCCTATCGAACTAGCCTCCGGGTTCTCCAGCGTCACGATCATCCGCCCGGTAGGCGGCGAGATGTCGCGCTCGGCGAAGACCTGGGCCATGCGGCCGCGCAGTTCGCGGCCGACGAGCCACTGCTTGAGCGGCACCGTCTTGATGCGTGCCTTGACGACCATCTGCGAGTCCTGGAACGTGTCGACGCCGTAGACCTCGAGCGGCGACAGGATGTGCGGCCTGAACTGCGGGTCGGCCTCGACCATCGCCGCGGCGTCGCGCATCGCGTCCATGATGCGCTCGGGATCGTCGTTGTAGCCGACGCCGAAGGTGATCACGTAATACGCAAAGTCCTTCGACTTGTTCGCCAGCGTCTTCACTTCGCCGTTCGGGAAGACGTGCACCGTCCCTTCCTCGTCCCGCAGCACGATCGTCCGCAGGTTCACTTCCTCGACCAGGCCCCCCTGCCCGTTGACGACCGCGACGTCCCCCACGCGGCACTGATCCTCGAGGATGAGAAAGAAGCCCGAGATGACGTCGCGGACGATCGTCTGCGCGCCGAAGCCGATGGCCAGGCCGGCGATGCCGGCGCCGGTGAGCGCTGGGGTGATGTCCACGCTCAGCTCGCGCAGGATCATCAGGCCGGCGATGCCGATGACCAGGACCGAGAGCGCCTTCTGCAGCAGCCGGCCGAGCGTCTGCGCGCGCTTGGTCCGCTCGATGACGTTGAGGCCCGTGCCGCGGCTCATCTCGCGCTCGAAGCGGCGCGCCGCCGCCGAGCCGGTACGGATGATGAAGTACGCCGCGACGGCGATGACGACGATACGAAGGCCGGCGTCGAGGAACCAGCGGAGCAGCGCGTCGGGGTTGCCGCCGAAGCGCGTGCGGTAGCCCGCGAGCTTCACGGCCGGCGAGGCGAGCGCCGAGGCCGTGACGAGGAACACCACCAGCTGCACGACGCGCCGCGGGCGATCGACGAACTGCTCCTGGACCTCGCGGTCCTCGATGATGGCGTGCAGGATCGACTGTGCGATCCGCGAGACGACGTCCGCGACGACGTAGGCGGCAATCAGCGCCAGCGCGAGCGCCAGCGTCACCAGCGGCCAGTTTGGAGGCAGGTTCACTGTTCCGTCGCGCGGACGATTGGGACCTTGAGCTGCACGCGGCGGCCGTCACGGATGACCTCGATAGTGGCGGTGCTGCCGATGGTCGCGTCCTGGATCAACCGCGTCAGCGGTCCGGCGTCCGTGATCGTCGCGCCGTTGAAGCCGACGATGATGTCGCCGGGGCGGAGGCCGGCGGCGAACGCCGAGGCGTCGCGGCGCATGCGCTGCACGAGCACGCCGCGCGCGTTCGGCGCGCCGAGCTCGGCGGCTTCCTGCGTCGTCAGCGGCGCGAGCTCGACGTAGCCGATGCCGCCGCGGCGCACCTCGCCGTACTTCAGGAAATCGTTGACGACGCGCCGCGCCAGGTTGCTGGGGATGGCGAAGCCGATGCCCTGGTAGCCGCCGCTCTCGCTGAAGATCGCGGTGTTGATGCCCACCAGCTCGCCGCGCGTGTTGATCAGCGCGCCGCCCGAGTTGCCCGGGTTGATCGCCGCGTCGGTCTGGATGAAGTCTTCGTAGCCGGAGATGCCGAGGCTCGTGCGCCCGAGCGCCGAGACGATGCCGAGCGTCACGGTCTGATTGAGCTGGAACGGGTTGCCGATCGCCAGCACCCACTGCGCCACCTTCAGCTGCGAGGAATCGCCCCACGGCATCGTCGGCAGGTTGGTCGCGTCGATCTTGAGCAGCGCGAGGTCGATGGTCGGGTCGACGCCGACGATCTGCGCGCGCAGCTCGCGCTTGTCGCCGAGCGACACGGTGATCGCCGGCAGCTGGCGCAGCGAGATGCGCCCCTGCTCGCCCGCGACCACGTGGTTGTTGGTCAGGATGTAGCCGTCGGGGCTGACGATGACGCCCGAGCCGAGGCTGCGCTCGACGTCGCGCTGCGGACCGTAGAGGTCGCTGTCGTCGCCGAAGAAATACCGGAAGAACGGATCGTTCGACAACGGCGAGTTCTGCCGCGCGACGACCTGCGTGGACGAAATGTTGGCGACGGCGGGGACGGTGCGCGCGGCAACGCTGCTGAAGTCGGGGAGTCCCTGTGCAGCCGGCAGCAGTCCCTGCACCGGCGCGGGACGCGGGGCGGCGGCCTGCGCCGGCGGCACCGCTGCCTCGGTCGTGGTGTCACGCGTGCGGCCCGACAGCACCAGCCCGGCGAGGAAGCCGCACGCCAGAATCAGCAATGCGAAGATCAGCCGTGGTGTTCGCACGGTCACGACACGCGGATGCGGCGCGCGCTCCCTTCGGTTCCCTTCGGGCAGATGACAGTCAGCACGCCGTCGCGAAGATCCGCGCTCACGCGCGATTCGTCCACAGGGTGCGGAAGATCGAGCGTCCGGCTGAAGCTGCCGTGCCCGCGCTCGACGCGATGATACTGCTCGCACGGCACGTTGCGTTCGCGGCGCTGGCCGGAAATCTGGATGCGCCCCTCGAGGACCTGGATCTCCACGTCGTCGCGGCCGAGCCCCGGCAGCTCCGCCGTGATCACGTACTCATCGGCGGTCTCGTGGACGTCGATTGGCGGAATCCACCCGGACGGGGCGGGCGCAAAGCGGTCCAGGCGCTGCTGGATGGCCAGCAGATCCCGGATTGGATCCCAGCGCGCAAACGCCATGACCGTAATCTAGCATAGCCATTCGGTATGATTGGCTGGATGGCGGGTTGTCGAACCACCATCCACCATCTACCACCCAAACTATGGCGACTATACAAGCGACGCGTTTGAAAAAGGGGATGCTCGTCAAGATGGAGCAGGACCTGTTCCGGGTCCTCGAGCTCCAGCACGTGACGCCCGGCAACCTGCGCGGGTTCGTCCGCGTGAAGTTCCGGAACATCCGCAGCGGCACGTTGTCCGATCAGAAGCTGAGGTCGGAGGATTCGGTCGAGCGGGCGACGCTGGACGAGCGCGAGATGCAGTATCTCTACCAGGACGGCGAGGACTATTACTTCATGGACACCTCGTCGTATGAGCAGATTCACATCAACAGCGAGGCGCTCGGCGACTCGGTGAACTACCTGAAGCCCGAGATGACGATCGACGTCGAGTTCTACGGCAGCGAGCCGGTCGGCATCGAGCTGCCGCAGACGGTGGATCTCAAGGTCGTGGACACGGTGCCCGGCATCAAGGGAGCGACCGCCAGCAACCAGATCAAGCCGGCGACGACCGAAACCGGGCTGGTCGTCAGCGTGCCACCGTTCATCAACCCGGGAGACATCATCCGCGTGAGCACCGAGACCGGCGAGTACCTGGCGCGCGCATGAGCCGGGTCAACTCCCAACTTCCAATCTCCAACTTCCAAGGAGTCTGGATCGCGTAATGGATGTCGTTCGTCACCAGCCGAACCAGGGCTGGATCGAAGTCATCGTCGGCAGCATGTTCAGCGGCAAGAGCGAAGAGCTGATCCGCCGCCTCCGCCGGGCGCAGATTGCGCGCCAGCGGGTCCAGATCTTCAAGCCAGCCGTCGACACGCGGTACGCGGAGGACGCGATCGTCTCGCACAGCGAGATGCGGATGGCGTCGCGCGTGGTCGCCAATTCGCGCGCGCTGCTCGACCTGGTGGGGGACGACACCGAGGTGGTCGGCATCGACGAAGGGCAGTTCTTCGACCAGGACCTGCCGGCCGTCGTCAACGAGCTCGCCGACCGCGGCAAGCGCGTGATCGTCGCGGGGCTCGACCAGGATTACCTCGGCAAGCCGTTCGAGCCGATGCCGCAGCTGCTGGCCATCGCGGAGTACATCACCAAGACACTGGCGATCTGCATGGTGTGCGGCAACCCCGCCAACCACACGCAGCGGATCGTGCCGGGCGGCGACCGCGTCCTGCTCGGGGCGCAGGGTACCTACGAGGCGCGCTGCCGCGCGTGCTTCGATCCCGACCTCTCGCGCTCGGCGAAAACGGGGGAATCCAGCGCGATCGGATCGCGGATCCCCGGACCCGGATCCCGGCCGCGTTAGCGACATGGGCTTGCAGCAGCTGTTGCAGTGGATCCTCTTCCTGTTCGGCGTCGGCTTCTTCGTCGCCAACATGGTGGTGGCCGCAGACCTGCTGCGATTCGCCGTGCGCAAGCGCTCCGCGCTCCTGATCTGGCAGGGCGAGAAGCCGCGGTTCTACGGCTTCAGCCTGGCGCTGGCGTGCACGCTGGCGCTGCTGTTCGCGCTGAAGCGCTGGGTGTTTCACCGGCCGATGGCCCAGCTGCTCGGCGAGACGATGATGTTCCTCTACTACGGCGTCGCGTTTCCGCTCAGCACGCGCATCGCGCGCGGCTTCTATCGCGACGGGGTCTGGTCCGACACCGGGTTCATGAAATGGGCGCAGATTTCCGCGGTCGCGTGGAAGGAGGAAGGCTCGGTGACGCTCGTCCTCATCTCGCACTTCCGCAACATCGCGCGGCGGCTGCAGGTGCCGGGCACGGTGTACGGCCAGGCCCGACGCCTCCTCCGCGATCAGATCAAGGCGCACGCGATCCATATCGGCGGCACCGGCCTCGACCTCGGTAGCCGCGATGAAGCCGACGCCGTCTAGCGCGGACCGCCGCATCCTCGCGTGCCTCGAGGGCATCGCGACCGGCGACGCCATCGGCACACAGACCGAGCTGCTCTCCCACGACGACGTCCGGCGCCGCTACCCGCACGGTGTCCGCGGTTTCGAGGGAACACCCGGTTCGACCATTCCTCGATACGTCGGCAACCGGAAGCGCGAATGGCGCTCGGTGAGACGACGGACGATACCGAGCGCACGATCGCCGTGGCGCGGGCGATCGTCGCCGACCAGGGCCTGGTGTCGCACGCCACCCTCGGCCGTGAAATGCTCGCGTGCACGCAGTGCGTCCATCCGGGCGTGCACTCGTTGTGGGAGTTTCATCAGGCCGGTGATCCCGCCCGCATGGCCACGCAGCACGACGGGTGCGGCGCCGCCATCGGGGTGGCGCCGTAGGGATGCTCTACACCTCCGATCGACGGGACGAGATTGTCAGCGGCGCGTACGAGGCGTCGATTCCCACGCATGGCGGCTCCATCGCGATTGCCGCGGCCGCGGCCACCGCGGCGGCGGTTTCGTCCGCCATCGACGGGGCGGGACCGCGCGACATCCTCGCGCACGCCGAGGCGGCCGCGGCCGATGCCGAGCGCCGGTGGCCCGGCCGCACCCGTGCGGGGTTCGCGAGCCTGGTGCGCCGCGCGCACGACGAGCTGAGCGGGCTGACAGGATCCTTTATGAACCTTAAGAACCCATTCCGATAAGATTGCCGTCATGCCACCACGACCGACCTGGAAAGGGTTCCTGAAGGTCAGCCTGGTCAACATCCCCGTCAAGGTGTTCCCGGCGACCGAGTCCTCCGAAACCATCTCCTTCAACCAGCTCCACGCCGAGTGCCAGACGCGCATTCAGCAGAAGCGCTGGTGCCCGCACTGCGAGCGCGAAGTGCCCAACAGCGAGCTCGTGAAAGGCTACGAGTTCGAAAAGGGGCGCTACGTCGTCGTGTCGGAGGAGGACATCCAGAAGGTGCGCGTCGAGTCGACGCGCGTCATCAACCTCGTCCAGTTCGCCAACGACACGGAGATCGATCCTATCTACGTCGATCGCGCGTACTACCTGGCGCCCGACGGGCAGATGGCGGCCGAGGCGTTCGCGGTGATGCGCGAAGGGATGGCGGGGAAGGCGGGCATCGGCAAGATGGCGCTCTACGGCCGCGAATACCTCGTCGCCGTGCGCCCGCAGAAGAAGGGGATCGTGATGTACACGCTGCATCACGACGCGGAGATCCGCAGCATCGACCAGATCGAGGAGCTCAACTCGGTGCCGTCGAAGGTCAAGCCCGAGGAAATGAAGCTCGCCAGGCAGGTGATCGCCACCTTCGACGCGGAGCTCAACCTGAAGGACTACAAGGACGAATACAAGGAAGGCCTGCGCAGGATCATCGACGCGAAGATTGCCGGCGAGGAGATCGTCGCGCCCGACGTGGCCGAGCCCGCCCGCGTCGTGGACCTGATGGAGGCGCTCAAGCGGAGCCTCGATTCGGTCAGCCAGGAAAAGAAAAAGCCGGCGAAGGCCGACTTGAAGAAAGCGGCCGTGGCGAAGTCCGCGAAGACCGCCAACGGCGCCCGCAAGCGCAAGGTATCCTAAGGGCGCTTGAGCCGAGTGCTAGTGACGGGTGGGGCCGGTTTCATCGGCTCCCACGTGGCGGACGCTCTGATTGCGCGCGGCCACGACGTCGCGATTCTCGACGATCTCAGCGGAGGCTTCCCGGAGAACGTGCCCGCGGCAGCGGCGTTCGTGCGTGGCAGCGTCGCCGATCACGCGCTCGTCGATCGGCTGTTCGCCCAACGGCGCTTCGAGCACGTCTATCACCTGGCGGCGTACGCGGCCGAAGGCCTCAGCCCGTTCATCAAGCGCTTCAACTACACGAACAACGTCATCGGCAGCGTCAACCTGCTGAATGCGTCCATCAACACGGGTGTGAAGACGTTCGTCTTCACGTCGTCCATCGCGGTCTACGGCGAGGCGACGCCGCCGATGACGGAAGATCAGGCGCCCGTGCCCGTGGACTCGTACGGCATCGCGAAGTACGCGGTGGAGATGGAGCTGCGCGGCTGCCGCGAACTGTTCGGCCTCAACTCCGTCGTCTTCCGGCCGCATAACGTCTACGGTCCGCGGCAGAACATCGGCGATCGTTACCGCAACGTCGTCGGTATCTTCATGAACCAGATCCTGCAGGGGCAGCCGATGACGATCTTCGGCGACGGGACGCAGACGCGCGCGTTCAGCTACATCGATGACGTGGCCCCGCTCATCGCGGATGCGATCGAGACGCCGGCCGCGTGGAACCAGACGTTCAACGTCGGCGCGGATCAGCCGTATTCACTGCTGGCGCTGGCCACCGCGGTCGCTTCGGCCATGGGTGTGCCGCCGGCGATTCAGCATCTCGACGCGCGGCACGAGGTGCAGCACGCCCACTCCTCGCACGAGCAGGCACGCGCCGTGTTTGGCGCGCGGCCTTCCACATCGCTCGCCGACGGTCTGGCGCGGATGGCCGCGTGGGTGCGGACGCACGGCGCACGCACGAGCGTGCCGTTCGAGGGCATCGAGATTACGAAGAACCTTCCGGCCGCGTGGCAGGTACGGTGACGGGCTATCACGCGGCGCACCTGACCGAAGATCCCGCGCGTGCGGTCGTCTGGAAAGTGGTCGCCGAGCATCTTGCCGCATGGATGCCCGCCGACGCCCACGTCCTGGAGCTCGGCGCCGGCTACTGCGAGTGGATCAACCACGTGACGGGCGCCCGGCGCGTCGCGCTCGACATCTGGCCCGAGGTGGCCCGCTTCGCCGGCCCCGGCGTCGAGAGCGTCGTCCTCGACGCCGCGAGCCAGTTGCCCGCCCTCGGCGCCGCGAGCTTCGACGTGGTGCTCGCATCGAATATCCTCGAGCACTTCGAGCCGGCCGTAGCGGCGTCCGTCGTCGACGATGTGGGACGGCTGTTGAGAGCGGGCGGGCGCTTCATCATCATCCAGCCGAACTTCCGCTACGCCGCGAAGCAGTATTTCGACGACTACACGCACCGCGCCGTGTTCACCGATGTGTCGCTGCCGAACCTGCTGCGTGCCCATGGTTTTCACATTGAACACGTGCAGCCGCGGTTCCTGCCGTACTCGATGCGCGGAACGAAGCTGCCGATCCGGCCCTGGACCGTGCGCGCGTACCTGCGCTCGCCGGTCAAGCCGATGGCGGGCCAGATGCTCGTGATTGCGTCCACGGACCGCGCGCTCCAGGGTTCCGCGCCGCACTGATGTGGAACGCGCGAACGGTCAGCATCGTGTTGCCCGCGTACAACGAGGAGAAGTACATCCGGCCCGCGGTTGAAGACTTCTTCGTCGAAGGCGTCGTGGACGAGGTCATTGTCGTGGATAACAACTCGCGGGACCGCACGGCCGAAGAGGCCGCGACGACGCGAGCGCGCGTCGTCCGCGAAACCGCGCAGGGCTACGGCCATGCGCTGCGCCGCGGGCTGCGCGAGGCGAGCGGCGACCTCGTCATCATGGCGGAGCCCGATGGCACGTTCGTCGGCCGCGACGTGCTGAAGCTGCTGGCCTATGCGGACGACTTCGAGATGGTCTGCGGCACCAGGACGACGCGCGAGCTGATCTGGCAACAGGCGAACATGGGATGGTTTCTGCGCTGGGGCAACTGGACCGTCGCGAAGATGATCCAGGTGCTCTACGACGGACCGTCGCTCACCGACTGTGGATGCACGCTGCGCCTCACGCACCGCGCGGCGCTCGCACGCATCCACGACGACCTCACGGTCGGGGGCTCGCACTTCCTTCCCGAGATGGTCATTGCGGCCTTGAAGCGCGGGCTCCGCGTCATCGAGGTGCCGGTCAACTACCGCGGCCGTGTCGGCGATTCGAAGATCACCGGCTCGCTGAAAGGGGCGCTGCGCACCGGCTTTCGCATGATCGTGCTCATCCTGCACCGGCGGCTGGTGTGACCCCGCGACAGGCCCAGGGTCACCCCGACCGCCGTCGAGGCGTGCGCCGTCGCGCGACGGCGGCGGCCGTCATCGTCCTCGCGGCGTTGGCGCTCTACGCGCCGACCATCGACGACTATTTCCTGCAGGACGACTTCGGCGTCGTGGCGCTTTTCGCGACCCGGTCGCTCTCGTACATCCCGCGCTGGTTCGTGATGCCGTGGACCGAGGACATCTGGGGCTACGTGCCGGACGAGATCCGCCCGTTCCCGGCGGTGTCCTACGTCATCACGTCGTGGTTCGGCGCAGCGGCGCCCGAGCCGAATCACCTCGTGAACATCGCGCTGCACGCCGCCAACGGGCTGCTGGTGATGTGGATCGCGGAAGCGGCGGCGGGTCTCGGCCTCGTTTCGGCCGCGGCCGCGGGGTTGCTCTTCGTCGTGCTGCCCATCCAGGTCGAGAGTGTCGGTTGGGTGACGGGCCGCGTGGACTCGCTGCCGGCCTTCTTCTACTTCGCGTCCTTCCTGCTCTATGTGCGGTGGGTCCGTCTGCAGGCGGAGCACACCGGAACCGGTCGACTCCGGTTTCAGGCGGACTATCTCTGGTCCGTGATGGTGTTCTTGGCGGCGCTCTTCACCAAGCAGAACACCATCACGATGGTTCCGGCGCTCGTCCTGTACGACTGGATTGTCGCGCGCCGGCGCGTTCAGATCTCGTGGGCGTGGCTGCGGCCGTACGCGCCGTATGTCGTGCTCACGGTCGCGTTCCTGGCGCTGCGTTACGTCCTGTTCCACGCAGTCGCACGCGAGAACGCGCTGTCCGCGCAGCGATTCCAGGAGTTCGTTTCCGACAGCTCACGACATCTTGTCCGGCTCGTGTTCGGCGGCGCCGGCATTCGCCACTGGACGTGGCGTGACACGGGAGTGGTTGCGGCCGTGTTGTTCGTCCTCGCGGTTCGCGATGCCCGCCGCCAGCTGCTGGCGACACCAGCCGCGCCGCAACCGCCGCTGTGGCGGGCGGCCGTCTACTTCGGCATTGTCTGGATCGTGCTCGGGATGGCGCCGATCCTCGTGTCCGGATACTACTCCCCGCGGCACATGTATCTGGCGTCGCTCGGCTGGGCAGTCGTCGTCGGCATCGGTTTCGAGACGCTGTGGTCGTCACGGCCGGCGCCGGCGAGCCGATGGTTTGCCGCGATTGTCCTCGGCGTACTTCTGTCGGGCTACGGTGCACAGGTGCACGGGATCCTTGGCGGGTGGAACCGGTATGCGGCGATCTCGCGTGCGGCCACCACGCAAATCGAACGCGAAGCGATCGTCGGGCCCGAAGGGACGCTCGTGATTGCCGGTGTGCCGCGACTCAGCTGGGCGTTCGCGGTGCCGTATTCGGTGCGCCCGCCGTTTACCGCGACCGATCTGACGAAGCGGATCTTCGTGATTTCCGATTCAGCCGATCACTGTTGTGCGGCGGGTCAGTGGAGCGATTACACCCGGGGCGCGCTGCGCGGGTGGCGGGACCGCACCGATCGTCCGCCGGTCGTCGCGCTGTATTGGAACCCGATGACCGGAAAGATGTCGCGCGTGTCGGATGGCGATGACCCGCAGCTGCGGACGCTGGCGGCACTGCTGCTCGAGACCGACAGCCGCGAGACGCTCGACTCCGCGATCCGCGGGCTGATGAACGACTACGTCGCGCTCCGGTAGGCGGGTGGGGCGGGTCCTTGCGGACTCGCCGGACTATTCCAGCAGCGCCCACAGCCCCATGCTCGGCGCCGTCGGATCGCCGATCCAGATCGGCGGCGTCAGCCACACGAACGCCAGGATCGCAATCACCATCAGGTCGTACGGCAGCGTCGTCCGCTCGTCGGTCCAGAAGAACGCCCGTGTGAAGACCTTGCTGATGGGGCTGCGTCCGCGCGGAATCGGCCGCGCGTTCAGCACGAGATACGTGTAGTAGATGCGATCGGCGACGGTGAAGATCGCGAGAATGAGGATCACCCACAGCGCCGCGCCCATGCGGTTGGTGAACGCGCCGATCATGAACAGGACGATGCGCTCGGGACGCTCCATGAAGCCGACCTTGCACTTCTCGATGAGCGATTCCGCGCGCGCCCGCGCGTAACTCGTCATGATCGAGAACATCATCGCCAGCGACGCCACCATGACGTAGTCGGTGCGTCCCATCCGCGCGTAGAGATAGATGAGGCCGAGAAAGAGCGCGATGTCGGAAAACCGATCGAGCGTCGAGTCCCAGAAGGCGCCGAACCGCGACACGGTGTTGGTTTCCTGCGCCACCTTGCCGTCGATGAAATCGAAGATGTTGGCGACGATCATGATCACGCCGGCCAGCATGAACCGGTCGACGCCGAGCGCGCAGGCCGCGACGACGTTGATCAGGACGCCGATGAGCGTGAGCGTATTGGGGTGGATGCCGAGGGCCACGCACGCGTTGATGATTGTGCGCAGCGGCCACATGCACACCTTCCCAATGAACCCAGTCAACGTCATCGTTTGTTATAATTAAGGGTTTCCGCCGGCAGAACTAAGCTCGGCATAGTAGCCCATGCCCATCCAGGACCTCAAGGAGCAGATCGCGCGGCTGCCCGAACAGCCCGGCGTCTACCTCTGGGTCAACGAGGCGGGCGAGACGATTTACGTCGGCAAGGCGCGCGCCCTGCGCGACCGCGTGCGCAGCTATCTTGGCGCTTCGGGCATGAGCCCTCGTCACGACGCGCTGCTCGACGAGATCACGTCGGTGGAGGTCATTGTCACCGACTCCGTGATGGAGGCGCTTGCGCTCGAGAACAACCTGATCAAGGAGCGATCGCCCAAATACAACATCCTGCTCCGCGACGACAAGAACTATCCCTTCCTCCAGCTGACGATGAGCGAGGCGTTCCCGCGGATGCTCGTCGCCCGGCGCGTCGAACGCAACGGCGATTTCTACGCCGGTCCGTTCCTGCCGGCCAAGATCGCCCGCCGGACGATGGGGCTGGCGCACCGGCTGTTCGGCATCCGCTCGTGCAACGAGGCGATCACAGGGCAGCGCGGGCGTCCGTGCCTCGAATACGACATCAAGCGCTGCATCGCGCCGTGCGTCGCGGAAATCTGCAGCCAGGAACAGTACGGGGTGGCGGTGGCCAACGCCAGGCTGCTGCTCGAAGGGCGCAACGACGAGCTGATCGACACGCTGCGCGAGCGCATGGTCGGTGCGTCCGAGCAGCAGCGCTTCGAGGAGGCGGCGCAGCTACGCGACGCGCTGCGCACGGTGCAGATTCTGCGCGACCGCCAGCAGAAGGTGGCAACGGCGCAGCTCGGCGATCGCGACGTGTTCGGCGTCAAGGTCGGTCCGAGCGGCAGCGCCATCCAGGTGTTCTCGATGCGCGGCGGCCGCGTCATCGAGCGCCTCGAGCTCGTCACCGATCCCGGCGGCATCGCGGTGCGCGACGCCGAGGTCCTGCAGGCGACGCTGCAGCAGTTCTACGAGATGCGGCTGCCGCCGGCGGAGGTCGATGTGCCGATCGAGATCGAGGACGGCGAGGCGATGGAGGAGTGGCTCTCATCGCGCGCGGGCCGCCGCGTCAGGGTTCTCGTGCCGCAGCGCGGCGACAAGAAGGCACTCGTCGAGCTGGCGACGAGGAACGCGGAGCTCTCGTACCGCACGCGGTTCAACGAGAACACCGCCGCCCACTTCGACGCGCTCGAGACGCTACGGTCGGTCCTCGGCCTGCCGTCGGTGCCGCGCCGCATCGAATGCTTCGACATCTCGACGATCCAGGGCAGCGAGACCGTGGCGTCGATGGTCGTGTGCGAAGACGGGCGGATGAAGAAGTCGGAATATCGGAAATTTCGGATACGAGGCCGGTCAACTTCCAATTTCCAACTGCCAACTCCCAAGACGGATGCCGGATCCCCCGCGACTCCGCTCGGGGCAAGCCGGATCCCGGATCCCGGCCGGTTCGGTTCCGACGACTTCGCGGCCATGCGGGAAGTCGTGCAGCGCCGCTATCGGAAGATCCTCGAGGATGGCGGGCCGTTTCCGGATCTGATCCTGATCGACGGCGGCAAGGGGCAGCTCACGGCGGCCTACGACGGGCTGCAGGAGATTGGCCTCGGCAACCTCGTGGCGATCGGCATCGCGAAGAAGGAGGAGCTGCTCTTCACGCGCGACCGCACCGATCCGATTGCGCTCCCCGAGAACGATCCCGCGCTGCTGCTGATCGAGCGCATCCGCGACGAAGCGCATCGCTTCGCGGTGACCTTCCACCGCAAGGCGCGGTCGATGCGCGATCTGCGCTCGCAGCTCGATGACGTGCCGGGCATCGGCCCGCGCCGCCGCCGGGCGCTGCTGACGAAGTTCGGCAGCCTGGCCGGCGTCCGCCGCGCCACCCGCGAGGAGCTCGACGCCGTCGTCGGACCGCGGGCCGCCGCCGCGGTCATCGATTATTTCGCGAAGTCCGCGTGAATGTTCGGATCCTGATGGTGGGCGTGCGGTGATCGCGGACCGCCGGGCCGCAGCTTCGCCGGCTAGCTGCGCGAGCTCGACCGTGCCTTCAGCCGGTAACGGTCGTCGGCGCAGAGGTCGAGGAATCCTTCCTGGAGCAACTGTGCGAAGATTCCGAGACACTCGTCGTCGGGCAGGCTGAAGAGCCTGCGTGCCTGCGCGATGGTCGGCGACAGGCCGCGCATATCGCTGAATTCGCGGCGGACGCGCTCGACGAGTTTCTGATCCGCGGGCTTGTGCGCCGGCGTGCGCGTGAGCGACTGGATGCGAAGCGATCGAAGGGGAACGTGGAGGTTTCGTTGCTGGAAGGAGAGTGGCTTGCGCGCGGTGGCCGTCATGATGCAAACGCCCCCTTGACGCGCAACGATACGCTGTCCCGCGGGCTTGAGCAATAGCGGATCTACAGCTGAGCATCGCACGCTCCGAAAGACCGGAAAGGAGACCACAGGGTGCGCAGGCTGGTTCGGTTCTATAAGGCGTTCAGGCGAGCTCGGCAGTTCGGCTTTACGTTGTTCGACGCCTACCTCGCCGCGCGCGCCAACTCGCACTGACGACCGGGCGACATGTCGCACTGACGACCGCGCGACGTGCGCGGCACGCGGCGTTCGAATTGCACTGCTCCCGCCCGGGAGCACGATGACGTCACTTCGACCCGACGTACTTCACATTCTCATCCGCGTGGTTCTCATGTTGGCCGGCGCGCTGCTGCTGTGGGCCGCGCCCGTCTCCGTCACCGGCATCGCGCTGATGTTCGTCGGCCTGCTCTGCGCGGTCGGCGCCTTCACGTTGGAGAAAACCCAGCAGTTCTAGTACGCTGGCGCCTTGCCGGCCGGTCTCGATTTCTCCCGCATCTTCATCGAGTTCGTCGTTCTCATCTTCTCGCTGACGGTTCACGAGGCGGCGCACGCGTTCACCTCGGACCGCCTCGGCGACCCGACCGCGCGGCTGCTGGGCCGGGTCTCGCTCAATCCGGCCGTTCACGTCGACCCGATAGGCACCATCCTCTTCCCGCTGATCGCGATGGTGACGAACGTGCCGGTGCTCGGCTGGGCGAAGCCCGTGCCCGTCAACATCACGCGCCTCAAGGGCCACTGGAAGCGGAAGTACATGCTCATTGCGGCGGCGGGGCCGGCCAGCAACGTGGTGCTCGCCGTCCTGGCGTCGCTGGCCCTGCACCTGGTTCCCGTCGGCGGCGATCTCGAGGCCGCGACGCTGGCGCCGCTTGCCGCCTTCCTGTATCAAGCCGTCCTCCTCAACGTCCTGCTGGCGGTCTTCAACATGGTGCCCGTACCTCCGCTCGACGGGGGCAACGTGCTCGCCGGCGTGCTCCGCGGCCCGATCGCCGATGCCTACGAGGGCCTGCGGCCGTACGGATTCATGATTCTCTACGGCTTGATGTTCACCGGCGTCCTGGCGACGATCATCTCGCCGCCCGCACAATTCCTGCTCTCGCTGCTCCTGTGAGAACATGTCGAACCCCGCCCGCGCTCGCGTCGTCAGCGGCATGCGCCCCACCGGCAAGCTGCACCTTGGCCACCTCGTCGGCGCGCTCACCAACTGGGTCGCGCTGCAGGAACGCTACGACTGTTTCTATTTCGTCGCCGACTGGCACGCCCTGACCAGCGAGTACGCCAATACCGCCGGCATCACCGCCGCGGCGCTCGACAACGTGGCCGACTGGCTCGCCGCGGGCATCGATCCCGAGCGGAGCACCATCTTCATCCAGTCGCTCGTCCCGGAGCACGCCGAGCTGTTCCTGCTGCTCTCGATGGTCGTGCCGATCCCATGGCTGGAACGCGTCCCCACCTACAAGGAGCAGCGCGAACAGCTGTCCGAGAAGGATCTCTCGACGGTCGGCTTCCTCAGCTATCCGCTGCTGCAGACCGCCGACGTCATCATCTACGACGGCAAGTTCGTGCCGGTCGGCGAGGACCAGGTCGCGCACCTCGAGCTGTCGCGCGAGGTGGTGCGCCGCTTCCACCAGTTCTACGGCGAGATCTTCGTCGAGCCGCAGCCGCTGCTGACGCCGACGCCCCGCTTGCCCGGCCTCGACAACCGGAAGATGAGCAAGAGCTACGGCAACACGATCGATCTCAGCGACGGCGCCGACGACGTGATGAAGAAGGTGCGGCAGATGTACACCGATCCCAAGCGGATTCGCGCCGACATCCCCGGCACGGTCGAAGGCAACCCGGTGTTCATGTACCATGACGCGTTCAACGCGAACACCGCCGAGGTCGAGGACCTGAAGACGCGCTACCGCGCGGGGAAGGTCGGCGACGTCGAGGTGAAGACGAAGCTGGCCGCGGCGATGAACGCGATGCTCGAGCCGATGCGCGAGCGGCGGCGCGCGGTGATGAGCCGCCCGGAGCGGATTCGCGAGATCGCCGTCGAGGGCTCGCGCCGCGCGCGCGTCATCGCGCAGCAGACGATGGAACGCGTCCGCGACGCCGTCAAGCTGCGATACTGATGCGCGGCTACCGGCCGGATCACCACGATGGCGCCCTTCGGGCGCGAGGCACGAAGGACACGAAGACTGTTTTGGTCTTTGGTGGCACATGGACCATGCACCGGTGACTGATTCCAGAGGCGGTAGACTTCACGCACACCGAACATCCATTAACCCGATGAATCTTCGTGAGCTTCGTGTGTGCCGCGCACGCGGCCTTCGTGGTTGCCCCGGCCGTGGCTGACGTCGACTTCGAGTCCTCGCCCGACGCCTACAAGGTCAAGCTCGATACCTTCGAGGGGCCGCTCGACCTGCTCGTCCACCTCATTCGCCGCAACGAGGTGAACGTCTACGACATCCCGATCGCGCTCGTCACCGAGCAGTACCTGTCGTACATCGCCCTGATGCAGGAGCTGAACCTCGACGTCGCCGGCGAGTTCCTCGTCATGGCGTCGACGCTGATTCACATCAAGTCGCGGATGCTGCTGCCGCGGCCGGATCCGACGCAGGACGACCAGGGCGAGGAGGACCCGCGCGAGGCGCTGGTGCGCCGGCTCCTCGAGCACCAGAAGTACAAGGCGGCGGCAGAACTGCTGCACGAGCGCGAGACGCTGCGCAGCGCACAGTTCATGCGGCCCGACGCGCGCGTCGCGGACGCCGCGGGCGAGGAGTACGAGCCGGAGCTGGAGGTCGATCTCTTCAGCCTGCTGGCCGCGTTCAAGGGCGTTCTCGAGCGCGCCAGCCGGCGGCCGCCGATGGTGCTGCCGCCCGAGGAGCTTCCCATCGAGACGCGCATCGAGCAGCTGCTGCAGCGGCTGTCCGAGACGGAGGCGTGCGGGTTCGAAGACCTGTTCGCCGACGGCGACGGCTCGCGCGGCTTCGTCATCGTGACGTTCCTCGCGCTGCTCGAGATGATCCGGCTGAAGCTCGTGCGCGCCTATCAGTCCGCCGGTGCGGGCACGATCCGTATCTACAAGCGGGCGCGTCCCGCCGACGCGCCGCATCCCATCGGAGACCCGCAGTCATGACGGGTCTGCGTCAACGTGGCTTCCGTCATTGTCGCGGGACCCGCCCCACCCATGGATAACTCGCTCAAAGCCATCGTCGAGGCGCTCATCTTCGCCTCGCCCGAACCGCTGACGCCGAAGATGCTGTACCGGCTGCTCGCCGACGAGCCGAAGGAAGACGTGAAGGCGACCGTCGACGCGCTGAAAGCCGACTACGAGTCGCGGCCCGGCCTGCAGTTCGTGGAGGTCGCGGGCGGTTATCAGATCGTGACGCGCCCGGAGCTGCACGAATGGGTGCGGCGCCTCTTTCACGAACGCTCGACGCAGAAGCTGACGGTGCAGGGCCTCGAGACGCTGGCGGTCATCGCCTACAAGCAGCCGATCACCGCGCTCGAGATCGGCGAGATTCGCGGCGTCAACACGTCGGGCGTGCTCTCGACGCTCCTCGAGCGCCACCTGATCAAGATCGTCGGCCGCAAGAACGTCGTCGGCCGGCCGTTTCTCTACGCGACGACGAAGGAGTTCCTGATCCGGTTCGGTCTCAACGACCTGACCGACCTGCCGAAGATCGAGGACATGGCCGAGGCGCTCGGCTTCGACCCGCCGGCGCGGCTCATCGAGCAGAACCCCGCCGAGGAGATGTTGCCGCTGCAGGACGACGAGCAGGACGCGCCGCTTTCCTGAGCGCGGCGATTTCTTCGTCAGTGAGTTCTCGCCAGTCGCCGGGTTTCAACCGGCGATCAGAGATCGGGCCGAATCGCGTCCGCTTCAGCGTTTCCACCGGGTGGCCGACGGCGTCGAGCATCCGGCGCACCTGCCGGTTGCGTCCTTCGCGGATGGTGATCAGCAGCACGCCGGTATCGTCGCGGCGTCCTTTGTTCACGAGCACGACGTCAGCCGGCCGCGTGCGGCGTCCGTCGAGCGGGATGCCGCTGCGCAGCCGTTCGATCGCCTCGTCGTCCGGCATGCCGGCGACGCGCGCCTCGTAGGTGCGATCGACCTCGTGCCGCGGATGCGTCAGCTTCGCCGCCAGGTCGCCGTCGTTGGTGAGCAGCAGCAGCCCCTGCGTGTCGTAGTCGAGCCGGCCGACGGGATAGACGTATTCCTTCACGCCGCCGAGCAGCTCGATCACCGTCCGCCGGCGCTGCGGATCGGCTCTCGTGGTCACGTAGCCGGTCGGCTTGTAGAGCAGGATGTAGCGGTGGCGCTCGGCCGCCTTGATGCGCCGGCCGTCGATGCGGATGTCGTCGCGCGAGGGATCCGCCTTCGTCCCCATCTCGCGCACGGTCTCGCCGTTGACCGTCACGCGCCCTTCGGCGATCAGCTTCTCGGCCGCGCGCCGCGACGCGATGCCCGCCTGGGAGATGATCTTCTGCAGGCGGATGCCGCCTCCCTCGTCGCTCACGCTCCTATAATCACACGCATGAAGAGTCGCATTCGTCTCGCCCTGCTGATCGTGATGGCGTGCGCGTGCACGAAGGCCCCCGCGGCGCCGCAGCAGGTGCCGCTCGCGCAGCTGCCGCCGGTCGATCCGCAGGCCGTCCTCGCGCACACGAAGGTGCTGTCGTCCGACGAGTACGAAGGGCGCGGTCCCGGCACGAAGGGCGAGGAGCTGACGGTGCGCTACCTCGTCGATCAGTTCAGGATGCTCGGCCTCAAGCCTGGTAATACCGACGGGACGTACGTGCAGAAGGTGCCGCTCGTCGGCATCACGCCGACGCCCGCGCCGCTGACGTTCCAGAAGGGCAGCCAGCGGCGCACGCTCCGGTGGAAGGACGACTTCGTGGCTCTGACCCGGCATGTGGCCGACGAGGCGGTGCTCAATCGCGCTGAGCTCGTGTTCGTCGGCTACGGGATCGTGGCGCCGGAATACAACTGGGACGACTACAAGGGCGTGGACGTGAAGGGGAAGACGCTCGTCATGCTCGTCAACGACCCGGCGGTGCCCGGCGAGCCCACCGCATTCGGCGGCAAGGCGATGACCTATTACGGCCGCTGGACGTACAAGTACGAGATCGCCGCGCAGAAAGGCGCCGCCGGCGTGTTCGTCGTCCACGAGACCGGTCCGGCGGGATATCCCTTCGAGGTGCTGCAGGCGAACGTGGGAGAGCAATTCACCCTCGTGACGCCGGACAAGAACATGGGACGCGCGGCCGTCGAGGGGTGGATCACGCTGGACCAGGCGAAGGCGCTGCTGCAGATGGCGGGGCAGGACTTCGACACGCTGAAGAAACAAGCGGTCACACGCGACTTCAAGCCGGTGCCGCTCGGCGTCGACGCGTCGATCGCGATCAGGAACAAGCTGCGGACCATCGACTCGCAGAACGTCGTGGCGAAATTCGAGGGAGGCGATCCCGCGCTGAAGGACGAATACGTCGTCTACACGGCGCACTGGGATCATCTCGGCGTGGGGCCGGACGTCAACGGCGATCGCATCTACAACGGCGCCAAGGACAACGCGATTGGCACCGCCGGCGTGGTGGAGATTGCGCGCGCGTTTACGAAGGTGTCGCCGGCGCCGAAACGGTCAATCCTCTTCGTCTCGGTCACGGCGGAGGAGCAGGGACTGCTCGGGTCGCAGTACTACTCTGTCATGCCGATCTACCCGCTCGCCAGGACGCTGGCCAACATCAACATGGACGGCCTGAACGTGCACGGGCGCACGAAGGATTTGACGCTGGTCGGCTACGGCGCGTCGGATCTCGACGATTACGCGAAAGCGGCGCTCGCCGAGCAGGGCCGCGTGATCGCGCCCGATCCCGAAACCGAAAAGGGCTTTTACTATCGATCCGACCACTTCAACTTCGCCAAGCAGGGCGTCCCCGCGCTTGATCCCGAAGAGGGCACGGAATTCATCGGCAAGCCCGCGGAATATGGCAAGCAGGTGCGCGACGACTACACCGAGCACGACTATCACAAGCCGAGCGACGTGGTGAAGCCCGACTGGGATCTGAGCGGCGCCGCCGAGGATCTGCAAGTGTTCTTCGCGGTCGGCTACCGCGTGGCCCAGGCGGACAAGTACCCGGAGTGGAAACCCGGGAACGAGTTCAAGGCGGCACGCGAGCGAATGCTGCAGCAGCGGTGAGCGAGTGTCACCGTTTCAGCACGTCGGCCCAGAAGCCCACGAGCTTCATCGTCTCGCTTGCCGCCGCCGCACGGTCGATCTCCGCGTGCGTGATCAGCTCGCTGATCAACAGGTGCACGTCCGCGCCTTTCTTCGTCAGGTAATCGGCGAGCAGCACTGATTCCGCAGTGGGAATCACTGAGTCTTCCGATCCGTGGAGCAGAAAGACCGGCGCGGAAGGAACGGCGTCGGTGCGGTCGGCCGACAGCGTGGCAGAGTCGACGCCGGGCTCGTTCAGATACGGCAGCACTTCCGGGCCAAGCTTCTTCACGTTTCGATCGTTGACGTAGGTCATGTAGGTCCGCGCCGGTTCCGGCAGCGTCTTCGCGTACTCGCGCGCCTGCTGGAATGTCGCATTCGCCTGGTTCATGTCGACCAGCGTGAGCTGCGACGCGTACAGGAACGTCTCGACCCCTTTCCGCAACGGCGCGACCTGTTCGGCGGGCACGATGCCTTGATCGGCGAACTGATAGAGCAGCACGGCCACGCCGTAATCGTGCGGGGGAATCGTCCTGATGCCTGGCAGCTGCTGCTCCTCGCCGGTCACCAGGTAGTGAAGCACCCGGGGCAGGTCCGCGTGGCCGCCGAACGAGAGCACGTAGGCCAGCCTGTCGCGAATCGACGGGCGGCCCGCGGTGGCGACCGACATCCCGCCCGCGAAGCTGATGCCGATGAGGCCGATGCGGCCGTCGGGCGCGAGGTCCGGCCGGCCCGCCATCCACGTCACGGCGTCCTCGATGACATCGGCCGATCGAAGGGTGAGTTGATACCGCTGCAGGTCGGGCAGCGCGAGCGTCATCACCAGCACGCCGCTGCCGGCAAGGTCCTTTGCCAGCGCGGTCAGCCGCGGCTCCTTGATGCCCATCGAATGGATGCCGGGAATCAGCAGCACGCTGCGCGAGAATCGGCCGTCGGGGCGATAGAACTGCGCCGGCACCTCGCCGTTCCGCGTCGCGACCGTGTGCGGCGGCAGCACGGTGACCGCGTGGGCATGTTGCGCGGCAAACTGCTCGACGCGTCCCCCGAGGTGCGCCACCCGCACGAACAGCGACGCCGCGCGGACGTAGGGCGCGGCGAGCCAGGCCAGGACCGCGCCGATGACGAGAAACGCCGCGAGAATGCGCCGGCCGCGCCGCGCCGCCATGCGCGCTCATGTTACCTTCAGATTGCGGATGAAGAGACTGATTGTCGCCATCGACGGCCCCTCCGGCGCGGGCAAGGGCACCATCGCCAGGACGCTCGCCGAGGCGCTGCGGTATCGTCACGTCGACACTGGCGCCATGTACCGCGCGGTCGGATGGAAAGCCGTGCACGACGGCATCGCGCTCGACGACGAGCCGGCGCTGGCGGCGCTGGCGGACCGATCGCAGATCGCAGTCGAGGGGGGACGCGCGTCGATCGACGGCCACGACATCACGCAGGCCATCCGGACGCCCGAGATCGACAAGGCGGCGTCCGCCGTCGCGCGCATGCCGCGCGTCCGCGAGGTGCTCGTCGCGCGGCAGCGCCGCATCGGCGAGCAGGGCGGCGTCGTCATGGAAGGACGCGACATCGGCACCGTCGTCTTTCCGGATGCCGACGTGAAGATTTACCTCGATGCGTCCGCGGAGGAGCGCGCGCGCCGGCGCCTGAACGACCCCGCGCACAGCGGCGGGAAGGCCGGGGAAGCGGCGGTGGCCGCCTCCATCGACGCGCGCGACCGGTCCGACACGACGCGCACGGCGTCTCCCTTGACGATGGCGGCCGATGCGGTGTTGATCGATACCACGGGCATGCCCATCGCACAGGTCGTCGACAAGGTCCTGGCCCTGGTGAAGCGCACGCTCGAGACATGAGCGCACCGTCTGCCGCCGCCGCTGCATGAACCCCGACTCGCCCTCGACCACTGCTACCGAGCACCTGCGCATCGCGATCGGGATCGCTGCCGCGATCGCCATCGCCGCCGGTGTCACCGGCCTTGCCGGGTGGTTCTTCGGCATCGCGCGGCTGATGTCGATTGCCAGCGAAGCGCCCGCGCTGATGCCGATGAGCGCCCTCGCCCTGCTCGTCGCGGGCCTCGCGCTCGCCTACGCCCCCTCGCACCCTCGTTTCTCACGCGGTCTCGGTGTGCTCGTGCTGGCGATTGCGGCCGCGGCGGTCATCGGCTATCTCACCGAGACCGACTTCGGGTTCGGAAATCTTCCGGCGGGGCTGACCTCGGGCGCCGGGACGCTGCCGGGTTTGCCGGCGCCCAACTCCATCCTGGCGTATGCCCTGGTCGGCAGCGCGCTCATCGTGCTGCGGCGCGCGCCGGTCGTGGCGCAGGGCCTCGCGCTGCTCGCGGCCACGATCGCGTACCTGGCGGGGCTCGGCGAGCTGTTCGGCGCGTCGACGGCGCAGGGTCTCTCGGCGTACACGGCGATGTCACCCCAGACGGTGATGGCGCTGTGCGCGCTGGCGACCGGCATCCTCTGCGCCACGCCCGGGGCCGGATTGATGCCGCTGCTGATGGATCGGGGCGCCGCCGGCCTCGCCGTCAGGCGCTTCCTGCCCATGGCGATCCTGCTGCCGGTCGTGCTCGGCGGCCTGCGCGTCGCGGGCGAGCTGCAAGGGCTGTTCGATACTCGCTTCGGCACCGCGCTGATGGCGGTCGCGAGCGCGGCGCTCGCCGGCATCCTGACCGTCGACATCGCCATTGCCATCCGGCAGCTCGATCACACGCTGCGCGCCGAGCACCGGGCGCGCGAGGTCGCCGAGTCCGAGAGCCGCGTCAAGGACGACGTCCTCGCGCTGCTGACCGGGGAGCTGCGCACGCCTGCCGGCGTCATCCACGCGCAGGCGCACCTGCTGCAGGCAGGCGTGCTGACGAACGAAAAAATGAAGCAGGTGATCGAGACCGTCAGCCGCAACGCCGCGCGCCTGCGCCAGTCCATCGACGATGCCGGGGATGTGGCCGCGATGGCGCGAGGCGGCGTGCTGTTCGAGCCCGCGGAGATCGATCCGCGCGACCCGATACGCCGCGCGCTGGACGTCTGGGCCCCGGAGATTGCCGCCAAGCGCATCGCGGTCACCGCGCAGCTGATGCCCGTCGGCTTCGTTCAGGGCGACGCGGTGCGGCTGCAGCAGATCGCGAGCAACCTGCTCTCCAACGCGGTGAAGTTCACGCCGCCGGGCGGGGAGATCCGCGTGGAGACCGCTCGTGACGGCGACCTGGTGCGGTTCACCGTGGAGGACACCGGCTGCGGCATTCCGCCGGAGTTCCTGCCGCACGTGTTCGAGCCGTTCAAGCGATCATCGGGCTCGCTGCACGAGCGGCCCGAAGGCCTCGGCCTGGGGCTGACGCTCGTGCGCCATCTCGCCGAGCTGCATGGCGGGAGCGTCACGGCGCACAGCGACGGCGCCGGTCGCGGCGCCCGCTTCGTCGTGCAGCTGGCGACGAACTGACGATCAGAGACCCGCCACCAACTTATCGATCCTTGAAGTCCTCAGACGAGGCCGGATCCAGCTCCCAGCGATGCTTGTCGCGCTTGGAGATCTTCGCCTCGCCCTTCAGCTCCTCGTTGTCGTCGTACTGGACGCCGACCGCCTTGCCGATGTCGTCCACCACGTCCTGGTCGGGCGTCGGATTGTCGCCGCCCGGCGCTTCGTCGCCGACGCTGGCGGCCGATTCCCAGTCGGCGTCGACGTCGCCGCCGGTCAGCGCGGGGCTCGTCTCGTGGTACTCGTTGAGGCGGTCACGCTGGTGACGACGGCCGCTGCGTGCGGCCGAAGCCGTTCGGTCGAGGTCGAGCGACGAGGGAGGCGTCGGAACGATGTCGTCGCCGCGGACGACGCGGCGTTCGCGATCGAGCGCCGGCGCCTTGCGTGCGACAGCCGTCGACGTCGCGGCCTTTCGAGCCGAGCCCGCCCGGCGGATGCCGGTTGCCTTCCGCGCCGCACCCGTCTTGCGCGCCGGACCCGTCTTACGCGCCGCGCTGGCCTTGCGCCCCGCGCCGGCCTTGCGCGCCGTGGCCACGCCGCGCTTAGGCGCCCTGGCCGGCCGGGCTTTCCGTGCAACGGCCTTCCGCGAGCCCGTCCGGGCAGCTCTGGGGGCGGTTTTCTTTGCCTTTTTCCTGGCGCCTGCGGCCTTGCGTCTGGCCATCGCGGTCGTCCTTTCCGTCTCCGGCTTACCTTGACTGTTTCCGGGTAAGTGTCGTAAAGTCTAGTGCTTATCGGCGAAGGAAGCAGCTGGCATACAAGCTCCAACCAACCACCAGAATTCGTCTCGCCGTTATAGCTGCGGGGAGCCGGTCCCCGCAACCTGTTCGCCTGCCGCTCAGGGCAGCCTCTGAGCGTAGTCGAAAGGCAACAGAAACCGGTAATCAGATTCAGGAGGACTCGTAAGGAATGGCGAATGTTGAAAACGGGTTGATCTCTCCCGACAAGACGGGTGAACAACCCGGAGCACCGGCGCGCACCAGGGCTGGGAAGCCCGCCGGTCCGGCCTTCAAGCCGATGCACCACGAGGACATGGATCCGCAGGAGTTCGCGGCCATGCTCGACATCTATGACGACAGCTTCCGCAACATGGCGGAAGGCGAGGTCGTGAAGGGCACCGTGCTGAAGGTGACCGAGACGGCGGTCGTCGTCGACGTCGGCTACAAGTCAGAAGGCCTGATTCCCATCCACGAATTCCTCGACGAGAGCGGCCAGGTGACCGTGCAGGGCGGCGACCTGGTCGACGTGCTGCTCGAGCGCACGGAGGATCGCGAAGGCCACATCGTGCTGTCGCGCGAGAAGGCCGAGAAGATGAAGATCTGGGACGAGGTCGAGAAGGCCTACGCCGAGCGGAAGGTCGTCATCGGCCGCGTCATCGAGCGGATCAAGGGCGGCCTCGCGGTGGACATCGGCGTCCGCGCGTTCCTCCCCGGCTCGCAGATCGACGTGCGTCCCGTGCGGAACCTCGATGCGCTGAAGGGGCAGGAGCTCCGCATGCGCGTCATCAAGGTCAACAAGAAGCGCGGCAACATCGTCCTCTCGCGCAAGGCGCTCCTCGAAGAGGAGAACGCCGAGAAGAAGAAGACCACGCTCGAGACGCTGGCCGAGGGGAAGGTCCTGCGCGGCACGGTCAAGAACATCACCGACTACGGCGCGTTCATCGACCTCGGCGGCATCGACGGCCTGCTGCATATCACCGACATGTCATGGGGCCGCGTCGGCCACCCGTCAGAGCTGTTCAAGGTCAACGACGAAGTCGACGTCATCGTCCTCAAGTACGACGCCGCCACCGAGCGCGTGTCGCTCGGCCACAAGCAGCTCGTGCAGGATCCGTGGGCCACGGTGCAGGACCGCTACCCGGTCGGCGCGCGCATGAGCGGCAAGGTCGTGAGCCTCACCGACTACGGCGCGTTCGTCGAGCTCGAGCCTGGCGTCGAGGGCTTGATTCACGTCAGCGAGATGTCGTGGAGCAAGCGCGTCAAGCACCCGTCGAAGATTCTCAACGTCGGCGACACCGTCGAAGCGATGGTGCTCGGCGTC
>DATNCQ010000237.1:0-11445 GCA_035571515.1 Vicinamibacterales bacterium
TCGTTTCTGTTGAAGGCCTACTCGACGGCCTTCCCGGATTTCCACCTGACGATCGACGATCTCGTCGCCGAAGAAGACAAAGTGGTGGTGCGATGGAGGTTCACCGGGACGCAGCTCGGTCCGTTCGCCGACATCCCCGCCAGCGGGAAGCGCGTGGATGTCCCGAACGGCATTGCCATCTACCGGCTCGATGCCGGCAGGATCACCGAAGCGCACTTTGCCTGGAACAAGTACGAGCTGCTGCAACAGCTTGGCGCGCTCGCCACTGGCAGCGCGGCTGCCACGCAGGCGTAACTCCAGCCTACCGAACTCCGGCTGACGACGGACTGGACCGTCGGAGCGCTGATCGCGAACGCGCCGCGGGTCAGTCCGGATCGTTACGCGCACCCAATGAGCAACGCCACTCTTCGATTGAGGTGCTTGCATGAGATCCGGAGTCGCATTGCGCGAGTAGCCGTGGGTCCGTCCACCGTGCGTGGGACTCCTCGCGGGACCGCACAGGCGGCTCGCCGCTTCTTGGCGCAAGTTCCTCTGCGTTCGTTCCGCGCACGCAACCGCGTAGCGTTTGTAAAGTCCCTTGATCGCGAAACCACTCGGCTGCAAGCCGCTCTGCCAGCACGAGGCCGACGATGGGGCGTGGCACGGAAGCTTCTCAATATCTACCTGCGTGATTGCGTCTACAGCGCACACCTTCGGTCGGCTTACAGCCTGGGGCAAATCGAGCCGTTCTGCGAGGTGCCTCTCGACTCCATCACCGCCAAGAAACTCCGCGGCTCGGCCGACGGGGCCGCGTTGCCGGCGTGGCCGGGTGTTGGACGTCTGACTCCGACAGTCAGCGCGCACTACCAAGCCGTTGCGACTCAGATTGCCAGAGCGCGGAAACTTCGGGTGGTGCACCTCGATGCGTTCTGGTGGTCCGAGGATCGAGACACATAGCCAGATGCAGCGTAACTACGGCTCGCAGCCGGCGGCGGCGCGCTTCTGTGGCACAATCCGCGCGCGGCCGCCGCAGCTGAAGCCGGAGCGTCAGGCCGCCAAGAAATTGCGCCGATGTGTTGGCAGCACCCCGGACGCGTCGCGTCGTCTGTGTTAGCGTCGTTTTGTGAAGGTGCGCGAAGTCATTCGGTTGCTCGAGACTGATGGCTGGGTCCTGGTCAGTACCGAAGGAAGCCACCGTCAGTTCAAGCATCCAACGAAGCCGGGCCGGGTTACCGTGAGCGGAAGTCTTGGCGACGATATGCCCAAAGGGACGCTCGCATCAGTGAAACGACAGGCTGGATTCAAGGTGCCGAAATCATGAGAAGGGTCCAGTATCTCGTCCGCATCAATCGTGATCCCAGCAGCGACTGGGGGGCGTCCGTTCCGGACTTGCCGGGATGTGTCGCAACGGGCAAGACAATCGATAGTGCATTGCGCCGGATCGCGCGCGCGATCGAGATCCACGTGCGCGGGCTTCGCGAAGACGGCCTTCCGGTTCCGCGACCAAGCCATCGCACGGTCACGCCTCGTCGGAGGCCGCGGCAAGTCGACTTTTACGCCACAGTAGAAGTGGCGGCCTAACAGGCGATGGACCCGACGACGCGCGAGCAGCGCTCGCGGCCCGCTCGGCGCGGGTCGTCGCCAGATCGTTACTCTCTCGTTGGTCTGACGGTGTCGAAGACGGCAATGGGCGGCAGCGAACTTGTGGCGATCACAAAGCGGTCGCGATTGCCGTGACGGTGAGGTGGAGACGTTCTATACAAGTGAAGCCACCTAAAACACGAGTTGGAGCCGTCGGCACGACCACCGACCTTGCGCCGCGGCTCAACTCTGGGCGTTAGGCGTCAAAGGCCCATGGCCCTCTTGGTGGTCAAGTGATTGATCGCATTCGATATTTGCTCGCGGTCGTCAGCGTCATCGTCCTTCCATCGGGGCTGCTCTTTTGGTTTGTCATCCACCCCTGGGCTCGTTGGTGGAGAACACAGGGCCCGATTCGAACATACGCGATCGTTCTTCCGCTGGTCGTCGGTTTTGGTGCGTTGCTGTTTCGATTCCGCGGCCCGCTTCTAGGAGCGGATCTCGGAACGAACGGGCCTTTGATGGCGATGGCCTTGCTCCTCTACGGCATGATGACTCGTCTCGAGCTTCAATACTGGAGGCACTTGAGCATCTCCACATTGGTAGGAGTACCGGAGTTGTCACCCTCTGAGCATCGAAGGGGCAGATTGCTGCAGGATGGAATTTATCGGGTGGTACGACATCCTCGGTACCTCAGCGCGGGTATCGGGACCATTGCCAACGCGCTCGTCATCAACTACGAAGGGATGTATATCCTCATCCTTTGGTTGTTCCCGGCGGGATACGTGATGTTGGTGCTCGAGGAGCGAGAACTCGTCGACCGTTTCGGAGAAGAGTATCGGCAGTATCAACGGGAGGTTCCACGGATCATTCCCCGGCGACGGACCGATGAGAAGTAGCTGACCGAGCCGGATTTGCGTGACGCCCAACCCGGCATGCAGCGGACGGCACAGTGCGCCGTCGCTGATGCCTGCCGTTAGACGGCGCACATAAAGAGGGTTCGCGAGACGCGCGCTCTGCAGGGACACCGTCTCCAAGGTTTAAAGCGTCTCGCCGCAGCCGACCAAGTACCTCCTGAATATCCACAGCGCTACGACCACACCGGCAGCAACGCGCAGACGCTTCGGCGAAGACGCGGGCTGGATCAGGGGGCGGCGATGCAGTAGTCTCCCATCTCGCCGGATCCCGAGTATCCGGGATGCTGACGCGACTGCACCTGCAGGAGGAACACCATGAAAAGCGTTGCGCTGAATGTTCTGCTGACGGCGGCGGTTCTGATTCCTCTGGTCGTCTACGCGCAGCCCAGGCCGGGGAATCCGACGACCGCGACCGTGATCACCAAGGCCGAGATCGACAAGATCAGCGCCACCCTGCAATCGCAGCGGACGCGTGACGAGAACGCCAGGGTTGTCGATATCGGCGACGGCTGGAGCATGGAGCTGGGCATCATTCATCGCGCCTCCACCCGGACCCCGCCGCCCGCCCCTGCCGCCGCGGCGGCCAATGCGCAGGTCATCCCGTGCGGAGAACGCATGGCAACGCCGCCGGCGGACGCGATTCCCGGCGCCATCACGCACGACAACCAGACTGAAGGCTATTACATCGTCTCCGGCGGCGGCACCGCGTTCATCGATGGCAAGGTCGTGAATGGCCGGAAGAGCACGGCGAATCCTGACGGCGGACCGAACGGTCCGGGCTGCGGCGGCCTGGCGGTTGGCGCGCGCAAGATCGAGTTGAAGGTCGGAGACGTGCTGATCGTTCCGCCTGGCGTGATCCACGGCTGGGCGGATATTCCCGATCACGTGGACTATCTCAGCTTCCGTCCGTCGCATGGCGTGATGAAGAACGGCTGGGTGAACCCGACGATCGCATCCAAGTAGCGTGTCGAGGCATTGAGGCCACGGTGAATCGTTCCTGTCGTTCGCTGACCTCGGCGTTTTGCGCCGCCCTCGGCATCGTGGGTGTGGCGCAAGAAAGGCCCAGGCCGCCCGCGCCGCCGGCCGTGCCGCTGACGGCCGTCCCGGTCGAGAAGCCGGTGGTCCTCACCACCGAGGCCGGCGTTCGCGTGCGAGTAGTGCCCATCGCCCGTGGACTGTCCCATCCCGACGGCCTCGTGTTTCTGCCCGACAACCGCACCATGCTTCTGACCGAACGCCCCGGCCGCCTGCGGATCGTCAGGGACGAGGTGCTCGATCCGAATCCGATCCTGGAGCTGCCGAAGCTGAACAACGTGTCGCTCGGCGGATTGCAGGACCTCGTTCTGCACCCGGATTTCGCGACCAACCACGTTCTCTATCTCTCCTACTCGAAGGAGGGCGATCGCGGCGTCACGCTCGCGGTCGCCCGCGCGCGTCTGGACGGGACCCGTCTCGCCGATGTGAAGGACATCTTCGTCGCCGATGCCTGGGCGGGCGAAGTAGGAACGTACGGCGGCCGGATGATCTTCGGTCCCGACCGTTTGCTGTACCTCGCAGTCGGCGATCGCGACGACCTGGTGAGCACCGACGATCCGCACATCCGGATGGAAGCGCAGAACCTGGCCACTCACATCGGCAAGATTCTGCGCCTGCGTGACGACGGAAGCGTGCCGGCCGACAATCCGTTCGTGACGGAACCGAAGGCGAAGGCTGAAATTTACACCTACGGCCACCGCAACCCGTACGGCCTCGCCTTTCACCCGCAGACCGGCGCGTTGTGGGAAGCGGAATTCGGTCCGAGAGGCGGCGACGAGATCAACGTCCTCGTCGCCGGGCACAACTACGGGTGGCCGCTCGTGTCCACCGGCCGCAACTACACCGGGACGCCGGTGTCGGACCAGCCGTGGTTTCGTCCCGGCATGGAGATGCCGGTGTTCCAGTGGAACCCGGTGATCAACCCCGCGAACATGATCTTCTATACCGGTCGCAAGTTCGCGAAGTGGACGAACAGCCCGATCGTCGCCGGGGCGGGATCGAAAAAGGTTGTCCAGATGACGCTCACGCGGGGCATGGTCGTGAGCGGCGATTCAATGCTGCACGAGCTCAACGTGCGCTTCCGCGACGTTCGTCAGGGACCCGACGAGCTCCTTTATTTTTTGACGGAGGGCCGCTCCCGCGGCAACAACGACACGGACGGCATGCTGCTGCGACTCGAGCCCGAATAGCGCGCTTCTTCCGTCAACTATTGCGACCCGGCCGCGCGCCCGGCAGTCAACGCGACGAACTCCGGCTCGTGATCGACGCCGGCAACGGCGACGATGATGTACTGCGTCTTGTTGTGGACGAACGTCATTGGCGCACCGGTGGTGCCGGCGGGCAGCTCGATCGCGGCGATGACCTTGCCCGTTTTCTTGTCGTACGCCCGGAACATCCTGCCGCCGCCGTGCGGCGGAACGCTCAGGCCTGCGGCGCTTCCCTCTCCCATGAACAGGAGCGTCTTGGTGAGCAGCGGCGCTGCGCGTCCGGGGTTGCCGAGGGGCGGAAGATTGAGCGCCTCGAGCGCCGGGTGATGGCGGGGGCCGTCGCCGTTCGGCACCATCCACAGGTGGTCGCCGGTGTTCAGATCGATCGCCGTGATCCGCCCGTACGGCGGCTTGACGAGCGGGAGTCCCTGAGGTCCGATTTTCTCGGCGACTCGGTCGCTCCTGTTTCGATACGCAAAACGGTCGTCGCCCTTCACGAGCCCGCCCACCCACGGGAACGTGACCGACGGAACGTAGAGAATCCCGGTGTCGGGATCGAAGGCGGCCCCGGTCCAGTTCGCGCCGCCCACCCAGCCTGGAAGATACGCAGTGCCCTGCTTTCCGTTCGGATCGTCGCTCGTCAAGGTCGGCGGCGTGAACAGCGAACCGAGGAGGAACCGCTTCGCGATCTCGACCGCTTCCGCGTGAAGCGCCGGCGTGAAGTCGATGAGATCGTCGGCCGTGAATGTCTGGCGGTCGAACGGCTTCGGTTTCGTCGGGTACGGCTGCGTCCTCGCCGCCTGCTCGCGCGGCACGGTCGACGCCGGCACGGGCCGTTCCTCGATCGGCCACACGGGCGCGCCGGTCACGCGGTCGAAGACAAACGTGAACGCCTGCTTCGTCACCTGGATGACCGCCTTGATCCGTCGCCGGTTCACCGTGATGTCGCCGAGGATTGGCGCCGCCGGGTTGTCGTAGTCCCAGAGGTCGTGGTGCACCATCTGGAAATGCCAGACCCGTTTGCCGGTCTGCGCGTCGAGGCACAGCAGGCTGTCGGTGAACAGGTTGTCGCCGGGGCGTTCGCCGCCGTACCAGTCGTTGGCGGCGCTGCTCGTCGGCACGTAGACGTAGCCGAGCTCCTCGTCGACGCTCATCGCCGACCACGTCTTGCCGCTGCCGGTGTATTTCCAGGAGTCCTTGTCCCACGTCTCGACGCCATACTCGCCGGCGCGCGGCACGATGTGGAACTGCCAGCGCAGCGTGCCGGTCTTGACGTCGTAGCCGCGGATATCACCCGGTGGGATGTTGGCTTCTCCCGGCGTCGCCGTGCGGCCCTGGCCGCCGACGATCACGATGCCGCGCACGACGATCGGTGACGGCGCGGTCCAGTTGAAGTTCGTTGTCTCGGGGCTGAGCCCGGGACGCAGGTCGACCCGGCCGTTGACACCGAAGCCGACAATCGGCTTCCCGGTCCGGGCATCGAGGGCGTACAAGTAGTTGCCGCGGACGCTGAGAATCCGCGCGCTGTCGCCGTCGCGCCAGTACGCGACGCTGCGCGCCGACTGCACACCGCGCACCCCCTCGATCCCCGGATCGGCCGGCTCCTGCAGCCACACCAGCCGCCCGCTCTCGGGCTCGAACGCCTCGACGAGCCCGACGCCGTTCGACGCGTAAAGGATGCCGTCGGCCATGACCGGCGTCGATCGCACGTTCCTCGGTACGTTGAGGTCGGGAAACTTCTGCGTCAGCTCGCGTGCGACCGCCGGCCGCCGCCACGCGATGCGGAGCGATCCGGCATTGCGCGCGTCAATCAGGTCGATCGCCGCGTACTTCCGGTTGCCCGGATCGCCAACCAACACAGGCGACTGTCCGCGGGCCCCTGCGACCAGCAGCGACCCGACGCCGGCGAAGGCGGCGACGGTCAGCAGAATTGGTTTCGGCATCAACCTTCGTGGAGATGGTCAGTGGATGCTACGCCAAATCTGGTCGATGGCGAAGAACAGTCATCGCCTGCGGGCGCGCTCGGCTACCCGGGCCGGCAGGCCGATGATGTCATCCGAGAGCGGGTGGTAACAGGTACAGCGTCATCGCGAAGATCAGATAGACCATCAGGACGAGCACGCCGACGAACCAGGCGGATCGTCCGCTGTTGGTCACGAGCGAGGCGGTGAGCGTCGCGATCAGCATCATCACCACCGCGCCTGGCCACAATCGCAGATCCATCGGCGCCGGACCGATCACATAGCTCAGGAGCACGAGCACCGGGGCGACGAACAACGCGATCTGCGAGGCGCTCCCCAGGGCAATGCCGACGCTCAGGTCGAGCCGGTTCTTGCGCGCGCCGGAGAACGCCGACGCCATCTCCGCCGCGCCACCAACCAGCGCGACGACGATGAAGCCGACGAACGCGGGAGTCATCCCGAGTGCCGCGGCCGCCTGCTGCACCGATTCGACGAACACCTCGCTCACCAGCGCCACCAGCACCGTGACGCCGGCCAGCGTCGCGAGCGCCAGCCCGATCGGCCACGGCACCTCTTCGTGTGTGGCATGCTCCGCCGGCGCGAACAGCTCCCGATGGGTAATGAGGGAGAACACCATGCCGAGCGCGTATGCAAGGATCAGCAGACCGGACAACCCGAGGCTCAATTGCTGCGTGAATTCAGCTGACGCCCCGGCATCGGCCTGCCTGACTGCCGACGGAATCAGCAACGCGATCGTCGCCAGGAACAGCAGGCTCGCCTGGAGACGGGCGCTGACGCGATTGAAGTCCTGCAGGTGGTACTTCAGCCCGCCCAGCAGAAACGACGCGCCCAGCATGAACAGCGCATTGGTGACAATCGCTCCCGCGATCGACGCCTTGACCAGCATGTACTGACCCGAGCGCAACGCGGCGAGCGCGATCACCAGTTCGGTGAGGTTTCCAAGCGTCGCGTTCAGCAGCCCGCCGACGGTGTCGCCGGTTTTGGCCGCCACCGATTCGGTCGCGTGACTCAGCAGCGTGGCGAGCGGCACGATCGCGAGAACGGAGAGTCCGAACAGCAACGTGTGTGCTTCGGGCTCGAGTGACTCGACGACGAACACCGCCGGGACCAGAGCGAGCAGCCACAGCAGCGGGTTGCCGCGAAGTTCCGACAGCAGTGCCGCGATGTGCCCGCCTCGGGGCCGCGGCGCGGGCTCCACGATACTCATCGATCAGCCGGGTCGGCTTCCGCCCGGACCATGCGGCTCACGACCGCGAAGAAGAAGCCGGTCGACCATCCGCACATCAGAATGCCGGTCAGCGCCTCGATCGCCCCGACCAGTCGCCACGCTTCGGGCAGCAGGAGGTCGCCGTAGCCGGTCGTGGTATACGTCACGGCGCTGAAATAGAGTGCCGACTGAAGATCGGTCATCGCTGCCTTCCAGTCGTAGAACCATGCCCACGTCGTGATTTCGACGAGGTGCAGGAGAACGATCCAGCTCGCCAGGCGAATGAACAGCCAGGCGTCCAGCCAGATGGTTCGCTCGACGGTCGTCTGCGCGCGCAGCCAGCGCAACGCGGCAGTCACGCCGATCGCGTGAATCACCACGTTCAGGGCCATCAGGCCCCAGCCGCTGAGGAGCTTCGCGAACACCGAGCGTCAGGGGCACGCATCGTGCCCGATCGCCAAACGGCGATTACTTCAGTCGCGTCAAGACCTTGGCCGGTACAATCCGGGAGATCTGCCGGTGGAAGTCTTCCTGATTTGTGGAGAGCCTCCGGAATGCCGTGGGGCTGAGCGGCCGAAAAGTGTACGGTACAAGATGCCGCACACGTCAGACCGAGGACGCGGGATGCCACAACCGAAGCGTCGTACCGCACGACGGAAGGGCCGCACGCCATCAGCGGCGCAGCGCGCCTTCGACCTCTTCGACCAACAGATTGATCCCCTGTGGGATCGCCTGACGAACGAGTGCCGCCATTTCGCAGAAGGGTTCAACCAGGAGATTGGCGCTCACCAGCTTCTGGTCGAGAGCTTCGATGCAGGTGTGATGGTGAGGTTGACGACTGACGGCGCGGAAGCGTTTTTTCAGCTCGATCGAACCGGGAGGCACGTGTCCGTGGTGATGCGCACCGGATGCACGAACTTCGGCAGCTGCATCACGGATCAGGCGCCGGTCGGCCTGACGATTCTGGACGGGCAGCTGCGACTTCTGTTTCGTGGCGAAGCGGTCTCCGAAGAAGAGCTCGCCGTAAGAGTCCTGACGGATCTGCTCGAGCCGGACTCGCCGAACGCTTCTCGCCGGGGAGCATGACGTGCGCCCGACGCATCTGCTGACGACCGCGCTTGCGATCTTCGTCGTCGTCGCCGTCGTATCGTTCCGTTCGCCGGTTCGGGCGGCGGCGCGGCTCGCATCCGGGGAGCAGCGGTCAGGCGGCGATCCCCAGGCGGATCGATCGGTGCTGCAGGGCGTCTACACAGAGGAACAGCGCAAGCGCGGTCAGGGCGTCTACGCCGAGGCGTGCGCGAGCTGCCACGCGGCGGCATTGACCGGAGCGGATGTCGTGCCGGCGCTGGTGGGACCGGATTTTCTCCGCAAATGGACCGGAGCGACGGCCGGCGAGCTGTTCGAGCAGATCCGCAGCACGATGCCGCAAGACAGTCCGGGAAGCCTGACCCCTCAGCAGTACGCGGACGTCGTCGCGCTCATCTTCAACAGGAACAAGTTCCCCGCCGGACGCACGCCGCTGCCGGACGATGACGCGGCGCTCCGCATGATCCGCATCGAGACGTCGAAGAAGCGGTAGCCTGCCCTGAGCGAGCGGATCGATCGTCAGCGGCGAGTCGAACGGTCACTCGGTCTGCCTGGCTTTGGCCGCGGCAGGCACGACGTCGGTCATGTACCACTTGATGAATCGCGACGGCCCTGTTTCCACCGCCGCGTAGCGGCCGGAAGAATAGTGGCCCGACTCGATGCCTTTGTGGTTGTTCTCCGTGATCCAGCGATCCTCGAGATAGGTGACCTCCCAGAGACCCTTCAGCCTCTCGGCACTGTAGTCCTTGGGTTTCGCGTCCGCGCGCACCAGCCAGAACAGCTCGGCGTCGGTCAGGTCGACGCGGCGGGGCGTGAAGCGCACGGCGGCGACATGGTCGTCGTAGCACTGCAGATAGCCGGTCGACCAGGACGTGCTCACCAGTCGTGACCGGTGCGTCCATTCCTTACGTGTGGGCAGGAGCGGAGCCGCCGCCTTGCCGTCGAGCGTGCCCGAGACCATGCCGGCGCCGAGCACGTTGCCGCCGTACGCGACACCCGGCGCTGCTTGTGCCATCCCTGCTGCCTGCCCGCTGTCCTGAACCCCCCGTTCGGAAGCGGTTGCAAAACGCTCCAGCTCTTTCGCGAGCCTGGTGCGCTGATCCTGGGACATCTGACCGTCCCAGAACGGATGCGCGGTGACCAGCGCTCGATGCGCCGGCCCGCAGTGGTAACACTCCAGGAAGTTCTCGAGCACGAGCTTCCAGTTGGCTCTCGTCGGCGCGCTGGCGCGCGCGACGATTTTCAGATCGGCGGTGCCGTACTCCTTCGCCACCGTCGCGAAGCTCTTGACCACGGAATCGAAATCCGGCGCCTCGCCGTGCGCGAGGTTGACGAAGATGAATCCTTCGCTCGTCTTGACGTGGCATGGCCTCAGACCGTTCTCTGCCAGCTTGAAATCGGCGGGCATGCCGTTGGGCGCCGAGATCAGCGAGCCGGCCAGATCGTAGGTCCACGCGTGGTACGGGCAGCGGAAGACCGGCGTGTTGCCGTTCGAGCCGAGTTGCTTGACCGAGAGCCGGACATCTTTCGGCGCCGGATCGTCATCGTGCCGGCAGAGGCGCGACCCGCGGTGCCGGCAGACATTGTGGAACGCGGCAACGGCGCCTTTCTTGTCGCGAAGGATGATCACACTGTCTCCGCTCCCGTACTCGAAGACGAAGTAGTCGCCGGGCTTCGGGATGCGGTTCTCGTGATCGACCATGAACCAGAGGTTCTCGGCGAGAAAGCGCTCATCGGTCGCGAAGTGCTTCGGGTCGACGTAATACTCCGACGGGATGGTCAGGCCCTCGCCCCATGAACCGTCGCGCGGCACCGGCTGCACGGCCATCGAGCTGGCATAGTGTCCGCGCAGGCGGACCGCTTGCGGTTCGCCTGCCGCGGAGACTACGGGCGAATTCGCGAAGACGATGCTGTCGCGGAACTCCGCGACCGAGCTCGCCGGGTCGCCGCCGTAGGCGAAGCCCTGCGGCGGCAGCGACACCAGCCGCCTTCTCGCAACCTCCGCGCCTTTGACCGCCGCCGTGGTGGTCTCGCCCAACAGAGCCTGGGGGAGCGCAGCCGCGGCCGCGGCCGCACCGGCTGCAGCCGATGTCCGGGCAAATTCGCGCCGACTCAGTGTCTTGCTCATAACGGTCGCGATTCTATGGCACGCGACTGAGGGATTCAATCACCAACGGGCGCCGCTGTGAGTAGACTAGCGGCGCGAGGAACACCGCATGCTGACGCGCTTCATGCTGATCGTGACCGCTTTCCTGGCGCTTCATCCGAATGCCGGCTGGGCGCAGCCGCCCACGCCCGCACAACCGACCGAACCATCGTCACCCGCGGAGCAGGTGATTGTTTTCGAGCGGCGGTGCGCCACCTGTCACGACAATCCCGGGCCCGACAGCCGGGCGCTGAGTCGCGAGGCACTTCGAGCGCTCACGCCGGAACGGGTGCTTGCCGCGCTGACG
>DATNCQ010000238.1:0-15649 GCA_035571515.1 Vicinamibacterales bacterium
CGATCATCTTTTCGCGAGCCCGCTGATTGGTTATGTCAACGCGGCGGACAACAAATGCCCTGGCGGTCGCGGCAACGTGGGCGGCGGGCCGGCGCAGGGCGCGTTCAATCCCAATTCGACGTTCGGCCACATGCACGCCGGGCCGGCGGAGTGGTGGATCGTGCAGGTCGGCGCGATTAGCGGCAAGTTCGAGAGGGTCGGCGAGTTTCACGCGATCGAGGGCGACGTCCTCTACGCGGCGCCGATGACGTGGCACCAGATGGGCGCCGAGGCGCCCTCGGGACCGTCGGTGCGGCTGGCGATGGGCGGCTATCCGCTCATCAACATGAACAACACGGAGGCTCAGTAGCGGCCGTACTGTTCATCGTTCACCTTCTCCATCCACTCGACAACCTTCCCGTCGAGCGCCTCCGCGATCGCAACGGTCCCTTAGCGGACGGCTGTGAACCCGCTCGCGTGATGTCCATAACGCCGATCAGATCATTGATCTGACGGGACGGCGGGGTTCCACTTGCAGTCTTCGGGAGGGTGTGCCGCACGGGATTGCCGAGCATGGCGAATGCGGTTTTCTGTTGCTGCACGGTCACCCTTCACTGTGAGACCGTAAACTGGGGCCCCTGAACGTCGCCGGCACGATGAATCGCTTCGGCGCGCCGCCAACGAAGTAAAACGGATCGCACGTAATCAGCATGAGCTGGTTGCGATCTTGAGATGCAATGACCTGAATGTTTTTTGGTTCCACGGTCAGTGGGTGGCGCGAAGGCGATAGTTGGGGATCACGAGGATCGTCGCGTCGATCTGCGATTCGTCCTTGTTGAAGATCTGCACGACGTGACGGTCGAAAAACGAGGCGAGCAGCCTGAACACCTGGACGCCGGCACGCCGAATTTGCGCGTTCACGCCAGGAATCTACCAGGGATTCATTGAAGGTCATAGTCGTCTTCTTGCTCGCGGACTGCGCGAACGCCGTCGTGACGCCAATGCAGAGGACCGCGAGAGCAAGAAAGGCGACGACCGAGCGACTGCCACACGTCGATTGTTTGCGAATGGACATCACGACTCCTGACCGGTAAAGCGACTGCTGCGAGAAGAGGGGGCCTGATGGTTTATCGCAGCGAAATCAGGTTGAGAACATCCTAGGCGTCACGCGAAGGCGAGTCTGTTCCGATGTGAACACGTCCCGCCTGTGCGCACCGAACAGGCAAGAGACGCGTTCGTTCTATTGTTGCGATATCGAATGCGATTCAGCCCGGTCCCACTCTTCGGCAAGGACTATGTCGACCACCGTTGCGATCGTCCTGCTGGTCCTGGTGCTTGCTCGGCGGGGACAGCTCTACTGCGATTTGGATTGATCCCCGGGGAATCCATCGCCTCGCTCCGCTCACCTCGCGGCGGCGCGCAACCCGCAGCTTGGAGGAGCTCTTCGGCACGGGACGCACATCGAGAAAGGTCTCGTCAGGGTCGGCGATATCGCCTGCCGTAGTCGCCGTTGTAGAAGAATCGCTGCGCCTGTTCGAGCGTGGCAGAGTGAGCGTCGTCGTCGGCCGCCTGTCGCGCCGATGACGTCGCTCTCGCCTGCGGATTGACGGCTTGCAGAGACAACGTGATGACCATTACGGCAAGGGAAACCATTAGAGACTGTGACCCGGCATACTCCCCGAGGCGCTGTTCCAAACGGCACAGTGACATCGACGTCGCTTGAGCGATATTGCGCTTGCAGGGGGGTTCATGGGCGGAGACAAAGGCAGTCGGTCTGAAGCACGAGCCACGGAATGGGCCCACGGGCTTGGCGAAGAACGTCACACCCGCGACGAACGGGCCGCCAAGACAGCGAAGTCGGAGGAGGAAGATGCTGCGCGAATGACGGCGCTCTCGGCCGAGCGCTGGACGGCAATCGTCGCGGGCATCAGACGGCTGGTTGACGCATACAACGCAGGGGCGCGGCGCGCGATCCTCAGTGTCGCAGAAGAATCCGACGAGCCGACCGTGACGATCGCCGCAGGCGGCGAAGGGCCTTCTCTCACAGCGGCGCTCGAGGACACGCTGATTTGCGTTCACGCCCGTGAGGCCGGCGGTGTCGCCCGTGTATCGGAAGTCCGACTGCGTCCCGATCGTGGTGACGATGCCACGGCCGCGTACGTTCTACAAAATTGGATGCAGCGTCTCTGACGCTGGCGTCATCATCGGTATGCAATAGGAGTCTCGTTCGCGCGCGCCCGATTCGTGACTGCTCCGGGATTCATTCGGTGTGTTCAGTCTGGAACAGTCCGCTGAGCGCGCATTGCCTAGACTCGACGCATGGTCTTATTCCCGCAGATGGCGCCTCGGCGTTACCTCAGCTGCCCGCGGTGCGCATCGCCACACGCCTTCGTCACGCTCACGCGATGGGAGACGCAGTGCTCTTTCTGTCCCATGTGCCGGTATGTGTGGGACACACTTCGCGCGCCCTTGCGTCGTGTTGAGGTTGCCGCATGAAGATCCGCGGATTGATCGGTGTGGGTGTCTTGGGATTCGTCGTGTCCGGATCCGGAGTTGCGGCCCAAGACCTCGGCCACTATCGAGCGTTCGCGCTCGGAAGCCCCGTCGCCGCCGTGTCAACTCTTGCCGGCGTCGCTACGTCGGAGCTGAAGGCGATCCACCAGCGTCCTGCTGTTATCGAGGAACTTACGTGGAGGCCGCGATACGCCGCCAGTCGGTCGCCGACCACTGATGTTGAATCCGTCGAGCAGATCGTCTTCGATTTCTATGATCATCGGCTCTTTCGCATGACCGTCGGCTACGACCGGAAGCAGACCGAAGGGCTGACAGACGCCGACGTGATCGAGGCCATCTCGATGACCTACGGCGCACCTGTCAAGCGCCTGGTGCCGAGGCGGGGGCAGGCGACCGTCACCGACGACGATGCCGGCACGCGGATCGCACAGTGGGGCAGCGAGGGCAACTCGCTGGCGTTGTACCGATTGTCATCGTATGACACGCGCTTCAGCCTCGTGATCACCGACGAATCGGTCGCGGCGCTTGCGCGCACGGCGTCTGCACGCGCGGTGGTGCTCGATGCTCGTGAGGCACCGCAGCGCGAGGCCGCTCGCGAGAAAAAAGAAACGGATGATCGCCGTGCTGCGGACGAGAAAGCCCGGTTGACCAACAAGCCTATCTTTCGGCCGTGAATACCACCGAGGTCGTTCCTGCTGTCTTCTCCCTCCTCACGAAAGGCCGGGCTTGCATGTCTCCACATCACTTACGTTTCTTTGCTGCCGGCGCGACGTCCGTCACGCTCTTGGCGTTCGTGGTCGCCGGGAGATCGCCTGGTCCGAGTGCGCTTTTGCTGACAGCGATCGGTCTCGTTGCGCCAGTCATCATGCGTCTATGGATCGGCACCCCGGCGATCGCGACGGCAGCAACGGAGCGTCAGTCGTGAATCCGGGCTGGATTCTTCTGACCGTCGGCGTCGCCGGCGCTGTTGTGATGCTGGTGACATCATGGGTGCGGCGCGATCAATATCTCGCCCTCGGGACCGTCAGCCATCACTGGATCGCCGAACAGCGGCTCGGTCAGAGCCAGAATTCACAGCATTGAGAGGCGAGCCCATGTACACCCGACCTTCGGAATCATCTGAACCAACCGTCGCGCCCACAGCCTGCCCTTTCTGCACCTCACCGAATGTCACGACGACCAGCAAGGCAGTGAACATCACGACGTACTGGCGCTGCACAACGTGCGGCCAGATCTGGAACGCCGATCGACTGCAACACGGACGGCGCAGTCCGTACAGCCGCTTCGCGTAGCTGTCGTCGTTGTCCCCGCCGTTACGGAGGAGGACACGGTGGATCCTCTCCGTATTACACGACAATCACAACAAGGGGCACGATAATGGCAGCGATCGACGTAACGATCAAACGCGTGACCGCTAAAGGGTTTGGCTTCATTGCCACGGCCGAAGGCACTGAGTATTTCTTCGTCGCATTCATCGTCGGCCGGAGGCCGAAAGGTCCCCGCGCCGAGAACGTCAGCGTGCGGTGACCTGGCGATCGTGCAGGGGCCGACGGTCAGACGAGCCGAGGGCGCGCTTCTCGAGCGTGTCCTGGATGCAACGTATCCTGTCTTACAGCAAGGTCTCAGTCGTCGAGCGTTCACGACCGCGGATTCGGCCCTCCGGAAAACTGCCTGGGCGCCGGGTCATCGGCGCCGCTATGCGCTCGTCGAAGGCACCACCGTGCTGGCGAGCGCGCTCCAGTACGACCTTTCCGGGATGCTCGGCCGGCAGGCCCTGCGCATCTGCGGTATTGGCGACGTGTGCAGCGACCCAGCACAGGGCAGCGTCGATCATGCGCGCGTACTGATTGAGCGCCTGGTCGATCAGGCGAGAAGCGACGGCGCAGATCTCGCCCTCGTCTTCACATCGGCGGAAGCGATGCCTTCCGCGCTCGACGGCTTCGAAGTGATCCCGACGCGCGATGTCGAGCTGAAGGTCGCGGAATCGTCGCGGCATGGTGCGCCGATGACACTGGTACGCGGCGGTGAGGACCGGGACCTCGCCGCCATTGTGGCCATGGGTCAAGCTCGCGCCGTTCGATATCGATTTCATCTCGAACGGGACGTTGATCTCGTGAAGTACGCGATTACGCGGAAGCGGTTGCTCGCCGGGCTGGGAACCTCCGGCAGCCGCCAGCTCCAGTTCGTGATCGCCGAAGAAGGCATCACAGCCGCCGCCTACGCGGTCATCAGCATCGTCGACGGCACGTGGACGATTGAGGAATGCGGCGACCGTGACGCGTCCGGCGCGCGCGTTGGGGCCATTTTGCAGGCCCTGATCGCGCGGGAACCTGTGGAGCGCCGGCCTGTGATTCGGGGATGGCTGCCGCCCAGCTTCGTGCCGCCCCAAGTCACGATTGTGTCGACCGAACCGTCTGCCGAAATCCTGTTGGCGCGTCCCCTTACCGTAACGGTGGACAGGCTCGCACTGTCTGACGACGACGTGCTGTACTGGCGGAGCGATTCTCTCTGACGGGGATGAGGGAGCGCTTCAATCCTTCCGAGAAAGCCAGTCCCATCGATACTGTTCATAACAGAACATCGCGTGTTCTCCGATCCTCGTACAGTGGAACCGCATCGCTTTTTGAGTGCTGATCATCCCGCGTTCTCCCTCCAGCGATCAGTGTCCTCGGCGCTCACCTGGCGACATGGGCGGCTCCGCGTTCGGTTCAGTGACGGAGCCAATGGCTCACAGCTCGATGGACGCGGCGACGATTGCCGACCGGGAGCGGGAAGGCGGCGGAGCGCCGAGCCAACGACGTCGCAAGGCCCACATGCAGCCGCGAACCGGGCCGGCGCTTAGGGGCACCGAGGACAAGAGATCGTGGCTGACAAGAGGGTTTCCATGGTTCGAGATATTGCGCTCCGCCCGTCGATGAGCGTCGTCCAGCCCGTCTCGCCTTAGGAAGTCGCCGCCGCCGAGCGGTGGCATCAGTGGCAGGTGCGGAACGCCGTGTCCAGCCTACAGCTCCTCAACCCGTCGCTCTGGCTGTGAGCTGCGGCACGTCCTGAAGTTCACTCCGCGCGGAGCACCACTGGCGTTTTGGTTCGCAGCGGTCTATGCGTTCATGCAGTCAGGAGTTATCAACCATGCAGGTCAGACCACTTCACGATCGGATCCTAGTTCAGCGCCTCGAAGAGGGTGAACAGCAGGTCGGCGGGATCATCATTCCGGATTCCGCGAAGGAAAAACCGCAGCGGGGGACGGTCGTCGCCGCGGGCGCCGGCAGGGTGAACGACGAGGGCACGCGTGTCGCGATGGACGTCAAGACCGGCGACACCATTCTGTTCGGTAAGTACTCCGGTCAGGACATCAAATTCGACGGCGTCGACTACCTGATCATGAAGGAAGACGACGTGCTGGCGATCGATGCGGGCGTGGCCGCGGTTGCCGACAAGAAGCGCTGACCACATTCGCAACCAGAGGAAACAGACAATGGCCAAAGACATTACATACGGCGATGCGTCGCGCCAGGCAATTCTCCGCGGCGTTAACTCACTGGCGAACGCAGTGAAGGTGACGCTCGGGCCCAAAGGGCGCAACGTCATCATCGGCAGCACGTACGGGTCGCCCACGATCACGAAAGACGGCGTGACCGTGGCGAAGGAAATCGATCTGAAGAATCCGCTCGAGAACATGGGCGCGCAGATGGTCAAGGAAGTCGCAAGCAAGACGTCGGACGTCGCCGGAGACGGCACCACCACGGCCACCGTGCTGGCCCAGGCCATCTATCGCGAGGGCGCCAAGAACGTCACCGCCGGCGCGAATCCGATGGCGATCAAGCGCGGCATCGGCCAGGCCGTCGAGGCCATTGTGGCGTCGCTCAAGACGCAGTCCAAGCCCGTGAGCGGCCCGATGATTGCCCAGGTCGGGACCATCTCGGCCAACCATGACGAGACGATCGGCCGCATCATCGCCGAGGCCATGGAAAAGGTCGGCAAGGACGGTGTGATCACCGTCGAAGAGGCGAAGACGCTGGACACGACGCTCGACATCGTGGAGGGCATGCAGTTCGACCGCGGCTACCTTTCGCCGTATTTCGTCACTGACCCGGAGCGCATGGAAGTCGTCCTCGAGAATCCCTTCATCCTGATTCACGAGAAGAAGATCAGCTCGATGAAGGATCTCCTGCCGGTGCTCGAGCTCGTCGTGCAAGCCGGGCGGCAGCTGCTCATCGTCGCGGAAGACCTCGAGGGCGATGCCTTGGCAACGCTTGTCGTCAACAAGCTGCGCGGAACGATCAAGGTCGCGGCCGTGAAGGCGCCGGGCTTTGGCGACCGCCGTAAAGCAATGCTCGAAGACCTCGCCATCTTGACCGGCGGCAAGGCCGTGACCGAGGACCTCGGTATCAAGCTGGAGTCCATCAAGCTGGACGACCTGGGCCAGGCAAAGAAGGTCACTATCGACAAGGACAACACGACCGTCATCGAGGGGGCTGGGACCGTGACGGCCATTGAAGGGCGCGTCAAGCAGCTCCGCACCCAGGTCGAGGACACGACCTCCGACTACGACCGCGAGAAGCTGCAGGAACGTCTCGCCAAGCTCGTCGGCGGTGTCGCCATCATCAAGGTCGGCGCGGCAACCGAGACCGAGATGAAGGAAAAGAAAGCCCGCGTCGAAGACGCGATGCACGCCACCAAGGCTGCGGTCGAAGAAGGCATCGTGCCGGGAGGCGGAGTGGCGCTGCTGCGCGCCGTGACCGCGCTCGAGGCGCTGAAACTCGAGGGCGACGAACAACTCGGTGTCGCCATTGTCACGCGAGCGATCGAGGAGCCGCTGCGCTGGATCGCGACCAACGCGGGCCACGAGGGCGCGATTGTCGTTCAGCGCGTCAAGGACATGAAAGGCGAAGAGGGCTTCAATGCGCAGACCGAGCAGTATGAAAACCTCGTCACGGCAGGCGTGATCGATCCGGCGAAGGTCGTTCGGTCAGCCCTGCAGAACGCCGCATCGATCGCGTCCCTGCTGCTGACGACCGAAGCAGTCATCTCGCAGATTCCGGACGCGGACAAGGGCGCCGCGATGCCTGGCGCTGGAATGGGCGGCGGCATGTACTGACGTGGGGTCACTGGCGGAACTACTCGGGACCGGGGAGCGGCAGACGCTGGAGTTTTTCGTCCTGCGTCTGAAAGAGGTATCGGAACCCACCGTCGATCCGCAGGAACTGCTGTACAACGCCAGTGTGCTCGCGCATTTCGCTCGGGTCTCCACACACTCGGCAGCCGATCTGGCAACGCCGGCGACGCTCGGCGGGGTATTCGACCATTTTGTGTTCGACACGAGCCTGCGCAACGACGGCGCGATGATGGAAGCCGCGGGCGCCCAATGCCTGCTGCTCGCCGGCTTCTTTCAGGACCAGATGTGCCGCCGGCACGACATCCGCTGGTACGCCAGCCTGGGCGCAGGATTTTTCAGCCAGGCGGCCGTTCTGGAAAGGTCGCCGCAGAAAGCCGGTCTGCTGACCGCCATCGCTGCGGGCTTTGAGCCGTGGCGGCAGCGGCTCGCCCGGCTACGACGGGAGCTCAGCGAGCAGCCGTACCTTCTCAAGACGGACCGTTGAGGTCCGCTCTTGCAACCAGCCGCTCAGTGAACCGCTCGAACGTAACGGTTCGGGCGGCGAGATTCGGTGTGGCCGTCCGTTCCGCTCTCACCCAACTGCGTCGCTCTCACCCAACTGCGTCGGTTGCGGCGCTGTGCAGTTCGGCACAGCGTCACGTGCAACTCCCGAGAGGAAATTCCCCCTACCGTGAAAGAGCAGGGCCGGGGCGCTGTGCGTTCAGGATTCGTCCGGCTTCGATTCGACGACTTTGGGCTTCATGCCGATCGCGTCAATCGCAACCAGGGCGCGGAGGCGACGCTCTCGTTCCTGCTGGCGTCGTGCGAGATGCGCGCAGCCCATCGGACCGAGAGACACTCCGCGCCGGCGCTCGCGTTGCAACTCACCACATGACGTCATCCGCGCACTGACGAGCGCGAAGGCGACGTCGGCTATGTGACGTTTCCATGCGGGTACACGCTCGACGCAGACGGCGCCCGGTTACGATCACCACGCCATGCCGCCGCACCCCATCCGACAGCAAAAGAAAAGCGGACGCGTGAGAGCAACACAGAAGGTTCCAAACCGCACAGACACGCGGCGTTGCAGGTGTCACGATGCAGATGAGGGATGCGATGCTGAAGTCTGAAGTCTCACACGCCGCGCGTCGCAATCGAACATCGGCCACGCGCGCGACCCTGGAGAATGCCCTCGAGGGCCACATCGAGGAGATCTGTCGCGACATGGCGGTGCAGCTGAAGCGAATGCGGCAACTGCAGGAGCAGGCGGACGAGTTGCGCACGGTGTTCCGCCGGTGGGCGCGCCCGTCCGGCAGTTGATACGATGCGAACCGACTAATCGTGTAGGACGATACTGAGGAGGGCAGTATTGATCGTGAGGTCGCCGTTGTACTCGATGAACCCGAGGTCCCTGAACTTATTCATGAAGAAGTTCACACGCGATCGCGTCGTCCCGATCATTTCAGCAAGCGTTTCCTGGGAGATTTTCGGTATCTTCCGTTGCTGACCAGCCTGTTCGCCGTACCGCGCCAGCAGGAGGAGCGTTCGCGCCAGCCGCTTCTCACTGGAGTTGAAGAGGTGATCGACCAGATCCGCTTCGATGCGGAGGTTTCTCGTCAGCATGTACGAGATAAACCGGTCCGAGAACGTCGGCTCGTCGTGGAGGACCCTGAGCATCGCTCCTTTCTCGATGACGAGTACGGTTGTCGCCATCGTTGCGGTCGCTGTCCCGAGCCGAATGGATTGACCAGTCAGAGCGCCTTCGCCGAAGAAGTCGCCGGGGCCGAGCATCGCCACGACCGCTTCCTTCCCCGCGCGAGATAACACGGAGATCTTAACTGCGCCCTTCTGGACGTACATGACGGTGTCGCTCGGTTGGCCTTGCGAGAAAACGACCCTCCCTTTCGAGTACGTCGCCACGCGGCGGGCTGCACCTGCAGATGCGAGGAATGCCTGGGCGTCGAATTCCAGCGGTGTCTCGGGTGCCTTACCGGATCGGGCCTTCGGCCTTGCCATCGGGATCGATCGAATTATCGCACGCGATCGCGGCCAGGCCCGTGCTAGGTGTGCAATACATGCGACCACCCGTTCACCCTTGGCATTCCGACGGCGCCCGACACCGGACGTGGCGCGTAGCGCTGCTTACAGCATTATCAGGGCAAGCGTTCCGCACGCTAACGCGACCAGTATTGCCGTAAACGCGATTCGCGTCCGTCGCTGGGTGAGTCGATCAGCTGCCTCGCCTTTCGACTTCCACGCGATCCAACGCGCTTCCTGGGCCGCCGGCGCATCGCGCGCTTCGGCGACTGCGGGGATTGCCATCTGCAGAGTTGTCAGGAGACACCACTCCTGACGAGACGTGTTGACGAGCGCTTTGATGAGGAAACTGCCGCCGCGAGGAGCACTCGGGCGCTCATGAAGCGTATTCATCGTAGACAACTCCACGTGTTCGACCTGTCCGCAAGTGAACATCGCGATTTACAGGATGCCTGTACATTGAACAGGCATCGCTTTTCTGAGTCCTGATCTTTCCGCGCATTCCTTCGCACCGGTCAGTCCTCACCACAGCATCTCGAAAGACACCCGGCAGAGGCCCCAGCCCGCTGAGTTGCTCTTTACGATCATGGAACTGATCGAGGCGCTGGACCACCGGATGCCCGCAGATCGAGACGGTCGGAAAGCTGAGATTAGGGCCGACGCCAAGCGGTTACGAGCATGCGCCATGCAACGTCTTGCATTGATGCGTCTGCCGAGCAATAACCGTATGTCATAAACAGATACGACATGGGGAGGAGCCGCCATATGAAATCTCACCGCAACGATCGCAACCGCGATGCAGTCTCCGGATGGGAAGATGACGGTGGAGCCGGCGGTACGGATGCAGCGCGGACAACGGACAACGCGCCCGCCGCGCATGATTCGGAGCAACGACGCCTGGATACGAGCCATCACTCCGACATACGGGGGGAGCATCGCTACGACGACGTTCATCAAACCGGACCGGAGCGAGAAGCCAGGCAGGACCGAGACATTCTCAAACAGCGGCTTGCGGGCCGGTTCGCTCGACGCCACTGCTAGCCTCCAAACTGGCGAGCACGTTCGGCGCGGCCGAGGCGCTCGGCGCCGCCGGATTGCCGGCGGGACGGAAGGCGGTGACCGCATTCGTTCATCGCTTTTCAGTACACGCGGTTTGCATTCTTAGAGTCGCATGACCTCACGACGGCTCTTCAGTATTGTCGGTACCGCAGTCCTGATGACCGGCTGCGCTCACTCAAATACGGCGCGCGTGCCCCTGCAGAGGACGCCGACGACCAGCGTTGGCCGGATAGCCACGGCTCAATCGGGAACAACCTCCCAGGCTGTGCTGGACGACAAATTGGTGTCCGATTTCAGGCGGCGCGCCGGTCGGTACATGAAAGTGCACGAGAAGGCCCAGAAACTGGGGACTCGACAAAAACAAAGGGACGATATCGGCGAAAACCTGGTCTCACAACAGGCGCTGGCGATGCGCATTCGCTTCGCGCGGCACGACGCACGGCCTGGGGACCTCTTTACACCGCCGATCGCGATGGCGCTCCGTCGGGCGATTGATCCGGTGCTCCGCGGCGACGCCGCCCTCGGGGCTCGCGAATCTATCCGCGACGACGCGCCCGCGACCTTTGTGTTGGTGGTGAATGGCTCCTTCCCGGAGGGCCAACCTCGATCAACGATGCCGGGGAATGTGCTGCAGATACTTCCGGCGCTTCCGACGGGCCTCGAGTATCGAATTATCGACACGCACCTCGTCCTGATCGACCTCGACGCCAAGATCGTCGTGGATTACGTGCTCGACGTCATGTGCAAGACTTGCTGATCACCGCCAATGAAGCGACCGCGATGGCTGTTGTACGCCCTCCTGACTTCAGCCGCAGTTGTGCTCGGCCTCGTGCTGTTACGCGTCGCGTCTAGGTCGATTCCGTCCGCCGGCGTTGATTTTCTCCGCTATCGCCCCACCTACCTGTACGTGTTCGCGGCAACCGCGGTCGTGTTCCTCATTGTTGGCTTCGTGCTGGGCCGAAAGATTGAGCGATTCCGTCGCCTTTCGGCGATCGATTCGCTCACGGGACTGGCGAACAGAAGTGCGCTGGACGCACGGCTCCAAGAAGAATCGCGGCCGGCGCAGCGATACCATTCGCCGCTGTCGCTGTTGCTCATCGGCGTCGATGGATTAAAGCGTCTCAATGATGACGTGCGCGGAGTAGCACTACGACAAGACTGATTTCAGTCGCACTGGCGCTACTCGCCGCCGTCCTGGCTGGCTGGTTGTGGGGCACATTGGGCCGATCGGCTTTCGCTCGCGAGCTCCAGGTCTCCGAGCTGGGAGGTGAACTGCTCGCTGCGCGCGCGGCGACCCTCGATGCCCGTGTGGCGTTCTACAGCGTCAATTTTGGCGAGGCGAGCAGACACTTGGAAGACGCCCGCGATCTGCTGCGCCGCGCGGGCGAACGGCTCAAAAACCTGAGCCGCGCTGACGAGATCAGACAGCTGGACACGGCTGTGGCGGGCATTGACGACGCGCGGCGCCTCGCCGGCAAGCTCGATCAGAACGCGAACTCACGCGCCGGCGAAGCGGCCAAAATCCTCTCGGACGTGCTCGCCACTGCGACGCCGTGGTAATCGTCGCCACCAACCGTTGCTGGCCGGGCATGCCTGACGAGGCCGGCAACTGACAGAGGACCGATGATCGTCATCTCGGCACGTCCTCGACGGTGGCGACGGGAAGCCACAGCACGAAGGCCGATCCTTTCCCCACATCGCTTTGCACCGTCAGCTCGCCACCCATCAAGCGCGCCAGACGGCGGCTGATCGACAAACCCAGACCGGTTCCACGATCAGCATGTGCAGCCGTGGCCTGCTCGAACGGTTCGAATATCGCCTCCAGCCGATCTGCCGGAATACCTTCGCCGTTATCCTCGACGCGTACGAAGATCCACGGTCCTAGCCCGCTGAGATGCGCGTCTGGCGCGCTGTCAGCCGTACCCGCACTGATCGTGACGGCGCCCGTGCCCTGCGTGTACTTCATCGCATTCGACAGGAGGTTAACGATGATCTGCCGGACTCGGGTTTCGTCACCCCAGCCCCGTGACACAGCGTCCGGTCCGGCGTGTGCCACCGCTGCGTCTGTCGGTGTGATCGCCAGGCGCAGCAGTTGCACCGACCCGAGCAACGCGTTGAGCGGCCTCCATACGCGAATGATCAAGAAGGTCGCCCATTACTGCCAGCAGGTGGCTCGCGTTCTGCTCGATGCAGACAGACGCGAGCAGCAGCAGACGCAAATCAGGCGCAACCATCCGACTTGGACCTGTCATCTGCCGCTTTTCGCTCAACTTTCGCAGCATGTGCGGTGATCTGCCTTCGGTGTTCGGTATGTTCTGAGGATGAGAACGGGGCCGACTGCCTGTGCTCGGCGAGGAGCTGCTCGTGCTCGATGACGAGCTGGGCGTCATGCGACTTCCTGGGACTCTCCGCGCCTCCACGCCGACGAGTTCGGCGCCGACGGCGCAGTAGGCAACCGACGTGTGATCGGCGCGTTTCGACTGTAACATCGCGCTCCGGATTCCCACTACATGTGGCTGCAATCGCCGCTTTGATCTCGACCTGTCTCAGAACGAGGACACGAGTGTGGCGTTTAGGCGGCCCTGATCAGTGACCCTCTCTCTTTTGCTCCCCCTTCAACTGTCTCAGCGTATTCCTGGCGTCTTCCAGGAATTGCATTTGCGCGAGATTCGCGCTTAGTGCGTCAGCCGTGGCGGCGACTGCGGCCATCGTGGCCTCCCGCGCCTCCTCTGCTGCGTGGCGCGCCTCCTCGGCAGCGTGCCGAAGCGCTTCCCGTTCCTGTCGGACCGACTCCAACTGTTCGCGCCATTGCTCCTGGAGCGCGCGCGCTTCTTCAGCCAGGACCCTGAACTGTTCCGCCTCCTTCCGCGCGGCTTCGGCCAAGACGCGGTGAGCTTCGGCACTGTCACGCTGCTGGTCGGCCTCTTGCCGAACATCTTCCGCGTTTTCCCGTCCTTCCTCGGCATCCACACGATTCGCCTCAGACCGGGTCGCGTCGTCAGACATATGGCTCCCTGCGCTCTCACGAGTGCATGAATTCTTACGATGGAGGATAACGTCACGTCGGCCCGGCATCGGCCACCGATCCGCGTGTTCGCCAAGGCGTGCCAGCAGCGTCCCCGCAAGGGTCGATCACATTGGGGAGTGATCGGCGTCGGCGCGGCGTCAACCATGTTCGCGAGGAAGAGCATTTGACCATCGCTCGATCTCGTTATCAACGAAAGCTCTTCGTCGTCACGCAGCACGCGAAAGCGGTGATCGCGAAACTTTTTCCTGCCACCCGTCGCTTCGAGACGTTTCTTCCAGCTCTTCCCATCAGGAGGATTGGAGAGCATGAAGTCGAATTCTTCGGCCGAAATGCGTCAAGTCGGAACAGTTGTCGCACCGACCTTCGGTGGCCAAACTCTGCCAAATCACGGCCAGTGGTCCGAGGACATTAGGAGGTCTGACACAATTTCTGACACAATTCGGGTTTACCGGCTCAGCCACCGGCCCGTGAACGACTGATTCTAGAAGACGACGGAGAGATGTCCGAGTGGTTGAAGGAGCACGCTTGGAAAGCGTGTGTAGGGGAAACTCTACCGTGGGTTCGAATCCCACTCTCTCCGCCAATCTAATCGTCTGAGTGTTCCTAAAATTATTGCGGGTTCATCGCGGAGACGATTTCTCTCTGCCTACGTCTATCGAAACCCGATTTTCGTGAGCATTTCAGGGTGCAAGTCGCAGCGGTCGCAAAGCGAGCTCCATGTCCGCGCGACATTCCGAGAGCCGCCGCCGAATTTCAAGTGCGAATGGCATTGACTCCTTCGCAATCTCCACTTAGGGTTGGCGCCGATAGCAAACAAGAGCGAGAGGACACACCCATGCCGAACCAGATTTCTCGTCGCAGCTTGCTCGCAGCCCTCGTTGCCGCCGTCCCCTCCGCCGCCCTGGCCCAGGTCGCCGGCGCTCCAGCCGCGCCCGCGACACCGCCTGCGCCGCCCCAACCGATGACCGGCCCAGTGTTCGGCGCTCCTCCCACGGACTTCAAGCCGCCCTACCCGGAGGCTGGCAAGGTTAACCGGCTTGATCCCCGCCTCGACGCGCTCATTGACGCCGACGCCAGGGTGGAAAAGATCTGCGACGGCTTCCTGCATGCAGAAGGGCCGGTTTGGGTTGGCGGCGCTAACGGCTACCTCCTGACCTCCGACACCCAGGTCAACCACATCGTCAAATGGTCGCCGACAGAGGGCCGTTCGGTCTGGCTGGAGAATTCGGGCTATGACGCCAACGGAGTAGGCTGGGCCCCCAACCTTCGCGAGCCCGGTACCAACGGCTTGATCCTGGGACGCGGCGGTCTCATCGCCGCCGGATCGGGCGCACGCTCCATTCTCCGCATCGACCTCGCCACCAAGAAGAAGACTGTGCTGGTCGACAAATACATGGGAAAGCGGTTGAATTCGCCCAACGACGTCGTGCTCGGCCCCGACGGCTCCATCTACTTCAGCGATCCTCCCGCCGCCTTGGTCAACCGCACTGGTCCCGACCGTGAGCTCGACTACGCGGGCGTCTTCCGTCTTGCACCCGACAACAGCCTGCACCTGATCGACACCATGAGTGCGCCGAACGGGATCGGCGTCTCGCCGGACGGGACAAAGCTCTATCACTCCGACGGCCCCACAGGCTGGGTGGTGTGGGACCTCGACAAGCAGGGGAACGCCACGAACCGCCGCATTTTCGTGGCCCGCAGTGTCGTGATGGGCGGCGATAGCCTGAAGATCGACACAGCCGGCAACATGTGGGCGGCAACCCGCGGAGCGGTCACGGTGTTCACGCCGGGAGGCGAGATGATCGGCTCTATCAGTACGGACGAGGGCGTATCCAATTGCGAGTTCGGCGCAGACGGTTACCTCTACCTCGCCTCGTCGACCAGAATTCTGCGGGTCAAGGCCAAGGCCAAAAAGCTGCTATTTAAAGTGGCCTGAC
>DATNCQ010000239.1:0-19133 GCA_035571515.1 Vicinamibacterales bacterium
GGACCAGCGCGCGGATGTCGTCGCGGTCCTCGAACCCATAGATTGCGCCGATGTGCGGGTGATTCAGCGCCCCCAGCATCCGTGCTTCACGCTCGAACCGGGCCCGCCGCTCGGGATCGGACGTAAAGACGAGCGGAAGGATTTTGATCGCGACGTCGCGTCCCAGCTTCGCGTCGCGCGCGCGATAGACTTCACCCATCGCACCAGCACCGATCTCGCCTACCAGGGCATAGGGGCCGACACGCGCTCCCGGCGTCAGCCGCAACTGGGGACCGACCGTCGGCAGTTCCAACGCCTCAGGCGTGGCTTCGTGTGTGCGAAGAAGCGCTTCCACTTCAGCGTGGAGATCGGGGCGGCCGGCACAGCGCTCCGCCAAAAAGACCGCCCGTTCGGCAGGCGCGCGGGCGAGGGCGTCGTGAAAGAGCGCCTCGAGATCGGCCCAGGAGGGGGCACTCACACTTTGGCCTCGCCCTTGAGGTCGCGCAAGAGCCACGCCCTCGCCACCGTCCATTGCCGCTTTACGGTCGCCGGCGAGATCCCCATCGCCTCGCCGGTCTCGTCGATCGTCAACCCACCGAAGTACCGCAGTTCCACCAATCGACCTTGCTCCGGGTAGAGGCTCGCGAGACGCGCGAGGGCGTCATCCAATGCGATCACGTCGATCCCGCGAGGCGATGACGTGCCGGCCACGTCAACAAGAGTCATCGGCGTCATGCCGCCGCCGCGCTTCGCGGCTACACGCATGCGGGCGTGATCGACGAGGATTCGCCTCATCAACTGCGCGGCCACACCGAAGAACTGCGCCCGGTTCTGCCAGCGCGCGTGGTCTTGATCGATCAGTTTGAAGTAGGTCTCGTGCACGAGTGCCGTGGCCTGCAGCGTCTGATCCGGTCGCTCGTGACGGAAGTAGCGGGCGGCGATGCGGCGTAACTCTTCGTAGACAACCGGGATCAGATCCTCGACGGCATCGCGATCGCCGTTGGTCCAGGCGAGAAGCAACCGCGTCACATCTCCGGGCGGGGAAGGCATAAGGTCACCTCTCAAGCCTTTGAGACCGGAGGCGCCATGAGTATATGCCGAGGCGTTTGAACGAAAGCGACGCCAATTACGGCTCTTCGAGGCCTGACAACCTCGGCACTGGAGGTGACACCCAACCGTGAGCCGGTTCGACGCCCGCTTCCGCGTTAGGGGCGGAGGTAGACGTCATGAGCCGATTCACACGCCTACAGGTGGGCAGCTTGATCCTGGTCGTGGGACTGAAAGGGTTGGGCAGTCCTGCGGTGGCCGACGCGACCCTGCAAACGCCGTTAATCGTCCGGGCTGGCGAGAAATCACCGATCATCGACCCGCAGAGAATGACGCTCGTGATTCGAGTGAACAACGTGGTGGGGATAGAGGCGGGTCTTCTGCAGTTCGCTGAGGTCCGGGCGACAGACGTGTTCAGCCAAATCGGCGTACAACTGAGGTGGGTCGATGCAGCGACCCTCGTTCGTGAGCATATTGACCCGATGTGCACGCTGGCATTGGTGAACGTGCATCAGAACCCCGGACCATACTCAGATGTGCAGGACGCATTGGGCTACGCGGCGCCACAGTTGCACCGTGCGTGGATTTTTTGGGATCGCATCATCGCGCTCAACTCCCGGTCTACATCCCTCGCCATCGTGCTGGGAGACGCCATCGCTCACGAACTTGGACACCTCATGCTGCCCACGCGCGCACATTCCGCTGAGGGGATCATGCGGCCGAATGTCGAATTCCGATTTCGATCGACCGAAACGTTTACCAAATCTCAGGCCAGGGACATCCTGAAAGGACTCGAGCAGACATGTACCGTGACGGATTCAAACCACTGACGGACAGGAACGTGTTGGACGCCACATCCTCACCAGTCGCGTTCCATCCTTGAAAAGCGTCATATCCGAGGGCTGACTAGTGCCAGGAAGGTTGGGAACTATTCGACGGAAAGCCGTCGCTCCTCAACGACGCGCTGATCGCCGCCTCCTGCGGTGAGCAAGGCATCACGGTCATCACGAAGGACGGTGATTTCAAACGCCTCGGCCCGTTTGTCAAGGGGCTTTCGTTATGCGAGGCCGTGGCCGCCGACGACCGACGGGGTCCGGTAACAAGGGAATATGACGCAGTTTGTGACGTAACCCTCTCAGAAGATGCCGCGCGATGGAGATCTACTCAGGTCGATGAGAGTACGCACATTATCGGTAAATCGACTGAGACGCCGGATCTTCATCGTTTTCTGTCGGTCGTGGATCGACTGAATCACTGCTACGAACCAGGAGGTCGCAGGTTCGACCCGCCTCTTGCGCTTCGATCGTAGGATGGGCTGCAGACAACCTTGGTGCGCCACTGCTCAGGCGCCGGGCAATTGCGGGCAATGCGCGACGGCATCGGCGGCATTGACGGCAACCGTGGCACTGGGGAATGTGTAAGTTACAGAATCCATTGGAGGTGGGAGAGTTCGAATCCCACCCTCTCCGCCAACCACCGATCGATTGTTTCCAATACCTTAGCTAGCGTAGTCCTGAACAGCCGAATCGCGAAGCAAGGAGGGCAGAGCAACGCAGATCCGCCACAAAGTGTTCATCGATGACGATGAGCCCGTTGCGGACTTGGAGGAATTCGCCGGCCCATGCGTCAACTCCATTCGAAGTCAGATCTTTCGGCCCGCAACTCAGTCGTAGCCGTCTACGGCCTTGAAATCATGGGCCTGCCGACAACAGCGCTATGAAACGACGTTAGTCTCGGCCTCGGTCGTCAGCCGAAAAGTTCGGCGAGGTCGTCCGCACATCCGGCCAGGCGTTCGCCTTGAGTGCTTCGATCAACCGCGCGCGAACATCCTGGGATTCTTCTATGCGTTCTGTCAGACGGGCCGTGAGGGTCTGGAGTCTGACGAGAGTGTCGTCGAACACCGCTCTGGGATGATCCACGGTCATACCCCGGTTGAGGCCGGGCATTCACGCAAAAACGGATCAGAGGATAACGCCGGATGAGCGGGGGCGATGTTCTATTCTGCACAGGCCCGGCAGGACGCTTTTCGTGGATCCGGTGCGGCGGCGTCCGTTTGCGTGGCTGCGCGATCTCCTGGTTTGGTGGATTGGGTATGACCATCCGCGTATTCGAACGCGCTGATTCACGAGCGAGCGCGGCGGAGCGATATCGCGAAGCGCACAGCACCGGCTACCGGCGACACGTGCAGTTCTGCACAGACCGCACAGCGTGCGCTTGCTACTGTGAGAGCGCTAGCCAAGCCGGGAGGCCCCCATGAGGTGGAAACGCACGACGCGCACGACCACATGAGACGGTTCTGGCTCGCATTCACGGCCGTCATCGTTTTGTCCTTTGCCGTGCTCGGCTGGACGGGCGTCCGCATCTATCAGCAGGCTCCGCCCGTGCTCGAGCGCGTCGTCACCACCGACGGGCGACAGGTGATTGGGAGCGACGACATCCTCGATGGCCAGAACGTGTGGCAGTCGATGGGCGGCATGGAGGTCGGTTCTGTCTGGGGTCACGGCAGCTACGTCGCGCCGGATTGGACCGCCGACTGGTTGCATCGTGAAGCCGTGTTCATCCTCGACCGCTGGAGCGGTACGTCAGAGGGGTTCGCGAGTGTGCCGGAGGAACGCCGAGCCGAACTTCAAAGCCGGCTTCAACAACTCCTCCGGCGGAATACCTACGATCCCGTGTCGCGCACCGTGACGGTCGATCCGCTGCGAGCGGAGGCGTTCGACGCAAACCTGGCGCACTACACCGACGTCTTCGCACGGGGACGCGATGAGTACGCCATCCCGCCCGGCACGCTCACCGACCCGGAGCACGTGCGAAAGCTCGCCGCGTTCTTCTTCTGGACATCGTGGGCCGCCTCGACGAACCGCCCGGACGACACGACCACGTATACGAGCAACTGGCCTCATGAGCCACTCGTCGGAAACCGTCCGACCGCCGACGCGATCGTCTGGACGGGTGTCAGCATCATCGTCCTGCTCGCGGGCATCGGCGTCATGGCGTCGTATTACGCATCGACTCGCGACCATGGCCTGCCCGACGAGGCGCCCCGGAACGATCCCCTGCTCGCCTCGGTAGCAACGCCGTCGCAGCGCGCGCTGGTCAAATACTTCCGGGTCGTGTCGGCGTTGATCCTGTTGCAGATTGTCCTCGGCGTCGTCGTCGCGCACTACGGGGTCGAGGGCAATGCCTTCTATGGGATTCCCGTCGCCGGGTTTCTGCCGTACTCGATCGCGCGCACGTGGCACGTCCAACTGGGCATCTTCTGGATTGCGACGGCATGGCTGGCAGCCGGCCTGTTTATCGGTCCGGCGGTGAGCGGAGTCGAGCCGAAGTGGCAGCGCCTGGGCGTGAACGTGCTGTTTGCGGCGCTTCTGCTCGTCGTCGTCGGCTCGATGGCCGGCGAGTGGTTGAGCGTCAAGCAGCTCCTGGGCACAGGCGACGCATGGTTCTACCTGGGTCACAGCGGCTACGAGTACATCGATCTCGGCCGCCTCTGGCAGCTGGCGCTTGTCGGCGGGCTCTTTCTCTGGTTGACCCTCCTGGTGCGGGCCATACGGCCCGCGCTGCGTCAGCCTGGCGATCAGCGTCCACTGATCGTGATGTTCGTGATCGCCGCTACCGCCATCGCCCTGTTCTACCTGGCGGCGCTGGGGGCGGGGCGGCGGACGAACCTCGCCGTCGCCGAGTACTGGCGCTGGTGGGTGGTGCACTTGTGGGTGGAAGGCTTCTTCGAGGTGTTTGCGACGGTCGTGATCGCGTTCCTCTTCGCGCGGTTGAAGCTGGTGGCCATGCGCGCGGCGGCACAGGCGAGCGTGCTGTCAGCGACGATCTTCCTGGCCGGCGGCATCGTCGGCACGCTGCATCACCTGTACTTCAGCGGCACGCCCACGGTGGTGCTGGCACTCGGCTCTGTCTTCAGCGCGCTCGAAGTGGTGCCGCTGTTGTTCGTCGGTTTCGAAGCATGGGAAAACCTTCGATTGTCACGGAGCCGTCCGTGGGTGCAGCGCTACCGCTGGCCCATCTACTTCTTTGTGTCGGTCGCGTTCTGGAACCTGGTGGGGGCGGGCCTGTTCGGATTCATGATCAATCCTCCGATCGCGCTGTATTACATGCAGGGCCTGAACACTACGCCGCTGCACGCGCATGCGGCGCTGTTCGGCGTCTACGGGATGCTCGGGATCGGACTGATGCTGTTTTCGCTGCGCGCGCTCGACGCGGTGACGCCGTGGAAGGAAGGTCTGGTCAAGTTCGGGTTTTGGGCCACCAATATCGGCCTGCTCGCGATGGTCGTGCTCAGCCTGTTGCCCGTAGGCCTGATGCAGACCTGGGCGTCGGTCGAGCATGGCTACTGGTACGCCCGCAGCCCTGAGTTTCTGCACACCGGCATGATCGAGACGTTCCGGTGGCTGCGTGTGATCGGAGACACGATATTTGCCGCGGGCGCGTTGGCGCTGGTGATCTTCGTCATGCGCCTGCGCACGGGGAGCACGGCGCGTGATCTGCCCTTCGGCGTCGCGGCGCCCGCACCGATCCCATGAGCCAGATGATTCCGCCGGGGGAGGCACTGCCCCTTAACGCGCTGATCACGCCGACGCCAGACGGGATTGCGAGCCGAATCCTGGCCAGGACGTCAGGGGGCAACCTGACGCTGTTTGCGTTTGACGCCGGCCAGGGACTCACGGAACACACGTCGCCCTTTGAGGCGCTCGTCATGGTGCTTGAAGGCGCTTGCACGCTCACGATCGGCGGAACTCGGGTCCGCGCGACGCCGGGGACCGTGGTGCGGATGCCGGCCGACGTCCCTCACGCGCTCGAGGCGATGGAGACGACACGTCTGCTGATCGTCATGCTGCGAGAACTGAAGCGCGAATGAAGCGCAGCGGATCGAGCCTCGCCCGCGCCGCTGCGTGTTGTCGAGTGCTCGCCGTTACTTCTTCGCGAGGGGAGAGGAGCAACGATCTGACACTGAGTGCCAGCCGACGACCTTGAAGTTGCCGAGGTCCTTGACCTTTTCGGTCCCGTCGCTCTTGGCGACCTCGACATATCCCGACATGGCCACCGTATGGCCTACGGCCTTATCCAGTTCGTGCTCGAGATCACCGGTCAGGCTGTACACCTCCTCGAAGTTCCGCGATGACGTGCCGGTTGGCTTCAATGTCTCGTTCGACACAGTCTGGACCGACCGCAGCACGTATTCATTGGCGACCCCGACACCGGTGCCGAGCGTCCCGCCCTTGCCGTTCGAAATGGAGGCGCGGTAGTCGGCTTCCTTCTCGACACATCCCGTGACCGTGATCACGTCAAGGGCGGTCCGTGTCGGGTCCTTCTGATTCGGCTGCTGCGACGCAGCTGCCGGCGATACAGCGGCGCCCAGAACAGCCGCGAACAACGCCGTCACGCCAAACGTCTGAATTCGTTGTCTCATCTATTCACCTCTTTAGACATGTGCACTGCAAGGCGACATCCGCGCGACACGTCGACGAAAGTTCGAACGACTGCGGACGTGGCGGGTGCGCGCGTTAGAGTGACTTTAGATACTCGGCGAGCTCCCGCTGCTGCTCCGTAGTGAGACCGAGTGTCCGCGCGCGGTTGTAATGGGTCACGACGTCTGCAAGCGTGGCGGCGCTGCCGTCGTGGAAGTACGGGGGGTGCTGCCAGAGCGCGCGCAGTGGTGTCGTGCGATACGCCTTGTTCACCGTCCGCGCCGCATACGCCCCGTCAACGCCTGTTTCCGCAGGCGTGTGTAGGTTCCCGCGATTGTTGTCCGTGCCTGAGCCGCCCACATGACAGCTCGCGCAGGATCGATCAAAGACGGTGCGACCACGGGCAGCGACCTCCGCATCGACACTGCCTGCCGGAGCCGCTGGTGTCCGCAGGCTGTGCTGGTAGGCGCGTAGCGCCGGGAGCTTCGCACTGACCATATCCGGCGAGTGCTTCACATCGATCCCGAGCCGCGGATCGGCGAAGTTCCCTCGCCCGCCCATCTGCGTCACGGCGACATAGGCATTCCAGTACGAGATCGGTCCGTCCGCGGTGTAGGTTTCATTCCGGACCTGGGCCAGGCCATACACCGGCGGGAGCGCCAGCGGCGTGTTCTTGCCGTCCTGGTTGTAGCGCGGGTCGTATCGGCCGGGACCCCACGACGCGTACACGGCTTTCTTGTCCGCTGAGAGGACCGGCGACAGCGCGATGATGGCGCCGACGTTCAGATCCCGATTCGGCCAGCCGTCCTGCCGAAGGCCGATGCCCGGCATCACCGAGTTGTCGACGGTGGAGTGACAGAACGCGCAGGTCACACCAAGCTGCGTAATGTGGTTGTTCGCGTCCACCGTCGCTTGAATGCCCACGATCGCATCCATCTTGAGCAGCGCGACCGTCGTCGCCGGACTCTTGAGATCGACTTTCTCCAGGATCCCTGGCGGCAGCACCGTCGAGTCCACCTTGAAGCCCACCTTGAGGGCAGTCAGCGGGTCGACGCTCTTTTCGACAATCTCGTGCAGGCGAAGCGTATCGGTCCAGACCTGTTCGTCACCAAAGGTGTCGAACCGGAAGACGCGCTGCCCCTCGGCGATCAATGCAGGCGATGTCTCCTCGGCCGAAGCACGGCCTGCGTCGGTGCGTGTGTCTCGGGAACCGGTGATCATGCCGCATCCCGCGAGCATTCCGGCTGTCAACGCCACGAAGACGAACGGGCGTACGTTGAAGCGTCTCATCGAGACAGCGTAGTGTCGATGGACGGCGACGTCTGTGCGGTTCTGCACAGACACCGTCGTGTCCTCAGGCGCCGGGCAATAGCGGGCAATGCGCCACGGCATCGGCGGCATCGATGGCAACCGTGGCATCTTAGAATCTGTAAGTTAACGAATCCATTGGAGGCGTGAGAGTTCGAATCCCACCCTCTCCGCCAAAATAAGTTTCTTCTAAATCAATCACTTATATTCATGGGGTTAAGGTCCACCCAGATATCACTCCGTGAGTCCCGCGCCGAGGCGCGCATCCTTCCGACGGAATCTCACCTTCGACTTCAGACACGCTGAGCGCCGTCGAAGTTCGCGGCCGGTTCATCCACCGCACCGGACTACGACCTGCTCGGTGATCGCTTGACTGCTAGGCGGATTCTCGCCCAGGCCTAGCGAATGGAGGAACTCGTGAATCACGACGATCTCCGTGGTCGTGCGATTCTGCTGAAATCGCTCCCTGAACTGCGGTCCGCAGACGCGAATGAGCCGAGAGCCACGCTGGGTGAAGGCCAGCGTCGTGCCGGCGCCGCATTGCGGCGCCGCGCCGTCATCGAAAAATCGCAAGACACTGAAGGCCTCAGTTGGACTCTTTCCGCTCGCCGCGAGCGTGGTCGAGAGGCGCTGGCCGTCTGCATCGGTAAAGTCGGCGAAAAGCTTCTGGCAGCCGGGGCGGGCGAGACGGGCGGCAGCGCCCTCGACCGCGCGCCGCACAGCCAATCGAATGTCGCTGTCCATGTATCCGAGCAGCACCGGTGTTTGCGCGCCGGCGCGACCTACGATCCCAATCAAGAGAGCGCAGGAAAGAACTCCGCGGCGCCACATGACCTCCTGCTTTCTGGAGGCCCTTACGGCGGCGGCCGAATGGCCTCCACCGGGTCACGCGAGAACGCCGCAAAACGTCCCTCATGTCCTTGACGCGGTGCCGACGACGCGGCACGATGTGACCGCTTCCATGCCATGAATGCGTCCGGTCACGACGTGACGGCGCTCCTGCATGCCTGGACCGCGGGTGATACCGACGCCCGTGACCAGTTGATGACGGTGCTGTACCAGGAGCTTCGCCGTCGGGCAGCCGCACGGCTGCGTCGCGAGCGACCGGGGCATAGCCTGCAGCCCACGGCGCTCGTGCACGAGGCCTATTTGCGGCTGGTGGATCAGCGCCGGGTGGTATGGCAGAACCGGGGCCAGTTCTTCGGCGTCGCGAGTGAGATGATGCGCCGCATTCTGGTCGATCGAGCGCGAGCGCATCGCATGGCGAAGCGGTCCGGACGATGGGCGCGTGTCACGCTCCACGAAGCCGCCCGCGTGGCGCCGGCCGTTGATGTTGACGTCCTCGACCTGGACGCGGCGCTCACGCGTCTCGCTGCATTCGATCCGCGTAAGAGTCGGCTGGCCGAACTGCGGTTCTTCGGCGGACTCTCAGTCGAAGAGGCTGGTGAGGCGCTTGGCGTCTCACATGCTACCGTCGAGCGCGACTGGCAAGCCGCGCGCGCGTGGTTGTTGAAGGAGCTGGCTGGCGAGCCGCGACATGACGCCTGAACGCTGGCGGCAGGTGACGGCGGTGTTTCACGCGGCGCTCACGCGCACCGAATCAGCCCGGGCGCGCTATCTCGATCAGGTGTGCGCGGGCGACCCCGCCCTGCGCGCAGAAGTCGATGCGATGCTCGCGGTACCTTCCGAGAGCGCCAGCCGTGCTGCGATCCCCCTGAAGATTTCGGCCACGACCACGTCGCAACTCGAACCCGGGACACTGATCGGGCCGTATCGAGTCGAGTGCCTGATCGGCGCCGGTGGGATGGGTGAGGTCTACCGCGCTCGCGACACGCGGCTTCGGCGTGACGTGGCGATCAAGCTCCTGCCGTCCGCCTTTATCGCCAATGCCGACCGTCTCGTCCGCTTCGAGCGCGAAGCCCGCGTGCTCGCATCACTCAATCATCCGCACATCGCTGCGATTTACGGCGTCGAGGACGCGCCCACTGAAGCCGGCACACAGGTCCGCGCGCTGATCCTCGAATATGTAGACGGCGACACGCTGACCGAACGCATTGCACACAGAGGATCGAGGGGTCTCCCGATCAAAGAAGCACTGGACATCGCCCGCCAGATCGCCGACGCGCTCGATGCCGCCCACGAGAAAGGCGTGGTCCACCGCGACCTCAAACCCGCCAACATCAAGATTACGCCGCAGGGCGTTGTGAAGGTACTCGACTTCGGGTTAGCCAAGCTCGAAGCGGGCGGTGACAAGGGCGCGAACGGAGTGACGGAGCTGCCGACCATCACGCTGAATGACACGCGCGAAGGGCTCATCGTCGGAACTGCCGCGTATATGGGCCCAGAGCAGGCGCGCGGCCAAGCCGTAGACAAACGCACCGACATCTGGGCGTTCGGGTGCGTGTTGTACGAGATGCTGAGTGCGCGGCCTGCGTTTCCCGGCGCGACCATCTCCGACACGATCGCCGCGATTCTGGAACGCGAGCCGAATTGGCCGGCGCTGCCGGAGAGGACGCCGGCCATCATTCGACGGCTGTTGCAGCGGTGTCTGGAAAAAGATCCCAGCCGCCGCTTGCGTGATGCCGGCGATGCGCGGATTGAGGTCGAGGAAGCATTCGCCGGGGCGGTCGCATCACCTGTGTCAGAGCCACGCCGAGGTCGCGAGCGCCTCACATGGATGGCTCTGACCGGCCTTCTTCTTCTCACGACGCTGGGCCTCGCCGCTGTCGTGTCTTTTCAGCGCGCCCCGGCGGACACGCGCGCCTACCGCACCTCGATTCTGCCGCCCGAAGACATCACCTTTTCGAGCCAGACGGTCCCAGAGAGTCGGTTCGCGCTCTCGCCAGATGGCCGGCGCCTGGCGTTCGTGGCAGGGGCACCTAATCAGCCAAGGCGGCTCTGGGTCCGTCCGTTGGATGCGTTCACCGCGCAGGCGCTCGCTGGCACAGAAGACGCCATAGGGGCGTTCTGGTCCCCCGACGGCCGCTTCCTCGCCTTTTTCGCACAAGGCAAGCTCAAGAAGATCGATGCGTCTGGCGGGCCGCCCTTGACGTTGGTCGATTCTGTCCCCAGTAGCACGGGCGCGGGCGCCTGGAGCCGAGATGACGTGATTCTCTTCCACTTTACTAGTGGGGGGCCTCTCTATCGAGTGTCTGCGTCAGGTGGTGCACCGGCCCCCGTCACGAAGCTCGACGCCGAGCGCGGCGAGCTAGCGCACATATATCCCTTCTTCTTGCCCGACCGCCGGCACTTTCTCTATTTCGCCCGCGCGACCACGACGGGCGGCCCCACTGGCGATGGCGCGGTTCGAGTAGGCTCGCTTGATTCGAAAGAGGAATCCAAGCTGCTGTTGCAGGGGGGCGCTAACGCGAAGTATGCGCAGGGCCATCTGCTCTTCCTGCGCGAAAGCACGCTCATGGCACAGCCGTTTGATGCTGGGCGCCTCAAACTGACCGGCGACGCGGCGCCGCTGGTCGATCGGGTGGTGATTGGTGGCCCCAGCGGGCGGGCCGGCGCCTTTGCCGTGTCGGAGACGGGCGTTCTCGCCTATCAGCGAAGTGGGGAGGACGTCCGCTCGCAGCTCGTCTGGTTTGACCGCAAGGGGAACCAACTGGCGACGGTCGGTGACAAGGAGGACCAAGTAGGCCTGGAGCTATCGCCCGACGGCAGACGCGCGGCGGTCAGCATACTCGATCCGGCCAGAAATACCCGCGACATCTGGATCTACGAAATCGCTCGTGGCCTGCGGACGCGGTTCACGTTCGATCCGGCCGATGAACTTGAATTGGTGTGGTCGCCCGACGGCAGCCGCATCGTCTTCGCCTCGCGTCGTAAGGGACTTCTCGATCTGCATCAGAGGGCGTCGAGCGGGGCCGACACCGAGGACGTGGTGCTGGCGGACAAGCTCGATAAATATCCAATGAGTTGGTCCGCCGACGGCCGTTTTATCACCTATTACAACGGCGGTCAGTCGAGTCCTCGAACGGGCCGTGATCTCTGGGTCTTGCCACTCTTTGCGAGTCGCAAGCCGACGACGTTTCTGCAGACTGCATCGCACGAGATGTCCGGTCGCTTTTCTCCTGACGGGCGGTGGCTTGCGTACGCCTCGGATGAGTCTGGTCGATTCGAAGTATACGTGCGCCCGTTTCCTGGGCCGGGGGGCCAGTGGCAGGTCTCCGCAGGCGGTGGAACGGAGCCACGATGGCGCCGCGACGGCAAAGAACTGTTCTACCTCGACGCTGACAATAAGCTCACGGCGGCAACCGTAAACGGCCAGGGGTCTGCATTCGAGGTAGGTGTCGTCCGACCGTTGTTCGAGGTCCGTCCCCGAATCGCACTGTATCTGAACCACCTGGCCCCTAACTATGACGTCGCCGCCGATGGCCAGCGGTTTCTGGTTAACACAGTTGTCGAGCAAACGACGCCGATCGACGTTGTCGTCAACTGGAGCGAAGAGCTGAAGCGGCTCGTGCCCACGAAGTAAGGACGGCGCGTTTCGAAAACACTTGTTTTCCGGACGCGTTGAATCCGCAACTTACGGATCATTCAGCAGGTCGTCGATCGTGAGCGCTCTTGAATGGAGCGGCCTTCCTCAGCCGGCTTGATACCGGATGCCAGTGCCCGGCGTCAGGCGACAAAGAATTTGAAGAAACGGTCCAGACACTGCTCGGGCATTTCCTCTTGTATGTAATGGCCGGTGGCGAGCGGCTCTATGCTCACGAGATTGCGCGCGAATTTGCGCCACACCGTCGGATATTCGTCTGTCGGCGGCGCGCCTCTTGTGCCCCAGAGCACGAGGAGCGGAGTCGTGATCTGCTTGTCCTTGTCGGCCGCGTCCATTTCGAAATTGATGGTCGCACCCGCGCGATAGTCGCGACAGGCGCCGGTCACGGTCTTCGGCGTGAAGCAGCGTATGAACTCGTCCATCACGATCTTGGGTCGCTGCCGCGGATTGCCGCCGCGGCTGGTGAGAAACCATTCGGGACCCACGGCATTGATCATCGTCTGAGGGAACGGCTCCGGTTGAGCCAAGAACGCCCAATGCCAGGTACCAAGCGCCCACTCTCTCGTCGTGTTGGTCCAGACGTAATAGGTCGGCAGCATGTCCAGGAGGCAGACCTTCATCACGCGCTCCGGATGGTCGAGGCACATGCGATGGGACACGCGCGCGCCACGATCATGGCCAATCAGGAAAAAACGCTGATGGCCGAGCTGTTCCATCACTTCGATCATGTCTTCGGCCATCACGCGATGGCTGTAATTGACAAGCCTGTCGCCGGGCTCGGGCAGCGAGGAATCGCCATAGCCCCTGAGATCGGGACACACCACGTGATAGCGCTGTGCGAGCTTTGCCGCGACCGCGTGCCATAGCACATGATTGTTCGGATAGCCATGAAGCAACAGCAACGGCGGCCCCGAACCGCCATGGCGCAGGCGAATGACGGCGCCGTTGATGCGCATATCGAGATGCTTGAAGCCGGGGAACAGCGCCGCAGTTTGCGCGCTGCCCCAGCGCGTCGGATCACGCGCATAATCGGCGGCGGAAGCTTCGGCCAGAACGGCCGCGGTTTGCGCCAACGAGGGCGCAGCCAGGCCGGCGGTTACGGCGCCCGCGGCGCCGGCGGCCGCCACCTGCATCAGATGACGCCGGCTCACTCCTTCTCGGGGGGCATTGGGTGATTTCGAGTGCGAGGTCATTTCAGCTCCTTGTAGTTAGAAGCTTGGGAAACTGACGAAGCAGTTTACCTGCACTCGGGGACCTGTCGTGGAACGTACCTGACCGATTTCGTTCACGCACGCCGCCAGCGGTCAACCACCGTCGCCTGCGCGGCTGAAAGCCGCACGTCAGTCGCAGTAAACGCCGATCTGGTGACCGAACGACTGCAGGCGCGCGGCTCGCGTAGCTCGCCACTTTGCGACGACAAGGGCGTATTCCGGAGCACTGACATCCGGGGCGGCAGGGCCAGGCCTGACGCGAGCCGTTCAATTCTTCGACACGATATGAGGAACCGCTGGCCATCAGGCGAGACCTCGTACGTCCGCCCCCGGTTGCCGCCTGGCGTGGTGAAATAGCCTTCGTCAGCGGGTGCGACGGCGCGCCGGTGATCGACGGCTCGAGGAGGGACGATGCTCGCCGGCACAGTGGCCTGGCCCGCCGCAACGGCCGCACGCTACCGCCGCGAAGGCTATTGGGATGGCAGGGATCTGTTCGACATCGTCCGCCGCGGCGCGGCACGCCGGCCCGGCCAGATCGCGCTGATCGATCGCGATCGGCACTGGACGTACGCCGACCTGCATCGCGACGCAACCCGGCTCGCCGCGCGCCTGCTCGCACTCGGCCTCGCGCCGCGCGACCGCGTGGTGATGCAGCTGCCGAACGCCGCGGAGTTCGTGCTCGTCTACTTCGCGCTCGCGCGGATCGGCGCGATACCGGTGATGGCGCTGCGTTCGCACCGCCAGGCGGAATTGCGGCACTTCGTGAACGCCTCGGGAGCGACCGCGTACGTGATCGGCGATCGCGCCGGCAGCTTCGACTTCCGCACGATGGCCGACGCGTTGCGCGCCGAGGCGTCGCCGCTGCGGCACGTCATCGTCGCCGGCGAGCCGCTGCCTGGGCAACACGCGCTGGCCGACTTGCTCCGCGACGGCGACATCGACGAACCTCCGGTGACGGTCAATCCCGCCGAGGTCGGCACGATGCTGCTGTCCGGCGGCACGACGTCGATGTCGAAGCTGATCCCGCGCACCCACCAGGACTACGTGCTGAACGCGCGCCTGTGCGGGGCGGCGGCGGGCTTTGACGAGCGTACCGTCTTCATGGCGATTCTACCGCTCGGCCACAACTACAACCTGGCGTCACCCGGGGTTCTGGGCGCGCTCACCTTCGGCGGCGCGGTCGTCCTGTCGCCGTCGACCGACACCGACTCGGTGTTCGCGACCGTTCAGCGCGAGCGCGTGACGGTGATCGCTGCCGTGGTGCCGCTGATCGCCGGCTGGCTCGAGGCGCACGTCGAGCAGCGCTTCGATCTCGCGTCACTGCGCGTCGTACAGAATGGCGGCGCGCGGCTCGCGCCGGAGCTGCGCCAACGCCTCCGCGAGCGCTTCGGCGTCACGCCGCAGGAGATCTACGGCACCGCTGAGGGGCTCATCAACATGACACGGCTGGACGATGACGACGAGCGGCTGCTGCACAGCTCGGGCGCGCCGGTGTGCGACGCCGACGAGATCGTCGTGGTCGATGACGACGGGCGTGAAGTGCCGGACGGCGAGGCCGGCGAGCTGATTACCCGCGGGCCATACACGATCCGCGGCTACTACGACGCCACGGAGAAGAACACCGAGGCCTTCACTGCCGACGGCTTCTATCGAATGGGCGACGTCGTGCGCCGGCGCGGCCGGTACCTGTACGCCGAAGGGCGGCGCAAAGACTTCGTCAATCGCGGCGGCGAAAAGATCTCGTGCGAGGAGATCGAGGCGCTGATGCTCACGCACCCGAAAGTGAAGCTGGCGGCACTGGTCGCAATGCCCGATCCGGTGTTCGGCGAGAAGGCGTGCGCCTTCGTTGTTCCGCATCCGGGCGAGACACTGGGCCTCGCCGAACTGATCACCTTCCTGCGCGCGCAGCAGATTGCCGCGTTCAAGCTGCCGGAGCGGCTCGAAATCGCGGCCGAGCTGCCGCTGAGCCCGGTTGGCAAGATTCTGAAGCGCGAGCTGCGCGAGATCATCGCCGCAAAGTTGGCGCAGGAACAGCGGCGTTGAAGATCCTGATCGTCGGCGCCGGACCAGCTGGCCTCTACCTGGCGTACCTCGTGAAGCGGCACCAGCCGCGGCACGACATCCGGATCGTCGAGCAGAACGACGCCGATTCGACTTTCGGCTTCGGCGTCGTCTTCTCCGATCGCGCGCTCGACTTCCTGCGCCACGACGACGAGGAGACCCATCGTCTGGTTGCAGCGGCGATGCAGCGGTGGACCGATCTCGCGCTGTTCCACCGAGGCGAACGCGTGGTTATCGACGGCGTCGGCTTCGCGGCAATCGGCCGGCTGGCGCTGTTGAAGTTGCTGCGGCAGCGGCTGGCGTCGGTCGGGGTGGTCCCCGAATACCGGCACACCGTGGCCACCGAAGCCGAGCTGTCCGGGTACGACCTGGTCGTCGGCGCCGACGGTGTCCACTCGGTCGTGCGACGCCTGTCCGAGGCGGCGTTTGGTACGCGCGTCCAGTTTCTGTCCAACCGCTTCGTCTGGTACGGCACGACGCGCGCCTTCGAGACGTTGAGCCACACGTTCGTCGATACGCCATTCGGGCCGATGAACGCGCACCACTACCGTTACGCGCCGGCGATGAGCACCTTCATCGCCGAATGCGACGCGACCACCTGGCAGCGCGCCGGCTTCGAGACGATGGACGACGCGCAGACGCGGGCGGCGATCGAATCGGCTTTTGCCGGCGTCTTGCGGGGGCACCCGCTCGTCGCCAACAAATCGATATGGCGTCGCTTTCCAAAGATTCGCAACGAGCACTGGTCGGTCGGCAACCGCGTCCTCGTCGGCGACGCGTTGCGTACCGCGCACTTCTCGATCGGGTCGGGCACGCGCCTGGCGTTCGAGGACGCGATCGCGCTCGCGCAGGCGCTGAGCGACCAAGGCGGCGACGTCCCGGCGGCATTGCAGGCGTACGAGACCGCGCGACGGCCGATTGTCGAGAAGCTGGTCGCGGCAGCGAACCGGAGCGCTCAGTGGTACGAGCATTTTGGTGAGCACATGCTGCTCGACCCGTGGCGACTGGCGTGGAGTTACATCCAGCGCAGCGGCCGGGTCGACGTCGATCGGCTGGGGCAGGTGTCGCCGCGCTTCGTCGCCCAGTACGAGGCCCGGATCTCAAACGTCAGCGGGTGACGGCGTCGGCCGTAGTGCTCCGATGGAGACGCTTTCCCGGCGCGGCCAGTGCCTCGACCTCACGCTTGGTCGAGTCTCGACAGGCAAACGTGTGCCTCTCATCGTCGACAGCACCGGGCTCTGCTGGGTGAAGGGGAGTGGGCTGCGGCGAAACACGGGGGACACGGCAAACGAGGCTGGAAGAAGCACCACCTGGGTGTCGACCGTTCGGGTGAGGATCATGCTGTGCACAGATGGCGGTGTCACGTTGAAGTAGCGCTGAAAGTCGGCTTCGGCCGGCCTGCGCCGATTCAGCTTCGTGTACGTCAGTGCAAACGCCAGGTACTGACCTTGAAGCTTCGTGAACTGCGTTTCCAAGGGCTCCAGCTTCCGGTATTTCGGTTGGTTCAGCCGTCTAACCGATACTGGAATTCAGCGGCGGGCGCAGCCCGTCCGCTGCAATTCCGGGTTAACCAGCAACCCCGCTTGCTCGGAGCGTGTCTTCGATGAACGTCGACTTCGCCGCCCGGTAGCCCTCGTGTGAGCCACCGTGCCATCGGCGCTTGAGTTGGTTGTAATCGCTCAGGACTTGCGGCGATCGGCGAAGGAGGTCTCGCCATCGGACGAAGAAGTCCTCGGTGCCGCCGCGGACCACGAGCTGCACACCGACCGGAACAGGCTTCGATTCGTCGACGAAGGATGAAAGAGACTCTGTTTGGTCCGAACCGACATTCCGCGCGAACCTCTCAGCCAGCACCCGGTCGGCTTCCCGAAAAGCGCTCGCATCCACAAGCACGCAAACGTCCAAGTCCCCCTTAGTAACAGCGCCTGGGATCGCCGTAGAGCCGACGTGCTCAATTTCCGCCGCTGGAAGAACTTCCTCCAGCGTTATGCGGAGTTCTTCGAACACCGAGAGGACGCTCGACCCAATCCTCTCTCCGTCGACAAACTCTACGGAATCGGTGTTCATGTCTATCAACGCCCACGCATCACCCGCGGCGCTTCAGAATTCGCCGTCGGGTGCATGCGATGGAATGGACTCCTTCTGCCGATGCGGCATCATCGTGCCAGGTGAAACGGCCTCTTGAGGGCCACGGACAGGAGGAATCCACATGGAGCATACGACCATCGCTGTTGATTTCGCAAAGTCCGTATTTCAGGTTGCGGTGTCTCACCGAGCGGGCCGAGTCGATGAAGAACGGCACCTGACCCTTGATCGAGCGCTACCCCTTGATATGGGGCCGCGTGATTCTCGCCAAAGGATAGTCCTCCGGCAGCGGAGTATGGCATGCAGGACGAGGCAACGCGCGCGTGGAATCTTCATACCGCGCTGTACTACAAAGGGCAGCGGGATCCCTGGCGCTTGCTCCGCCACGCCATCGACCTGCAGACGTGCTTCGTTGGCGTGAGCTTCTATCGCAGGGCCGAGGGCGAGAGGCTGCTTACGAGCGTCGCGCAAGTCTTGAATGAGCGACGCCAAGGCAGCGAGGCGACTCGGGCCTTCACTTCTTGCGGCGCGGGGGAGTCGTCCAGTTCTCGATGGCGAGGCCGCGGACGCGCTCGAATTCCGCGGTGTTGTTCGTGACGAGCCTCAGGTCGAGCGCGCGGGCGTGTGCGGCAATCAGCAGGTCGTTGGCGCCGATGAGCGCGCCACGCTTCTTCAGGTCAGCTCTGATCTCGGCGTAGCGAAGTGCGGAGTCATCCGTGAAGTCCAACGCCTCGACGTAGGGGAGGAAGGCCGCGAGCGCTGCGGCGTCCTGGGAGCGACGAGGCGAGACCTCCACGCCGTACAGCAGTTCAGCCTTGGTGATGATCGACATGCAGACGTCGCTGACCGGCACCGCCTGCAGACGCTTGAGCACGATGGGGTGCGAGCGCTTCATGATGTAGGAGCACGTGTCGGTGTCGAGCATGTAGCGCGGCATCACCCCTCGCGCTCCTGCACGGGCAGGTCCTCGCCATCGGCCATGAACGCGTCGGAGGCCACGGGCGCCGATTCCAGGTAGGAGCGCCAGTCGCGCGGACGCGGCGAGAGGATGACCTCATCGCCCTCCTTGCGAATGAACACTTCGGCCGTAGAGAACTGGTACTCCTTCGGCAGTCGGACAGCCTGACTGCGATTGGTCATGAAGACCTTGGCGGTGCGGGGCATGGTCAGAAGCCTCCGACGCCATTATGCCATATACGTCACGTATATCGCTCCGCGTGCGCAATACGTGCGTCTACCCGGGCTTTTCAGCGTATCTGGCGGATCTGGAGGATCTCGAATCCCGTTAAGTTCTTTGTTCTCAACAACCGGCAGTGGTGCGAATCCCACCCTCTCCGCCACAATAAGTCGTTCAGCATCAATTAGATGTAAGTTCGCAAATTTCTTGCGTGTCTGATATGTGTCTTTCCGCATCCGTTTCCGATCGCGACATGTCGCGATTTCTGGCCTGAATTCGAACACTGTTTCGCTCGATGTTGAGACTTGGGTGGGCGTTCCACCCTCCCACCCAACGCGTCT